>NZ_JBDGLR010000001.1:0-670665 GCF_057655755.1 Lysobacter sp. Soil_N_51 | reverse complement strand
GTCCGCAAGCGGCCGAGTTACTTTCTTTTGTCAAAAGCGACAAAAGAAAGGTAACCAAAGAAAAACGCTTTTTGTGATTCAAGGGCCCGCAAGCGCGGAGCGGACGCAGGCATGCGCCACACGAGACATCCTGTCTCGGTGGCGCACGGCGCACATCCATGTGCACCGCCCTACGGGTGTGCGTTTGCTAACGCGAGTTACAAGCCTCGCAGCGCTGGAAGGTAGGCGCGACTTCGGATTCGAACCCATCCAAAGCGTGGATTCGCCAGCACCAGCAGTGACGCTGACAGAGCCATAAGGCATAACAGGTGGCCGATTGGATCGCGACTGCGTTTCAGATTGCAGCGCCAATGCGGACCTCGCGAGCACTCGCCCCTTCGCGTCGTATTCGGCCTACAGCCCACGCAAACACCCAGCGCGCTCGCGCTTGTGCTGCAATACCAGCCGCCGCGGGAGGCGGTGCTGGAGCGGGGAAGAGCAGTGTCGAAATTCGCAAGCAGGTATGCGGCCGTACTGGCCACGCTGATCGCCGCGCCGGTCGCGGCGCAAACGATCAAGCCCGGCGCCGGAGCACCGATGCCGGCCGGCTGTCCCGTTGGCGGGCCGTCGCAGCCGACGCCGAAGTACCCGATGGAGGTTTACGGCGCCGCCGGCCGGGTGACCCTGGTGTTGGACATCGACCGCTGCGGCCAGGTCGATCAGGTCTGGATCGAGACCGACTCGGGCTACGCGGCGCTGGACCATGCAGCGGTCGAGACCGCGAAAGACTGGCGCTTGAGCCCCGAGTATCGCGACGGCGCCGCGGTGCCGTCGCGGGTGCGGCTGCCGGTCGACTTCGCCCGGCCCACGCCGCAGCAGATGGCCGACTATCACGCCCGAGCGCAGGCCGAATGGGACCGGGTCTGGCCCCTCGCCCAGGTGCCGGAAGTGACCGCCGCGCGCGACGGCAGCCTCGACGGCTACCTGCCCGATGCCTTGCCGATGGATGCGGGCAGTGCGACCGAGCTGATGATCAAGGCGCGTCGCGACGGTCACGAGGCGCCCGGTGGCGAGTTGGGTTGGCCGGCGCTGCGCATCAGCGACGATCGCGGCGCGTTTCAGTGGCTGTTGATCGAAGACAGCCATCCGGCCGCGCCCTCGCTGATCCGCCAGCGTCTGGTCAGCGACGGCAAGAAGTCGTTCTACGCCAGCCGGATGCTGTGCGGCGCGGCGAAGCCGTCGGACTGCGCGAAGCTGGAACGGATGGTGCGCGACTGGCCGCGCCAGTACCCGGGCGCGCCGATGCCGAAGCAGTTGTCGGCGGAGCCGCCATTGCCGCCGAGGCAGACCCCGTCGAAGCGTCCGCTGGGCCCCTCGCGGTTGGTCCCGGAGAATCCGGAAGCGCCCACCGATCCGGCGGCGCGTCCGGCGTGGCGGCGCGGCTGAGCGATCGGACCACCGGTGCCGGCCGATCAATCGAGCCGGCGAATTCGCGCGTTCTCTGCGAGAATTCGCACCATGCAACGCACTCTCGCCGACTGGCTCTCCCACATCGAACGCATCCACCCCAAGTCCATCGACATGGGGCTCGAGCGCATCCGCGACGTCCACCAACGCCTGGGCCTCACGCGCCCGGGCAAGAAAGTGATCATCGTCGGCGGCACCAACGGCAAGGGCTCGACGGTGGCCTTCATCGAGGCGATCGCGCGCGCCGCGGGCCGCCGCGTCGGCGCCTACACCTCGCCGCATCTGCTGGCCTACAACGAGCGCATCCGCATCGACGGACGCGATGCGGACGATGCCGATATCGTCGCCGCGTTCGAGGCGATCGAAGCCGCGCGCGGCGAGGTCGTGCTGACCTATTTCGAATACGGCACCCTGGCGGCGCTGTGGTTGTTCGAACGGGCCAAGCTGGATCTGGCGATTCTGGAGGTCGGCCTGGGCGGGCGCCTGGACGCGACCAATATCGTTGATCCGGACGTGGCGGTGATCACCACGGTCGATCTGGACCATCAGGATTATCTGGGCGACGACCGCGAGGCGATCGGTTTCGAAAAGGCCGGGATCGCGCGCGCCTGGAAGCCGCTGGTGCTGGGCGACGACGATCCGCCGTCGAGCGTGCTCGGCCATGCCTATGCGATCGGCGCCTCGGCGGTGCGCGCGGGCTGCGATTTCTTCTTCGAATCGACGCCGGGAACCGATCACTGGCGCTGGCGCGAGGTCGGCTATCGGGTCGAACTGCCAGCGCCTGCGTTGGCCGCGCCCGCGCAGCGGCGCAATGCCGCGGTCGCGATCGCCGCGTTGCGGGCGCTGCGGCCATCGCCGACCCGCTTGCAGTTCGCCGAGGGCGTCGCCGCGGCGCGGGTGCCGGGGCGGTTGCAGCGGTTCGAGCGCGACGGGGTCGAGATCGTGGTCGATGTCGGCCACAACCCGCAGGCCGCGCGAGAACTGGCGGCGTGGTTGCGGGCCGCGCCGACGACCGGGCGGGTGCGGGCGGTGTTCGCCGCGCTCGGCGACAAGGACGTGGTCGGCGTGGTCGACGCGCTCGCGGAGCAGGTCGACGATTGGTATATCGCCGGATTGGCCGACAGCGGCCCGCGCGGAATCGATGTGGATGCGTTCGCCGAACGCTTGAGGGGTAGCGCGGCGGGCGAGGGCCAGCGGCATGCCGATGTCGCCACGGCGCTGCGGGCGGCGCGGGCGCAGGCGGGCGAGGGCGAGGGCGATCGGATTGTGGTGTTCGGGTCGTTTCATACCGCGGCGGCGGCGTTGGCGTGGTTGGGGGCGGACTGAGTCCGGCGCTTTCACGAACGACGATTCGGCGAATGCTTCCCCTGTAGGAGCGGCGTGAGCCGCGACCAACCGAAGTCACGTACGCAAGCGCCCCCGTCCGAAGGCAATTCACTGCGAGCATTCGGAGCGAGAGCTTGCCGGGCGCTACGGCTTCGGTGGGTTGAGTGGTATTCGGCCACTTCGGTTGGTCGCGGCTCGCGCCGCTCCTACAGGGGCTGCCGCGGCATCGCATCGCCGTTAAAAACGACGTCTGGCACGCCCCGTTATCCTGAATACAACGCTCCGACCCGGCCATGTACACCGGACCGATGCCCACTCGGGGGTATAATTCGCGCCGGCATCCGGCCTTGAGAGTGATCGAGTAGCGATGGAACCTGCCCTGAAACAGCGATTGATCGGTGCGATGGTGTTGGTCGCGCTGGCGGTGATCTTTCTGCCCATGCTGATCAAGGGGCCGGCGCCGGCAAGCGGCGCCTCCGACGTGCCGCTGACCCTGCCCGACCAGCCGCAAGGCAGTGGCGAGCTCGAAACCCGCGAACTGCCGCTGGTCATCCCGGGCGATGCGCCCCACGGCGGCGTGGTCGGCATGGATCATCCCGCGCCCGCCGCCGAACAGACGCCCGCTGGCGACGGCCAGACCCTGCCGACCGTGGACACCGCGGCCGGCAACCAGGGCATGCTGCCGGCGTCCACCGCCGGTGGCGATTACGCGGTCAGCTTCGGCAGCTACGCCAGCGCCGGCGATGCCGACCGGGTGATCGCCGCGCTGCAGGCCGCGCGCCTGCCGGGCTATCAGGAAACCGTCGCCAGCGCCGCCGGCCGCACCGTGTACCGGGTCCGGATCGGACCGTTCGCAACCCAGGCCGACGCCGAGTCCGCGCGCCTGAGTTCGGCGAAGGTCCGCAACGACATCGGCGCCAAGGTCGTGGTCCTGAACGCCGACGCCGCCGATCCGGCGCTGAGCACGCCCGCGGCCGCCGCGTCCAAGCCGGCGGTCAGCGCGCCGCAGCCGCTGGCCGAAAGCAAGCCGGCCAAGCCCACGCCGCTGCCGCCGACGCCGGCCAAGCCCGAACCACCCAAGCCGGTCGCCGCCAAGCCGGCCGAGGTAAAGCCCAAGCCGGCCGAACCGATCAAGCCGGACACCAAGCCGGTCGCCGCCAAACCAGCGGAAACCAAACCGGCCGCACCCAAGCCGGCCGCCGCGGCCACCGGTTTCGCCGTGCAACTGGGCGCCTTCGGCAACGCCGAAGAAGCCAACAAGCTGCGCGACCGCGCGCGCGCCGCCGGATTCAGCGCTTTCGTCGAACAGGTCCGCACCGACAAGGGCACGCTCAACCGCGTGCGCATCGGTCCGGTGGTCAACCGTGCCGACGCCGACAAGCTCAAGGCCCAGGTCGCGAGCAAGCTCGGGGTCGGCGATGCCTTGGTCAAACCGCATCCGTGATCGGCGATCGCGGCGCGCAGCCAGGGCGGTCGCGGCGGTGAGCCGCGAGCGGAAACACTAAGGAGCGGCACGCTATGACGGCATTGGATTGGGGTTTGTTGTTGATCGTCGGGCTGTCGGCGATTTTGGGCATGGCCCGCGGCCTGATCGGCGTGGCGGTGTCGCTGGCGGCGTGGCTGCTGGCGGGCGTCGGCGCGTTCCTGTTCGGCGGCGAAGTCGGCCGCAGCCTCGGCGACGGCCAGATGGGCTGGGCCTCGTACATGGGCGGCTATGCGCTGGCGTTCGTGGCGATCTGGATCACGGTGGGGCTGATCGGCCTGGTGATCCGCCGGATCGCGCATTCCTACGGTCTGTCGGAGATGGACCGGTTGATGGGCCTGGGCCTGGGCGCGATCCGCGGCCTGATCTTCGCCTGCGCCTTGCTGGTGACCCTGGGCATGACCACGCTGCCGCGCGAACGCGCCTGGCGCGAGTCCAGCCTCGCCGCGCTGCTGATGCCGGGCGCCAAGCTGATGCGCAGCGGTTTGCCGGACGCGATGGCGCGCAAGGTCGATCTGGAAGGGCGCGGCACCTCGTTGCAGGCGACCGTGCAGTCCGAGGCGAAGAGCCTGGAGAAGAGTCTGAAACAGCAGGTGCCGCAAGGGCTGCCCGGCATGGGCGGCCTCGCGGGCGGTGGCGGCGGCGGTGGGCTGGCCGATCTGATCCCGGCCGGGATGAGCGGCGGCCAGAACAACCAAGACACCGGCGGGCCGCGCGACATCGCGTTGCCGCAGCCGCTGCCGGAAGAACAGGCCTCGGGCGGAGGTTTGCAGGATCTGCTGCCCGGCGCGATGCGCGATCTGTTGCCGCGCGGCGCCGGCAGCCAGGGCGCGGCGAACCGCACCCAGGGCGATCCGGCCCGGGTCGACGCGCAGAAACAGCAAGACGACAAACGCGTGAATTGAGCCACGCAGCGGCCACGGACGGCGGACGTATCGCAGCACTCGGCGAGGGATGGGTATCGCTCCTCGTCGCCCGCATTTGGCAGTAACCGTTGTTCGCAACCCGGCTTCATCAATCGTTCCGCAACGCGCGCCGTCCACGGCAATCTTTCCGGCGCGCCACGCATCATCGACATCTCAGCAGGATTCAAGCGCTATGTGCGGCATTCTCGGTATCGTCGGCAACACGGATGTCGCCGCTCAGCTCTACGACGGTCTTACGGTGCTGCAGCATCGCGGCCAGGACGCGGCCGGCATCGCCACCGCCGACGGCGCGCGCCTGCGCGTGCACAAGGGCAACGGCCTGGTCAGCGACGTGTTCGACGAAAAGGCCATGCGCCTGCTCGAAGGCCGCGTCGGCATCGGCCATTGCCGCTACCCGACCGCCGGCAGCGAAGGCTCCGACGAAGCGCAGCCGTTCTACGTCAACTCGCCGTTCGGCATCGCCCTGGCCCACAACGGCAACCTGATCAACACCGACATGCTGCGGCGCGAGGTGTTCGAACAGGACCGCCGCAACGTCAACACCGAATCGGATTCGGAAGTGCTGTTGAACGTGTTCGCGCACGAACTGGACCGCCAGCGCGTGCTCACCCCCGAGGCCGCGTTCGGCGCGATCGAGGGCGTCAACCGTCGCTGTATCGGCGGCTACGCAGTGGTCGCCACCGTGCTGGGCCTGGGCCTGGTCGCGTTCCGCGATCCGCACGGCATCCGTCCGCTGGTGCTGGGCAAGCGCAACACCGGTGGCCAGGACGAATACGCGATCGCTTCGGAATCGGTGGCGCTGGACCTGCTCGGCTTCGAGCGTCTGCGCGACGTACGTCCGGGCGAGGGCATCGTGATCAACGCGCGCGGCGAGCTGTTCTCGCGCCAGTGCGCGCAGCCGCGCCAGCACGCGCCGTGCATTTTCGAATACGTCTACTTCGCCCGTCCCGACTCGATGATGGACGACGTGTCGGTGCACAAGGCGCGCATGCGCATGGGCCAGACCCTCGGCGAGAAGATCCAGCGCCTGCGTCCGGACCACGACATCGACGTGGTGATCCCGATCCCCGACACCTCGCGCGATTCCGCGCTGGAAATCGCCAACACCCTGGGCGTGAAGTACCGCGAAGGCTTCATCAAGAACCGTTACGTCGGCCGCACCTTCATCATGCCCGGGCAGGGCGAGCGGGCGAAATCGGTGCGGCGCAAGCTCAATCCGATTCCGCTGGAATTCCGTAACCGTGTCGTGCTCTTGGTCGACGATTCGATCGTGCGCGGCACCACCTCGCGCCAGATCGTGCAGATGGCGCGCGACGCAGGCGCGCGCAAGGTGTATCTGGCCTCGGCCGCGCCGCCGGTGCGCTTTCCGAACATCTACGGCATCGACATGCCGTCGACCGACGAACTGGTCGCGCACGGCCGCACCGACGACGAAGTGCAGGCGCTGCTGGGTTGCGACTGGCTGATCTATCAGGACCTCGACGCGCTGGAACAGGCGGTGTCCGGGCCGAAGCACCGCATCGATCATTTCGATTCGTCGTGCTTCAACGGCGAGTACGTCACCGGGGTGGAACCTGGCTATTTCGAGCGCATCCAGCAACTGCGCTCGGACGACGCCAAGAAGACCCGACGCGCGTCGTAAGCGCGCGCCGGCCATGCTCGACTCGGGTTCGCTGTTCGACGCCGCACGCGCCTGCCTGGACGCGGCCACGCCGCAGGCCAAGGTCGAGCTGACCTTCGCCTGCGCGCAAGCCTACGCGCGCGGCGAACTGACCACGCCGCTCGACGCGCCCGCGCCCGAACCGATCCGCATGCCCGGCCGCCCCGCGCGGCCGGCGCTGGTGCATCCGCGCGAACTGCCCAAGCGCGGCTTCGGCACCGCCGAGGGCCGCGCCGCGTTCGTGCATGCGATCGCGCACATCGAATTCAACGCCATCGACCTGGGCTGGGACGCGATTTACCGCTTCCGCGGTCTGCCGGCGCAGTTCTATGCCGACTGGGTCGGCGTGGCCAACGACGAAGCGCGTCATTTCAGTCTGCTGCGCGCGCGCTTGCAGGAACTGGGTTACGACTACGGCGATTTCGACGCGCACAACGGCCTGTGGGAAATGGCCGAGAAGACCGCGCACGACGGCCTGGCGCGGATGGCGCTGGTGCCGCGCGTGCTGGAAGCGCGCGGGCTCGACGTGACCCCGGGCATGATCGTCAAGCTGCGTTCGCTCGGCGACAGCGCGACGGTGGCGATCCTGGAAACGATCCTGCGCGAGGAAGTCGGCCACGTCGCCGCCGGTTCGCGCTGGTACCGCTGGTATTGCGAGCGCGCCGGCATCGACCCGGCGCCGCGTTTCCGCGAGCTGCTGGGCGAATACGCGCGCGCGGTGCTGTATGGGCCGTTCAATTTCGAAGCGCGCAGCGCGGCGGGCTTCGACGACGAGGAACTGCGCATGCTGGAAGCGTTCGTCGAACGCTAGAGGCCGGATCGCCGCGTCGGACCGCTCGGTCGGACTGCCTCGCAATGCAAAGCCGGCTCCCTGGGGCCTGTGCCATCGTCGGCCTTCCATCAAAGGGAAGGGGGATGGCATGAGTCGTCATGGAATATGGGCCGCCGCGCTGCTGTGCGCCGCGGCCGGACCGGTGTGGGCGCAGCCCGCGTCGTTGAGCGCGCAAGATTACGCGCGCGCCGAGAAAGTGCTGGACTACAACCTCAAGGGTCAGCTTAAGAACGCGGAGATCGTCCCGCATTGGTTGGCCGACGGACGCCTGTGGTATCGCCGCGACGGCGAACAGGGCGCGCAGTACATCCTGGTCGATCCGAACGCGCGCAGTCGCGAGCCTTTGTTCGATCCGGCGCGGATGCGCGAGGCGCTCCGCGCGGTTCTGCCGTCCGCCGCCGAACGCGTACCCGAGCCGATTTCGGTCGCCGTGGAAGCCGGCGTATTGCACGCGCGTTTCGCCGGCGATGCGATGCAGCAGTTGTCCTGCGATGTCGTCGCCAACCAATGCCGCGCGATTGCGGCGAACACACCCGACCCGCTGTGGCTGCGATCGCCCGACGGGCGCCACGCGGTGTTCGTGCGCGACCACA
Organism: Lysobacter sp. Soil_N_51; assembly: GCF_057655755.1. Lineage (NCBI taxonomy): Bacteria > Pseudomonadati > Pseudomonadota > Gammaproteobacteria > Lysobacterales > Lysobacteraceae > Lysobacter > Lysobacter sp. Soil_N_51. The sequence continues at coordinate 662,399 of NZ_JBDGLR010000001.1, read as the reverse complement.
ACCTGTGGCTGCGCGATCTCGACAGCGGCCGCGAGCGCGCCCTGACCCGGGACGGCGAAGCCTACTACGGCTACGGCGTGCTGCCCGATCTCGCCCTGCACGCGGTGCCGTCGCGGCAGGGGCGATGGAAGGTGCCGCCGTTCGCGGTCAACTGGTCGCCCGACGGCAAGCGCCTGTTCGGTTCGCGTTTCGACGAACGCAAGGTGCAGCCGTATCCGATGCTGGCGATGGCGCCCGAGCGCGGCCATCGGCCGGAGTTGTACAACATCCGCCTGAGCCTGTTCGGCGACGCCGAGCAAGCGCGGGCCGAATGGTTCTCGGTCGATGTCGACGGCGCCGGCGAGGTTCGTCGCATCACCGCGCCCGAAGGCTGGTCGCCGGTGATCGAGGCCGATATTTTCGGATGGTCGGCCGACAACCGCCGTGTCTATGCTTCCATCGCCCATTACGGCCGTCCGGCGCGCATGCGCCTGGTCGAACTCGATCTGGACACCGGCCGTTCGCGTGACGTGCTGGAAGAAACATCCGCCACCCGCGTGCAGGTCAACGACTTTCTCTACAACCGCGCCGCGGTGCGGGTGTTGAGTCGCAGCAATCAGGTCGTGTGGTTTTCCGAGCGCGACGGTTGGGGCCATCTGTACCTGCACGACTTGCGCGACGGCCGCCCGATCCGTCGCCTGACCTCGGGCGAATGGTTGGTGCGCGACCTGATCGGCGTCGACGAAACCCGGCGCATGGCGTACTTCACCGCCGGCGGCCGCGAAGCCGGCGATCCGTATTTGCGCCGTCTGTACCGCGTGTCACTCGATGGCGGCGACCCGGTGCTGTTGACGCCGGAGGTCGCCGATCACGCGCTGGAGGTCGGCGCGAGTGCGATCCTCGGCGGTGACGGCATCGATCTGCTATCGCCCTCGGGCGATTACGTGATCGACAACTTCTCAACCCTGGATACCGCGCCGCGCACCGTGTTGCGATCGACCCGCGACGGCGCGATCGTGCTCGACCTCGAGCGCGCCGACACCTCGAAGGTGATCGCCGCTGGTTGGCGCGCGCCGCAACGGGTCGCGCTCAAGGCCGCCGACGGTCGCACCGATCTCTACGCGACCGTGTACTTTCCGCCCGGGTATTCGGCGAAGACCGCCAAGCCCAAGCAATACCCGGTCATCGACGCGTTCTACGGCGGCCCGCAAGTGACCAACGCACCGGTCGGCATGGCCGAAGCGGTGTCGGCGACCAATCCGATTTCGCGATCCAGCCTAGCCGCGTTGGGCTTCGTGGTGGTGACCATCGACGGGCGCGGCACGCCCGGACGGTCGCAGGCCTTCCACGATGCGAGCTTCGGCGCGTTCGCCGATCCGCAGATCGACGATCACGTCGCCGCCATCGGCGAACTGGCGCGGCGCTATCCGGGACTGGACCTGCAGCGCGTCGGCGTCTACGGCCATTCCTTCGGAGGCTACAGTTCGGCGCGCGCGATTCTGCGTCGTCCCGAGTTCTACAAGGTCGCGGTGTCCTCGGCCGGCAGTCACAACTACCAGGGCATGTACTCCAGCCTCAACGGCATGGAACGGCTGCTGGCCGGTCAGGTCGACTACGGCAACGGCCGCACCGTGCGCCCGACACCCGAGGCGATTCCGCAAAATTACCGCGACCTCGACAACGCCACCCTGGCGCAGAACCTGCGCGGCAAGCTCATGCTGGTGTATGGCGACCTGGACGAAAACGCATTGCCGGCGGTGACCGCGCAACTGTCCGAGGCCTTGATCCGCAACAACAAGGATTTCGATCTGCTATACCTGCCGAATCAGAATCACGAATTGTTCCGCAACGACGCGTACTACACCCGGCGCATGTGGGACTACTTCGTCGAGCATCTGATGGGGGTGAAGCCGCCGGTGGGCTACAAGCTGGCGCCGCCGCCGAAGTCGGGTGGGGGTGGATACTGAGGCGAGCATGCATGTCTATTGATCACAACTCGGTCCAGAAATTTTTCCGTTCGGTCACGCGCGAGCAAAGTCCGGCCGAGGTTGAACGCGCGCTTTCGATATTCATGTGCCGCTGTCTGATGACGATCCGCGATTTGTTACCGCGGCTCGGTCAGGATGCTTTGGATCTGGCTGGCTCGTATTGGCTCGAGGGAAAGGGCGAAATCAGCGCCCTGGATGCCGCGAGTGAGTCTTGTTGGAAGTACTTGATCGCTAAAGGGCGTGGCATCGACGTTCTTGATAAAGAAGACGCGGCGATGCGGGCGCTGATCTGTGTTCTTGGTCAGGGCGATAGCGTCGAGGATTCTGCTGATTCGCTGGAATGGTTCGTAAACATGTTTGAACGGCTCGGATGGCGCTACTCCGGGCGGTTCAATGAGCAGCTTAGAGTGGTTTGATGCGTGGTCTGGAACTGGCGGAGGTTCAGTTGCGCGAGGGCGCTGCGATGAATCAGAAAGACTATCCACACGCGGTAGATTGCGCCTGGAGCGCATCCGATGGACGCGGATTTGTAGGGGTTTTCATCGCCGCCGGGGAAGGACCGATTCCGGCGCAAGCTCTGCGCGGAGACTTCTTTCCTATCGAGGAAGTGGAAGACAGAGTGCTGCGCCTGAGCATTCGGCCCGGTCAGGCGGTGACGAACTTGAGCGACGCGCCTGACCCCCGTTCTTATATGGCGCTCGCGCAGCGGGGGTGTTCGTATACGACTGGACGGATTTCACGAGTATCAAAGGGCCATTGAACGCCTACGAATTGCTCGCCAGGCCACTGCTGCCGATTACCTGTACCGATCTGCCTATTGAATTGCGCGAGGTCGCGCAGGCCGTGAGGTTTGCCGACGTGTGCTTCGCTGACTCAAGCCTGGTCACAGTGAAATAGCTTTAGCGATTGCATTGCGCCGCAGCGCGTCATGCTGGAGCCAAGCTGGGTAAAGTCCGGGCGTTTGAGTTATGCGATCTTCCTCTATACCTACCTGGGGAAGGGGATGGCATGAAACGATGGGCGATCTGGGTCGCGGTCGCATGCGCCGCGATGTCCGCTGTCGGTCAGACGCAGCCGTTGGCGTTATCCGATGCCGATTATGCGCGCGCCGAGCGCGTGCTGGATTACAACCTCAAGGGCCGGATCAGGAATGCGACGGTCGCGCCGCAGTGGCTCGCCGACGGCCGCTTTTGGTATCGCCGCGATGGCGAGAGCGGGGCCGAATACGTGTTGGTCGACCCAGTCCGCGCCGAGCGCCGGCCGCTGTTCGACGCGGCGCGATTGGGCGAGGCGATGCGCGCCGCGCTGCCGGCGGCGACCGCGGCGCCCGAACTGCTGTCGCTGCATTTGGAAGGCGAAGCGTTGCGTGCGCGCTTGCGTGGCGCGGCCGCTCGCGAACTGGATTGCGATCTGCGCACGTATCGTTGCGAAGCCGTGGCGACCACGCCCATCGATCCGGGCTGGCTGTTGTCGCCCGACGGCAGTCGCGCGGTGTTCGTGCGCGAAAACAATCTGTGGCTGCGCGATCTGCGCAGCGGCGCCGAGCGTGCGTTGACTTCGGATGGCGAAGACCATTACGGCTATGGCGTGCAGCCCGATTTCGCGATGCGCGGCGTGCAGCGCCGGCAGGGCCGCGGCCAGACCCGGCCGTACGCGGTGTCGTGGTCGCCCGACGGTCGCTATCTGTTCGGCCTGCGTTTCGACGAACGCAAGGTGTTGCCGTATCCGTTCGTCGCGCTCGCGCCGGAGCATGGCTTTCGCCCGGTCGCCTACGAGTTGCGCCTGACTCTGCCGGGCGATCGCGAGCCGGCGCGCGACGAATGGTTCGCGGTCGATGTGGAGGCCGGCGCTGCGCGTCGCATCGCGATTCCGGGCGGGTGGAATGCGATGCGCGAAGCCGGCGTGTTGGGCTGGTCGCGGGACAATGGCCGGGTGTTTGCCGCGATCGCCAACGATGGGCGGCCGACGCGTGCGCGCATGGTCGAGATCGGGTTGCGCGACGGCGTCGTGCGCGAAGTGCTTGAGGAAACCTCGGACACCCGCGTACAGGTCAACGATTTCCTGACCCGTCCGGCCGCGGTGCGCGTGCTCGCCGCGAGCGATGAAGCGGTGTGGTACTCCGAGCGCGACGGCTGGGGGCATCTGTATTTGTACGATCTGCGCGACGGCCGATTGATTCGTCGCCTGACCGCCGGCGATTGGGCGGTGCGCGAGGTGATCGGGGTGGACGAACGCCGCCGCCGCGTGTATTTCACCGCGGGCGGCCGCGAGCCGGGCGATCCGTATCAACGTCGCTTGTATCGCGTGTCGCTCGACGGCGGCGAGCCGACTTTGCTGACCGCGGAGCAGGCCGATCACGACATCAATGACGCCGGCGGCGGCTTCGCACCGAGCGGCGCGGCCGATCCCTTGTCGCCGTCGCGCGAGTATGTGGTCGATACCTATTCCACCCTCGATCAGGCGCCGCACAGCGTGCTGCGCTCGACCGAGGACGGCGCGGTGATCGCCGAACTTGAACGCGCCGATGTGTCCGCGGTGGCCGAGGCCGGCTGGCTGCCGCCGCAACGGCTCAAATTCAAGGGCGCCGACGGTCGCACCGATGTCTACGCGACGGTCTACTTTCCGCCGGACTACGCGCCCGAACGCGCCAAGCCCGGCCAATACCCGATCATCGACGCGATCTACGGCGGCCCGCAGGTGACCAATGCGCCGGTGGCCTATGTCGAAGCGACCGCGGCGATCAATCCGGTCTCGCGTTCCAGTCTGGCGCGACTGGGCTTCGTGGTGATCACCATCGACGGACGCGGCACGCCGGGTCGTTCGCGCGCGTTCCACGATGTCAGCTACGGGCTCAATCACGACACCCAGATCGACGATCACGTCGTCGCGATCGAGCAACTGGCCGCGCGTTATCCCGGCCTGGATCTGCAGCGCGTCGGCATCTACGGCCATTCCTTCGGCGGCTATTCCTCGACCCGCGCGATCCTGCGCCGGCCGGAGTTCTACAAGGTCGCGGTGTCGTCGGCCGGCAATCAGAATTTCCAGGGCATGTATTCCGGCGGCGTGCTGGGTCTGGACCGGCTGCTGACCGGCCCGCTGGATTACGGTAACGGCGAGCGTTTACGGCCGGCGCCGGACGCGGTGCCGGCGGTGTATCGCGCCTTCGACAACGCCAGCCTGGCTGATCGTCTGCAAGGCAAGTTGCTGCTGGTGTACGGCGATCTCGACGAGAATGCTTATCCCGCCGTGACCGTGCAGCTGACTTCGGCGCTGATTCGCGCCAACAAGGACTTCGATCTGTTGTATCTGCCGAATCAGGATCACGAGTTATTTCGCAACGATCCGTATTACACACGGCGGATGTGGGACTACTTCGTCGAGCATTTGATGGGCGTCAAGCCGCCGGTGGGCTACAAGCTGGCGCCGCCGCCGAAGGCGGGTGAGGGCGGGTACTGAGGCGCATTAAGTCGACGGTTACGCGATCGTCCGCGAGACCGTCGCGCGAAAGCACGCGGTGGTTTGCGCGCCGGGAGTCGCGGTTTCAATGACCGCGGCTCTCGGATAAAGTCGAGCGCGCGTACGCATTCCACGCTGGGCGGTTTGACTCGGGAGACGGAACTCTTATGAACAGATATTGGACCCTGCTGGCGGGATCGAGCTGCTTGAGCGTGTTACTGAGCCAATGCGGCGAAGGTCGCTCATGAAATAGGAGGCGCCATGCAACGATTGGTCAAGATGCATCGGCTGTTTTTTTGGAGCGCCTTGAAGGCAGTGTCCGGACTCTGCCTGTTTGTGGGCACGGTTGTTTCTTGCTTCGCAGTCCGAAGCTTCGTCCTTGGGGACGGCGATTACGGTGTCGCAGTGCTTCCGTTCTTGCTTGTTTATATCGGCATGTGCCTGATTGTTTGGAAAGTATCGGGAAAGATGTTGTCCCGGGCGAAGGCGATGCCCTGAGAGGGATTCGTGACATCGTGGTTATTAACGATTCTTCATGACGCAGAGCCTGGGGTGTGGGCAGGCTAGCCATTTGTCCGAGGCACTTCCTCACTCGCCGCCACAGCCACCTGGGCGGCTTCAGTCCCGAGGCCTTTGAACGTGCCTTACTTTGAGGCTGGCGAGTGTCTTAAATTTCTGGGCAGTCCATAACGCCCTCGGCTTGTTTCACGGCAAACGCGATTTGCTCTTCGCTGAACTTCGACTTCTTCATGGCGATGGGCCTCCTTGGGCCTGAGTGCCGCCGAATCTTCTAGTTTTGGCTGGTCCCGATTAGCGGGGGACGTCACGATCGCGAGCGACAACGCACAGACTTCTCGCCATCGCAGCGCGCCGCCCCCTTTTCCAAAGGGGGCCAACTACCGCGCGCTTCGCGAAGAGCGACATCCTTCGAGTACTAACGTATCGCTTCGCTCCAGGTCACAGCCCGTATCCGGCACAGCTCACTCTCTGGCGACGCAAACTGACGCCGATCTGAAATATCCCTTTCACACGTCACCCACAGACTTCCGGGCTTCGCTCTCAAGCCGCCCAGAGTGATTCACGCAGCGGATTCTGCAACGCGTGCGGCGGCACTCTCTCCCAATGGAAGTTCCCCATGACGACGAAGACGACGCTCCTCGCCGCCTCGATACTGTTTGGTCTGTACGCAGGCAACGGCCGCGCCGCCGAAGCCGCCAACCTCGCCAGTTCTGCCGAATCCACCAGCGCCAGCGCCGATGCCGGCAAAGACGCCACCACGCTCGACGTCGTATCGGTGGTCGGCACCGGCCAGACCCGCCAGGTGCAGGCGCTCGGCAAGGCCGATTTGCAACGCGAAGCGGCCGGCACCAGCCCGCTCAAGGTCATGGCCAAGCTGCCCGGCGTGCATTTCCAGAGCTCCGATCCGTGGGGCAATTACGAATGGTCGAGCAAGCTGAGCATCCGCGGCTTCTCGCAGCAGCAGCTCGGCTTCACCCTCGACGGCATTCCGCTCGGCGACATGAGCTATGGCAATCACAACGGCTTGCACATCAGCCGCGCGATCACCGCCGAGAATCTGTCCGGCGCCGAACTCTCGCAAGGCAGCGGCGCGATCGATACCGCGTCCTCGGGCAACCTCGGCGGCACCTTGCGTTTCTTCAGTTCCGATCCGTCCGCCGACTTCGGCGTGCGCCTGGCCCAGACCATCGGCAGCGACGCGACCAGCCGCACCTACGCGCGCCTGGACACCGGCGATCACGACGGCTGGAGCGCTTACCTGAGCGGCGTGTTCCACACCACCGACAAGTGGAAGGGCGAAGGCCCGCAGCGCAACAGCCAGTTCAACGGCAAGTTCGTCTACAGCGGCGAAGATTTCAGGATCACCGGCTTCGCCGATTCCTCGCGTCGTCGCGAAACCGACTACGCCGACCTGTCGCTGGAATCGGCCAAGCGCCTGGGCATGGACTGGGACAACTACGCCAAGGACTGGCAGCGCGCGATCGACGCGGCCAACGGCACTTTCCGCGGCGGCGTGACCAGCCTGGACGATGCGTACTACATCGCCCGCGGCGTGCGCGATGACGATCTGGCTTATCTGAGCGCGGAGTGGAACCTCAACGCCGATGTGACCCTCGCGGCGACGGCGTACTACCACAACAACGAAGGCCAGGGCCATTGGGCCACGCCGTACGCGGTCTCGCCGACCGTGCCGCTGCGCATGCGCACCACCGAGTACGACATCGAGCGCACCGGTTTGATGCCGAGCCTGACCTGGCAGATCGGCAACCACCGCCTGCAGGCCGGGCTGTGGCTGGAGAAGAACGATCACGGCGTGCAGCGCAATTTCTATGACCTCAACCGCAACGAACCGCCGGACGAGATCTTCTTCTACCGCAACCCGTCCGCGCGGGTGTTCCGCCAACGTTTCGACACCGACACGCGCATGTACTACGTGCTCGATCACATGGAGTTCGCCGACGGCCGCCTGGCCGTGGATGCGGGTTTCAAGGGGTTGAAGGTCGAGACCGACGGCAAGACCCTGATCGGCGGCGCCAGCCGCGCCAGCGGCAAGCTGGTGTCGGAAGACAACTTCCTGCCACAGCTCGGCGCGCGCTGGCAGTTGAGCGAGCATGAGGAAATCTTCGGCTCCTACAGCGAAAACCTGTCGGCGTTCCGCACCGGCGTCAACGGCCCGCATTCGACCTCGCAGGCCGCGTTCAATGCCGCCGTCGGCACGCTGGAACCGGAAACCTCCAAGACCTTCGAAGCCGGCCTGCGCACCAGCCGCGACCAGATCGAGGCCTCGGTCGCGGTGTACCGGGTCAACTTCGAGAACCGCCTGCTGGCGATCGCGCGTTGCGCCGGCATCGTCGGTTGCGCGTCGAGCTTCGCCAACGTCGGCGACGTGGAAAGCCGCGGCGCGGAGATCACCGTGCTGTGGAAGCCGTTCGCCGGTTTCAGCTGGTATCACTCGCTGGCGTTCAACGATTCGCAGTACGAGTCGGACTATCTCGACGGCACCACCCTGGTGCGGACCAAGGGCAAGCAGGCGGTCGATGCGCCCAAGCGTCTGTACGCGACCGAGCTGCGCTGGGACCACGACGGCCTGCAATTGCAGCTCGGCGCCAAGTACACCGACAAGCGTTATCTGACCTACCTCAACGATTCGCACGTGTCGGGGTTCTGGGTGGTCGATGCGTCGGCGTCGTACGAATGGAAGGACATCGCCTGGGCGGACGCGTTCAAGCTGCAGTTGAACCTGACCAACCTGTTCGACAAGGAATACTTCGGCAGCATCGGCACCAACGGTTTCGTCGCCTCGGATCCGAACGGGCTGAACTACACCCTGCAGTCGGGCGCGCCGCGTCAGGCCTTCCTGACCGCGGAAGTGCGGTTCTGATCGATGCGGTCATGGTCGATACGGCTGTGATAGATACGGCTGTGATCGATGTGGCGCGATCGGCGCAAACCTGAGCGATGACATCACCCGCGTGCATTGATGGCACGCGGCCGCGAGCAGCGAACGCCCGGCACCGTCCGGGCGTTCGTGTGTGTGGCCGCAATACCCCTCGTTCGGCATGGCGAAAACTCGTTAGGATTCGTCCGGGGACGCGAACGTCGGGGGCCGCATGGGTATCGGGTTTCAGGTAGTCAGCACGCCGTGGAAGCGGCGCATGTGGGCCAAGCCCAGCGTGCCGGCCTTGCTGCGCGAATTTCAGCGCACCTACCTCGAGGCGCTGCCCGAGCCGGTGCTGCGCGAGCGCCTGCAGGTGTGGCAGTGCGAGCACGGCGCGACCCTCGCCTGGCATCCGGCCGAGGAGGGGCTGTCGATCGAGTTGCTCGCCGACGGCAGCCTGCTCGCCAGCGCGCGCACCAATACGGTCGGGCCGGGGTATCACGCGTTTCTGCTCGACGTGCTCGATCGCATCGCCGCGCAGTGGGGCCTGCGCTGGCGTTGGGACGACGACGACGCCGCCGCGGGTTACGGCGACGAGACCGGCTATGCGAATGGCCGCGATCTGACCCGACTGCAGGCCGAAATGGCGATCTGGTTGCGGCAGGTGGCCGGACTGTTGTTGCAGCGGCGCGATGCGCAGGATCTGTTCGTGTCGATGCCGATCGGGCCGATGCCCCGCATCGGCGATTTCGTCGGTTCGCCGATGGGGATCTGGAGCGAGCAGCGTTTCGAGCGCATCGCCGCGAGCGAAGCCGAGGCGCTGGCCGCGGCCAGCGAATTCTTTCCGTGGTGGCAGCCGGGTTTCGGCGCCGATTTCTGGGGCGGGCTGGCGCGCGTGGGCGTGTGGTGCGACGTGAACTGGGTCGGTCCTCGCGATCAGGCCGAGCGCGACGTGTTGCGGCGCGTGCTCGACAGCGATCGCCGCGCGAGCGCGATCGATCCGCGCCGCGCGCTCGAAGCCGAGGTGCGCGACGAACTGCAATGGCTGCTTGAACGCGGCGCGGAAATCGAACTGCCGCAGCGCGAGGGGCCGGGTTATAAGCGCCTGCCGACCCGGCATGCGCTGTACGGCGGCCCGTGGAGCGTCGAGGTGCCGGGGCATTTCAAGGAACAGCAGCTCAACGACGGCAACAATCTGCAATACGTCGGCGACCGGCGCGCGGTCTATGTCAGTTCGCTGAGCATCGCGGCCGCCGACGGCAGCCTGCCGCCCGCGGCGGAGCTGCTGGAAACGGCCAATCGCGACGGTCCGGCCGATCTGGCCTGGACCCAGGACGAGATTCTGGCCACTGGGCGCTGGGAAGAAGACGCCGAAGCGAGCGTGCGGCATCTGTACGCGGCCTGCGCGGTGGATGGCCGGGTGCTGCTGCTGACCATCAGCGACGAACTCGACGCGTCGCGCGAGTGGGCCGAAGCGGTCGCGCGTTCGGTGCGCTGGGCGCCGCCTGAAGAGTAGGTGGCGGCCGTCATGGGCTGGCGATTCGACGGCGAATGCGCGGCGCTGGTTTCAGCCCAGCGTCTGCAACTGCATGCCGTCGCGATCGACCCGCAGCACCGAGCCCTGTTCGTACCAATCGCCAAGCACGATGCGGGTGCGTGAGCGCCCACCGACCTCGAGCGTATGCACGGCCGGCCGATGGGTGTGGCCGTGGATGATCGTGTCGATGCCGTAGCGGGCGAAGGTTTCGACGACCGTATCCGGGGCGACATCGGTGATGGTTTCCATGCGCCCGTCGTCCTTGAGCCCGGCCTGATGCGCCTTGCTCGCCGCGCGCGCCTGTTGCGCGAACGCCAGCCGCGCCGCCAGCGGCTGGGCCAGGAACTGCGCCTGCCAGGCCGGATGCCGGGTCTGCGCGCGGAACTGCTGGTAGGCGACATCGTCGGTGCACAGCAGATCGCCGTGGCCGATCAGCACCGGCTGGCCGTACAGCACGATCACCGACGGATCGGGCAACAGGCGCATGCCGGCGCGCGCGGCGTAGTCGGCGCCGAGCAGGAAGTCGCGATTGCCGCGGATGAAGAACACTGGGACGCCGCTGTCCGCGAGCGCCTTGAGTTCGCTGGCGACGAAGGCGCCGGTGTCGGACGGGTCGTCGTCGCCGACCCAGGCTTCGAACAGGTCGCCGAGGATGTACAGCGCGTCGGCCTCGCGCGCCTCGCCGCGCACGAAGCGGCCGAACAGTTCGGTGATCCGCGGACGCTCTGCGTCGAGGTGGAGGTCGGAAATGAAGAGGGTCGTCATGGCGGCTAGTCTAAAACACCGCGCCATTGCGGCGCGGGTAAGCGCTCACAAGACTCGTTTCGTATGGGCCGAAAGCCTTGCGGGCCAGCGCTTTCGCGATGGCGCGGGCGCCCGGCCGCGGCGTCGCGCGGCCGTTGCCGCCATCGCCACCGCCAGTCCGTTAAAATGCGCGATTCCCCGATCCACCCGAGCCCCGCATGACCCGCACCCGTTTCGCCCCCAGCCCCACCGGTTACCTGCACATCGGCGGCGCGCGCACCGCGCTGTACTGCTGGCTGGAAGCGCGCCGCGCGGGCGGCCAGTTCATCCTGCGGATCGAGGACACCGACCGCGAGCGCAGCACCCAGGCCGCGATCGACGCGATCCTGGAGGCGATGCAGTGGCTGGGCCTGGACTACGACGAGGGCCCGATCTATCAGACCCATCGCCTCGATCGTTACCGCGAGGTCGCCGAGCAGATGGTCGCGGCCGGCACCGCGTACTACGCCTACGAGAGCAAGGACGAGCTGCAGGCCGCGCGCGAAGCGGCCGAGGCGGCCAAGGAGAAGCCGCGTTACAACGGCGCGTACCGCGATCGCAACGAGCCGTATCGCGACGATCCGAACCGGGTGATCCGGTTCAAGAATCCGCTCGACGGCACGGTGGTGCTGGAGGACAAGGTCAAGGGCCGGATCGAGATCGCCAACAGCGAGCTCGACGATCTGGTGATCTTCCGCGCCGACGGCTATCCGACCTACAACTTCGCCGTGGTCGTCGACGATCTGGACATGGGCATCACCGATGTCGTGCGCGGCGACGATCATGTCAACAACACTCCGCGCCAGATCAACATCTACAAAGCGCTGGGCGCGCCGGTGCCGCATTTCGCCCATCTGCCGATGATTCTCGACCACGAGGGCAAGAAGCTGTCCAAGCGCACCGGCGCGGCCGATGTGATGCAGTACCGCGACGAGGGTTATCTGCCGCACGCGCTGCTCAATTACCTGGTCCGCCTGGGCTGGTCGCACGGCGATCAGGAAATCTTCTCGATCGAGGAGATGACCGCGCTGTTCCAGTTGTCCGACGTCAATTCCAGCCCTTCGCGCCTGGATGCGGCCAAGCTGGGATGGATGAATCAGCAGTACCTCAAGAGCGACGATCCGGTTGAGGTCGGCAAGCACCTCGAATGGCACCTGCTCAACAACGGTTATGACTTGAGCAGCGGTCCGGCTGCGGCCGACGTGGTGATCGCGCTGCGCGACCGGGTGCAGACGCTCAAGGACATGGCCGAGCGCGCGGCGGTGTGGTATCGCCCGCTGGAGACTTACGACGATGCCGCAGTCGCCAAGCACCTCAACGCCGCCGCGCAGGCACCGCTCAGCGAAGCGCGCGCGCGTCTGGCCGCGCTGAGCGAATGGAGCGCCGACAAGGTTTCGGCGGCGCTGCACGAGGCCGCTGAAGCGTTGGGCCTGGGCATGGGCAAGGTCGCCCAGCCGCTGAGGGTGGCGATCACCGGCACCCAGGTCAGCCCGGACATCTCCCACACGGTGTACCTGGCCGGCCAGGCCGGGGCCTTGCAACGCATCGACGCCGCCCTTACTAAGATCCCTGCGTAGGTTCAACCGCGCCGCGACCACGGAGTCCGCAATGAGCACCAGCCACGCCTGCACCGATCCCCAACACCACGTCCACGACGGCGACGCCTTCGTGCATGAGGTCGAGCGGGCCTGCGAGCAACGCGGGCTGCGGCTGACGCCGATCCGCGCGCACGCCTTGCGCCTGATCGCCGCGGCCGGCAAGCCGATGAAGGCTTACGACCTGCTCGATCAGATGAAGGCCACCCACGACGCCGCGGCGCCGCCGACGATTTATCGCGCGCTGGATTTCCTGCTCGAGCACGGCTTCATCCATAAGCTCGCGTCGATCAACGCCTTCGTCGGCTGCCATCATCCGGGCGGCGCCCAGCATGCGGTGCCGTTCCTGATCTGCGACAACTGCCAGTCGGCGATGGAGCTGGAAGACGAACGCATCGTCGACCTGCTCGAAAGCCGCGCGCGCGCGCTGGGTTTCGTGCCGCAGGCGCAGACTTTGGAAGTGCATGGGTTGTGCGCGGATTGCGTTGAGGCGAAAGCGGCGCAGGCTTGAAGCGGTGAGCGAGGCGGAGCTTGCATAAGCCTCTTATAAGTTACGGCTGCACAGGCGTCTTAGCTTGCTCGGAATTTCGCACAATGCTGTGTCAGATGGCGTAAAGAGCCGCAACGGTCGCTTCGACAACGTATTCGCCGATCGACTGCGGCGCGCTGTCTAACCGCGGCAACTCGCGTATCGACGAATCACCACGAGAATTCGCCCCCTTTGAAAAAGGGGGCTGCGCCCTGCGTTGCTTGAAGTCCGATCGTCGCCGATTGGCGCGGGGGATTCGCTTTTCGCGGCAGTACGCGGCGATCTGATCGCAAGAGCAAATCCCCCCTGGCCCCCCTTTTTCAAAGGGGGGAATCGGTAGGGGGGGGCATGGGTGGGGTTCATTGCGTGCTCGACCTCCAATGCCGAGCATCGAATCATCACCCCGAATCCCGAATCCCGAATCCCGAATCCCGAATCCCGAATCCCGAATCCCGAATCAAGCCGCCGCCAACCCACCCACCCGCACCGGTCGCGCCTCGCGAATCGGCAGATTCGCCAGCGCCGCGATCAGCGCCAACGCGATATCGGCGTACCACATCCAGCTATAGTCGCCGAACTTGGCCATCGCCAAGCCGCCCAGCCAGGCGCCGAAGAAACCGCCGGTCTGATGCGACAGCAACGTCAGCCCGAACAACGTGCCCAGATAGCGCGGCCCGAACAGTTTGCCGACCAGGCCGGCAGTCGGCGGCACCGTCGCCAGCCAGGTCACGCCCAGGCCCGCGGCGAACAGGTAGAAGGTCAGCGGCGTCGGCGGCGAGATCAGATAGATCGCGATCATCGCGGCGCGGCTGGCGTACATCAGCGCGAGCAGATGCTTCATGCGGTAGCGCTGGCCGAGCCAGCCCGCCGCCAGACTGCCGGCGACGTTGAACAAACCGATCAAGGCCAGCGCCATCGCCGACACGTTGTCCGACAGCCCGCACAACGCGATCTCGCCGGGCAGATGGGTGACCAGGAAAGCGATGTGGAAGCCGCAGGTGAAAAAGCCCACGTGCAGCATCCAGTAGCTGCGATCGCGCAAGGCGATGCGCAGTTGCTCGCGCAGGCCGATGCCGGGCGCGGCGGCGGGCGTGGTCGCCGACGGCACGACCGGCTCGGCGCGGCGTCGCAACGGCCAGGCCAAGGGCAAGGTAGCGACCGCGGCCACGGCCAGCGTCCACATCGCCGCCATCCAGCCCGCCGCGGCGATCACCGCCTGCACCAGCGGCGCGAATACGAACTGGCCCAGCGAGCCGCCGGCGTTGATCACCCCGGCCGCCATCGAACGCTTCTCGGCCGGCAGGCGTTGCGCGGTCGCGCCGATCAGGATCGAGAAACTGCCCGCGCCCGCGCCGGCCGCGCCGAGCAGGCCCAGGGTGACGATCAATCCCCATTGCGAAGACACCAGCGGCGTCAGCGCCATGCCGGCGATCAACAGCACGCCGCCGAACACCAGCACCCGCCCGGGCCCGCGCTGATCGGCGAGCGCGCCGAACACCGGCTGCACCGCGCCCCACACGAACTGCCCGATCGCCAGTGCGAAACTGATCTCGGCGATGCCCAGGCCGGTGCTGTGACCGATCGGCTTGATCAGCAGCCCCTGCGATTGGCGGATGCCCATGGTGATCATCAGCATCGCGGTGGCGGCGAGCAGCAGCGGCCAGTAGGAGGCGGGCTTGGGGCCAACAGACGCGGTGGGGGTGGGGCTCATGGGGATCTCGGCGGTGGCTGAGGCTGGACGGCGTTGGGGTTTTCAGTGCGGGTCACGGACACCATGTTGCAGTAGCAGTAGCAGTAGCAGTTCTAATTTCAGTTGCAGTTGCAGTTGCAGTTGCTGCCTCAGCCGCGTGACTTACTCTTTTGCCGTCATTCCCGCGAAGGCGGGAATCCAGTGACTTTCGTGCGAGAAGCTTTGAAGTCTGGGTGTGTTGCTTTTAAGCGCATAGGCCAAAGAGCACTCATATCCCGACGTCCAACTCTTACGCACGAAAGTCACTGGATTCCCGCCTTCGCGGGAATGACGGTGGAAAGGTTGCGCAACGGTCGAAGGTTGCGTGGTACACAGAAGCGTCGTTGTCCAAGAAAGTTGCGGGCGTCGTCGTCCAAGAAGATTGCGTCGCGCAGGCAGCTTTCGTCGCGGAGTAACGTTGCGCGACCTCGGTTGCCCGCACGCCCCAGGCGCATGGATGAGCAAGCAACCGACCTCATCACCGACTCGCCCCCTGCAACTGCGCAATCGCCGCATCCAACTGCGCATGCAACAACGCGATCCCATCCACCCCCAGCCCGCGATCAATCTCGTCCTGCGCCACCCGCCACAGCGGCATCGCGCGGTCGATCACCTTGCGCCCGGCGCGGGTGATGCGCAGGCGCCGCTGGCGCGCGTCGTCGCCGGCGACCGCTTCAATCCAGCCCGCTTCGATCAGAGGCTTAAGGTCGCGGCTCAAGGTGCTGCGGTCCATGCCCAGTTCGTGCGCGATCTCACCCAAGGGCCGGCCCTGGCCGCCGGTGCGGCGCAGGATCGAGTACTGGTTGAGATTGACCCCGGCCGGCGCCAGCGCCTGGTCGTAGCGTTGGCTCATCAGGCGCGAAAGCTTGCGCATGCGAAAACAGGTGCAGACGCCGGGCGAGGGTGCGGAGATTGCGACGAGGTCGTTGCTGTCGGTCATTATGTGTATATACACCTATCTGCGCCAGCACCGCAAACGCCGGCGCGACGGCCGGCGTTCGGGGCTGTGGGGAAGTGCTACAAACGACCTGGAGAGAGTCGGTTCAACCCCGCAAACGATGCATCGACGGCAATGGTCAGAAGAACACGCGCACGCCGAAATCGACGCCGCGGCCCGGCAGCACCACGCTGTCCTTGAGGAACGAGGTGTGCACCCGCGCGACCTGGTCGGTCAGGTTGGTGCCGTCGAGAAACACTTCGTAACCCAGGTTGCCGGAATCCCAGTGATAGGCCATGTGCGCGTCGACCAGGGTGTAGCCGTCGGTCGGGGTTTCGTTGAGCGCGACCTTGTCCTGCTTCATGTAACGGGTCGCGCCGAGCGACGCGCGCCAGCTGTCGGCGTCCCAGCGCAGTTCGCCGCCGATGCGCGACGGCGCGATCCGCGGCAGGTTGCCGCCGCCGTTGTCGAGCTTGGCGCGCACCGTGTCGCCGAACAGGCGCACGTCGAACCTGCCGGCGTCGCCGTCGAACAGATGAGCGATCGCCTCGCCTTCGAAACCGGTGAAGGTGGCATCGGCCTGGCTCCACTGGCGCACCGGATTGTCTTCTTCGAACGCGCCGGTGTCGAGCAGATAGATGAAGCCGTCGAAACGGGTCTGGTACGCGGCCAGTTTCGCTTCGAACTTCGCGCCGTGGTAATGCAGGCCGAGTTCGAACTGGTTCGCGCGCTCCTTGCGCAGATTGGCATCGCCGATCTCGAACGAGGCGGTCGCCGCGTGCAGGCCGTTGGCGAACAGTTCTTCCTCGGCCGGTGCGCGTTCGGCGCGATCGAGGTTGAAGGTCAGGCGCCAGGCGTCGTTGAATTTCCACAGCGCCCCGGCCGACAGGCTGAGCGGATTGAAATCGCGCTTGGCCGCGCCGCTGGGCGAGCTTTCCACCTTGTCGATGCGCGCGCCCAGTTCGATCTGCAGCTGATCCCACTTGCGCTGTTCGGTCAGGAACAGGCCGGCCGCGCGGGTCTTGGTCTTCGGCACGAAGGCTTCTTCGCCGATCGCCTGGAAGGTGCGCTCGTACCCTTGCAGGCCGATCGCGCCGATCCAGCCGGCCAGCGGCTTGTGGGTCAGTTCCAGCCGGCCTTCGGTCGCGTCGTTGAGGAAGCGCGTGCCGACCTCGCTGCCTTCGAATTCGGTGTGCTCGTATTCGGTGTCGGCCACGCTCGCGCGCAGGCCGCTGAAGATGCCGAATTCCTGGTTGATGCCGCCCTTGAGTTCGAACCGGTTCTGGCGCATGTCGATATGCACCGGCGATTCGCCTTCCTCGGCGTTGCCCGGTTCGCCGGGATTGCCGTACTTGTCTTCATAACGCGCGGCGGAAAAACCCAGGAAACCGACATCGCCGACCAACGACGCGCCGAGTGCGCCGGTCTTGGTGTCGACGAAGCTGTTGCGCTGGCGGCCGAGCGGGGTGTCGTAGTCGTCGTTGTTGCGGTACACGCCGTCGGCGTGCAGTACCAGCGCGCCGTCGGCGCCGCTGGCGTCGACCCGGGCCATGCCGGTGACGCCGTTGCTGACCGAGCTGCGGCGCACTTCGGCGCGGCCGGACACGGTTTCGTCGAGCGGCTTCTCGGCGATGCGGCCGTCGACGATGTTGACCACGCCGCCGATCGCGCCGCTGCCATACAACAAGGTGGCCGGGCCCTTGAGCACCTCGATCTGGTCGGCCAGGAACGGCTCGACCGCGGCGTTGTGGTCCTGGCTGACGGTGGACACGTCCTGGCTGGCCAGGCCGCCGGTCATCACGCCCACGCGCGGGCCTTCCATGCCGCGGATGATCGGCCGGCCGACGCCGGCGCCGAAGTTGGAACTCTGCACGCCCGGCAGCTTGCCGACGGTTTCGCCGAGGGTAGCGCCGCGCGCTTCGTCGAGCTTCTCGCCCGACAGCACTTCCACCGGTTGCGCCAGTTCCTCGGCGCTGGACTGCAGCGGCGTGGCGGTAACGACCACCGCGTCCAGGCTGGTAGCCTTGTCGTGGCGGGTATCGCTGGGGTTGGACGGGCTGGCGGTATCCTGGGCGACCGCCTGGGTCAGCGGCAGGGCCAGGGTCAGGGCAAGGACGAGTGCGCTGCGGCGAGCTAGCGGAGACGACACGATGGGCTTGGGCATGGCGGACCGACTGGAAAAGATGGGTGGGGGAGGCTGGCGGGCCTGGGTGAAATGTTATAAAGTAACGTTACTGAATTGACAACTATCCCAGAAGTCATCCCCCATGCCTTCATTTCTACGCGGCTTGTTGGACCGTATCGGCGCCGTCGGCTCGCTGGCCTGCGCCGTGCATTGCGCCGCCTTGCCATTGCTGATCGCGGTGCTGCCCTCGCTGGGCCTGTCCAGCTGGTTCGGCCATCGCTTCGAACTCGCGTTCGTGATCTTCGCCACCTTGCTGGGCGGTTTCAGCGTGTGGTCGGGCTATCGCCGCCACCACGCGGTGCGCGCGCTGTCGCTGCTGATTCCGGGCCTGATCGTGCTGTGGAGCGGGGTTTTGTACCCGCCGCTGCACGGCGCGCTGTTGCCGCATGCGATCGTGATGACCTTCGGCGGCACCCTGGTCGGCCTGGCCCATCTGGCCAATCTGCGGCTCAACCACGGCCACGTCCACGACGCCAGCTGCGCCCACTGAAGCCCTTCGACGCCGGCCTGGAGACCGAGTCCGGACGCTTGTGCTAGGCTTCGCAGCCTCGCGCGCGGCCGCGCTGCGCCGGTAGCCGGTCCGATCTCTTCATCGAGAGGCGGTCCGGATCTTCCGGCCGACCCGCCTGCAGTCTGCGCGGACCACCATTCGATACAACGTTCAACGTCTTAATTAGGAGCACGACCATGGGTAAAGGCGACCGCAAGACCGCCAAGGGCAAGCGCTACAACTCCAGCTACGGCAACGCCCGCAGCAAGGCCGTGACCAAGGCCGCCGGCACCGCCGCCGCCCCGGCGGTGAAGAAGGCCGCCAAGACCGCCGTCGCCAAGGCGCCGGCCAAGAAGGTCGTGGCGAAGAAGGCCGCGAGCAAGGAGTAATCCGTCCCGCCGGTTGTTCCGCCTGACGAAAAGCCCCGCATCGCGGGGCTTTTTTTTGCCCGCGAGTCACTGCGATTACGCATGCGATGTCGATTACGGTGCCGGGGCTTGCATGGAATTTGTGTGTTTGTGTGAGCGCCGTCAAAAAAACTTCACGGAATGTGATTTTTTCATTAAGATGCGCGCCGTTCCCGAGGAAAGGGACGTCTAACCAACTCAAGGATCAAGGGGATCTTTATGAAGAAGCAACTCGCGCTGGCCATCCTTCTCGCCACCGCGTCCTCGGCCGCCGCGGCCGCCGACGGTCTGAGCTATTCCTACGTCGAATTCGGCGCCTCGCAGAGCAAGGTCGAACTGCCGACCGTCGACAGCGAATATTCGGTCGACGACATCAAGGCCGGCGGCGGCTACATCAAGGGTTCGGTCGCGCTCGGCGATGCGTTCCACCTGTTCGGCGGTTACCGCCAGGGCGACGACGATGTCGCGGTGCGCTTTCAGGACATCAAGCTGGGCGAAGTCGGCATCGACCTGTCCCAGTACGAAGTCGGCTTCGGTTACCACCACACGCTGTCGGACCGCGTCGACTGGACCGGCGAGCTGAGCTACGTGGGCACCGATGTCGAGGTCGATGAGGACGACGAGTTCGATCGCGCCGACGACTTCCGCGCCTCGCTCGGTCTGCGCGGCAAGCTGGCCAGCAACTTCGAAGGCTGGGTCAAGGCCAACTACACCGACGGCGACGCGTACGACAGCGAGTTCAGCGGCACCATCGGCGCCCAGGTCAAGTTCAATCACATCTGGGGCCTGGTCGGCGAAGCCGAATTCGGCGACGACCACAATCAGCTGAGCCTGGGCATCCGCGCCAGCTTCTGATCGTTGCGTTCGTTTGAAACGAAAAAGCCCGGTGCGAACCGGGCTTTTTTTTGCGCCTGCGATTCGTGCAATCGCGATCGCGATCGCCGAGCCGTCGCTTCAGTCGACGACGTTCTGCACGATCACGTACTGCTTGCGATATTCCATATGCGTGCCCGGCCAAGTGGCGGCATAGGCGCGCAAGGCCTCCAGGCCCTGCGGCCATTCCTCGCCGTTGGCGCGGCAGTCGGACTGGCACTCGCCGTCTTCGTCGCGCGAGGCGAACAGGCGCAGGCCGTACAGCGCTTCGCTCTGAAGCAGCGGTTTGAAGGTGTCGATGGAGTGGGTGAACAGACAACACGGACAGAAGTCGTGCTCGTCATCGTCGCCGTCTTCATTGGTGGCGGCCTCGCGCGGCACCCGGCCGTAATGCGCGACCGGTCCGAACAACACCCGGCGCGCGTACGCCGGTCGACCGCCTTCGGCGGCGAAGTCCATGCGCATCTGCATGCAGGCTTCGGCCGTTTCGCGGGTCGCATCGAGTAGCACCGGCAGGTCGGTGCGCGCCCATTGATTGAAGCCGAGCGCGGCGGCTTCGTCGAAGGTTTCCTGGACCGCGTACTGGTATTCGAACAGGCCTTGCGGAAGCAAGCTGGCGTGATTGCACTGCATGGTCGTGGCGACGTGGATGTTGCCGTCGGGACGGATATCGAACTCGATCAACTGCGGCAGCAGATACAGGCCACTGGAAGGTAATTCGATCCAGTCGCCGTCCACGCGGACTTCGTGGCCGAGTTCGCCGAGCACCTTCGCCGCCAACTCGGTCAGGTCGAACGGTTCGACCCAGCTTTCCTCGCCCTCGGGGGCGAAGGTCAGATGGCCGTAACTGGCCGAACCCGGATTGGCCGGGTTCGGTTCGAATGCGTGCGTCGTCTGCGCGTCGGTCGGTTCGCTCATGGAGTCGCCAAGGCCTCGACCCGCGTCCACACGCGCAGCAGATTGCCGCCGAGCACCTTGCGGATGGTCTCGTCGGAATGGCCGCGCGCCTTCAGCCCTTCGATCAGATTCGGATAATCGGCGACCGACTTGAGCCCTTCGGGCAGGGCGCCGCTGACGCCGTCGAAGTCCGAGCCGATGCCGATGTGATCGGCGCCGAGCAACTTGACGCCGTAGTCGATCTGATCGAGCACCGCATCGATCTTGACCGTGCGCGGCGGATGCGCCGCCTGCCAGGCGTCGTCGAATTCCTTTTCGCTGCGCGGCTTGTCGCCGCGCGCGCGCGCGGCGGCCTGTTCTTGTTCGAACTTGGCGCTGGCGTCGAAATACGCTTGCGTGTCGGCGGCCGAGGCCGGATCGACGAAGGCGTTGCCGAACACCACCTGGACCACGCCGCCCTTGGCCGCGACCGCCTTGGCCAACTCGTCGCTGAGGTTGCGTTCGAAGCCGGGGGTGAAATGGCGCAGGCCCGAGTGGCTGGCGATCACCGGCGCCTTGCTGCGCGCGAGCACGTCGCGCACCGCGTCGTCGGACAGGTGCGAGACGTCGACCATGATGCCGAGCAGGTTCATTTCGTCGACGACTTTCTCGCCGAACGGGCTCAGGCCCTTCCATTTGCGGTGTTTGTCGTAGGACGAATCGCTGATCCGGTTGTCCTCGCTGTGGGCGAGGGTGATGTAGCGCACGCCGCGCGCATGGAACAGCTTGAGCCTGGACAGGTCGTCGCCGATCGGCGCGCCGTTCTCCATGCCCAGCGCCAGCAGCACGCGCTGGCCGCGTTGGTGCAGGCGTTCGAGATCCTTCGGGCTGCGCAGCACCGCGAACTGATCGGGACGGCGTCCGACCATCGCCTCCACCGCATCGATCTGGGTGTGCGCGGTTTGAGTGGCGGTGCCGGCGGCGTCTTCGGCCGGCGAGGTGTAGATCGACATGAAGGCGACATCCAGCCCGCCCTGACGCGCGCGCGGGTAGTCGAACTCGACCTTGGGCGTGTCCACGCCGAGGTCGTTCCAGTTGCGCAGCAGCAGGCTGGGCGCGTCGATGTGGGTATCGACGATGATCGCGTCCTGGGCGAAGCGCTGGCCAGCGCTGAGGGGCTGGTCGGCTTGCGCGATCAGCGGCGACGACAGGGCGACAGCGGCGACGGCTAAAGCGAGAACGGCGATGCGCACATGACCTCCGGATCGGGATGACCGCGCGCACGATGCGGCGCGGTGGGCGCTCAGCGTACAACAGCGCGGGGACGGAGCCTTGCGGCGGCGCAGCGTTGGTGGGGGCGCCGTTGTCGAGGAGCGTAGACGCGAGCGGATGCTCTTGCTAGCGCGTGGCTGCTCGTCAGGCGGTTGCTGTTTCGTCGTTGAAGTCCGCTGCGTAGGCCCCCAACGCCGTGCTGTTCCCCCCTTTGGAAAAGGGGGGCAGGGGGGATTTGCTTTTAGCCACGAAGCCCAGCGCAGCCACGGTGAAAAGCAAATCCCCCCGCGCTATCGGGTATGCAAAGGCTTCGTGCCTGCGTCGGCGCGGCCCCCTTTTTCAAAGGGGGCGATGTTATTTCGCGCGGCGCTCGAACGTCGGTGTCGATAGGCCCGGCCGCCGATGCCTTGGCTGCGCATGCGGCACTCAACGCGTAATCGTTACGCCATCGCGCGCCAGCGCATCAATCCTGCTCGCCACGCTCGACCAATACCCGCCCATCCGCGACCACCCGCCGCGCCAGCCGCCCGCCGAGCCAGTAACACAACTCGGCCGGATGCCCGATATCCCACTGCACGAAGTCCGCGCGCGCCCCGACCCGCAGCACGCCCGCGTCGTCGAGCCCCAACGCGCGCGCCGCATGCACGGTCGCGCAGCGCAGCGCTTCCTCGGGCGTCAGGCGGAAATGCGTGCACGCCAACTGCATGGCCTGGCGCAGCGACAGCAAGGGCGAAGTGCCCGGGTTGCAGTCGGTCGCCACCGCCATCGCCACGCCGTGATCGCGGAACGCCTGCAGCGGCGGCAGCTTGGTTTCGCGCAGCACATGGAACGCACCGGGCAGCAGCACCGCGACCGTGCCGTGCTCGGCCATCGCGCGCACGCTGTCGAGCGAGGTGTGTTCGACGTGATCGGCCGACAGCCCATCGAACGCAGCGGCCAATGCGCCGCCGCCGAGATCGCTGAGCTGGTCGGCATGCAGCTTGACCGGCAGGCCGAGCGCGCGCGCGGTTTCGAACACGCGCCGGGTTTGCGCCGGGCTGAAGCCGATGCCTTCGCAGAACGCATCGACCGCGTCGATCAACGTTTCCGCGTGCAGGCGCGGCATCCATTCGCAGACCGCGTCGATGTAGGCGTCGGCGCGGTCGCTGAATTCCGGCGGCAGCGCATGCGCGCCGAGGTAGGTGGTGCGCACCCGCACGCCGAGGAGCTCGCCGATCCGGCGCGCGACCCGCAGCATCTTGCGTTCGTTGTCGAAGTCCAGGCCGTAGCCGGACTTGATCTCCAGACTGGTGGCGCCGTCGGCCAGCAGCGCGCGCGCGCGCGGCAGCGACTGGCGCAGCAGTTCGTCCTCGCTGGCCTCGCGGGTGGCGCGAACGCTGGAGACGATGCCGCCGCCGGCGCGGGCGATGGCTTCGTAACTCGCGCCCTGCAGGCGCAGCTCGAACTCGCGGGCGCGGTCGCCGGCGAACACCAGGTGGGTGTGACAGTCGATCAGGCCGGGGGTGATCCAGCCGTCGGCCTGGATCACCGTGGCGGCCAGTTCGGCCGGGTCGCCCGCCAGCGCGGCGCGCGGCCCGATATGGGCAATGCGGCCGTCGCGCCAGGCCAGCGCGGCGTCGGCGACTTCACCGTAGCCGTCGGCGCAGTCGAGGGTGGCGAGCGAGGCGCCGAGGATCAGGCCGTCGTAGCGGCGATGGTCGGGGGAGGTCGAGAGGCTCATCGTGCCGATTCTAGTCGCTTGCCCTGTCCGCTCGCGCGAAGGTCGCGTTGCGCGGCCGCGCAGGCGAGAATGCGCGCATGACCACTCCCGCCTCCCACCGCATCTGGACCCCCGCCGGCTGGCGCGGCGACGCCGCCGGCGATCGCGTCGTTCCGGGCATCGCCAACCTGCATTCGCACGCGTTCCAGCGCGCGATGGCCGGCATGGCCGAGCGCC
Source organism: Lysobacter sp. Soil_N_51 (assembly GCF_057655755.1). NCBI lineage: Bacteria > Pseudomonadati > Pseudomonadota > Gammaproteobacteria > Lysobacterales > Lysobacteraceae > Lysobacter > Lysobacter sp. Soil_N_51. Next base: position 638,430 of record NZ_JBDGLR010000001.1, on the reverse strand, counting down.
AGACCAACCCCGCCGACAGCTTCTGGACCTGGCGCGAAACCATGTACCGGTTCGCCGCGCGCTTCACTCCCGAGGCGCTGCACGCGGTCGCGACCCAGTTGTACGTGGAGATGCTCGAAGCCGGCTACACCAGCGTGTGCGAGTTCCATTATCTGCATCACGCGCCCGACGGCCGGCCGTACGCCGACCCGGCGGCGATGTCGCGCGCGCTGATCGCCGCCGCGCGCGAAACCGGCATCCGCATGACCCTGTTGCCGGTGCTGTACATGACCGGCGGCTTCGACGAACGCCCGCTCGGCGAACGCCAGCGCCGCTTCGGTCACGAGGTCGACGCGTATCTGACATTGCTCGACACCTTGCGCGGCGAAGCCGATGAACTGCTGCGGGTGGGCTGCTGCCTGCACAGCCTGCGCGCGGTGCCGCCCGGACCGATGCGCGAGGTGCTCGCGGCGCTGCCGGCCGACAGCCGCGTGCATGTGCATATCGCCGAACAGGTCGCCGAGGTCGAGGACTGCCTCGCCGTGCGCAAGGCGCGGCCGGTGCAATGGCTGCTGGACAATGCGCAGGTCGACGAACGCTGGACCCTGGTGCATGCCACCCACCTCGACGAGGCCGAAGTGCAGGGCATCGCCCGCAGCGGCGCGACCGTGGCGATCTGCACCACCACCGAGGCCAATCTGGGCGACGGCTTTTTCCCGCTGCGCGATTACCTCGATGCCGGCGGGTTTTGGGGCGTGGGCTCGGACTCGCATATTTCGGTGTCGCCGGTCGAGGAACTGCGCTGGCTCGAATACGGCCAGCGCTTGCTCACGCGTCGACGCAATATCGCGGTGAGCGAAGCGTCGAGCAGTGTCGGCGAAACCCTGTTGCGCGACGTGGTCGCGAGTGCATCGCGTTCGACCGGTTTCGATCGGGCCAGCCTCGACGGCGACACGCTAACCCTGGACAGCGACGCGCCGGCGCTGGCCGGCGCGAGCGACGAGGATTGCATCGACCGCTGGTTGTTCAGCGGCAATCGCAGCGTGCTGCGCGAGGTGCATGTCGGCGGCCGTCAGGTCGTGGCCGACGGGCGTCATCGCGAGCACGCGGCGATCGCGGCGCGCTATGCGCGGACCTTGCGGGCGTTGCTGGCCGATTGATTTTTTCTGGATGGGGTCGGCGATCTGACCTTTCGATCAGCCGCGATCAAACCGCGAACAGATCCGCGATCGGCGCCGGCTGTCCCAGCACGCCTTCGTGGGTCAGCAGGAATTGCTTGGTCGGCAGGCCGCCGCCGAAACCGGTTAGACTGCCGTCGGCGCCGATCACTCGGTGGCAGGGCAGCACGATCGGCAGCGGGTTGCGGCCGTTGGCGGCGCCGACCGCGCGGGTCGCGCTCGGTTGGCCCATGTGCCGCGCCATCTGCCCATAACTCCAGGTTTCGCCCCAGCCGATCAACGCGAGCGTGCGCCAGCACTGCATCTGGAACGGCGTGCCGTGCGGAGCCAGCGGCAGATCGAAGGTCTTGCGGTTACCGGCGAAATATTCGGCCAGTTGCCTGCGGGTTTCGGCGAGCACCGCATCGTCGCCCTCGCGCCAGCCATCGCCCATCGACACCGGATGCCACGGCGCTTCGAATTCGATCAGGCGCAAACCGTCGTCGCCGCTGGCGAGCAGCAGGCGCCCGACCGGGCTATCGATGTGCTGGTAGGTGACCGCGCCGTCCTTGAGTCGGATGTTCGTGCTCATGCGGCCTTCCTCGCTCTGCGCGTCTTCATCGGCGCTTCGCCCGGCGGCGCGATCGCGGGTGCGGGCTTGACCGCGTTCTTCGCGAGCGGCGTCGACATGCTGTCGCGCCAGATCTGGATCACCGCGTACGCGCGCCACGGTCGCCACGCTTCGGCGCGCGCGTTGAGCGCCTTCGCGCTCATGCGGATGCCGTCTTCGGGCAGGGCTTTTTGCAGGACCAGATCGTCGGCCGGGAACGCATCGGGATGGCCGAGCGCGCGCAACGCGATGTAGTGCGCGGTCCACGGCCCGATCCCCGGCAGCGCGACCCAGCGCGCGACGAACTCGTCGAGCGTGCGTTCGGTGCGGAAGTCGACCCGGCCGTCGAGCAATGCGCGCGCCACGGTGCGCACGGTGTCGGCGCGGGCGCGGGTCAGACCTATTTCGGCCAGATCCGCATCGGCCAGCGCTTCGGGCGTCGGGAACAGATGCTCCAGTCCGGGGCCGAACGCTTTCGGCAGCGGTTGTCCGAAACGTTGCGCGGTGCGCGAAGCGAGCGTGCGCGCGGCGGCGACGCTGACCTGTTGGCCGAGGATCGCGCGCACCGAGATTTCGAAACCGTCCCAGCCGCTGGGCAAACGCAGCCCGGGACGCTTCGCGACCAGCGCGCGCAGTCGCGGATCGACCGACAGCGCCGCGCCGATCGCATTCGGGTCGGCGTCCAGATCGAACATCCGCCGCAGGCGGTTGATGATCTCCAGCAACCGCGCCGGCGCCGGCCCGTGCAATTCGAGCTTGAGCGCATGCTGTGGTTCGTTTTTGGCGCTAGGCCAGGCGCTGACCCGCAACCAGCCCGGCGATTGGATCGGTCCGATCACCCGGCTGTAACTGTGCTCGTCGACGACCTCCACGCCGGGCAGGGCGCGGCCGCGCAGGAAATCCAGCATCAGCGCGAAGTCGTACGGCGGCCGATAGCCCAGCCGCAGCACCAGCGTTTCGCCGTCGCTGTCGGGGGTTTCGTTCGGATGCCGGCGCAGATCGCGCGGCGCCATACGATAAGCCTCGCGAAACGTGGTGTTGAAGCGGCGCAGGCTGCCGAAACCGGCGGCCATCGCGACTTCGGTGATCGGCAGGCGGGTTTCGGTGAGCAATTGCTTGGCGAACAACAAACGGCGGGTGCTATGCACACCGATCGGCGGCGCACCGAGGCGGTCGACGAACAAACGCCGCAATTGACGTTCGCCGAGCCCGACGCGTTCGGCCAGCGCGGCCAGCGGTTGTTCGGCCAGCGCGCCTTCGTCGATCAACTTGAGCGCGCGCGCGATCGCCGCATCGCCGCGGCGCCACGCGCCTTCGGCCGGCGACAACTCCGGACGGCAGCGCAGGCACGGCCGAAACCCGGCGGCTTCGGCCGCGGCGGCATGGCCGAAGTATTTGACGTTCTCGCGCTTGGCCGCGGGCGCCGGGCACACCGGTCGGCAATAGATGCCGGTGCTGGTCACCGCGGTGAAGAACAGTCCGTCGAAGCGCGGATCGCGGCTGAGCCGGGCCTGTTCGCACACCTGCCACTGCGGCAGCGAGGCGCTTGGGGTGGCGACGGGGTCGGGTTTGCTGTTCATGGGGGAAGGCTAGCATCGGGCGGGGAGGGGGACTCGCCGGATTCGGACATCAATGCTGGAAGGATTCAGAGGGATGAATTGGCGGGGTTGTGAGGCTGCTCAACCGGGTTTTTTGCTGTCGCGGCATCGGCATCGGCATCGGTAGCGGTAGCGGTAGCGGCAGCGATGGTTCTTGCCTTCGCCGTTGCTGTTGATCGGGCCGGATTTCGCATTTCACTTCCAGCGCTGCGAGGCTTGTAATTCGCGTTAGCAAAAGCACACCCGAAGGGCGGCGCACATGGATGTGCGCCGCGCGCCACCGGGACAGGATGTCCCGTGTGGCGCGTGCCCGCGTAAGCACCGCACTTGCGGGCCTTTGATGCACAAAAAAGCATTTTTCTTTGGTTACTTTTCTTTTGTTGCTTTAGACAAAAGAAAGTGACCCGCCGCTTTAGTGGCGGAAGCTTTTGATCTAGCTTCAGCTTTGAAGCTTTGAAACCGAAGGCAGGATCAACAGCTTTCGTCCGCAAGCGGCCGAGTTACTTTCTTTTGTCAAAAGCGACAAAAGAAAGGTAACCAAAGAAAAACGCTTTTTTTGGATCAAGGGCCCGCACGATCGGAGCAGACGCAGGCATGCGCCACACGGGACATCCATGTCCCGGTGGCGCACGGCGTGCATCCTGCACGCCGCCCTTCGGGTGTGCTGGTGCTAACGCGAGTTCCAAGCCTCGCAGCACTGGATGAACTGCGCGGCTTCAAGCGCAAGCAAAAGCTGCATGCCCTACCTGTAGGAGCGGCGCAAGCCGCGACATCGTTCGATCAGCTCGCGGAGATTGTCGCGATCAGGTCCGAAATCATCGGGATGTAGCCTTTCCACAAAAGCAATGGCAAGAGACCGACCGCCAAGAAAAACCCCGAGACCAACGCGCGGCCTCGGGGTGGACCAAACCAGCCATGCCTGCGATGAAACGACTACTGGCAACTAGGCAGCGGCGTCCCATCGTCCCAGGCATTGCGCAACCACTTCAGCCCCTCGCTGCCGTTGTACGCAATCGTCGGCGAATGATTGGCCGGACTGTTGTTGCCCACGTAACACGCGCTGCCCCATTGCGAATTGCGCACGAACCGGGTGTCGCTGACTTCGATCACCACGCCCGAACCCAATCCGGAATCGTACGGCGCCAGCGTGTAACCGCCGCCGGCGAGCCGGCTTTCGCGGATGGTCAGGGTCGAACCCGCGCCCGGGCGATCGGCCCAGAACACCGCGGCGTTGCCGTAGCCGGAGGCGTTGACCGGACGCGCGTCGATGTTGCTGTGCAGGATGCTGACGTGTCCGACCTGACCCGGCGAATAGAATTGCACCGCGTCGAGATGATCGTCGGGATAGAAACACGTGTTGTGGATCAGGCTGTCCTGGATCAGCACCGGTTCGCCACCGCCGGCGATCAGCATGTCGTCGCCGTTGTGGTGCAGGTGGGCGCGGATCAGGGTGTAGCCGTTGTCGCCGGTGATCAGGCGGCGCCCGCCGTTGTTGACCGCGGGGCAAGCGTCGGGGCCGACGTCGACGTCCTTGAGCACCAGATTGCGGACGTTGCGATTGTCGACGAAGCCTTTGATCCGGCTGTTGGTCACGGTGACGTTGTGATGGCGGATGACCAGGTCGCCGGTGATCAGCATGGCGTTGATGACCTGCCCGTCGCGGGTGCTGCTCAGATTGCCGTTGATCGTGGTCAGCGCCTGGCCGGCCGGTACGCCGGTGCAGGCCGCGTTCGGGAACGCCGGGAACGGCGGGCAACTGCGCGTGCTGCCGGTTGGCGGGGTGGTGACGATGGTCGCCGGCGAACGCGCCGATTCGTTGCCGGCGGCGTCGATCGCGCTGACCCGATAGCTGTAGGTCGTCTGCGGCTGCGCGCTGTCGTGCACGAAGGTGGGCACCTCGATTTCGCCGAGCGCTACAGGATTGCCGTCGACGTAAACGCGGTAACGCGCCGCGCTGGTGTCGTCGCTGCTGGCGTCCCAGTTCAACGATACGGTGGTCGCATCGCCGACGATCGCGCGCAAGCCGGTTGGCACGCTTGGCGCGGTGGTATCGCCGTCCAGCGGGGCGAATTCGACATCGACCCAGTAATTCGCCGAGCGCCAGGTCGCGTCCGGAAACGCGCTCTGCGCGCCGTAACGATAGTTGCCGTTGCCGCCGTCGCTGCCGTCGCGCAATGCGCGCAAGGGGCCGTTGGCGTAGTCGGCGGCGGCGAAGTAATCCAGGTCGGCCGAGTAATGACCGCCTGGCGCGTAGTACGACACCACATAGGTCGTGTCGGCGGCGATCCGCACCGGCGTGGCGAAGACGACGCGCTGCCAGCCCGACGGTGTTTCGTCGACGAAGTTCGCGCGCGCCAGCAAGGTGCCGTCGTTGCTCCACAGGTTGCCGACGTGGATGCCGGTATTGGCCGCGGCCTTGTAGAAGCGCACGCCCTTGATCCAGCCCGGCTGGACGCTGCGGAAGCGCAGCCCCAACTCGACTCCGTCGCTGTCGGGCGCGTCGACCACGGTCGGCACGGCGCTATCGGTCCACAGGCTCATGCGGCCGGCTTCGAACGCGCGCACTTCGCGGATATTGGCCCAGTACGAACTGTTGTGGGTGCAGTGCAATTGACCGGTGATGCGCACCGCGCGCACTTCGCTCGGCGGGCCGCGGAAGGTGTAGGTGACGCCGGCGGTCTGCGAAGAGTCGTATTGATACGCCGGCTGCAGAGTCCAGCCGCTGTCGCGCCAGTCGCCGCTGAAACTGTTGGAGAACTGCAGGGTCAGGCCCGCGCAGAACGCGCCGTCGCCGCTGCTGTTCCAACTGCCGTGGACGATCTCGACCCGGTCGATGGTGCGCAATCGATCGCGCCACATCACCCCGGCGGCTTCGTAATTATTGATCGGCTCGGGCTGGCCGCCGCTGAGATCGACGTCGACCGTGTCGTCGCCGTCGTTGAGCAGCGGCGCGGCGACGCGCACGCTGGTCGGCTCGGTCTCGCTGCGGCCGTCGGCGCCGGGCGTGAACCCGTGCGCCCAACGGTAGGCGGTGCCGGCCGGGGCGATGTTCTGCGCGCCGGCCGCGCCGACGCACAGCAGCGCGGACAGCGACAAGACGCAGGCCGATAGCAGACGCATCGCATCGGTGCGGGTTCGGCTGGATTCGGGAACTGCGGAACAACAATGCGCGCGGCGACGCGCAGGCTCGGTGCCTGGGGTGGTGTGCATGGGCGGATCTCGGCAATGGATCGCGATGACGCGGCGCGCCCAGGCGTGGGCGCGCCGTCGCTTGGACGCTGGCGGTGTGGGAACCGACTCGTTGAATTCCCGCGGCTAAGCTAGCGCCACGCAGGTCGGCGAAATTCGGGCGGCGGTCACCAAAATCCGCATCGATGACAAACGTCAGCGCGGCGGGCTGTTAGCGATGCCGGCGAAGCGCCGATTCGCGCATCACGGTCTGCGGGTTGTCATCGCGTGGGCATGACAACGCCCGCATCGTGATGCGTCGCCGATGCGGTTTCTTGGGTATGTGCACGGCTATGCGCAAAGATCGCCGTCGCCCTGCATGTCGCAGCGGTCGCACCTGGTGCGCGCCGCGATCGTCAGCGCCGCTCGGGATCGCGCAATGCCGGCAGCAGCGGCGTGATATCGCCGTCGTTCCTGGCCGGGCGGATGCCGATCAGGCGCGCCAGCAGCGGATACACATCTACGTTGTCGAACGCGGGGATGCTCGCGCCGCGTTTGAACGCCGGTCCGCGGGCGAGAAAGATCGCGCGCATCGACGGCAGCGCCGGATCGAAACCGTGCGAGCCGCGGGTCTGGACCTTGGTCGCGCCGCGCAGCTTTTCGCCTTCGATCGCATCCCAGCCTTCGTGCATCTGACACACGATCGGCGGCACCCGCGGATGGGTGCCGTAGTGCCAGCGCGCCGGCAACTCGCTCTTGCGCCAACAGTCGTATTGCGCGTGCGCGCCGAGCAGGCGGCGCTCGACCTGCGCTTCGAAGCCCGGATTGGGGGCGATACCGATCGACTGGCCGACCGAGGTGACCACGGCCTGCTCGGGGGTGACCATGTCTTCGACCGCGATGCGATGACCCGGCACGACTTCGGCCATGCCATGGTCGGACACCACGATCAGATTGACGTGTTCGAGTTGATCGCGCGCGGCCAGGCCATCGAGCAGGCGGCCGATCGCCGCGTCGATGCGCACCATCGCCTCGCGCGCTTCGGGCGAATTCGGACCGTGCTCGTGGCCTTCGTGATCGAGCGCGTCGAAGTACAAGGTCGCCACGTGCGGGCGGGTCGAGGCCGGCTCGCCGAGCCAGCCCAGCACTTCATCGACTCTCGCGTTTTCGCCGACCTTGGCGTCGAACGGGTGCCAGCGGTTCGGGCGCAGGCCGTGGATCGGCGCTTCGCTGCCCGGCCAGAACAAGGTCGCGCTGCGCAGTCCGGCTTTCTGCGCGCCGATCCAGATCGGTTCACCGCCGCTCCACCACCGCGTATCGCCGACCGCGTCGCGATCGGCGACCTTGAACTTGCCGATGGCCGCGTCGCTCATGCTGTTGTGGATCACGCCGTGGTGGTCCGGACGCAGCCCGGTGACCAAGGTGTAGTGATTGGGAAAGGTCAGCGACGGATAGGACGGCGTCATCCACTGCGCGCGCACGCCGTCGCCGGCCAGCCGTTCCAGGTTCGGGGTCTGGCCCAATTCGAAATAACTCGCGCGAAAGCCGTCGATCGAAATCAGCAGCAGGGGCGTGTCGGCCGGCGGCGCCTCGGGGCGGGTCGGCGAAGCGCAGGCGGCGAGGGCGAAAACGAGCAGGGCGGCGCGGGCCGCGGTAAGAATCGAGCGCATCGCGACATGATAGCCGGCGCCGATGGCCGGCCTGTGTCACCGCATCGGCGGCGCGCGCCGCGCGGCGAATCGCCAGGATCGGCACGAGGCGTTCGGCATGAGGCGGCCGGCATGACTTCCGTCGCTGGCGGCGGCCCCGCGCGCGGCCGATAGTGATCGCGGGATCCCGTCGCGAGTCAATCCATGCGCCGCATCGTTCGCACCGTCTGCCTGCTGGGCTCGTTGAGCGTATCGGTCGCGGCCGCGCAGACGCCGCCTGCGCCGCATGCGCCACCCGCGACACCCGCGACACCCGCGCCGCCGTCGCCGCAACTGAGCGCGGACGAATGCGCGGTGTGGGCGCGCGAACTGGGTTTCGCCCGCTCGATCGCCGAGCACGACCGCAAGGCTTTCGCCGAGCATGTGCATGAACAGGCCGCGTTCGGCGCCGGTCGCGCCCAGCCCACGCGGGGCCGCGACCGCATCGTCGAAGCATGGGCGGACCTGATCGAGGGCAAACGCCTGCGCCTGCGTTGGTATCCGACCCGAGTCACCATCGCCGGCGCGCCCGATATCGCCTGGTCGACCGGGCCGGCGCTGTACCAGACGCTCGAGCCCGGCGCGCAGCCGCGTTACGCGATCGGCGCCTATCAATCGGTCTGGCAGCGCGGCGCTGACGGGGTATGGCGGGTGTTGTTCGACGACGGCATCGCGCCGCGGCCGGCGACCGAGGCCGAAGCGATGGCGTTCCAGAACGGCCGCCGCGAAACCTGCCCACAACGCTGACAACCGGCTAAACGGCGCGCATGACACTCGCGTCATGCCGATCTGGCCGGCGTATGGTGATGGAGCCCTTTCCCAACCCTGTTCGTACAGGAGGCGCTTCATGAAACGTCTGATGCTCGCCACGGCGTTGAGCGCATTCGCGTTCGTCGCCGCGGCGCAAACCCCCAATCCGCAAGCGCCGGTCGAAACCGCGGCGCAGCCCGCCGTGCAGGCCGATGCACGCGTCGATGCCAACGCCAACGCCGACACCCAGGCGCAACCGGCGAAGAAAAAACTCAGCGACGCGCACTGCCTGCGCCAGACCGGCTCGCGCATCCAGTCCAAGGCCAAGCAAGACTGCGCCGCTCACGGCCGCAGCTACAGCCGCGACGATCTCAACGGCACCGGCGAGGTCGATGTCGCCAGCGCGCTGCGCAAGCTCGATCCGGCCGTGCACTGAGGCCGCGCTCGCGTAATAAGCAGTAACTGTTCGCTTAACTTCTGGTCCGACTCTGGATCGATCGAACGCCCGGCTCGTGCCGGGCGTCTTTTTGTCCGCGGCCGGGCTTGTCCGGCGCAGCCCGCACGCGCGACGCTCAGCGTTCGAACACCGCCACGCCGCTCGGGTAATCGATGCTGATCTTCAAGTCCGAAAACGCGTTGCCGCCGATCGCGCCGTCTACGCGCTGGTCCATCCATTGCGACATGAACTCGTGGAAATTCTTGTCCGGCCGTTCGGCGAACCAGACCGGGCCGACGCGGTAGCCGCCGACCTGCACGTGCGGCACTTCGATGATGCGCACGCGGCCGTCGGCATCGGCCTTTTCGATCACCCGCCATCGCGGATGGCGTTCGCGCCAGCGTTTCAAAACTTCGCTGGTGATGAAGCTGCCGGCGCGCACGACCGGGCCGTCGTCGAGTTCGCGCGCGGCCTGCGCGCTAAGGCGCAGGCTCGCGCCGGTATCGAACAGCAGCTGCAGGGTCTCGCCTTCGATCTGTACCGGGATGCGCGGGAAATGCGTGGTCGGTTTGCCGTCCGCGTCTTTCTGGAATCCAAGTGTGATCCGATGCCTGGCCGCGACCCGCGGCAAAGCGTTCGCGGGCAGCAGGCGCAGTTCGCCTCGCGGGTAATCGAACTGCCAGCTGCGTCCGCCGAACCAGTCCGCGCCGAGCATGCCGTCGCCCAGGTGACGGGCTTGATCGGGCGGCGCCTGCATCAGCGGTACGCCGCGCTGGCTGCGCAGCGAGGCGGGAATCCAGGCGTCGGCCTGGAATTGCGGCCAGTTCACTAGTTGCGGCTGCTCGCGCGATGCGTTCGGGTCGGGAGTCACGCCCAGCGCTTTGGCGCCGGTCTCGGTGAACAGCAGGCCGCCGCCGGTGTCGGAAAACAGGCGCAGCGCGCGCCCGTCGGCCAGTTTCGGATGCAGGTAGAACAAGCCGGCTTCGAGCGTCGCCGGCAAGGTCAGCGGTTTGCTTTCGTCGATCGGCGCTGGCGTCTGTGCCAGCGCGGGAATCAAGAGCGATGCGGCGATCAATATCATCGCTAGCGCGGCGCGCGGACGTGGCTTGGAGCATGCGGGCATCGTGCGAGGTCCTGGTCGGTGGTACCGCGACTTTGGCCGCGCCCGATCGCGGGCGGGAGTGCCGAATGTAAGCCAACCTTTGGCGCAGACCCGGGCGGTTGCCCGGATCGAGCCGATGGTCGCGATCGGAGCCGCCGATCGCTGCGGATCGGTCCATCCAAGTTCGACGCGAAGACAGTGCGGGCTGATAGCGAAGTATCGCGAAGAACGGTTGGTCGCGATCCGGATCGTCGCCGCGGTCTCAGACTTCGATGCCCTTCAGCAAGCGCGCCAGCGAGGCCTGATAGAAATTCCGGAATTCGCGCTCGTCGTAACTGAAACGGCCGGCCCGGTACAGCACGATCAGACCGTGCGTATGCGCCCACAAGGTCATCGCGATGTCCCAGGCATCGCCGGGGCGCAGGCGTCCGGCCTGTTGCGCTTCGATCACCACATCGGCGACCACGTTCAAGGTCGGCGAGCGGCGCGCGCGGAAATCCTCGGGAAAGCGCCGCGCCTGTTCGCGCGGCATCGAGAAGGCGTGATCGAACAGGTGCGGATGCGCCAATGCGTAGTCGAGGTAGATCTGCTGGATCGCCAGCAGCCGCGCGATCACGTCGCCGCCTTCGTTGCGCGCGCTCCAGTGGCGGGAGATCTCCTGGAAGCTGTCGTCGCTGATCCGCTGCAGCAGCGCTTCGCGATTGGGGAAGTGGCGGTAGATCGCCATCGGCGTCAACCCGACGGCCTGAGCGATGCGGCGCATGCTGACCGCCTGCGCGCCGCCGCGTTCGAACAGCGCGCGCGCGGCGCGCAGGATGCGATCGGCGGTGGCGGGCGCGCACATGTGTACAGCGTATACATTTTCGCTCCGGCGCGACAGTTTCGGGCGCAAACGCCGCTTTGCCGACGCCCGCGGCGCTGCCGGCGCTGGCGAGCGCGTGGAACGCGGCGCGATAATTCGGGTCTCTTTCGCGCATCGGAAACCGCCATGTCCGCAGCCACTCGCAACGATCCCACCCGCGTCATCCGCGCCCCGCGCGGCAGCGAGAAGAGCTGCAAGTCCTGGCTCAGCGAAGCCGCGTTCCGGATGATCCAGAACAACCTGGACCCGGACGTGGCCGAGAACCCGGCCGAACTGGTGGTGTACGGCGGCATCGGCCGCGCCGCGCGCGACTGGCCTTCGTTCGATGCGATCTTGAAATCGCTGCGCGAGCTGGAAGACAACGAAACCCTGCTGATCCAGTCGGGCAAGCCGGTCGGTGTGTTTCCGACTCACGCCGACGCGCCGCGGGTGTTGCTCGCGAATTCCAACCTGGTGCCGCATTGGGCGAACTGGGAGCACTTCAACGAGCTCGATAAGAAGGGCTTGATGATGTACGGGCAGATGACCGCCGGCAGCTGGATCTATATCGGCTCGCAGGGCATCGTCCAGGGCACGTACGAAACCTTCGTCGAGATGGGCCGCCAGCACTACGGTGGCGATCTGACCGGCAAGTGGATCCTGACCGCCGGCCTGGGCGGCATGGGCGGCGCGCAACCGCTGGCCGCGTCGCTGGCCGGCGCGTGTTCGCTCAACATCGAATGCAAGCAGAGCAGCATCGACATGCGCCTGCGCACGCGTTACGTCGATGAGCAGGCGAGCGATCTCGACGATGCGCTGGCGCGGATCGCGAAGTACACCGCTGCGGGCGAAGCCAAGTCGATCGCGCTGCTCGGCAACGCGGCCGATGTGCTGCCGGAACTGGTGCGTCGCGGCGTGCGTCCCGATGCGGTCACCGATCAGACCAGCGCGCACGATCCGGTGCACGGCTATCTGCCGATCGGCTGGACGGTCGAGCGCTGGCTGGCCGAGCAGAAGAGCGATCCGCAGGGCGTGCGCGACGCGGCCAAGAAGTCGATGCGGGTGCATGTCGAGGCGATGCTCGCGTTCCAGCAACAGGGCATCCCGACCTTCGACTACGGCAACAACATCCGTCAGATGGCGCAGGATGAAGGCTGCGAAAACGCCTTCGATTTCCCCGGTTTCGTGCCGGCCTACGTGCGCCCGCTGTTCTGCCGCGGGGTCGGTCCGTTCCGCTGGGTCGCGCTCAGCGGCGATCCGCAGGACATCTACAAGACCGACGCCAAGGTCAAGGAAATCATCGCCGACGACGCGCATCTGCATCGCTGGCTGGACATGGCGCGCGAGCGCATCAGCTTCCAGGGTTTGCCGGCGCGCATCTGCTGGGTCGGCCTGGGCCTGCGCCACAAGCTCGGCCTGGCGTTCAACGAGATGGTGCGCAACGGCGAGTTGAAGGCGCCGATCGTGATCGGCCGCGATCATCTCGACAGCGGTTCGGTGGCCTCGCCCAATCGCGAAACCGAAGCGATGAAGGACGGCAGCGATGCGGTCAGCGACTGGCCCTTGCTCAACGCCATGCTCAATGTCGCCGGCGGCGCGACCTGGGTGTCGCTGCATCACGGCGGCGGTGTCGGCATGGGCTATTCGCAGCACTCCGGCGTGGTCATCGTCTGCGACGGCAGCGAGGAAGCCGACAAGCGCATCGCGCGGGTGCTGTGGAACGATCCCGGCACCGGGGTGATGCGGCATGCCGATGCGGGCTATGAGATCGCGCAGCAGTGCGCGAAGGAACAGGGCTTGAAGCTGCCGATGCTGTAAGCGCGGCGGTTTTCTGCAGATCGAAACGGCCCGGGTTTCCGGGCCGTTTTTTTATCGGGACTTTGTTACTGGAACAGTTCCGCTGGCGGCGTGATGGCACAGGCGCAACCACCTCGCGGCCGCTCAGCCCGGCGCGTTTTCCGGCGGCTGCGTCCACTCGATCTCGAGCCGGTTCCATTGCCCCGGAAACAGTTCGCCCTCGATCGATGCGCGGCGGATCTCGCCGTGACGGCGCACGGTCTGCGCCGCGAGCCGGTCGATGGCCTTGTCGAGCAGGGCTTCCAGTTCGTTGTAGCGCGGATCGAAATGGCCGTACTTGGGATGCGAGTCGGCGCTCAGCCGGCCGGCATGGGCCTCGGTTTCCCAGCGCTGCCAGATCGCCCAGTGCTCCTGCGCCCAGGCGAAGGTCTCCTCGTCGATCGGGGTGATGTCGAACAGATCGCCGTAGATGCCGAGTTCTTCATCGAACACGCAGGAGAAGTAGTGCGGGCGGCCGTTGTGGTCGGCGATGCCGGTACGCGGGCCGTCCGCGTAATCCCAGATCATGCGCAGGGGTTCGTAGGCCATGGGGCGATCGGTGAGTGGAAGCGATGGGCATAGCATGCGCGATCGTCCGGCGCGGTCAAGATGGTGGCGGTTCGATCTCATGCGCCGGAGCAGGCGTCGTGGTCCGCGGTGCCGGTCCAGCGGTGAGGGCGGTCAGGCCGGCGACTGCACGTAGCGATATGCCATGAACGCTACGACCGCGAATGCAGCCCAGGCCAGCAGGCCGACGAGCGTGCACAAGCCGTCGCTGGGTTGCTTGTCGCGGTAGAAGGGTTTGAGCAGCAAGTGGCCGGTGCCATACAGCAATAGTTCGACCACCAGTTCGAACAGCATGCGTCCGATCACCCGGAACACGCCGCCCAGCAATTCGCCTACCGCATCCAGGGCCATCGAGATCGTTCCTTCGCCGATTCGCGGATCATAAGCCGGGCGGGCGCCGATCGCTTGGGCGATGCGGCGCGGTGTCATCGGAGTTATTCCTGAGTCCACACCGCCAGTTCGTAACCGTCCGGATCGGTGAAGTGGAAACGCCGACCGCCGGGAAACTCGTGATTGGCCACGATCGGCGCGCCGGCGTCTTCGACCTTGCGTCGCGCCTTGTCCAGATCGTCGGCGTAGATGATCACCAGCGCGCCGCCCGGTTGCGGCCGGCCTTGCGTGGTGAAGCCGCCCTTCATGCGGCCGTCGTCGAACTCGCAGTAGGTCGGGCCGTAGTCGGTGAAGGTCCAGCCGAACGCTTCGGCGTAGAACGCCTTGGACGCGGCGATGTCGGACACGGTGAATTCGATGTAGTCCAGACGCAGATTGCGGTCGGAAGGAGGCATTAGCGTGATCCGGTGGCGAACGACCTTCCTTTGTACACGCTCGCAGGCATCGCGTCGTCGTGAGACTGCGGTCGCAAGCGTTTGCGACGCGGAGCAATGCTTCGCGGCGTCGCATCCGGGCCATTAGCCACCGTGACCTCCGGCGCAGGGTGCGGTGTGCGCGCAATCGCTAACATCCAGGCGCGGATGACCGCCGGGGAGAGGCGTATGCGACGCGACAAGCAACGAATCGGATTGCTGGCCCTGGCTCTCGCGTTCGCGCTGCAGGCGCTGCCGGCGTTGGCGGCCGCGGCGACGGCCAAGGGCGATGCGCCCAAGCAAGGCGCCGCCGCCAACGACGCATCCGCCCAGGTCGACGCGATCGCCGACGAGTACCTGGCCGCGGTGCTCGAATTCGATCCGGGCCCGGCCTATCAGACCGGCCTGCCGTTGCAGCGGCACGACTACCTGCCGCACAACGCCGCCGCCGATCTGCGCGCGTTCGAACGGCGCGAGGACGGCTTGTGGCAGCGCTTCTCGGCGATCGACCGCGCCGCGGTCGGCGACGATGGCGCGCAGTTGCTGTACGCGCAACTGCGCGAGATGCTGCAGGCCAGTCGCGGCATGCGCGTGTGCAAGAGCGAAGGCTGGAACGTCAACCACATGGGCGGCTGGCAGAACAATCTGGCCGACTTGGCCGATCGCCAG
Organism: Lysobacter sp. Soil_N_51; assembly: GCF_057655755.1. Lineage (NCBI taxonomy): Bacteria > Pseudomonadati > Pseudomonadota > Gammaproteobacteria > Lysobacterales > Lysobacteraceae > Lysobacter > Lysobacter sp. Soil_N_51. Next base: position 623,226 of record NZ_JBDGLR010000001.1, on the reverse strand, counting down.
CCGGTGGCGACGGCGGAGCAGCGCAAGCAGGCGCTGACCCGCTGGCGCGGTTTTCCGGGCTATGTCGACAACGAGATCGCCAATCTGCGCGCGGGCCTCAAGGCCGGTTATTCGGCGCCGAAGACGCTGGGCGCGCGCGTGCTCAAGCAGATCGACGCCTTGCTGGCGATGAAACCGGCCGAGTCGCCGTTCTACGCACCGGCGCAGCACAGCGACGATGCCGCGTTCGGCAAGGAATTCGAACGTCTCGTCGCCGATCAGATCCAGCCGGCCCTGCGCCGCTACCGCGATTTCCTCGCCGACGAATACGTCAAGCAAAGCCGCGACAGCATCGGCCTGTCGGCCTTGCCCGACGGCGTCGCCTGCTATCGCGCGTTGCTGCGCCAGTTCACCACCCTGGATCGAGCGCCCGAGGAGGTCTATGCCTTGGGCCAGCGCACCGTCGCCGACAACACCCGCACGGTGAGCGAACTCGGGCAGAAGCTGTTTGGTGTCAGCGACCTGCCGACCATCGTCAAGCGCATGGACGAAGCCGCGGACAACCGCTTCGCCTCGGCCGAGGAGGAACTGGCGTTCTCGCGCGGCCTGCTCGAACGCTCGCGTGAACGCAGCGCGAAGTATTTCGTCGCGATGCCGTCGCAGCCCGCGGTCGTCGAACCCTTGAAGGAAGAACAGCGCGGCTCGGGCGTGAGTTCGCACTACGAGATGCAGCCCGACCAGACCAAGCCGGGCATCTACCGCGCCAACCTCGACCGTCCCGGCGACGATCGCCGCGGCGCGGCCGAGATCACCCTGGTGCACGAAACCTGGCCCGGCCATCACCTGCAGATCGCGCTCGCGCGCGGCGTGCAGCGCCATCCGTTTTCGGCGCTGGCGTTCAATTCGGCCTATGTCGAAGGCTGGGCGCGTTATGCCGAGGCGCTGAGCGAGGAAGCCGGCATCTACACCACGCCGTATGCGGCGATCGGCCGGCGCGCGTGGCCGGCGCGCGGCATGGTGCTGGACCCGGGCATCCATCTGTACGGCTGGACCCGCCAGCAGGTGATCGACTACATGGTCGAGAGCGGCCGTTTCAGCGCCAAGGTCGCCGAGGAATCGGTCGATCGCTATGCCGCGATGCCGGGCCAGATCACCTCTTACGATTCGGGCGCGCTGGAGATCTTCGCCTTGCGTCGCGAGGCCGAGCAGGCACTCGGCGAGCGTTTCGACATCCGCCAGTTCCACCAGCAGGTGCTCGGCGACGGCATCGTGCCCTTGCAGTACTTGCGCGAGCGGGTGCAGGCCTGGATTGCGCGCAGCCGCGAGGCGAAGTAAGGCGACGTCGCGCGCGAGTTGGTTGCGATCGCGCGCGCGGTTGGGGCAACAAAAAGGGCTGCCGTCGCCGGCAGCCCTTTGGTTTTTTCCGTTTACCGACGATGCGAACGGCGAAGACTTACTTCGACAGCTCCAGCGCCAGCGAAGACACCCAGCCCTTGTTGCCGAGTTCGTCCTCGACTTCCCACATCGCGCCCTGCTTGTTGCCGGTCGGGTACAGCATCATGCCCGGGTCGAGCGGACGCACCACGGCGCCGGTGCCCTTGGAATTGGCGAACAGGCGCGCGGACTTGACCACGGTGACCGCCTGCTGCGAATTCGAGGCCGACGGATTGTCCGACAGGCCGCCCAGTTCGGCGACCAGGTTGGTGTAGGCCTGCAGATAGGCCATGGTGATGACCTGGCCGACTTCGGTATTGGCGTAGCCCGACACGCCGGCGCCGCCGAGGCCGCTGCCGCCGAACAAGGCGCCGCTGCCACCGAAGCCGATGTCGGTCTTCTTGGCGCTGCCCTCGGCCATCGCGACCTGCTCGGAGGAGCGCACGTCGGTCACCGTCAGCACCACGTCGGCGGTCTTCTTGTTGAAGTTGAGGTTGCCGGCGACCGCGCCGGCCTTGCCGCCGATCAGACCGCCGAGCAGGCCGCCGATCGCGTTGCCGCCGGCGTTGCTGTTCTTGGAGATCAGGTCCGGCACCAGCACGTAGTCGGCGGCGCGGATCTGGCCCTTGCCGATGTTGGACTTGTTGCGCAGCTGGCCGTCCGAGGCGAGGTCGCGTTCGCGCATCGCCGAGTCCATGCCGACGCCGCGGTCGACCAGGGTGAAGCAGCGCGATTTCTGCACGAACACTTTGATCAGCTTGCTCGGCGCGGGCAACTGCTGGCCGCTCCACCAGTTCACCGTATCTTCCGGCTCGATCACCGAAATCGCGCCGAGGTTCTTGGAGCAGGTCGGGATCTGGGTCATCTTTTCGGCGCGCTGGTCCTGCACGCTCTTGCGCTGGGCCCAGCCCGGTGCGGCGCTCAGCGCGGCGGCCAGCCCGATCACGCAGGCGGCGGCCTGGATTCCCCTGTTTGCGGTCTTCATCGTTCTTCGTTCCTTCAAACTGCTTTCCTGAAAGCCGCGGCCGATGCGGACGCAGCGCCTGATTCGAGTCGATCCGTCCACCCGCCGCGCGGCCAGCAGGCCGGGTCGGTCGGGTCCCCAGACGAATGCAGACACGGATAATCCGTGCCTGAGGGTGACTCGCTTGGCAATAATAACGTGATCGATGTCCGTTTAAGGGCGTCGCCTGTCAGTGTCGACAGGGGCGGGCGTCGCCGGGCGGGTTCTGGCAGGCTGGGCGCCCGTCTGCCGCGTTCGACCCGCATGCTCAGCACTCTGGCTATCGCCAACTACCGCTCCCTGCGCGAACTGGTCGTGCCGATGGGCCGGCTCAACGTGGTCACCGGTGCCAACGGCAGCGGCAAGTCGAATCTGTACCGCGCACTGCGCCTGCTCGCCCAGACCGCGCAGGGCGGGGTGGTGACGGCGCTCGCGCGCGAGGGCGGGCTGGAGTCGACCCTGTGGGCCGGGCCGGAGACGATCTCGGCGCGGATGAAGCGCGGCGAGGTGCCGATCCAGGGCGGGCCGCGCAATGCGCCGGTGTCGCTGCGGCTAGGCTTCGCCGGCGACGAATACGGCTATGCGATCGACCTGGGCTTGCCGATACCGAGCCGGTCGATGTTCGCGCACGACCCGGAGATCAAGCGCGAGGTGATCTGGAGCGGGCCGTTCCTGCGCTCGTCCAATCTGCTGGTCGACCGGCGCGGGCCGATGGCGCGGGTGCGCGAGGGCCGCGGCTGGCGGGTCGCCGCCGAACACCTGAGCGCGTTCGACAGCGTGTTCGCCCAGATCGCCGACCCGCGCGCCGCGCCGGAGGTGTTGAGCCTGCGCGAAACCATCCGCGGCTGGCGCTTCTACGATCACTTCCGCAGCGACGCGCAGGCGCCGGCGCGGCAGCCGCAACTGGGCACGCGCACGCCGGTGCTGAGCCACGACGGCCGCGATCTGGCCGCGGCCTGGCAGACCATCGTCGAGATCGGCGATCCGCGCGCGCTGGCCGAGGCGGTCGACGATGCGTTTCCCGGCGCGCGGGTCGAGGTCGACGGCGAGGGCGGGCGGTTCTCGTTGCGCTTCTTCCAGCACGGCCTGCTGCGGCCGTTGTCGGCGGCGGAACTGTCCGACGGCACCTTGCGCTATCTGTTGTGGATCGCCGCCCTGCACACCCCGCGCCCGCCGCCGCTGATGGTGCTCAACGAACCCGAAACCAGCCTGCACCCGGACCTGCTGCCGGCGCTGGCGCGGCTGATCGCGCACGCTTCGCGCCGCACCCAGGTGTGGGTGGTCTCGCACGCCTCGCGCCTGATCAGCGCGCTGGAGGCCGAAGACGAGTGCAACAGTCTGCATCTGGAAAAACAGTTCAGCCAGACCGGCATCGCCGGGCAGGGGATGCTGGATGCGCCGGCTTGGTATTGGCCGGAGCGTTAGTGCTGCGGCGGTTCGTCTTTTTTGAAGACGTTGTCGTTCCCCGCGTTGACGCCGTTGCTGTTCCTCCCTTTGGAAAAGGGAGGGCAGGGGGATTCGCTTTTGCTCTTCCAATTCCCATGCAACGTCGTTGCTTGCGGGTAAAAGCAAATCCCCTCTAACTGCCCTTTTTCAAATGGGGAAGCGGTAGATCGCTACGCCGCCTCGCGCCACCCCTGCGCCTGCAACCCCACCAACCCCGGAATCCGCTCCACCAGCAGATCGATCGCCGCGCGCGTGCGCAGCGGCAGGTAGTGGGTGTGCGGCCACACCGCGTTGATGCGGCCGCCGACCACGCGGTCGGCGTGCATCACCATCTGCAATTCGCCGGTGCGCACGTACTGGCTCAGCAGCCAGCACGGCAACAAAGCCAGGCCGGCGTCGGCGATCGCGGCGTCGGCGATCGCCTGCAGGTCGTCGAACCGCAGCCGCGCGCGCACCTCGGGTTCGCGCACCTGGCCGTTCGCGTCGCGCAGGCGCCACGGCACGCTCTGGCCGTTGCGGCCGTACAGCACCGCGTCGTGGCCGGCGAAGTCGTCGACCTCGCGCGGCAGTCCGCGCTGCGCGAGGTAAGCGGGCGAGGCGCAGATGCCGAGGCTTTCATCGGTCAACCGGCGCGCCGCGAGGGTCGCGCTGTCGGGCAGGCGGCCGATGCGGATCGCCAGGTCGTAGCCGTCTTCGACCAGATCGACCACGCGGTCGTTGAAGGACAGGTCGATGTCGAGTTTCGGATGCCGGCGCGCGAGTTCCAGCATCACCGGCGCCACGCAATGACGGCCGAACAGCACCGGCGCGCTGACCCGCAACCGACCGCTGGGTTCGCGCCGGCCGCTGTCGAGCGCGGCCTGCGCGGCATCGAGTTCGGCCAGCGCTTTGACGCAGCGTTCGTAATAGGCCTGGCCGTCGTCGGTCAGGCTCTGGCGGCGAGTGCTGCGATGGAACAGGCGCGCGCCGAGCTGCTGTTCGAGCCGGGCGATGCGCTTGCCGATCGCCGAGCGGGTCACGCCCAGGCGCTCGGCGGCGATCGCGAAGCTGCCGGCCTCGGCCGACTGGACGAAGGCGACGATGCCGAGCAGGCGGTCGTTGACGGCCATATTGGTTCCTATAAGGATACAAAGTGTGGCCTGAAGCTAGCCACTGGGGCGTTCGGGGCGACGCTATCGTAGCGCCACACGGTCGCCGGGCACATCGGGTAAGCGCATACCAATCCCTGCCTGGCTGCCGCACTCCCCCACATCCACAGAGAATTCCCATGAAGGCATATCGCATCCGCAGCGGCGCCGGTATCGGCGCGCTGGAATCGTTCGACCGTCCCTCGCTCGCGCTGGCCGCCGGCCAGATCCGGGTCCGGGTCCGCGCGGTTTCGTTGAATTTCCGCGACCTGATGGTCGCCGACGGCAGTTACTCCGCGCGCCCCGACGCGCCGGTGGTGCCGGCCTCGGACGCGGTGGGCGAAATCGTCGAGGTCGGCGAGGGCGCCGGCCGCTGGAAGGTCGGCGATCGGGTCGCGACCAGTTTCTTCCCGCACTGGCACGCCGGCGCGCCGAGCGCGCACAACACCCGCGACTCCTTCGGCGCGATCGCCGACGGTGTGCTGGCCGAGGAAATCGTGGTCTCGGAAGCATCGGTGTTCGCGGTGCCCGCGCATCTCGACGACGCCCAGGCCGCGACCCTGACCTGCGCCGGGGTGACCGCGTGGAACGCGATGTTCGTCGAGGCGCGTCTGCGGCCGGGCGCGAGCGTATTGCTGCTGGGCACCGGCGGCGTATCGATCTGGGGCCTGCAACTGGCCAAGGCGGCCGGGCTGCAGGCGATCATCACCTCGTCCAGCGACGACAAGCTCGCGCGCGCCAGGGCGCTCGGCGCCGACGCGACGATCAACTACCGCGCAACGCCCGAATGGCAGGACGAAGTGCGCCGGCTCACCGATGGACGCGGCGTGGACGCGGTGCTGGAGGTCGGCGGCCAGGGCACCTTGCAGCGTTCGATCGACGCCGCCGCGATCGGCGGGGCGATCTCGATCATCGGCGGGGTCAGCGGCTTCGGCGGCGACTTCAATCCGTTCGCGCTGATCACCGGCGCCAAGCGCCTGTCCGGCATCTTCGTCGGCAGCCGCGCCATGGCCGAGGACCTGTCGCGCTTCGTCGCGGTCAACGCGATCGCGCCGGTGGTCGATCGGGTGTTCGGTTTCGATCGGGCGCGCGAGGCGTATGAGTATCTGCAAAGCGGCGCGCATTTCGGCAAGGTGGTGATCGAGGTCGGGCGTTGAGAATGGCGTGAGTTGTCGCGGGTTGCCTGGGATCGCGCCGCCGATGCGGTGGCGCGGTCGCGGCTTGCGCCGCTGCTACAGGGGGCTGGCGCGGATGCGTTCGAGCGGCGGGCGTGCGATCTTGATCGGCCCTTTCGAAAGCCTCCCGTCATGAGCGATTCGACCGATGTTGCCGCTGCCCTCACCGCCGCCCTCACCGCCACCCACATCCGCCGCGCCCATGCCGGCGACGCCGGCGCGCTCGCCCTGGCGGGCGCGGCGACGTTTCTGGAAACCTTCGCCGGCATCCTGCACGGCCGCGACATCGTCGAGCACTGCCGCGCGCAGCACGCGGCCGAGGTCTACACCGCCTGGCTCGCCGATCCGGCGACCGCATCGTGGCTGGCCGAAACCGATCGGGGCGATGCGCCGGTCGGTTACGCGGTGGTCGCTCCGGCCAAGTTGCCGCTCGACGACTTGAGCGCGGACGATCTGGAGCTCAAGCGCATCTATCTGTTGTCGCGTTTTCATGGCGGCGGCGTCGGTCGCGAACTGATGCGGCACGCTGTCGCCGAATCGCGCGCGCGCGGCGCGCGGCGTCTGCTGCTCGGAGTCTATGCCGGCAATGCGCGCGCGTTGGCCTTCTATGCGCGCAACGGTTTCCGCCAAGTCGGCGAACGACGCTTCCAAGTAGGTGAAAACACCTATGGCGATGCGATCCTTTCATTAAATCTGCATGAATGAAGGTGTGGGTGCCTCGATGTGCGGCGCGGTCGATTGAATCCGGGCGACGACCATATCGCGCAGGAAAATGCGTTCTTTATATGCCTGATGTATGTAAAAAATGAGCGGAAAATTTTAATTGGACAGATCGCGAACACGATCAGTCGGTAACGCGCGCGCGCGTTCGCTCAAGCCGTCGCGGGCCGCGCACGAACGCGGCCGAAACAGGAAAATAAATTCGCGCGAAATCACATCGGATTGACATGAAACGGCGCGTCGGCACGTTAGCCTGCGCACAGAACACGGCAACATCGCTGTGTTCGTCGACCAGGCAAGGAGGGTGCCGTGAGTATTTTGGTCGTTGACCGTTGGATAGACTTTAAGGGAACTTCGATTCACACACTCGATGCTGGCACTCAGAAGGCATACGCCTATCTGAGTCCGCATATTTCGATCACCGCGGACGGCGCGCCCGACGCTTATCATCCACAAAACCTGGGGCTGGCGAACATCCGCCTGAGCGGCTGGCCCGATGGCGACTGGCGTAGCGCGCTGGTCGCCGATCCCAAGCGGCCCGGGCGGCCGCTGGAACAAAGCCGCGGTCGCAACGCCGGCTACTACATCTCGATGACCGCATTGAGCGATCCCGAGCGTCCGCGCACCGATCCGTTGGCTTATGTCGACGCCGCACGCATTCCGTATCTGACCTTGCCGTCGACGTTCCTGGAGATAAACGGCACCGGCGAACTCGGCGATTTCGTCGTGGCCTACCACCCGCGAACGCGTCGCTGCAGTTACGGCGTGGTCGGCGATATCGGCTGGGACAAGCCGCTGGGCGAGGTGTCGATCCGCATGGCCAGCGATCTGTCGGGGCAGACGGTGAACCTGGCCAGCGGCAAGGGCGCGCCGACCGGAGCGACCTTGTACCTGGTGTTTCCCAAGTCGCGGTTGAGTCCGGCCTGGCCGATGGCGCCGGCGGCGATTCGCGCGCGTTGCGCGGCATTGCTTAAGCCATTGGGAGGAAGCGCGCGACTGGAGCAGATCGCCGAAGCGCTGGCCTGAGGCCGGCGCGGCGGCGTGCGCTCACGACCGCGCGACCTCGGGCTGGCCAGCCAGACTGAGGTCCAGCCGCACCAGGCGACCAAGCCGGTCGCGGCGCTGCGCGCGCAGATACCAATGCGCGCGCAGCCGGTCGATGCGCACCGGCGGCAACACCGGTTCGCCCCACAGGCTCAGTTCGTAATGGCGTTCGTGCAGCCAGTGCAGCAGCGCGTTGAAGCGCTCTTCGTCGTCGGGCAACTGCAGGTCCGCATCGCCGGGTCGGCGCGCGTCCGGATCGCCATCGTGCGCGAGCCAATGGGCGAAGCTGCCGTACAGATCGAACGCGAAGCCGGCCTCGCGCATCGCCCGCAGTTCGTCGATGGTGCTGCGCAGGCAGATGGTTTCGGCGGTCTTGTGCATCACCAGCGCGTATTCGTGGCTGCGGTTGCTGGCGCTGGCGCCGGCGGGCAGCGGCGCGGTGTCGCGTTCGTAGCACAGCAGGCGTTCCTCGCGCGCCACGAACATCGCGCCGAGCACCCGGCCCAGGTCCCAGGCCAGCGGCAGCATGCGGCCTTCGACCACCAGGTTCTCCGCCATCGCGATGCAATAGCCGCCCTCGGGCAGGGCCGCGCGCACCGCGTAGAAGATGTCGCGCAGGCGTTCGAGGTAAGCGGCGTAGTCGCGTTCGAGATACAGCTGATCGCGGTTGCGCGGGCTGTCGTCGGTGTTGGTCTGCGGCCAGCGGCAGCCGAAGTAGGGCACGCTGGTCAGGCACAGGTCGATCGGGCCAGGGATCGCGGTCCGCGGCAGGCTGCCGATCGCGATCGGCGCGTCGACGCCGTGCCGGCGCAGCCGTTCGCTGGCGAGCGCGGCGCGGTCGGGATCGATCTCGACGCCGCAACCGGCGCGGCCTTCCAGCGCCGCGGCCAGCAAGGTCGTGCCGAAGCCGCAGAACGGATCGAACACGGTCTGGCCGGGGCGGCTGAAGTGGCGCACGAACGGCCGCATCTGGCTGACCCAGCCGCAGTCGCGGCCGTCGAAGCCGTCGCGGCCGCGCAGATCCTCGGGCAGGCGATGTTCGGGCGGATCGGGCGACAGCACCCACCAACTACGGTTGTCCATGCATCGCTCCGTGAGTCTTGTCCCAAAGAATGTCGCGGTCGGGCTGCCAGCCGGCGCACAGACGGCCGTCGGCATGGAACACCAGTTTGTAGATGTCGCCGCTGGCGTGGCGGCGGTGCATCGCGCTGTAGTCGGAGGATTCGAACACCACCTCCAGACCGCTGCTCTCGTCGCGCAGGCGCAGGTTCCAGAAGTAATAGCCTTCGGTGATCTGCAGCGCGCGCAGGCGCGGCCACCAGTGCGAGGCCATGCAGTCGCCGAGCACCTGTTCGATCGCGACGCGTTCGCTGTCGACGTAACGGCGGGTGCCGTTGTCGCGGTAGCCATCGCCCAGGCGCGAGAACTCGCGGAAGATCACCGTGCCGGCGCCGCATTGCTTCGCCCAGTCGAGGTAGGCGGCGACGCCGTGCGCATCGGCGACGCCGTCGCGTTGCAGGATGCAGACCTGACGCAGCGGCAACGCGGCCGAAATCGCGCGCGCGACCGCTTCGAACGCGGCGTTTTCGGCGACCGCTTCGCCGTCGCGGAAGCGCATGATGCGCTGGTTGCGCAGTGGGTCGGGGTGATGCCGCGACAGTTCGACCCAGGACAGGCCGAAGTCTTGCAGCGCGGCGATCAGTTCCTCGCCGCGCCCGCGCGCGAAGCCGGCGCCGTTGCTGTACAGCACCCGGTCCTGGGTGATGACGCCGTCGCGTTCGGCCTGTTGCAAGGTCCGCAGCAGTTGCAGGAACCAATCTTCGTCATCGCTGGATTCCAGGCCCGACAACGACCACGACAGCGGCAGGCCGCGCAGTTGCGCCAATGCCTGGGTCAGGGTGTCGAAATAGTCATCGGCCGGCCGCAAGGTCTGCGCCATCGTGCCGCCTTCGAGCGGGCGCAGGGTTTCCGAACAGAAGCGACAACGCGCCGAGCACGCGCGCACCGAGGCGTACGGGGTGAAGGTGATGGGTTGGGCGAAGCGGTAGCGTCGGCCGCTCACGCTGTGCGGATGCCAGCGGGTGGCGTCGTGTTCGACCGGCGCGCGGCGCGCGAGTTGCGGCGTGCTCGCGCGCAGGCGTTCGAACAACGAGGAGGCTGCGCTCAGGGGCAGGGTCGCCGGGTCTGCGGCGGCTAGCCCTTCGATGGGGGCTTGCATGGTGGTTTCCGATGATTGTCATGGTGTGGGAAAGCCAAAGCATTTCGAGCCTTCGGCTCTCATCCCTCACCCTGGCCCTCTCCCGCAAGCGGGAGAGGGAACTGCTACGTCGTTACCTGATGATCGCGTCGCCGCTAGCCCCTCTCCCGCTTGCGGGAGAGGGGTTGGGGTGAGGGCCGCGAGCAAGATCAAAGCCGGGTAGCGTTAGCCAACTCGCGCACCTGCGCGAAGGTCCAGTCGTTGACGATCCTGCCGTCCTCCCACACCGTCACCATCGCATCGTCGAAGCCCAGCGGCTTGACCGCTTCTTCCAGCGACGCGGCTTCCGGCGGCACCGGCACGGTCTTGAAGTGGCCGTATTCGCGATGGCGCAGCAGGGTCATGCGGCCGCGCTTGCTCGACTTGCCCTTGTCGGTGACCGGGTCCTTGTACACGTCGATCCATTCGCCGTTGACCCGCGCCGCCGAACACTTGAGCGCGAACTTCTGGGTATCGCGATCCAGTCGCTGCAGCAACGCGCCGCCCATGCCGAAGGCGAGGTTGTCGGTGGCGTAGCCGTAGCTGGTGATGCGTTCGAGGATCGCGCGGATGCTGGTCGGGTTGATGCCGTCGCCCTGGATCACGCGGACGTGGTTCAACACCTTGAAACCCTTGCTGTTGACGGTGTGACCGAAGGCTTCGTCGAGCATGGTCACGCACTGATGCACGACGTCGACCGGATCGCCGGAGTCCGGACGCACCACCAAGGTCGCGCCCGAGGCGATCACTTCCTCGCGCAAGGTCTTGCCCCAATGCTCGCGGATCGCGTGGAAGATGTCGTAGCTGTCGGACACCACCGCGACGATCGCGCCGGGCTTGCCGAACTGGGTCAGCATGTTGCGATACGCATCGACCTCGTGCTCGCGGCCCCAACTGGTGATGGTGCTGTGCTCGGCGGCCGGGATCGAGAAACCCGCCATCGGCTCGTGGTAGTAGCGCTTGGCCAGCAACAGGCCCGAAACCGTGTCGGTGCCGAGGAAGTTGACCAGATGCGCGGCGCCGCCGAACGCCGCCGATTCGGTGCTGGATACGCCGCGCGCGCCGAAGTCGTGCAGCTTGAACGGCAACTGGCCTTCGGGATCGTCGCTGGTGCGTTCCAGGAACTGGCGGATCGTCTGCTTGGCATGCCAGCTGATCGTCGCCACCGTCACCGGATACCACAGCCGCAGCAACAATGTTTCCAGATACGAAGGCACCCAATACGCATCCGGGTCGGTCGATTCGATCGTCACCAGCGCCTGATGGGTCGGCACCACCGTGCCTTCAGGCACGGCGCGGATCCGGATCGGCATCAGGCCGCCATGACGGTCGACGATGTAACGCCAGCCGGTTTCGTTGAACGGCTCGCCGTGCGCGGCGAACAGGTCGCGCGCTTCGTCGATGTCGGCGTGGGTGATCGGCTTGGCCAGGTATTCCTTGAGGATCGCCTGCAGGCCGAAGAACACGGTGCGGTCGTGCACGCCGCCGCGCGATTCGACGTAGAAGAACGTCGCATCGGTGCCGGGCGGGTATTGCAGCCAGTGGCTGGCTTTATAGCTGTCGGTGTTGAGCAGCAGGTTGTCGAGGCATTGCATGACGGGAAGCTCCTTCGCGTCTGGGGTAAGCCGGCGGTCTGTCCGCCGGCGGAGGGCCGGGCGGTGCGTGTGCGCTTAGCCGCGGCCGAGAAAGAATTCGAGGATGTGCAGGTGGTCTTCGAACAACTGCGGGCCCATTTCCAGCGCCTCGCTGACCGCGATCCAGCGCGCCTTGTCGGCGTCGTCGCCGCCGCGCACCGGCGGCAGTTCGCCGGCCGGGAATTCGAAGTGGAAGGCGTGGGTGATGGTGCGTCCGCGCGCGCTGCGTTCGGGATGGTCGAACACGTGCTCGCCCTTGATCGAGCCCTTGAGCACCGGCAGCGGCAGCTTGAGCCGGGTTTCCTCGCGCAGCTCGCGCAGGCAGGCTTCCAGCAGGCTTTCGTGCTGGCCGACGAAACCGCCCGGTAGCGCCCACAGGCCCTTGCCCGGCTCGGCCCGGCGGCGCACCAGCAGCACGTGGCCGGAATGCACGATCACCGCGTCGGTGGTGACGAAGGTCGGGGGGTAGGGCGCATCGCTCCAGGCCGCGCGGTACTGCTCGATGAACTGGTACTCGGCGACCAACTGGGTGAACGCGGGCGAGCTTTTGCGAAAGGCTTCGAGCATGTCGAACACCGGCCCCGGCACGTTCGCGCGGATCAGCATCAAACCGCCATGGCTGTCGATCTGGTTGGCTTCGAACAGGAAGCGTCGCAGCTCGGTGGCCGACAAGGTGGCGGTGTGGCTGACGTCGACCAGCGGCCACTGCGGAAACTCGCGCAGGTAGTAGCTGGAGGCGTCCTTGTCCATGCCGATCAGGCCGATGCGCGCTTCGGCATCGCCGCTGTCGGCGCGCACCGCTTCGGCGACCGCGCGCTGCACGTTGGCGATCCACAGGCTCTCGTTGTAGAGGTGATCGCGCAGCGGACGCACGATCAGCCGGTCGGCGGCATCGTTCAACGCGGCCTGGATCATCACCGCGCGCTCGGCGACGGTGAACGGGTTCTTGGTGGTGCGGGGAGTGTCGGCGGAACCGACCAGGAAGATGACTTTGGACGCCTTGGCCAGAGCGTGGCGGGCGACGGCGGCATGGCCGTTGTGGAACGGCTCGAAGCGGCCAATGAAAACCAGGTAATCGAATTCGATTGCCATGAGAATCCCTCACGGAGTAGTTGGTCGCCATCGGTCTGTCCGGTGGCGTATGGCGAATGCTACGCCGATGGGATGCGCCGTCAAGTGCCTACCAACCGCAGCGACGTACGCAAGCGTCTGAATCCGAAGCTGCGGCGGCTCGGGCTTTGGGCATCGCAGGCTTCGGATCAAAGGCAGCCGAGTTATTTCGCTTCGGTTGGTGGCGCGGCATCCCACCTCTTCGAGTGGTCGCGGCTCGCGCCGCTCCTACAGGGACTTGCGTGCGGCATACGTCGCCAGCCGCGGCGACGATGGCAATCCCCCTGTAGGAGCGACGCAAGTCGCGACCGCGCGCCCACCACCGACGGCGATACGATCCGACAGCGATGCGGCCCCGATATTCGCGGCGCATGGCCGCCGAACATCCGCGTAAACGCCGCTCCCCTCCACACGCCCGACGCATACAATCGGCTGAATCAGGCAGGGAGGCACTACATGGCGATGATCGTTCCGGAATTCTGGGCGGAGGCCCGGATCAGCGAACAGTTCAGCCGCGACCACGCATCCGGGCGACGCTCGCTCACGGTGCGTCGCTTCGGGTGGTCCGATATCAGCCTCGCCGACGCGCAAGCCATGGCCGATGCGCGAGTATGCGAATCCTTCGATCGCATCCTCGCCGGCACCACCTTGCCCAAGCGCGATCCGCGCGTGCCCTACGACGCCGAAGGCCTGCCGATCCGCGAACAGATCGTCGAACGCGTCGGCGATATCGTCATCACCCGCAACAGCTACGGCGCGCGCTGCCTCAACTCGCCCGAGGTGTTGTTCGCCGATGTCGATTTCGACGAGCCGAAATCGGCCTGGAACAAGTACTACTTTCTTTCGTCGCTGGCGGCGGCGTTGATCGCCGGTGCGGTGACCCGTCATCTGGGCGTGTTCGCGCTGAGCTGGATCTTCGCCACCGGCATCGCCATCGCGCTGGCCCAGGCTCGCGGCCGCGCGCGCCATCGCGCCGACGGCGGTCCCGAAGGCCGCGCGCGCAGACGCATCGACGCCTTCATCGCCGCGCACCCGGACTGGCATCTGCGTCTGTACCGCACGCCGAACGGTTTTCGCCTGCTGGCGATGCACCGGGTGTTCGATCCGAACGATCCGGAGGTGATCGGATTTTTCGAAGCGATCGGCGCCGACGCGTACTACGCATTGCTGTGCGGGCGCCAGCATTGTTTCCGCGCGCGAGTCAGCCCGAAACCGTGGCGCATCGGCGATCGGGCGCGCTCGCGCACCCGCGCCGGCGCCGCTTCGAACAGGCCGGACTCGATGCCCAAAGCCGGCGTCTGGCCGATCGCCGCCGATCGCATGCACGAGCGCGAACGTTGGGTCGACGACTACGAGCGCAAGTCGGTGGGCTATGCGTCGTGCCGTTTCGTCGAAGCGCTGGGCAGCCGCGACTACGTCGTGGCGGCGCAGGACGTGCAGCGGTTGCATGATGATCTGTGCCGATCCGATACCACCTTGCCGCTGGCATGAAGTCGACACTTGACCGCACGCGCCACGCGCAGGATTCTGGCCGTGCCATGGCCGGGGGGCCGCTATGAAATCGTCTCGGACATCGTCGGGCCATCGGTTGCGTCCCTGGCGGATCGCGGGCTTGAGCCTGACCTTGGCCGTTGGCGGCATGGGCCTGCTGGCGTTTTCGGTGTTGCAGGCGCAAACGCGGGAAACGACCGGCGTGCAGGCCAGCACACCGTTGGAAGATGATTCGCCAAGCGAGTGGATTGGTTTGCAGGTCCAGCGCCGCGGCCAACTCGTACAGACCGAACTGAGCGCCCTGCATGGCCAGCACGCCTGGGCGGGCGAATACTACGAAGGCGACGGTCTGGGCATGAATGTGCGTGTGCTGATCGCCCCCTCGGCCGGGGTCAGTTCCACCTGGCACGGCTGCACCGGCATGTACGCCCAGAACGAAGGCGAGGTGGCGATGCAAGCCGACGGGTCGCTGAAATTAAATTACGCGCACCCGACCGGCGGGACTTTCAAGCTGCCGACTCAACTGCGTCCCGTGCGATGGGGCGAACGGGTCTATCTGGTCGCTGCGTCCGATATGACGGAGCTCGTCAACGCGATCAACATGGGCGAGGAGCCGCGCGCGACGCCTTACGGGCAGGTCCTGTTGCGCAAAAGCGACGAAGACAAAGCGGTGGTCGGCCTGCCCGATCTGCCCGCGGATCAACTCGCCGCCATTCGCAGCGTCGCCTTGAATCTCAAGGTGACCGCGTCCAGGCGCACGTCCAGCGAGTTTCGCTATGGCTATTGCACCGACGCCTACGAGCTGACGTTCGACCGCGGCATCGCCGATGGGATACGACCCGGCGTCGAATTGCGCTTGGTTTCGAAGTCGCCCGTTGGAGAACGCGTCAGGATCGTCAGTGCGCAACCGGGGACGTCGGTGGCCGAATGGCAGGATGTGAACCACAAGTGCCGGAAGGATCGCAGCGCCGATCTGCGTCGCTGGGTTTTTTCGACCGGGAGCTATACCACGCAAGCGGCCATGTGAGCAGAGTGAGGCTTCAGTCCGTTGCAACGAACTGAACCCACAGGGGCGCCGCACTCACGCGTTATCAACGCGAGGACGCGCCGATGAACGCCTGGATCTCGTTCGCCAGAATTCGCTAAACACCGCCAGGCATCGCACGGCGGTGTTTGCAACCGCGGCGTATTGCGCGCCGAACCGGCGGCGACGCTCCGCTGGCGGGACGCTCAGGCCGCGACCACCTCGATGGTCACGCCCTGGAGCTGCACCGTCTGCCCGACCCGGATCTTGCAGGTCTTGCGCAATTCCACCTGGCCGTCGACCCGGACCGCGCCGCTGGCGACGATCGCCTTGCCGGCGCCGCCGCTGTCGCACAGGCCGGTCAGTTTCAGCAGTTGGTTGAGTTCTACGTAATCGTGGCCGGGGTCGAGTTCGAAGCGGATCGGTTGCATGAGGCCAAGGACGATAAAGGGCCAAGCAGGGTCGCAGCGCTGAGACGTGCGCGCAAGACGTTTGCACCGGGTCCGGCGTACTCTCGCGTATGCAGGCGCGTCGCGGTCGGTCGTCGGTCGCGCGCGCGGTCCCTTGTTCCCGTCCGGTTTGGAGTGACGCAATGAAGAAAGCCCAATACACCCAACGCGGTCCGGTGCCGCAGGACGTCATCGAGGCGGTGGAGTTCCAGATCCCGCCGCTGAGCGCGGGCCAGGTGCTGATCGAAGTGCTGGCCGCGCCGATCAATCCGTCCGACGTGCTGACCCTGACCGGCGAATACGGCCTGCTGCCGCCGTTGCCGGCGGTCGGCGGCAACGAGGGCGTCGGCCGGATCGCCGAACTCGGGCCGGAAGTGACCCAGCTCAAGGTCGGCCAGACCGTGCTGCTGCCGATCCAGGGCGGCAGTTGGGCCACGCACATGGTCGGCACCGCCAAGCACCTGATCGCCTTGCCCGACGGCGCCGATCCCAAGCAGCTGGCGATGATCACGATCAATCCGCCGACCGCGCTGCTGATGCTCAGCGAGTTCGTCGACCTGCAGCCGGGCGACTGGGTGATCCAGAACGCGGCCAATTCGGCGGTCGGCACCTATCTGATCCAGATCGCCAAGTCGCGCGGGCTGCGCACGATCAACGTGGTGCGGCGCGAGTCGGCGGTCGAGGCGGTGCGCGCGGCCGGCGCCGACGTGGTGCTGGTCGACGGCGACGACCTGGGCAAGCGCGCGCGCGAAGCGGCGGACAAGGCGCCGATCAAGCTCGGTATCGATGCGGTCGGCGGCGTGTCGACCCAGCACATCGCGCAGTCGCTGGGCGAGGGCGGTATCGTGGTCAACTACGGTGCGATGAGCGGCGAGGCGTGTTCGATCTCGCCGGCCTCGTTCGTGTTCCGCGACGTGAGCCTGCGCGGGTTCTGGCTCTCGCGCTGGTTCCAGCAGGCGAGCCCGGCGCGACGCGCCGAAGTGTTCGGCGAAATCGCCCAGCGCGTCGCCAGCGGGCAGTTGCAGGCGCGGGTGCAGGCGACCTACGGACTCGATCAGATCAAGGAAGCGGTCGCGGCCGCGGCGGCCGGCGAGCGCGACGGCAAGATTCTGATTCTGCCGAACGGACCGGTGTGAGGGAGCGAGAAGCGCCGAGGTCTCGTGGGAGGGGCTTCAGCCCCGACGCTGTTGCCTCAGGTCGCTCGAAACTTCGAAGTTCGGAGCCGGGTTGATCGAAAAGCATCGGGGCTGAAGCCGCGCCCACGAGACCTCGCGGCTTCGCGTCATCGCGCTGCATCTTCAAGCTGAAATATCGTCAAGCCGCAGCATCTTCGAGGAGAGACACACATGAGCACCGAACTGCAGATGCTGGCCTGGTCAATCGCATTGGGCATCGTGCACTTGCTGGTCAATGCGAGCTTCATGACCGCGCAGCGCGGCGTGCGTTGGAACGCGAGCGCGCGCGACGGCGCGGTCGAACCCTTGACCGGCGTGGCCGCGCGCATGGACCGCGCCTGGCGCAATTTCCTCGAAACCTTTCCGCTGTTCGCCGCCGCGGTGCTGGCGGTCGCCGTCGCCGGCCGCGGCAACGACGACACCGCGCTCGGCGCGCAGTTGTACTTCTGGGCGCGGCTGGTCTACGTGCCGGTGTATGCCGCCGGCATTCCCTATCTGCGTTCGGCGGTGTGGGCGGTGGCGCTGTGGGGGTTGCTCAAGCTGCTGTGGGCGTTGTTCTGAGGCTCAGCCCGAGGCGACTTCAACGGCGGCTTCGGCCGGGATGTCGGCGCCGGCTTGCGCGCACAGCCGGCGTTTGGCCGTCGGCGACAACTGCTTGATCGCATATTCCGCGCGCAGCGCCGACGAACGGTCCGGATAGATGAACCGCGCCAACAGTCGCAACGGCGGCCGCGAACGCGTGTAGCGCGCGCCCTTGCCGGCCAGATGCTGGGCGTAGCGGCGCTCTACATCCAGCGCGATGCCGGTGTACAGGCTGCCGTCGCGGCATTCGATGACGTAGACATACCAGGCGGACATGCCCTTAGCCTAGCGGCCCGCGGGCGCAAGGCGTAGTGTGGGAACGCTCGGGGAACCCGCCAGGCCGGCCGCGCCGACCGTCAGGTCCGGTGCCGACACCGCCGCCATTGGCTAGTGCTTTGGTAGATATTTCCCGAAAGACCGGTCTCGATCACATCCATACGCACGCGCATGTCATTGCCAGGTCTTCGTGCGCTCACCACAATGCGATGTCCTGACTGGAGCTCCCGCTTGAACGCTGACGCCGATTCGCAAACTTCCGTATCCGTAACCAACCTGCGTCAGCTTTGCGCGCGTTTCGCCAAGCCTCAAACCGGACGGGCGGTGTGGCAACTGATCAACACCCTGGTGCCGTTCGCGGCGATGTGGGTGCTGATGGCCTGGAGCGTGGTCGGCCACTGGGGCTACGGCTGGACCTTGCTGATGGCGATCCCGACCGCCGGCCTGTACGTGCGCACCTTCATCATTCAGCACGACTGCGGGCATGGTTCGTTCTTCGCCAGCAGCCGCGCCAACGACATGGTCGGGCGCTGCCTGGGCCTGGTCACCCTGTTCCCGTACGGGTACTGGAAGAAGACCCACGCCATCCACCACGGCACCTCCGGCAACCTCGACCGCCGTGAGATGGGCGACATCGAGACCCTGACCGTCGCCGAATACCGCGCGCGTTCCTGGCTGGGCCGCCTGAGCTATCGTCTGTACCGCAGCATCCCGGTGCTGCTCGGCGTCGGCCCGGTCTATCAGTTCGTGATCAAGCACCGCTTCCCGTTCGACCTTCCGTTCACCTGGAAGCGCGAGTGGGCAAGCGTGCTGTTCAACAACCTCGCGCTGGCGCTGACCATCATCGCGATGGGCTTCGCGATCGGCTGGCACACGGTGTTCATGGTGCATCTGCCGATCGTGCTGCTGGCCGGTGCCGCCGGCGTGTGGCTGTTCTATGTGCAGCACACCTTCGAAGACGCCTACTGGACCCGCAAGGGCGAGTGGGACTCGCACGAGGCGGCGATCGCTGGCAGCTCGTACTACGACCTGCCGGGCATCGTGCATTGGTTCACCGGCAACATCGGCTACCACCACATCCATCATCTGGCCAGCCGCATCCCGAACTACCGCCTGCGCGAAGCGTTCGAATCCAGCCCGCTGCTGCAGGCCGCGCCGCGCCTGACCCTGTGGTCGAGCCTGAAGTGCGCGCGCATGAAGCTGTGGGACGAGGAATTGCAGCGCATGGTCGGTTTTCCGAAGCGCGCCAGGGCCTGACGGCCCGAAGGGCGGGAATCGGGAATGGGGAATAGGGAATCGCAAAAGCGGCTCCCGAGGTCCCGACGATCCCCCAGCCCCCGCGGCTACGCTCTTCCGATTCCCGATTCCCGATTCCCGATTCCCGATTCCCGAATCCCGAATCCCGAATCCCGGCCTTCAAAACAATTAGCAATTTAGTTAAATAAGCACCACTATAATCGGACCCGCGCCACCCCGGCGCGCGCCCCGACCGCAGCGGTGCCCTCATGATGCAGGACAAGATCTTCGAAGCCCTGGCCTCGACGCCGCGACGGCAGATCCTGGCCTTCCTGTCCGAGCGCGAGCTCAGCGCCGGCGACATCGCCGCGCGTTTCGAGATGAGCGCGCCGGCGATCTCGCGGCACCTGTCGGTGCTGGTCAACGCCGGCCTGATCAGCAGCGAGCGCCGCGGCCAGTTCGTGGTCTACAAGCTGGTTCCGGACCATCTGGTCAATACCCTGACCCAGTTCGCGTTCGAAATCTGCCCGGTCGGCGGACCGCTCAAACGCGAAAGCCGGCGCGCCAAGAAGGCGGCCGGCTGAGTTTCGCTGAAGTCTCCGCGCCAGCCGGCCTGATCGCCAGCGGTCGTTACGGCCGTCGCTTACCGGCCCGCGACCTCACTCACGTTCGAATTGCGCGATCTCGTCGAGCAACGCCTGGGCGCGGCGCAGGCTGACGCCGGTGACGCTGTCCTCCATCAGCTTCGCCAGGCGCGGACGGCTGGGCTGGCGCGACCAGTGATACAGGCCCCAGGTCGCGAGCAGGCCGGCCACCCCGATCGCGCTGCCGATGACGTAGACCGATGGCGCATGCAGGTAGATGTCGGCGCCGAAGAACGTCATGAACAGCATGCTCACGAACGGCATCCACAACAGCCACCAGACCAGGCCGACCGCGAGGCCGGTGCGGATGTAGGTCTTGCGTAAGCTCGCCAGACGTTTCTGGATCGTCATCACCGGCGCGGTGTAGTCGGTCTTGGCCAGCAAGGCTTGCATCGCGGCGCCGCAGCCGATCAGGGCGATGCCGTAGACATGCACGATCACGCCGAACACGACCAGATGCGCGCGGTCCAGGTAATGCGTCCAGAACAGCGCGCCCCAGACGATGCACACCAGGCCGAACAGCATCTGCAGCGCCTGGCCCCAGACCAGCGGGCGCAGGCCGGATTTCATCCGCTTGCCGCGTTCCTCGCGAAAGCGCAGCAGGTCCATCGCGTATTGGCGATCGAGTTTGCGATCGAGTTCTTTCCAGGCCAGTTTGAAGTCGTCGAGTTCCATCGTGATTGCGCTCATGAGGTCGTGGTGCCGTCGTGGGAATGGGGGTTGAACAGGCGTGGCTCAGTCGGCCAGATCGTTGCGGATGCGTTGCTTGAGCCGCGCGATCTTGGTCGCGACATTGGTTTCGCTCAGGCCGAGCACTTCGCCGATCTCGCGGTAGCTGCGCTCCTCCAGGTACAGCAGCAACAGCGCGCGATTGAGCGGCTCCAGCGCGGCGATCAGGCGGTCGAGTGCGCGCAGGCGTTGCGCGGCCTCCGGATCGGCGGCGCGTTCGTCGGCCACATCGTGCAGTTGCTCGTCCAGCGCGACCGCGTTTTGCTGCCGCGGCACATTGCTGCGTACCTGCGAGATCGCCACGTTCAGCGCGATCCGGTACATCCAGGTCGAAAAACTGCGCTGCGGATCGAAACCCGGGAACGCGCGCCACAGCTGCACCGCGATTTCCTGGGCCAGATCGGCGCGGTCCTCGTCGTTGCGGCAATAGGTGTTGGCGACCTTGTAAACGATGCCGCGATGGGCCTGCAGCAGCGCTTCGAAGCGCTGTCGCGCGGCCTCGCCCGGCGGGTTGCCGGCACTGTCGCCCTGTCTGGATTTGACGCCGCTATGGTCCATCGCCTGCCGTTTCCCGTTGCCGTATGCACAGTGATTCGCACGACGGCGGGAATCATCACACCCGCGGCGGAGCGCGGGGTGAGGGCGGGGCGGGTGGGGCCGATCCGATCAGGTCAGATCGGGTTACGCGGACGCCGCGGCGGGCTCGGCGCGGCGGCGGTAGAAATCGAGGATGACCTCGCTGAAATCGCCGATCAGCCAGTTCGCCAGCGGCGCCGTGTACCAGTTGAAGCCGGTGCTGACCCGGTAGTCCATGCGGATCGTCAGTTCGGTGGCGGCGCCGCGCGGGGTCAGGGTGTAGCGGGTGTCGAGCAGGTCGAAGTAGGGGCCGCCGATGCGGACGTGATCGTCGAGCGCGCCGGCCGGGACCGAATCGTCTTCGAACAGGTATTGCCAGCGCACGTGCTGCCGCGGCTTCCAGTCGGCCGACACCTGCTGGAAGTGGATGCCCTTGCCCATGCGCACCTCGCGCACCAGCCCGTTCTCGGTTTCGTGGGTGAGACCGGCCAGCGGCGTGGGCACGCCGATGCGGTACATCCAGGCGCGATCGACTTCGCTGGCCTGGATGTGGTCGGCGTCGAGCAGCACCTTCCACACCTCAGCGGGCGCGGCCTGGATCAGCACGCGGCGTTCGACGTGTTCGAACCGTTGCGGGGTGTACTGGCCGACGCCGAGCAGGCCCAGCACCAACGGCAGGGCGACGAAGCTGTAGACCGTCGGTGTTTTCGCGCGCTGCAGCCGTCGGCAGATCGCGCCCATGACCACGCCGCCGACGCCGCCCATCACCGCGAAGATCGGCATGACCATGACCACGCAGATCGCGCCTTCCAGCATCAGCAGCATGCTGCCCAGCACGCACAGCGAAACGCTGAACACCGGCATGAAGAAGTGATACGTGGTGCTGCGCGGTTTGATCCGCTCGGCCAAGTACACCGTGACCGCGCCGATCGCGAACGGCGCGAGCACGATGAAGATCCACAGCATGGTCGCGAACGCGTGCCCGGGTTGCCCGTCGAAAGCCAGCCGCAGCAGCAGGCCGATCAAGGCGCCGCCGAACAGCGGCGAGGCATGCACCAGCAGCGATACGCTCAGGTCGTGGCGCGGCGGTGAGGCGGGTGGTTCGGGCGGCGGCGGAGGTATCGGCAGTTCGGGTGGCTCGACGGTCATGGCGACACTCGGTTGATCAGGCAAAGCGGTCGCGCGCGGCCAGGCAGCGGCTGCGGATCGAGACGATGCAGTTCCTCGCGCGGCGGCAAGTCCTCGGGCAGGCGCAGATCGCGCACCAATCCCAGCCGTTCGCAGCCGCGCAGGAACCACCAGCCCGGGTCCCATTCGCCGGCATACAGGCCCAGCCGCGCCGAACCGGGAAACGCATGGTGGTTGTTATGCCAGCATTCGCCCATGGTCAGCAGCGATACGAACCGCACATTGCGGCCCTGCACCGCGGCGCCGCGCACTTCATGGTGCATACCGCCGTGGTTGTGGGCGAAATAGCCGACCAGCCAATGGCCGAACACGCCCGCGGTAACCCGCGCGCACACGCCCCAGAACACCCAGCCCCAGCCGCCGATCGCATAGAACGCGAGTGCCCACGGCAGGTGCTGCCACATCCAGGTGCGCTGCAGAAAGCGGTAGAAACGGTCGTCGGCGATGCGCGCTTCGATCTCGATCCGCGGCGGCCGCGCCAGACGCAATTCGCAATGCAACTGCCACCACGCATCGACGTGGAAGCGGCGGCGATGGGCGAGGTAATCGTGGCAATCGGGCAGGCGCTGGGCGTAATCGCGCAGGTCGTGCGTGCGCACCAGGCCGATCGGTCCGGCCAGGCCGACCTGCACACCGCAATAGACCAGCAGATATTCCATCCACTTCGGGCAGGCGAAGCTGTCGTGGATCAGCTTGCGGTGCATGCCCAGCGAATGGCCGAGCAGCAGCACCGTCGCGGTGGACACCACGAACAGCGCGAACGCCGCCCACGTGAACGTCGCGATGCCGCCGACCACCGCGGCAATGGCCATGGTCGAAAACCATAGCGAACGCACCGGTTCCCAGACCACGCGGCCGTCGCTGACGCCGCGGATCGATGCGGCGACTTCGGCCTGCGATTGGACGCGATGCGATTGCAGACTTGCGGGCAATGCGTTCATGACCCCTCCATGGTGGAACTGTAGCTGCGCGCGCGAGACGAGCGCGACGTGCGCGAGCGATCGGTTACGCGGATCGGCATCGCCTTATGTATTCAGCAATTAACTAATTTGCTAAATGATTTGCGCGGATGGCGGGAGGCGTCAAGCGCCGGCCGACGAGCGGTTGCCTGGTTATCGCCGCGGACCCGGCCGATGGTCGCCGGTCGCGCGATGCGGCGATCGCAAGGCGTCGTGCCGATACCGGTGGATTGAAGCGAATGCGAAATCGAGCGATGGCGCTGCCACAGACGTCACCTTCGGCGTCGCCGCGCTGCTCGTGGTCGACTCGTACGACTGGAACGCGGTGAGTGACAGGCTGTTGCCGCGGGTGGCGTCCTGCGAGCGATCGACCTGGCCGAGTCGCTCGACTGCCTGCGCGGGAAGGTCTTCTGGAAATACGAAGGCGTCGAATACCGACAGCGGCGCGACGACCGCGCGCCATCGCGAAACTGGCCTCAGCCGTACTCGATCGCCAGCACTTCGACGTTGAGATCCCCGGCTGGCCGTTTCCACACTGCGCTGTCGCCGACCCGCGCGCCATGCAGGCTGCGCGCCAGCGGCGATACCCAGCTGATGAGGCCATGCTCGGGATCGGCCTCGTCTTCGCCGACGATGCGGTAGCGGTGTTCGTTGCCCTCCTCGTCGATCAGTTCCACGCGTGCGCCGAACGCAACCCGGTCGGCCGGCTGGCGTTCGGGCGCGATGGTGATCGCGCCGAGGATGCGCGCCTGCAGCCAGCGGATGTCGCGATGGACATGGGCGCGTTCGAGCTTGACCCCGACCCGTTCGCCGCCGCCGTCGTCTTCGCTCGCCGCGGCGATTTCCGCGTCGAGCGCGGCCAGGCGGCGCGAGGTGTCGTCCAGGCGCGAGCGCAGCAACGCCATGCCGCGTGGGGTGACGTAGTTGGGATGTTCGCTGATCGGCAGCTCGGGCAGATCGCCGGTGCTGTCGTCGCCATCGCCTTCCTTGACGAAGGCGTGGCTCATGCGGAAACGGTCGGATCGGGCATCAGGCCAATGTAGACGAATCGAGGTTGGCGCGGGGTGAGCGATGCGATCGGACCGAATGTGCAAGCTTGTGGATTGTGCGGTCTATTACCCGGTGTCCATGGACGGATATCCGCGCGCGCGTTCACTCGACGAAATCGTACAGCCGATAAATCCACGACAACTGATACAGCAGGCTGACGATCACGAAGATCCGATGAAAGCGCAACGAACGGGTGCGCATGGCGATCAGGCACATGACCACATAGGCCAGATTGCGCACTGGGTATTCGATGCCAAAGGCCTCGAAATACGACCGGCCCTTGATCAGGGTATCGCCGAAGTCGATCACGTAGGTCACCGCCATGATCCCGAAGAACCAGGTGCGCCGCGACAGGAAGTAATCCTGCCAGCCCTCGTAGTCGCCGATGTCGTCGGGAAACAGCAAGGTGCATAGCAGGAACAGGACCACGACATAGGCGATCAGAAACGCGAACGACACGAAGCTCCACTGCGTCAGGTGCACCAGGCGGAACTCCCACCACCAGAAGTGCGCGAGCAGGGTGAACATCGAGATCGCCCAGCCGATATGCACCCAGAACACGCGTTCGCGGCCGGGATGCTGGACGAAGCGGGCCAGGCCCTTGAGCAAGGTGGTGATGGCCAGCCCCAGCACGATGCCGAGCAGGACGCGGATATGCAGGAACTGCTCCATGGGACGGCCTCCGGATCGGTGGCGGCGGGGGAGTTCTGAGGGCGCTGCGGTGACAGGATAGGACGACTTGGGGCGCGTTGGGGGGGCAGCGATGCGACGCTCGGCACCGTTGATGTCCGTATCTACGTGGCAACCCGAGTGTTCGCCCCGGACGGGTTTTCCGGGCGGGTAGCGCCCGAAGCTGCGATCATGGCGCATGACCGACCAACTTCCGCCCGCCGCCGCCGTCGCGGCCGCCACCGCTTTCGATTCCCTCGCCCTGAGCCCGGCCCTGCTGCAGGGCGTGGCCGCGCTGGGCTATACCGTGATGACCCCGGTGCAGGCGCGCGCCTTGCCGGCGATCCTGGAGGGCCGCGATCTGATCGCGCAGGCCCCGACCGGCAGCGGCAAGACCGCGGCCTTCGGCCTGGGCCTGCTGCAGCGGCTCGATCCCGCCGCGATCCGCACCCAGGCGCTGGTGCTGTGCCCGACCCGCGAGCTCGCCGATCAGGTCGGCAACCAGTTGCGCAAGCTGGCCTTCGCGATCGCCAATCTGAAAGTCTCGGTGCTGTGCGGCGGCATGCCGCTCGGCCCGCAACTGGCTTCGCTGGAACACGCGCCGCACGTCGTGGTCGGTACGCCGGGCCGCCTGCAGGAATTGCTGCGCAAGAAGGCGCTCAAGCTCGACGGCGTGCGTACCCTGGTGTTCGACGAAGCCGACCGCATGCTCGACATGGGCTTCGAGGAGCCGATGCGCGAGATCGTCGCCAAGACCCCGAAGACCCGTCAGAGCCTGCTGTTCTCGGCGACCTTCCCCGATGCGATTCGCGACCTCGCGCGCGCGGCGATGCGCGAGCCGCTCGAAGTCACGGTCGAAGGCGAGGCCACCGCGCCGCAGATCGAACAGTATTTCTACGAGGTCGAACCGACCCGCAAGACCCCGCTGCTCGCCGCGCTGCTGCTCGAGTACCGGCCCGACTCGTGCGTGGTGTTCTGCAATATGCGCAAGGACACCGAGGAGGTCGTCGGCTCGCTGAGCCATTACGGCTTCACCGCGCTGGCCTTGCACGGCGACATGGAGCAGCGCGACCGCGATGAAGTGCTGGTGCGGTTCGCCAACCGCAGCTGCAACGTGCTGGTCGCCAGCGACGTGGCCGCGCGTGGGCTCGACGTCGAAGACCTCGGCGCGGTGGTCAACTACGACTTGCCGACCGATCCGGACGTGTACGTCCACCGCATCGGCCGTACCGGCCGCGCCGGTCGCGGCGGCGTCGCGCTGAGCCTGTGCGGCCCGCGCGAAACCGGCCGCGCCCAGCAGATCGAACAAAACCAGGGCACGCCCTTGCACTGGCGTCGCGCCGAACCGCTGAGCGGCAAGGCCAAGAACGCGCCGGCCGCGCCGATGGCGACCTTGCGCATCGACGCCGGCAAGACCGACAAGCTGCGTCCCGGCGATATCCTCGGCGCGCTGACCGGCGATGCCGGCCTGAAGGCCGAGGCGGTCGGCAAGATCAACGTCTACGCCACGCGCTCCTACGTCGCCGTCGCGACCGGCCAGGCCGGCGCGGCGCTGGCGCGCTTGCGCGAGGGCAAGATCAAGGGGCGCAAGTTTCGGGTCAGTCGGATTTGATCTTCGCGTTTGCGTAGCGGCAGCGACCATCCCACCGCCGCAGGCCGACTGTAGGAGCGGCGCGAGCCGCGACCGCGCCACTGCAGTTGCGTCGTAAGCGCGATGGCGTGGTCGCAGCTTGCGCAGCTCCTACAGGGCGCGATCGTGGCTACGTCGCGAGATGGCTAGAGCGGCCACCGCTACGGCACGGCGCGGGAACCGCGATGCGCCGCGCGCCCCACGGCGGCGACGCACCGCGACCATTCAACGCAACGCGCGCACCGTTACCGTCAACGTATCCGGATCGCCCGAACGCGCCGCGCCGCTGAAATCCTGGCCGCCGCTCGGCGATACGTCGTCGTAGGGGAACGCGTAGCCGCGGTTGTCGGGCAGGCGCTCGTGGACCAGGCGCGCGTAGTGGTTGGTCTGCGCGTTGCGGTAGAAGCGGCTGGCGACTTCGCCCTGCGGCTGGTTGGCGTTGTCGAGCAGGGTGGTGCGATTGAGCGCCGCGGCCAGGCGCGGAATGATCGCCTTGCGCACCTCGCTCGCGCCGGCCAGGCTGAAGGGGCCGCTATCGCAGCTGAGCACGTCGGCGGTGCTCGGCCGGGCGAAGGTCTCGCCGTTGTTGAAGCGCAACAGGCCGTCGCCGCCGACCCGCGCGGTCAACACGCCGAAGCCGGACTGGGTGTCGACGGTCAACGTGTTGGATGCGTACTTGCTCCAGACCGAGTTGATGTAACCGCTGAGGTAATTCTGGAACCGGCTGGCCTGATAGTGCGCGCTCATCGCGCGCAGGTTGCGGCCGTCGCTGCCGCGCTGGATCAGCGAATTCCAGGCCGAACCTTCCTGGGTCGCCTGTTGTTGCAGCGCGTAGCAGATCGGATCGAGCGAACCGGCCGGCAGACCCGGAATGGTTTCGACCCGGCCCGACAGCGAGCGCAGCGACAGACCCAGCGGCGCGGCGACGAAGTCGACGTAGCTGATGTTGGAGAACAGTTCCCACTCGTTGAAGGTGAACTCGGCGAAGGTCCAGTTCTTCTGGAAATTGGTGTCGCTGGTGTTGAGGAAACTCGGATGGACCACGGCCGGGCCGGGATTGACGTAGAAGTTGAGCTTGCTGCCGGTGACCACGTAGATGCGCGCGCCGTACATGCGCGGCACCGCGACCCGCGTCGACGAGCCCTGGCCGCCGAGCGGGATCGCGCAGTCCGCGCCGAGCGGGGTGACCGGCGCCGAAGGCGAGGGCGGGTAGTAGCTGCTGCCGTCGGCGCGCACGAACAGCGGCTGGTTGTTGGAGAACCCCACCACGTAGGCGTAGGCGGTGTTCTGACCCGAGGCGTTGACCAGGTTGAGGGTAAAGCGTGCGGGCGTGGCGGCGAGGGCCGAGCGCGACACCAGCGGACCGGCGACGCCGGCGGCGAGCGCGGCGGCCGAGGCACCGAGGAAGTTGCGGCGAGTGACCATGCGATGGGGCTCCTGAGCGAGGCAAGCCCCTGGGCTTTCCCGAGGTCGGCCACGGGCCGGATAGGTCGGTGCGACGCGCGAGGCGCCGCGAAAAGCATGAGAGCTTGACGTGGATGGGCGTGATCGCCCGCGACGCGATCGCCCGCGCGCCTGCGCTCACGGCCCGCACCATGTCCTATAGCTGACAGCGCTGTCAGTGATCGGAGGCGCAGATCGACAAGCGTGAACGGGCGAAGGCCCGGGTGCGATGCGCGATGCTGAACGGCGGTCCGGTTCACGCCGATGCGGCCCGCATCGAGGTCTTGCCGGATCGGTCCGCTCGCGCGCTGTCCCGATGCCGCGTGCTGCTTCATGAACGGCCGGGGTTCAGCCGCGCGCCTACATCGGCGATCATCGACAGCCGGATCGGTCGATATCTGGACCGCGCCGCGCCAGGATGCGCGTCGCGAGGGGTAGAACGGAGTTGATATGCACGATGCACCAAGCTTCACCGCGCCGCGTTCGCCGCGCGCACCACGCCGCGGCGCGGCTCGCACATTGAGCCGCCACGCGGCCGCGGCGCTGGCCTGGGCCACGCTTGCGCTGAGCTTCACGGCCGCGGCGCAGATGGCGTCCGAACGCGCCGGCGCCAATCTCGACGTGCTGCATTACACCGCGCGGATCGAACCCGACCTCGCCGCCCGCACGCTGCGCGGCGAGGTCGCGATCCGGCTGGCGATGCGCAACAGCGGCGCGCAGTCGATCGAATTCGACGCCGGCGATCTGGAAATCGACACGGTGCGCGAACACGGCAAGGCGCTGGGCTTCGAAAAGATCGACAAGCGCGTGCGCATCCGCCTGCCGGCGCCGGCGGTCGCGGGCGAGCGCCGCGAGATCGACATCGCTTATCACGGCGCGCCGCGTCACGGCCTGGAGTTTCATCCCGAGCGCAGCGAGGTCTATACGATCTTTTCGACCAGCCAATGGCTGGTGTGCATCGACGCGCCGTCCGAACGCGCGACCCTGGACCTGACCCTGACCGTGCCCAGCGGCCTCAAGGCGGTCGGCAACGGCCGGCTGGTGGCGAAGTCGGCGCTCGGCGGGCGTCGCGATTCCTACCGCTGGCGCCAGGATCAGGCGATGCCGAGTTACGTGTACGGCTTCGCCGCCGGCCGCTACAACGAAGCCAGCGGCAGCGGCGAAAACGGCGACCTTCGCTATCTGTCGGGCGAGCTCGACAGCGCGCAACTGCGCCGGGTGTTCGCCGACAGCGCCGACATGCTGCGTTTCTTCGGCCGTCGCGCCGGCATCCGTTATCGCGGCCCCTACACCCAGGCGCTGGTGGCCAAGGCCATCGGCCAGGAGCTGGACGGGTTTTCGCTGATGTCGGAAGCCTACGGCCGCGAAGTGCTGGACAAGCCCGAGGCGCAGTCGCTGATCGCGCACGAGATTGCCCACCAGTGGTGGGGCAACCGCATCACCTGCCGCGAATGGGGCCACTTCTGGCTCAACGAGGCCTTCGCCAATTTCATGGCCGCCGCGTACATGCAGCACCGCTTCGGCGAAGACAGTTACCGCGAGCGGGTCGACCAATGGAAGCGGCGGCTGGACAAGCTGCGCGCCGACGGCAAGGACCACGCGCTGGTGTACGCCTCGTGGTCGCGGCCCAGCGCCGACGATCGCGCGGTGGTGTACCAGAAGGGCGCCTACGTGCTGCATCTGCTGCGCGAAGAGCTCGGCGAGCGCGCATTCTGGCGCGGCATCCGCGCCTACACCCGCGCGCACTACGGCCATTCGGTGGTGACCTCGGATTTCCGCCGGGCGATGGAGCGCGCGAGCGGGCGCGATCTGTCGGCGTTTTTCGCGCGCTGGGTGGAGTCGGGCGAGGGCATGGCGAAGTAGGGCGTCGGCCTCGGAGAAGCGATGCAACCCCACTGTAGGAGCGGCGTGAGCCGCGATCGCGACATCTGGCCTGCGACGCTGGCGAGGGTTCACGGTCGCGGCTCACGCCGCTCCTACCCTTTGGGACGTGGCGATCGCGAACGTCGTGAGCGCGACACGCCGGCACCGACTCGCGATCCGCGGGTTCCGTGATCGTGCCTGCATCACACTTCACGTTTTCAGTTCTGACGCTGTGCGCAAACAGGCGTGTTGGCTTTAGGCTAGGCGATCGCCCCAGCCAGACCCAGCAAGGACTCACGCCATGACCCAGCCCCGCCTCGCCCCCCGCCGTGCCCGCCTGCACCGCGCCAGCCTCTACAGCGCCTGCGCGCTATCGCTGGCCAGCGGCTTGTTCGCCGGCACCGCACTGGCCCAGGAGGCTCAGGACGCCGCCCCGGCGCCGGCGCCGGCCAGCGAGGCGCGCACTCTGGAGACGGTGTCGGTGCTCGGCTCGCGGCGCAGCCAGCGCTCGTCCGACACCACCTCGATCTCGCCGGTCGACGTGCTGCCGATGGCCAAGAACGCCGAGGAAGGCGCCCAGTTCGATCTCGCCCAGTCGCTGCAATACGCCGCGCCCTCGTTCAACTCGACCCGCCAGAGCGGCGCCGACGGCGCCGACCTGGTCGACTCGGCCGCGCTGCGCGGCCTGGGTTCGGACCAGACCCTGGTGCTGGTCAACGGCAAGCGCCACCACACCACCGCGCTGCTCAATCTGTTCGGCGCGCGCAATCGCGGCAACACCGGCACCGACCTCAACACCATTCCGCTGATGGCGATCGACAGCGTCGAGATCCTGCGCGACGGCGCCGCCGCGCAGTACGGTTCGGACGCGATCGCGGGCGTCATGAACATCTCGCTGAAGAAGCGCAAGGGTTGCGAAGCGGTCGCCGGTTACGGCCAGTATTCCAAGGGCGACGGCGAGAACTGGCTGGCCAGCGCGTACTGCGGCTTCAGCCTGGGCAGCGACGGCAGCCTCGGCATCACCGGCGAGTGGCAGGACCGCGGCCGTTCCGACCGCTCCGAACCGGCCGGCAGCCCGCGCATCATCGGCGACTCGAAGGTCCGCAACGAAACCCTGTTCCTCAACGGCGACAAGCCGCTGAGCGAGAACCTCGATCTGTACTTCACCCTCGGCGTGCAGAAGCGCGACGCATCGTCGGCCGCGTTCGCGCGCGACGGTCTGGGTTCGGAAGATATTCCCTCGCGCAACTCCGCGGCGATGTACCCCGACGGCTTCGTGCCCTTCATCGACGGCGAGCTCGACGATCGCTTCGGCATCCTCGGCCTGCGCGGCACGCTCGGCGAGTGGAACGCCGACCTGTCCTACACCCACGGCTACAACAAGCTGCGCTACACCATCAACAACACCCTCAACGCTTCGCTCGCCAATCTGGATCTGCTCAATGGCGGCCAGGGCGTGAGCGCGCGCAGCTTCAACGCCGGTGGTTTCTCGTTCGAACAGAACACCGTCAACCTCGACATCAACCGTTTCTACGACCAGGTGTTCAACGGCCTCAACGTGGCCTTCGGCCTGGAGCGCCGCGACGAGAAGTACAAGATCTTCGCCGGCGAACCGGGGTCCTACATCGACGCCGACGGCGTCGGCGTCGGCGGCAACGCCGGCAGCCAGGGTTTCCCGGGTTTCCAGCCCGGCGATGCCGGCAGCCACAGCCGCGACAGCTGGGCGGCCTACGCTGACGTCGAAGCCGACTTCACCGAGCGCTTCACCGCCGGCGTGGCGGTGCGCTACGAGGACTACAGCGATTTCGGCAAGACCACCACCGGCAAGCTCGCCGCCGGTTTCCGCGCCACCGACACCTTGATGTTCCGCGCCTCGGCCAGTACCGGTTTCCGCGCGCCGTCGCTGCAGCAGAAATACTTCTCCTCGACCATCACCGACTTCGTCAACGGCGAGCCGGTCGACGTGGTGATCGCGCCCAACGGCGGCACCATCGCCAACGCCGCCGGCCTGCCTTTGCTGACCAAGGAAAAGTCGCGCAACTACACCCTCGGTCTGACCTGGTCGCCGACCGCCGACACCTCGTTGACGTTGGATGCGTATCGCATCGACATTGACGACCGCATCGTGCTGAGCGGCCGCTTCGACACCACCGATCCGACCATCGGCTCGATCCTCGATTCGCTCGGCGTCGGCCAGGCGCAGTTCTTCGTCAACTCGGTCGATACCCGCACCGAGGGCGTGGACTTCACCTTCAACAACGAACGCGAACTCGGCAACGACTTCAAGCTCGGCACCTTCTTCGCCTTGAACCTCAACCGCACCAAGGTCAACGCGATCCACGCGCCGCCGGCGCTGGTCGGCCGCGAGGATGTGCTGTTGTCCGAGCGCGAGCGCTTGTTCATCGAGCAGGGCGCGCCGAAGTCCAAGGCCGTGCTCGGTTTCGACCTGTCGCGCGGCGCCTGGGACGGCAACCTCAAGCTGA
Source organism: Lysobacter sp. Soil_N_51 (assembly GCF_057655755.1). Lineage (NCBI taxonomy): Bacteria > Pseudomonadati > Pseudomonadota > Gammaproteobacteria > Lysobacterales > Lysobacteraceae > Lysobacter > Lysobacter sp. Soil_N_51. The sequence goes on along the minus strand of NZ_JBDGLR010000001.1, from coordinate 590,851 downwards.
TCTATTTCGGCCCGCAGACGTTGGGCACGTTCTCGGGCACCGCCGCCGGCGTGCCGAACGCGCGCTACAAGTCCAGGAGCTCGGCCGACCTGAGCGTGACCTATGCGTTCAGCGAAAACACCAAGCTCACCGTCGGCGCCACCAACCTGTTCAACGTCAAGCCGAGCCGGCAGAACCCGGACGAAACCGACAACGGCCACATCTTCGACAGCGTCCAGTTCGGTTTGAACGGCACCGCCTACTTCGTGCGCCTGTGGCATAAGTTCTGATCGCGCGCCGCTGACGCGGCGGCGACAACGGCGATAAGATCGAAGCCATGAGCGCCGATCTTATCGCCCACCTGCAGGACGTCGCCTCGGACTTCGGCGCGCTCGGCGCGCGCCGGATGTTCGGCGGCCATGGCATCTACCACGATGGCGTGATGATCGGACTGATCTCCGATGACGTGCTGTATCTGAAGGTCGACGATCAAACCCGCGAACGTTTCCGCGCGGCCGACAGCGGACCGTTCATGTACACGCGGCGCGGCGAGACGGTGCCGACCAGCTACTGGTCGGTGCCGGAGGCGGCGATGGATTCGCCGCAGGATATGAAGCCGTGGTTGGTGCTGGCGTACGGAGCGGCGTTGCGCAAGGTCAATACGGCGGCGTCGAAGCTCAGGCCGTCGAAAGCCTGGACGGTGAAAATCGAGCCGGTGAAAGCCAAGTCCGTAAAAACAAAATCTGCGAAGCCTCGATGACGGGTTCTTTACGCGCTGTTTTTTGCTTTCAGCCGTCATCCCCGCGAAAGCGGGGATGCAGAGACTTCAGAGCCATGCATCGGTGAAGCCCTGGATCCCGCCTTCGCCGGATGACGAGCAGAAAAAGTCCTCCAGGAACCTGCGCTTATCGACGATGCGGCCGACGCCGCGATCTCAGCGCTTGTCCACCGCCAGCAACCAATCCAGAAACGCCTGCGCCGCCGGCCGCAGCCGTCGGTGCGAGGGATAGATCGCGTAGTAGCCCCAGCGCGCCGGCATCGACGGGCCGGGCAGGCGGATCAGCTGGCCCGAGCGCAGGTACGGCACCACGATCTGCTCGCGCGCCAGCGCCACGCCGATGCCTTGCGCGGCCGCCATCATCGCGTCGGTGGTGTTGCTGAAGATGTAGCGCTCCTCGAGCTTGCGGCCATGCACGTCGGCGGCGCGGAACCAGTCGTGCCAGCCCTGCCGCGCCTGATCGGCGATCAGCGGCAGATCGCCGATCTGCGCCGGCTCGGTGATCTGATCGATGCCGGGAAACGTCGGCGAGGCGACCGGGAACAAGGCGTCGTCCATCAGGTGATGCGCGGTCAGTCCCGGCCAATGCCCCGCGCCATGGCGCACGCCGAGATCGGGGCCACTGTCGTCGAAACGGGTCAGTGCGATCTCGGTATCGACCCGCAACTGGATGTGCGGATGGGCGCGGGTGAATCCGCCCAGGCGCGGCAGCAGCCAAGTGTAGGCGAGCGAGTGCAGGGTGGTGATGCGCACCCGGTCGCGCTCCTCGCGCGCCAGCCGCAGGCTGCGCAGCACGCCGTCCATGTCGGCCAGCGCGGTGCCGGCGGCGTCGGCGAGCTGGCGGCCCTGATCGGTCAGCGCGACCCCGCGCGCGTGGCGCTGGAACAGGCTCAGGCCGAGCCGGCTTTCGAGCTTGCGCACGTGGTGGCTGACCGCGCTGGCGGTCAGGTGCAGTTCCTCGGCGGCGTGGGCGAAATTCTGATGCCGCGCCGCCGCTTCGAATGCCGCCAGGGCCGGCAGCCAGTCCGCTCTGAGCGCCATATCGAGCCTTGAGTAATATTTGTGGCTGGGTTCGAAAGTATGCGCTTGCATGACTTTGGCGGCCAGTCAGAATAGCCGTCAGGGAAAAGCCAGATTGTCGTCAGGGCCGAATTTGGAGCCTCGGCGGAGTCGGCAAGTTGCTTGGCGGGATGTGCGGACGACGACAGATTTCCGGCGTATCCGCACGCCGTTCACCGGCGACCCGCGGGTGATCCGAGCGGCCGCGAACCACACTTGATTCGCGCTCTCGAACTTCACCGCGCGACGCGATGTCGGCGTCGGGAATTCGGATATCGCCGCCGCGCCGATCGCTGCACGCTGCACCCAGATTCGCAAGCCGGCGCCCCACGCCCCGGTACCGTCTTCGTCGCTTCGCGAGGTCCCCATGAGTACGTCTCCATCGCTCCGCCTGCCTACCGATGCGCCGCCCGCCGCCGCACCGACCCATGAAGCCGCGACCGTGCAGAGCTGGCGCACGCCGCTGGAGCTGACCGTCCTCGGCGCGATCTGGGGCTCGTCGTTCCTGTTCATGCGGGTGGCGGCGAAAGATTTCGGCGCGGTGCCGCTGGTGGAAATGCGCCTGGGCCTGGGCGCGCTGATCCTGCTGCCGTTCCTGTGGAAGGCGCGCGCGTCGTTCAAGGGCGCGATCTGGGCCAAGCTGGCGATGATCGGCCTGATCAATTCGGCGATCCCCTTCATCCTGTTCGCCTGGGCTGCGCAGCGCGCGCCGGCCGGGATCGGCGCGATCACCAATTCGATGGCGGTACTGTTCACCGCCTTGGTCGGGTTCCTGTTCTTCGGCGAAAAGATCGGCACCCAGCGCGCGATCGCGTTGTTGGCCGGGTTCGCCGGCGTGGTCGTGCTGGCCAGCGGCAAGACCGCCGGCGCGAGCATCGGCTGGGCGGTCGCGGCCGGTTGTACCGCGGCGTTTCTGTACGGCATCGGCGCCAATCTGGTGCGGCGCCAGCTGACCGGCCTGCCGGCCGCGGCGGTCGCGGCGGCGACCTTGGGCACTTCGGCGCTGTTGATGCTGCCGTTCGCGATCGCCTACTGGCCCGACCACGCGATCCCGGCCAAGTCGTGGTTCTCCGCCTCAATGCTCGGCGTGCTCTGCACCGGCATCGCCTTCGTCATGTACTACCGCCTGATCCAGCGCATCGGCGCGGGCCGCGCGGTCGCGGTGACTTACCTGGTGCCCCTGTTCGGCGTGGCCTGGGGCTGGATGCTGCTGGGCGAACCGCTGACGCTGACCATGCTGGTGGCGGCGGGGTTGATTCTGGGCAGCGTGGCGTTGAGTCAGCGGGCGGCGAAGTAGGTTTTTTCGAGAACTGCTTTCGCCGTGTTTCGAATATTGCAGATACCACCGCGCCACCCTCCTCCCGTCATTCCCGCGTTCGCGGGAATGACGAGCAAAAAATCTGACTGGAGCCGTTTCGTGACCCCCACCCAACACCGCGTCCAATTCGACTTCGAAATCGAATTCAGCAACGGCGGCGGCCTGCAAGGCCAGGGCTTCCGCCTCGACATCGACGGCGACGACATCGGCGATGCCGAATTGATCGACTACATCGTGCGCGATCTGCGCCTGCTGATGGTCGGTCCCGCGCGCATCCTCAACAAGACCATCCTGGTCGAGGCGCACAAGCGCACGGCCGGCGCGATCGAAGGCGGCGAAATCCGCTACATCGACCTGAGCCACACCATCGAAGACGGCCTAGTGACCTACCCGGGCATGCCGGCCACGCACATCTGCGACTACCTCAGCCGCGAGCGTTCGCGCGAGTTGTACGAGGAAGGCACTCAGTTCCAGATCGGCCGCATCGACATGGTCGCCAACACCGGCACCTACATCGACTGTCCTTCGCATCGCTTTGAAGACGGCAAGGATCTTTCGCAGATCGGGCCGGAAGACTGCGCGGACCTGGATGCGATCGTGGTGCGCGTGCCGGCGTCGGTGCAGGTCATCGACGACAGTTATTTCCGCGACCTGGAACTGCGCGGCCGCGCGGTGCTGGTGCATACCGGCTGGGACGTGCATTTCGCCACGCCGGCCTATGGCGTCGATCATCCGTTCCTGACCGAAACGGCCGCGCAGTGGCTGCGCGACTGCGGGGTCAAGCTGGTCGGAATCGACTCGGTGAATATCGACGACACCCGCGGTAAATCGCGGCCGGTGCATTCGACCTTGCTCGGCGCGGGCATCTTGATTGTTGAACACCTGCGCAATCTGGCGGCATTGCCCGACAGCGGTTTCAGCTTCAGCGCGGTGCCGCCGAAGGTGAAGGGCATGGGGACGTTTCCGGTGCGGGCCTTGGCGAAGATCGCTGGTGCTGTTGCGTCGGTTGGCTGAGATGGAGATCCAACCTTTGCTGATCGAACGGCGTCGGGGCTGAAGCCCCTCCCACAAGAGACCTCGCGGCAGCGAAGTGAGGTTGTTTAGAAGCGGGTAGGGTGGAGGTTCGATTGCATCGGATCGAACGGCGTCGGAGTTGAAGCCCCGCCCACAAAAGATCTCGCGGCAGCGAAGTGAAGTTGTTTGGAAGTGGGGCGGTGAAAGTTCGATCGCATCTGATCGAACAGCATCGACGCTGAAGCGCTGCTGCAAATACTGCGAAGCGACGAGGTCTTTTGTGGGAGGGGCTTCAGCCCCGACGCTTTCCGATCCGTTGTCGGCGATCGATCACGACAGCCCACACCTCGGCGCTCACTTGTGCAAATACGCCTGCAACGCCGTGATCGCCATGCGCACCTTCGCCGGTTGCGCATCGCGTTGCGCGGTCACCGCGAACACGCCCAGCGGCGGCATCGACCAGTCCGGCAGCACCCGCACCGCGCGACCGTCGGCCAGCAGCGGCGTCGCGTCGGGCTCGGGTAAGCGCACGATGCCCAAGCCCTGCAGCATCATTTCCATCAAGGTGCGCGAGCTGTTGCTGACGATGCGTCCGCCGACCCGCACCCGCCGCGCGGGCTCGCCGTCGCGATGCATGTCGACGTATTCGGGCTGGTTCATCACGCTCAGGATCAACATGGGATGCTGCGCCAGATCCTCCGGTGTCCGCGGCAGCCCGTGTTCGCGCGCGTACTCGGGCGCGGCCACCAGCAGGTGCCGCCATTCGGCCATGCGCCGCGCGATCAGGTTCGAATCGGCCAGCCGTCCCACCCGGATCGCCAAGTCGATGCGTTCGGCGATCAGGTCGATCTGACGGTCGTCGGCGAACACGCGCAGCGACAGCGCCGGATAAGCGCGCAGCAACGGCGCCAGCGCCGGCGCGAGATGCGAGGCGAACCCCACCGGCACGGCGATGCGTAACTCGCCGCGCGGCTCGTCGCGCAGATCGCCCAGGCGGCCGTCGGCATTGCGCGCGGCGTGCAGCATCGCCGCGCAGTCCTCGTAATAGGCCTGGCCGATTTCGGTGGTGGTGAGCTTGCGGGTGGAGCGGTGCAACAGCACCACGCCGGTCTCGGCCTCCAGCTGGCGCAGCTGCTGGCTGACCGCGGACGGGGTCATGTCGAGTTCGCGCGCGGCCGCGCTCATCGAGCCCAGCTCGACCACCCGGGCGAACAGGGCCATGCGCTTGAGGCGGTCTATAGTGAAGTCCAGCTTCATGGTGATAGCGTCTGGGGCCGGATTATCGGCTGGCTTGTTAGCGAGCAGACTATATCCCGTCCCATCCACCACAGGAGTCCCCCATGAACATCGTTCTGATCGGCGCCACCGGTTACGTCGGCCGCGCCCTGCTCCAGGAAGCGCTGCAGCGCGGCCACCGCGTCACCGCCATTGCGCGCGACACCGCCGGTTTGCCGGCCCATGACGGTCTGAGCGCGAAGGCGGCGACCATCGACGGCGGCGATGCGGCTACCGTCGCGGCCTTGGTGCGCGGCAGCGACGCGGTGATCGCCTCGTTCAACGCCGGCGGCTGGAAGAACCCGAACCTCGGCGCCGAGACCGTCGCCGGTTACGCTCAGATCGTCGCAGGCGTGAAGCAGGCCGACGTGCCGCGCCTGCTCGTGGTCGGCGGCGCCGGCAGCCTGGAAATCGCGCCGGGCCAGCAGGTGCTCGACCAGCCCGGTTTCCCGGCCGAATACCGCGACGGCGCCGAGGCGATGCGCAGCGTGCTGAACACCTTGCGCGAGGAGCGCGAGCTGGACTGGACCTTCCTGTCCCCGGCCGCGCATCTGGTGCCGGGCGAGCGCACCGGCCGTTACCGCATCGGCGGCGATCAGTTGCTGGTCGACGCGCAGGGCGAGAGCAACATCTCGGTGCAGGACTATGCGGTCGCGATGATCGATGAGCTGGAGCAGCCGGCGCATTCGCGTAAGCGGTTTACCGTGGCTTACTGATCTTGCAAGCCGTCATCCCCGCGAAGGCGGGGATCCAGAGACTTCAGCGTCGTCTTTCCAGATGGTCATCCCTGCCAAGGCGGGGATTTCGAGATTTCAACGTCATCCTTCAAGACCGTCATTCCCGCGAACGCGGGAATCCAGTGACTTCAAACGTTCTCGCACGAAAGGCACTGGATGTTCGGCTGCGCCGAAGTAAAGCGGAGCCCGCGTTCGCGGGAATGACGTTCTGGACAGCGGCGAAGTAAGTCCGTTGGTGCGTAGAGCCGAAGTGAGTGCACCCCTCACCCCACCGCCACCACCAACGCCTCGCGCTGCTTCGCATTCAGCATCGCCCCAACACCGGCCTTCAGATTGTCGCTCTGATTGCGCGGTTTCGACGTCGCCGGTATCACCACCGTCACCGCCGCCTCGCTGAGCACGAATTTAAGCAACAGCTGCGCCCACGAATCCGCGCCGACCTCGCTCGCCCAGGCCGGCAGCGGCTTGCCTTTGACTTGGGCGAACAAGCGCCCGTCCTCGAACGCGCGGTTGACCATCACCGCGATGCCGAGCTCGCGCGCCAGCGGGAAAATCGTCCGCTCCGCGCCGCGCGACACCACCGAATAGTTGATCTGCACGAAGTCGGGCTTGAGCGCGCGCATCTCGTCGGCCAGTTCGGCATGCGCTTCGTCGCGGTAGTGGGTCAGGCCGATCATGCGCACCTTGCCCTGCTGCTTGAGCTCGCGCGCGAGCGCGAACTGGACTCGGGTGTCGCGCAGGTTGTGGACCTGCAGCAGGTCGATGCGATCGGTGCGCAGCCGGCGCAGCGATTCGTCGAATTGCCGCCGTCCTTGCTCGATGCCGTTGACGCCCGACAACTTGGTCGCCAGGAACAGTCGATCGCGCAGCCCGGCTTCGGCCACCAGATCGCCCAGCGCATCTTCGGCGCTGGAATAGGTCGGCGCGGTGTCGATGACGCTGGCGCCGGCGTCGACGAAACGCTTGAGCACTTCGCGCAGCGGCGCGCGCGCGGCCTCGTCGCGGCCGACTTCGAAGCTGCCCGAGGTGCCCATGCCGATCACCGGGATCGATTCGCCGGTGCTCGGGATCGTGCGTTTGAGCAGTGGGCCGACGAAGGGCGTTTCGGCGGGGGCGGTGGCCGCAGCGGTGGTCGCGGGCGGTGGCGACTCCTGACTGCAGGCGGCCAGGGGCGCGAGCGCGAGACCGGTGGCGACGAGCGAGGCGGTGCTGAGGAAATCGCGACGAGTGGGCATGGTGGGACCCGTTGGAATTCGCAGTGGTTGAAGACGATAAGCGAGTAGTGCGTGTACGGCGATGGAGGGCCGCGCCGGGCGTTGTAGTGTCGCGGTCGCGGCTTACGCCGCTCCTACAGGGGGCCGATGCGGCAACGGCGCGACGTGGTCTCGTAAGCCGACTGTAGGAGCGGCGCAAGCCGCGACCGCGACACCACGACCACGATGCATCCGTCCGCAAGACTACGTGCTATCGAATCCGGTCCGCAAAGGCCGACCCATCACCGCGCGCCCAATTTCTCCAACAACCGCATCGCCGCTGCCGGATTGCGCTCCTTCGCCGCGCTGATGAAGTACACGAACACCTCGCGCGCCGGACCGGCGTCGAGCGGCGCGGCGACATGCGGCAGGTCCGGGTTGTCCTCGCCGCGCGCCCAGGCCTGCGCGCGCCGCGCCCACGCGTCGAGCTCGTCGTCGGGATAACCGGTCGGAATGCCCGCGCGCGAACCCATCAGCCGGGCGTAGATGAAATCGCCGGTGATGTCGGCCAGCGATGGGTATTGATCGGAGTCGGTGAACACCGTGGCGATGCGCCGCTCGCGCGCCAGCGCCAAGTAGTCGGGTTGCAGGAAACCGGGATGGCGCACCTCCAGCACATGCTTGAGCGGGCGGCCCTCGAGCGTGAGCGGGAGCGCGTCGAGAAACGCGGCCAGGTCGTCGCGATCGAATACGCGGCTGGGCGCGAGTTGCCACAGGATCGGCCCGAGCCGGTCGCCGAATTCGGCCAGGCCGCCTTCGATGAAGGCTTTCGCGCCCGACGCCGCCTTGGCCAGCGCGCCGCCCTGGGTGATGCGGCCGGGTGCCTTGAGCGAGAACACGAAATGCTCCGGCGTTTCCGCCGCCCACTTGGCGTAGGTCGCCGGTTTCTGCGCGCTGTAGAAGGTGCCGTTGATCTCGATGCTGCTGAGCTGGCGGCTGGCGTATTCCAGCTCGCGCCGCTGCACCAGCTTGTCGGGATAGAAATTGCTGCGCCACGGCACGAAGGTCCAGCCGCCGATGCCGCTGCGGATGCCGTCAATGGGTTTCACCCCGGTGTTGCCGGCGAGCGGATCGGCCGGCGCGGCCGCGGCTGAGGCGAACAGGTCGCCGCCGGAGGCGGTGGCATCGTTGGATTGGCTGCGTTTGCGATTCATGGGTTCCACGGGTTGTAGGTGCCGAACCACCACAGGCGGCCTTCGAGATCGCGGCAGGTGTAGGCGCGTCCGCCGTAATCCTGGTCGGCGATGTCGACCACGATCTGCGCGCCGGCCGCACGCGCGCGGGCGTAATGTTCGTCGGCGTCGCTGACGACGACCGAGCAGGCCTGAGTTTCGCGCCCGCCGATCTCATCGGGTTGGACGATGCGCTGGCCCCAGTCGCTGGCGTTGTCGACCGAGCCGAGCATGATCATGCCCGGTCCGTAGGTCAGCTGGGCATGGTGGACGATCTCGCCGTCGGCGTAGACGGCGTGTTTCTCGAAACCGAAGGCGCGGCACAGCCATTCGATCGCGGCGGGCGCGTCGCGGTAGCGCAGGGACGGGATGATCGTGCTTCCGGCGATGGGATCCATGGGACGCTCCTTGAGGCGGAATGCGGGCGGCGTGGATGGCGCGAAGCGGACGTGACACACGTCAGGCGACGAGGATAACGCCGCGGCGTTATCCTCGCGTCTTCATCGGCGCAGGGAGTTTCGGACATGACCACGTATTCGGGCGGCTGTCACTGCGGCAAGGTCGCCTACGAGGTCGAAGGCACGATCGACCAGGCGATCGATTGCAATTGTTCGATGTGCCAGCGCCGCGGCGGCCTGCTGTGGTTCGTGCCGCGCGACAACTTCAATCTCAAGACCGACCCGGCGGAACTTGGGACGTATCGCTTCAACAAGCATTCGATCGACCATCATTTCTGCAAGAGCTGCGGCATTGCGTCCTTCAGCCAGGGGCAGATGCCGGATGGAACGAAGATGACCGCGATCAACGTGCGGTGTCTGGAAGGGATCGATTTGACGTCGGTGAAGGTGGTGGCGGTGGATGGGCGGTCGTTTTAACAAGGCACTGGCTTGGCGCTGAGATTGCGTCGTGCCGTGGTGACGGAATCAACGTTGCGAAGCTGCGGCCATCAAGTTGCGACCACCAAGCTGTAATCGCGAAGTTGCGGCGATGCCTTGCTTTCCCTCTCCCGCTTGCGGGAGAGGGTAGGGTGAGGGCGCTGTTTCCAGCAGACTTTCGCGGCGGTCCGTTTGCCCTCACCCAGGCCCTCTCCCGCAAGCGGGAGAGGGAGCATTAAGCGGGATGATCCGATCGTGCGTGGAGTGGTGCGATCCGCGTGAGTAACGGGACGCGTGAGCCCCGGCTCAATCCGCGGCGCTACCCGAGCGCAACCGCTCCCGTCCGCGCTCGGTCAACACCGCCAGACTGCTCTCCCCATGCGCCTCCACCCGCACCCAACCCGGCGCGGGATGATCGCCGATCGCGTCCTCGCCGATCCACGCAAGTTCGCGCAGCAGCACGCTCATGCGCACGTTCAGCCGCTTGCACAGACGCGGCAGCGAAACGCCGCCGGGTTCGCCGGCAAGCATCGCCAGCAAGGGCTCAGTCAACTCGGACAAGGTCGATGTCCTTGGCCGATTGCAGGTTGTGGGCCGGCTGCGCCACATGCGGGTACACGATCACCGGGATCGATTTCGAGGTCGGCGTGCGCGCTTCGTCGGCGAAGCTCGACAGCGGCACCAGCGAATTGGTTTCCGGGTAATACGCCGCCAGGCAGCCGCGCGGGATGTTGTACTCGACCAGCAGGAAGCGCTTGGCCACGCGCCGCACGCCGTCGTCGCACAGGCTCTCCAGGTCGACCCAGTCGCCGGCCTGCAGCTTCAGCTCGGCGATGTCCTGCGCGTTGATGAACAACACGCGCCGCTCGCCGAATACGCCGCGGTAGCGGTCGTTCATGCCGTAGATGGTGGTGTTGTACTGATCGTGCGAACGGGTGGTGGCCAGGGTGAACACCGGTTGCTCGCGACTGGCGCGGGCGCGGTGCACGGGCAGGTCGGTCGGTACCGCATGCGGCTTGAACAGCGCCTTGGCTTCGCGATTGAGCCAGCGCCGCTCGGCCGCGGCATTGGTCAGATGGAAACCGCCGGGCACGCGCACGCGTCGATTGAAGTCGTGGAAGTCGTCGAACACCTCGGCGATCTTGTCGCGGATGCGGTCGTAATCGCCGATCAGCCACAGCCACGGCACCTTGCTGCGCGCGCCGAGGGTCGCCTGCGCCAGGCGCGCGACGATCGCCGGTTCCGACAGCAGCATCGGATCGGCCGGCGCGTTGATGCCGGCCGACAGGTGGACCATGCTCATCGAATCCTCGACCGTCACGCTCTGCGGCCCGGCTTGCTGCATATCAATCTCGGTGCGGCCCAGGCAGGGCAGGATGTAGGCGTCGCGGCCATGCACCAGATGGCTGCGGTTGAGCTTGGTGGTGACGTGCACGGTGAGGTCGCAGCGGCGCAGCGCGCGATGGGTGGCCTCGGTGTCGGGCGTGGCGGTGGCGAAGTTGCCGCCGAGGCCGAAGAAGGTCTTGCAGCGGCCGTCGAGCATCGCCTCGATCGCGCCGACGGTGTCGTGGCCGCGTTCGCGCGGCGGTTCGAACCCGAACACGTCGCGCAGGCGATCGAGAAACGCCGGCGTCGGCTTCTCGTAGATGCCCATGGTGCGGTCGCCCTGCACGTTGCTATGGCCGCGCACCGGGCACGGCCCGGCGCCGGGGCGGCCGATATTGCCGCGCAACAGCATCATGTTGACGATCATCTGGATGGTCGCGACCGAATGCTTGTGCTGGGTGATGCCCATGCCCCAGCAGCAGATCACGCTCTTGGCCCGCGCGTAGATGTCGCCGGCGCGTTCGAGTTCGGCGCGCGACAACCCCGACTCGGCGACGATCGTGTCCCAGGATTCGCTCTCGACCTCGGCGACGAAGGCGTCGAAGCCGCGGGTGTGTTCGGCGATGAAGTCCAGATCGATCACGCGTTCGCGCCCGTCGCGTTGCGCCTGCGCGTCGAGCTCCAGGGTGCGCTTGATCATGCCCTTGACCGCGGCCAGATCGCCGCCGATGCGCAACTGGAAATAGTCCGATGAAATGCGGGTCGAGCCGTTGTGCAGCATCTCCAGCTTGTCCTGCGGGTCGGCGAATCGCTCCAGCCCGCGCTCGCGCAGCGGATTGAACGAGACGATCGCCGCGCCGCGCTTGGACGCCTGGCGCAGTTCGCCGAGCATGCGCGGGTGATTGGTGCCCGGGTTCTGACCGAAGATGAAGATCGCTTCGGCGATCTCGAAGTCGCGCAATTGCACCGTGCCCTTGCCGATGCCCAGCTGCGCCTTCATCGCCGTGCCCGAGGGTTCGTGGCACATGTTCGAACAGTCGGGGAAGTTGTTGGTGCCGTACTCGCGCACGAACAACTGGTACAGGAACGCGGCTTCGTTGCTGCAGCGGCCGGAGGTGTAGAACAGCGCCTGGTCGGGCGAGACGAGCGCGTTCAAATGCGCGCCGATGCGGTTGAAGGCTTCGTCCCAGGTGATCGGCAGGTACTTGTCGCTGGCCGCGTCCCAGCGCATCGGATGGGTCAGGCGGCCCTGGTTTTCCAGCCAGTGATCGCTGTAGCGGGCGAGGTCGGCGACGGTGTATTCGGCGAACAGTTCCGGGGTGGCGCGATGCTTGGTCGCTTCGGCGGCGACGGCCTTGGCGCCGTTCTCGCAGAACTCGAAGGTCGAGGTGTGGTCGCGATCGGGCCAGGCGCAGCCGGGGCAGTCGAAACCGTCGGGCTGGTTGGCCGACAGCAAAGTGCGCGCGCCGCTGACCGGGATCTCTTGTTCGATCAGCTGGGTGGCGACGCTGCGCAGCGCGCCCCAGCCGCCGGCGGGGCCGTTGTAGGGGCGAATGGGGTTCTTGCTCATGGGCGCGATTCCAGATTCATGCGGCGGCTTCGCCGCTGGCGTCGACGGGGTCGTCGAGCAGCCGGTATGCGTGGGTGTAGACGGCATGCCCGTCGTCGCGGGCGAAGCCGATCAAGGTGAGGTGAGCCGAGTCGGCCAGGGCGATCGCCAGCGCGGTCGGCGCGGAGATCGCGGCCAACAGCGGGATGCCGGCCTGCGCGGCCTTCATCGCCATTTCGAAACTGGCGCGGCTGGTGACCACGGCGAATCCCGACAGCGGATCGATCGCGCGCGTCGACAGCGCGCCGATCAGTTTGTCCAGGGCGTTGTGGCGGCCGACGTCTTCGCGCACGAACGCCACGCGGCCGTCGTGATCGGCCCAGCCGGCGGCATGGGTGGCGCCGGTCAGTGCGTTGAGCGGTTGCTGCTGGCGCAGTTCGCGCAGGGCGCGTTGCAAGGCGCGCCGATGGATCGGGGCGCTGTCGGGCAGACGCGGCGGCGGGCGCAGCACCGCTTCGATGCTCTCGGTGCCGCACACGCCGCAACCGCTGCGGCCTTGCAGATTGCGGCGACGTTGGCCGAGCGCGGCGGCATGCGATTCGGGGATGCTCAGGGCGATGGCGATGCCTTCGAGCGAGGTGTCGATGGCGTCGACGCGCAATTCCTGCGCGCTGGCGACGATGCCTTCGCTGAGCGAGAAGCCCAGGGCGAAATCGGTCAGATCGTCGGGCGTGGCCATCATCACCGCGAACGGCGTGCCGTTGTAGGCCAACGCGACCGGCACTTCGGCGGCGATCGCGTCGAACGCTTCGGCCACGCGTTCGCCGCGGCGTCGCTGCACCTTGCGTTGCACCGCGCCGGTCATGCCTGGGGTGGCGGCCGGCGCAGGCGCATCCGCCGATGGCTCGGTGAGGTGGGGCGGACGCGGTGTCGGCGAGGTTCGGTTCATGGGATGTCGGACGCCGGACGCTGAGCCCGGCGTCCGGCTCGCGGCCTCAGTGGAACAGCACGAAGGCTTTCTGCAAGGTGACCCACACGCCCCAGGCCAGCGGAATGCCGACCGCGGTCCAGGCGGCCAGCACCAGCAGCGGATTGCCGCCATGGCCGATCAGGGCCATCTGTTCGGGGCTGTACAAGGCTTCGCCGTTGCTGCCGGTCTTTTCGTGGGCGAGGGCTTTTTCGCGCGCCAGTTCTTCCGGCGTCATGAAATGCTTCTGCGCCACCGGACGCACCAGCAGATTGCACAGCAGGCCCAGCACCAGCATCCCGGCCAGGATATACATGGTGGTGTTGTAGACCTGCGAAGGCGGCAGGCCCAGGCTGAGCTGGTAGTCGCGCATGTAGTTGACCACCACCGGGCCGAGGATGCCGGCGGTCGCCCAGGCGGTCAGCAGGCGGCCGTGGATCGCGCCGACCATCTGGGTGCCGAACAAGTCGGCCAGGTACGCCGGAATGGTCGCGAAACCGCCGCCGTACATCGACAGGATCACGCAGAAGATCGCCACGAACGCGGCGATGCTGCCGGCCGAACCCGCGCTCGGCGCCGACGCGTACAGGATGAAGCCGAGCACGAAGAACGCCACGTAGGTCATCTTGCGGCCGATGTAGTCCGAGGTCGACGCCCAGAAGAAGCGGCCGCCGATGTTGAACAAGCTCAGCAAACCGGTGAAACCGGCGGCGATGCTCGCGATCAAACCCAACTGGGTCGGATCGAGCGACTTGATGCCGCCGTCCACGCCGATCAGCTTGCCGCCGAACACTTCCTGCAGCATCGGCGAGGCCATTCCGATCACGCCGATGCCGGCCGAGACGTTGAGGCACAACACGCCCCACAACAGCCAGAACTGCGGGATGCCCCAGACTTTTTTCACGTGCACGTGTTGCTGGGTGATCATCGCGTTGGCGTTGGCCGGCGGCGGTGTCCAACCCTTGGGCTTCCAGCCGGTCGGCGGAATGCGGTAACCGAACGCGCCGCCCATCATGAAGATGAAGTACAGCACCGCCATGGTCAGGAAGGTTTCGTACACGCCGACCGAGGTGGGCGTGGCGAAATACTTCATCAGCTTGTCGGCGAGCGGACTGCCGATCAGCGCGCCGCCGCCGAAGCCCATGATCGCCATGCCGGTGGCCATGCCGCGACGGTCGGGGAACCATTTGATCAGCGTCGACACCGGCGAGATGTAGCCCAGCCCCAGGCCGATGCCGCCGATCACGCCCGAGCCCAGCCACAGCATCCAGATTTGATGCGTCTTGACCCCGATCGCCGAGATCACCAGGCCGCCGCACCAGCACACCGCCGAGACCACGCCGGCCTTGCGCGGACCGGCGCGTTCCAGCCAGCCGCCCCAGATCGCCGCCGAACAACCCAGCAGCACGAAGAACAAGGTGTACATCCAACCCAGCTCACTGACTTTCCAGTCGCAGCCGGTGGCGAACACGCGCGCGAGGAAACCCATTTCCTTCGCGCATTCCAACGGTTGCTCGATGCCGATCGCCTTCGACAGCGGCAGCCAGAACACGCTGAAGCCGTAGGCCATGCCGATGCACAGGTGGATCGCCAGCGCGGCCGGCGGGACCAGCCAGCGGTTGAAACCGGGCTTGGCGACGATGCGTTCCTTCGACAGCAAGCCTTCCGTGACCGATGGCGGTGCTGCAATCACAGCGCTCTCATTCGACATGCGTGGACCCCTTTAGTACGTGCCGCCGGCTGATCTCAAATATGTACTTCAGGGCATAAAGTAGGGGAGTGCCCGGAATTGTTGGCGAGGCTAACGCGGCCGGGGGCGTGACGTATATCACCGGGTAGTCTAATAATCGGCTTTGAAAAGCCGATTGGGCGTACGAATGCAGGACCTCGTTCATACCGTCGCTGTACTCGATCCACGATGTGTCTGTGCAACTGGCACGCAGGGGCTGTCGCCCAGGCGTGCAGCCCGGCTGCGAACCTTGCGTCGCGGCTCAGGGGCCGTTGCCGTCGGGCATCAGCAATGCCATGGGCGCGCAGGCGGCGGCGCTGCAGCCCCAGCGCCGGAAGGTCTCGCCGTCGCGCCAGGTCGCGGTCGCGGCGGCATTGATCTCGAATTCCCAGGTACGGCCGTCGGCGATCAGCCGGCCCTTGATCGAGCACGGCAGCCAGTAATAGGCATCGCCCATGCCGTCGGGGTATTCCTGGGCGAGGGCGAAGAACCGGGCCGCGTCGGCCTCGCTCAGGCGCCAGGCCTTGCAGGCTTGCGTCAGGCTTTCGCGCTCGGACGCGGAGTCGTTCGAGTCCTGCATCTGCGCCGGCTGGATCTCGGTGATGCGCAGCTTGCCCGGTCGCATCGCATCGGTCGTCGCGTGCGGCGCGGTGCTGCACGCCAGCAGCGCGAACAGCGCGGCGGCGCCGCACGACGCGCGAGCGATGCGTTTGATCGGGGTGATTGCGGCGATCGGCATGGAAGCGGTGTCCTGGTCGGAGTGGGGGCTCGTGCGCGCGTGCGGGATCGCGCGTTCGCCGCTCGCAGTCTGCGATGCGCTAACGATATGCACGAATGCGATGGTTATCGACCCCGCGTGTGGATGGATCTAGCGCGCGCCGAACGCGCGCCCCGGATGCGTCATCGTATCGGCTCGACCCGGCCCGCGGCCGCGAGCGGCCTTCATGCACGTAACGATCTGACGGAGCGGCCATGTTCAAAGTCCTGATCCAACCCAAGTGGACCCTGCACGCCGCCGACGGCCGGCCGTTGCCGCCCAAGCTGATCGACCTGCTGCTCGGCGTGCACGCGACCGGTTCGCTGGCCGCGGCCTGCCGCGATCTGGACCTGTCGTACCGCTATGCCTGGGGCCTGCTGCAATCCTCGCGCACGCTGTTCGGCGCGCCGCTGCTGCGCATGACCCGCGGGCGCGGCGCCAAGCTGACCGCGTTGGGCGAACGCCTGGTCTGGGCCGATCAACGCATCGCCGCGCGCCTGGCGCCGACCCTCGACAGCCTGGCCTCGGAGGTCGAAGTCGAACTCGGACGCACGCTCAGCGCGCAATCGGCGCCGCAACGGCTGCATGCCGCGCACGGTTTCGCGGTCGAGACATTGCGTCGCTTTCTCGACGAGGCCGGCACGCCGGTCGATCTGAAATACCGCAGCCCCGGCGAAGCCCTGGCGGCGCTGCGCTCGGGCGATTGCGATCTGGCCGGCGTGCATCTGCCGATCGGCGAATTCGAACACGCCATCCTCGCGCACTACGCCGACCGCATCGATCCGCTCAACGATCGCGTGCTGCATCTGGCGACGCGGCGGATCGGTTTGATCGTCGCGCCCGGCAATCCCAAACGCATCCGCACCCTGGCCGACCTGCTGCGCGACGACGTGCGTTTCATCCATCGGCAGGCCGGATCGGGCGCGCGCCTGCTGCTCGAACACATGCTGGCCAAGCAAGGGCATTCGATTCGCGACATCCGCGGTTGCGGCATCGACGAACTCACCCACGCCGCCGTTGCGACCTATGTCGCCAGCGGCATGGCCGATGCCGGATTCGGACTGGAGACGCCGGCGCGGCGCTATGGCCAGGATTTCGTGCCGATCGCCTCCGAGCATTATTTCTTTCTGGCGCGCGCGGAAACGCTGGAATCGCCGGGGCTGGCCGAGGTGCTGGCGATCCTGCGCAGCGAGCGTTTCCGCCAGGAACTGGGCCGGCTGCCGGGGTACGACGCCGATCGCTGCGGCACGGCGCAGGATTTGTTCGAGGCGTTTGCTTCGGCGCGCTCGGTGTTTGGGTGAGGGCTGGTGGCGCAGACGCGCGTGCCCTCACCCCAACCCCTCTCCCGCAAGCGGGAGAGGGGCCGAGTACGCGATGTTCTTCGATACGCTGCGTGCCTATCCCTTCTCCCGCTTGCGGGAGAAGGTGCCCGAAGGGCGGATGAGGGAGCGCGTCAACCCAATCAGCGAATCGGTTCGTCCAGCATCAACTCGCGCACGAAACGCACCGGCGGGGCGCCGTAGGACAGCACCTGGTCGTGATAAGCCTTGAGGTCGAACTTCGCACCGAGCTGGGCCTCGACCGCCTTGCGCATGTCGAAGTGTTCCTGCGCGCCGACGAAATAGGTTGGCAACTGCGCCGAGGTCAGCTGCGCGCGCACCCACTTGCCGGCGGCCTCGCGTTCCTGCTGGAAGGTCTGCTGGGTCATGAAGGTCATGGCCTGCTCGCGGCTCCAGTCTTCCACCTGCACGCCCTGATCGAGGATCGCGTTGCCGAGCGTGCGCAGATAGAACTTCAGCTGCACCAGGCGGAACAGCGGGTCGTTATCGAGATAGCCCGCGTCGGCCATCATGTCCTCGGTGTAGACCGCCCAGCCTTCGGCGAACACGCCCGAGCGCAGCACCGCGCGCAGGGTCGACGGCGCCTTGGCCGAATGCGCGCCTTCCAGGTAATGGCCCGGCATCGCTTCGTGGATCGACAGCAGGTGGACCATGCGCGTGTTGTATTCGCGCAGGAACGAATTCACCTGATCGTCGCTCCACTCCTTCGGGATCGGCGAGATCGCGTAATACGTGTCCAGGCCCTTGTCGAGCGGGCCGGGCGAATCGCAGTACGCAAGCGCCACGCCGCGCTGGAATTCCGGCATCAGGATCACCTTGACCGGCGCGTCCGGCACGGTGACCAGATTCTTGGCGCGGGCGAACGCGGTCGCATCGCTGAGCGTCTGCTTGGCGAAATCGACGACCTTGTCGCGCGGCGGCTTGTCGGCGTAGGCGAGTTCCAGCGCCGCTTCGATTGCCTTCTGCTGCTGCTCGGGCGTGGGCTTGTCGGGCAGCGCGGGCGCGCCGGGCTTGTCCTTGAGTTCCTTCTGCGCGATCGCGTACATCTCGCCGCGCGCCCGCGCCAGTTCGGCCTTGGCGCGTTCCATGATCTGCGCGCGCGACAGCGAGGAGTTCAGCGAGAACTTGAGCTTTTCGTCGTACAGGGTCTGGCCGATGCGGAAGTTGCCCTTGGCGTTGGGCACCAGGGTCTTGTCCAGCCATTCCTGCTGCTCGGCCACGGCCTTGCGCAGGGTGGCGACCGCGTCGTCCAGGCGCTTGCGCTCGGCGCCCTTGAGCTGGCCGGCGTTGGGCGTGATGAAGGTGTCGATCAGGCTCAACACGCCGGCGTTCTGCTTGGCCACGGTTTCGGCGTGGATTTTCGGAACCCGCGCCGGATCGAGATTGGCGCGGGCCTGGGCGAAGATCTGCGGGATCTTCTCCATGCGCGCGGTCGCCGATTTCAGCCGCTGCGGCAGCGGCGCGTATTCGCGCGCCATCAGGTTGTAGATCGCGTCGCCGGCCAGGCCGCTGTAGACCATCGGGTCCCAGGCCCAGCTCTGCAGGGTCTGGATCGACCACACGTCCGAGCGCAGGCGATTGCGCAGGATCAATGCGTCGACCTGGTTCTCGCGCGACAGCCTGGTGGTGTCGATCTTGTCCAGTTCGGCCAGCAGCTTGTTGTTGAAGTCGAGCTGACGCTGACGGCCGGCGGCGCTGTAGTCGTCGACTTCGCCGTCGAAACGGTGATCGCCGATCTGGGTGGCGGCGATCGGATTGATCTGCATCACTCCGTCGAGCCAGCGCTTGGACAGGGCGGCGAACGCGGTGTCGACGGCCGGGTCGGACGGATTAGCGGCGGCGCCCGCGGCTGGCGGCGCGGCGGCGGCCGGCGGCGTCGCCGGTTCGCGCGGGCCGCAGGCCGACAGGGCGAGGACGAGCAGGGCGGGGCTGAGCAAACAAGCGAGCTGCGTACGGCGCAACGGGCGCATATCCATTCTCGGGTCGGTGGCGGGCCGGGTTGCGCGCAGGATAGGCCAAGCCGATCGCGCCCGCATGGGTCATTGGTCGGGTCGTCGTGGTGGCCGTGGCGGGTGGTGTTTTTCGTCGGGCCTTGTCGTGCCGGGCCGATGTGGCGTGGTTTGCGCGGTGTGTGGTTTCGCGGTCAAGGCAAACGGCAATACGGGCAAACCGTTGGCGGCAAGGTCCGACTGTAGGAGCGGCGCGAGCCGCGACCGCGAAATCTGCTTGCGTCGTATGTGGGGAGTCGCGGTCGCGGCTCGCGCCGCTCCTACAGGGGGCGTCCGAGGATTTACGCGTGGATTGGTTTTTGCGCAGTTGCCGTGTCGATGGTCGGGTTTCGCTGCTTTCGCCGGAGGCGCCGACATAACGATCGGTAATGCGGTCATGCGCGCGGATTGGGATTCGTTTTGCGGCGGGGTATCGCCAACGCAGCGGGAAAACAGCGCGATCGCTTTGCGGCACGGGCGTTGCGACTGAACAGAGCGGCTGCACGTCGATCCGGCGTGGTCTCGGCGTGCTCGGCCGTTGGCGAAAAATTCATCATTTTCCCACCCACGCTTCGTTGACATCGTTTTATCGCGATGCAACATAAAGCCGTCGCCGCGTCCCGCGTCCGACCTTCCTTCCGCATCGAACGGCACCACCGTGAACGCAGTTGCCCCGACGAATCCGACCGCCGTTTCGCGCCGCTTCCATGGCGACGGCTGCATGGCCATGTGTTGCCGCTGACCGCCCGTCCGCGTCGTCCCATCGCTTTTCGTCTCCTGTTCCGGTGCTGCCTCATGTCCATGTCGAATGCCATCTCGATCTTCAACGCTCCGACCGATTCCTGGCGCGCATCCGCGCCGCGCGATCCGTCGATGTGTACCCGGCGGGTGATGCCCTGACGGGCTGAACCTGCCGCTTTCTTCGCCCGTCCCGGATCGGCACGCGGCTGACGGCATCGCCGTTTCGCGTCTCTCTCCCCTCTCGTGACCGCGCTGCAACGCGCTGCGTTCGCGCAGCGCCGGCGGCCGCGCGCCGTTCCGGGCGGGCGTTCTTTCTGCTCCGAAATTCTTCGCTTTCCCTTCCCACGTCTTGCAGGAATCGTCCATGTCGTTCGTACACGCAACACGATTTGTGCCCGCTCGCGCCGTGCATTACCGACGTCTCGCCCTGGCCTTGTCGATCGCGCTCGCCGCGCCGCTGGCGCAGGCCGACGAAGCTGCGGCGACCGCCGCGCCCGGCGTCACTCTCGATGCGGTCCAGGTCACCGGCAGCAACCTCAAGCGCAGCGACGAAGCCGGGGTCAACCCGGTGCTGGTGATCGATCGCGTGCAGATCGAAAAGAGCGGCAAGGTCACCGTGTCGGATCTGCTGCGCAGCCTCACCGTCAACAGCGGCAACAGCTTCAACGAGCAGTACACCGGCAGTTTCGCCAACGGTTCGGCCGGCGTGTCACTGCGCGGTCTTAGTCAGAAGAACACGCTCGTGTTGGTCAACGGGTATCGCGTGGCCTCGTACGGTTTCGCCCAGAACACCCAGGACAATTTCGTCGATCTCAATGCGCTGCCGCTGGGCGCGATCGAGCGGGTGGAAATCCTCAAGGACGGCGCTTCGGCGCTGTACGGCTCCGACGCGATCGCCGGCGTGGTCAATCTGATCCTGCGGCGCAAGATCGAAGGGGTCGAAGTCGATGCATCCTACGGTGCGGCCACCCAGGGCGGCATCGATCAACACAGCCTCGGTCTGCGCGCCGGTCACGGCGATCCGGACAAGGACGGCTACAGCCTGCGTTTCAGCTTGGACGTGTTCAAGCGCGGACAACTCAACGGCGACGAACGCGCGCTGACCCGCAGTGGAGATTTTCGCGATCAACCCGGCGGCCGCCTGGCCGGCTGGTCAACCCAGGGCGGCGCGTTCCTGAGCAACCCGCGCGCGCCGGTTGCGTTCGCTTGCCAGCCCGGCACCCAGTCGCGTCCGTACAGCGACTTCGGCAGCCCGCTGCCGGGCAACGCCTGCGCGTTCAACACCCAGCCGTATCGCACGTTGATCCCCGACGTGGAGCGTTACCAGGCCTTGGTCGCCGGTGACGTGTGGTTCAACGACAAGGTGCAGGGCTTCGCCGAGATCCTCTACAGCACCAGCAACAACGGCACCTATTTCAGCGCGCCGATGACGGTCGGCGCCGGCCTGCGCGCTTACGATCGCAGCTCCGGCCGCCTGGTCGATATTCCGGCGGTGCTGCCGGTCGGGCATCCGAACAATCCGAATGCGACGCCGACGCCGTTCGAGTATTCCTTCCTCGACCTGGGCGCGCGTTACAAGATCAACAAGTCGGAGTTCTCGCGCATCCTGTTCGGCCTGCGCGGCAAGGGCGAGGTGTGGGACTGGGATGTCGCCGCCAGCCATTCGGAAAGCCAGCAGCGCGAATACGTGCGCAACTTCCTCAACCGTTATGCGTTCCAGCAGGTGCTGGCCGACGGCAGCTACGATTTCCTCAATCCGTCGCGCACGCCGGGCGCGCTCGACGCGCTGCGTCTGTCGACGCGCCGTCCCGGCACGTATCGCCTGAGCACGCTAAGCGGCAAGGTCTCGGGTTTCCCGTGGCAATGGCGCGCGGGCGATGTCGGCGTCGCCGCCGGTGTCGAGTTCCGCGACGAAGCCCAGGACGCGGGCACCAGTCCGCAGGTGTTGTCGGGCACCGAGCTGCGCCCGGCGATCAATCTGATCGACGGCGATCGCCGCGTCGCCGCCGCGTTCTTCGAATTCAGCCTCAAGCCCTGGGAGCAGGTGGAAGTGCAACTGGCCGGTCGCGGCGATCACTACAGCGACTTCGGCAGTGCGTTCTCGCCCAAGCTCGGCATCCGTTGGCAGGTCAGCGACGACTGGCTGCTGCGCTTGAACGCCTCGCGCGGTTTCCGCGCGCCGTCGCTGCCGGAAATCGCCCAGAGCACCACCATCAGCTACGGCAGCGTGATCGATCCGTTCGATCCGGTGCAGGCGGGCGCGTCGCGCGGCGTGACCGTGCTGCGCGCCGGCAATCCCGATCTGAAGGCCGAGCGTTCCAGTAACGTCAACCTGGGCGTGTTGTGGGCGCCCGATGCCGACACCAGCCTCGGCATCGATCTGTACCGCATCCGCCAGGACGATCTGATCGCGCCGGACAATGTGCAGTTCGTGGTCTCGAATCCGCAGAGTAATCCCGGCCGCGTCACCCGCGACGCGCAGGGCCGGCTGCAACTGGTCGAGAACCGCTATGCCAATCAGGGCACGCTGACCACGACCGGTTTCGATATCGAAGGCCGCAAGGTCTGGCATGCCGGCGACGACACCTGGACCCTCGACGGCACCTGGACCCGATTGCTGAGCTACGAGCAGCCGCAGGTGGCCGGGCAGGGCGCGCTGGAAGGCGCCGGCGGCAACCGCTTCGGCGCGCTGCCGAAGTGGCGCGGCATCACCTCGCTGGCGGTTGCGCGCGGCGACTGGAATGCGCAGCTGTCGTGGCGCTACATCGGCGGCTACCGGCAGCAGGTGGTCGATGCGCGCAGCAACCCGGGCCTGAGCAGCAAGGTCGACGATCACCACCAGTTCGATCTGTACCTGGGCTACGAAGGCCTGCGCGACACGACCTTGTATTTGTCGGTGCAGAACCTGGCCGACAAGGACCCGCCGTTCGATCCGGCCGGCGGCGCGCTGCCGTACGACATCAGCCAGTACGACGCGCTGGGCCGCTTCGTCACCGTGGGGGTCAAGCACAAGTTCTGACGATCCACCGCGCACGGCCGCGCGCCGGCGCCAACCCCGTTGGCGCCCGGCGCGCGTTCGCTCAAGCATCGACAGGCAAGGCGCGTCCGAGGGAATCTGCTTCGGGCGCGTCGCGGTGGCATAGTGCCGCCTGCCACTGACGGCTGAGGAGATGGACGCGATGGACAGGAACAAGATCACCGGACTGCTGTTGGCGCTGATGCTGGCCGGCGGACTGCTGGCCGGTTGCGGCAAGAACCGCAGCGAAAGTCCCGCGATGGAGGAGGCGGTGCAGGTGCCAGATATGCCAGCGGCCAGCGGGGCCAGCCCCGATTCCGCTGGTGGCGCCGCGCAGCCCGACCTGGGCGTGCTGCTGGCCTACGAACATCAAGTCCGCATCCGCATGCCCGGCGAGCGCATCGCGACCCAGGCCGCGGCGGTGCAGTCGGCCTGCAACAGCGGCAAGTTCGGCGCCTGCGCGGTGCTCGAGATGAGCCAGAGCGGCGGCGAGGATCCTTCGGCGAGCCTGCAGGTGCGGATCGTGCCGCAAGGCGTCGACAAGCTGATCGCGCTGGCCGGCCAGGGCCAGGAAATCGCCGAGCGCAGCATCCAGGCCGAGGATCTGGCCACCGCGGTGCGCGACAACAGCATGCGTCAGGACCGGCTGCGCAAGGAGCATGCGCGCCTGCTCGAATTCCAGGACCGCAAGGACCTCAAGATCGCCGACGTGATGACCTTGTCGAGCCGCATCGCCGAGATCGAATCGCAGTTGCAGGCGGCCGAACAGGAAGCCGCGCAGCAGCAGCGGCGCATCTCCACCCAACTGGTCACGCTGAGCTTCCAGACCACGCGCGCCCAGGAGAACACCAGCGAGGTCGGCGAGGCGTTCAAGGACGTCGGCGGTATCGTCACCGGCACGATCGCGTTCCTGATCCGCGCCTTCGCCGCGTTGTTGCCGGTGGCGCTGGTGCTGACCGTGCTGGTGCTGCTGATCCGCCGCATCCGCCGCGCGCGCCGCAAGGGCTGAGTCGCGCGACGCATGGCCGGGCCGCCTCGCTGCGGCCCGGTCGCGTCGGTGTCAGCCCAGCGTGCGGGTCAGCGTTCTTCCTCGGTCTCGAACTCGACCAGCACGTCCAGGTCGAAGGCCAGCGCTTCCACCGCCTCGCGCACCTTGTTGGCGGTGGAGGCGTTGGGCGCGTCGATCTCCAGTTCGTGCGTGCCCGGGCCGGCGTCGTCGGGCAGGCCGGCCGAACTGGAATCGCTGTCGTCCATGTGCGGCATCAGGTCGGCGACTTCCTCGACGTGTTCGATGCCCTCCAGGCTGGACAACAGATTGCTGATCGCGCGGGCATCGTCTTCGGTGCCGGTGATGCGAATGCGAAGCTGGGGCATGCGGGCGGCCTGGTAGCGAGGGGAGTGAGCAGGCTAGGCATCGTCCGGCTAAGGTCGCGTGAAACGTCACATCGGCTGCATGCGGCGCGAGTAGGCTAAACGGCATGAACACGACCTCTGATTCGCCACAGTCATCGCCACCCTCGTCGGTCCCCGCGCCGAGCGTGACCTTGCGTCCGCTGGAGCGCGGCGACCTGCATTTCGTGCACGTGCTCAACAACAATCGCAGCGTGATGGGCTATTGGTTCGAGGAGCCCTACGAGTCCTTCGTCGAACTCGAAGAGCTGTACCGCAAGCACATCCACGATCAGTCCGAGCGCCGCTTCATCGTCCAGGACAGCGGCCAGGAGCGCGTGGGCCTGGTCGAACTGGTCGAGATCGACCACCTGCACCGGCGCGCGGAATTCCTGATCATGATTTCGCCCGAACAGCAGCGGCGCGGTTATGCGCGCGCGGCGACGCGGCTGGCGATCAACTACGCGTTCCGGGTGTTGAATCTGTACAAGCTGTATTTGCTGGTCGATGTCGACAACAGCCGGGCGATCCAGATCTACGAGGACGCGGGCTTTCAGCGCGAGGGCGTGTTGATCGACGAATTCTTCAGCGACGGGCGCTATCACGACGTGGTGCGGATGTGTCTGTTTCAGCCGCAGGCGTTGGGGCAGGGTAGTGCGGGGCGTAGTGCTGATGCCCTCACCCCAACCCCTCTCCCGCAAGCGGAAGAGGGGCTTTAAGCAGTTCTTCTCCCGCGCAAGCCGGAGAAGGTGGCCCGCAGGGCCGGATGAGGGCCGCGACCCGCGCTTACTTCTTCTTCGCCACCCGATCGCGCACCGGCAGCGGCACATTGCAGATATTGATGTAGCCCGCCGGCCGCTTGTAGAAATCGTCCTGGCGGTTGCGCCGCGATTCGACCAACTCAGTGAACAGCGGCGTGTCGGTGCGCAGCACTTCCAGATCGCTGCGTTCGGCCTTGGGTACCTTCGCCGCCAGCCGGATCGCCTTGATCGGCGCGCGCTCGGCCGCGGTTTCGTAAAAGCCCAGCGCGCCGGTGCCGCGCGGCAGCGAGGACAGCAACTCCATGCCCTTGATCACGCGGCCGACCGTGGTGATGTTGAGGTCGAGGTGGCGCGGCGATTGGCCGATCACCACGTACAGCTCGGCGCCGTTGCTCGAATCGATGGCCATGTCGCGGCCGGCGCCGACGGTGCCGTAGCAGTGCGCGAGCCAGCTCGAACCGGTCGCCGAATCGCGCGCGGCTGGGAAACCGGCGGCGAAACCGGCCTGCGGCGCCCAGCCGTCGGGATCGGGCAGCACGGTCATGTTCAGGCCCGCGCTCTTACGCGATACCTCGGCCGGCAGCTTCGGCTTGAAACCCGCGCCGAACGGCTTGCGCTTGCTCGCGTCCTCGGCGTTGGCGTCGCCCCACTGCACCACGTAGTTATCCTGCGAGCGGTTGATGCTGAGCCCGTTCCAATAGCCGTTGCTGGCCAGCGCGCGGATGTTGGCGACGTGCGCGGGCGCGAACTGCGGCGCCAGTTCGATCACCACCCGGCCGCGTTCGAGTTCCAGGTACAGGGTGTTGTTCGGGTCCAGCGCGCGCCAGTCGGCGGGCCGGCTGGCGTCGAGGATGTCCTGCATGCCGCGCGGCTTGGCCGGCGCGGCGGTCTGCGCGCCCGCGGTCGCGGCGATGAGGGTCAGGGCGAGGGCCAGCAGCACGGCTTGGGAAAGCGAACGCTTCATGCGGTTTCCTGAGAGAAGGTGGGCGGTGACGATACGGCCGCCTGCGAACCGGGCGACGATCGCCGAAGCGTAGCCGGTTGCAACCGCCCGCGCAGCCGCGGTGTCCCTGTCGGCACGGTCTGCCAGCCCACTCACTCCTCACTCCTCTGAACTCACTCCTCCAGTCGCCCGCCGTTAGCCACGATGACTACCGGCACATTCACTATACCGAACTTAGCACTAGCATCAGCTCCAACCTAGAGGAGCCTGCCGTGACCGAGCTCGACAGCCAATTGCGAAAGTTCCAGAAGGAGCTCAGCGCCGGCACCGTCTCACTGGCCTTGCTGGCGGTGCTGGGGTCGGCGCGCGAGCCGATGTACGGCTACCAGATCGCCAAGCGCCTCGAGCGCGAAGGCGAGGGCGTGCTCAGCGGCAAACAGAGCGCGCTGTACCCGGTGCTGCGCAACCTAGGCGCGGCCGGGCTGCTCGACAGCCACGTCGAGCCGTCCGTGACCGGTCCGCCGCGCCGCTACTACACCATCACCGACGCCGGACAGGCCGCGCTGCGCGAGTGGACAGCCGCCTGGCGCGCGACCCGCGACTCCGTAGATTCCGTACTCCAGGGGCTGAACGCATGAACGCCATCAACGACGCAGGTCGCCACGATTCATCCGTCGACGCGGACCTGCCGCGTTCGATTCCCGACTACCTCGACCGCCTGCGCGCGGCCTTGCGCGGCGCCGATCCTGCATTGATCCAGGACGCGCTGTACGACGCCGAGGAATACCTGCGCTCGGAACTGGCCGAGAACCCCGACCGCAGCGAGGCCGAAGTGATCGCCGCGGTCGCCGGCAGTTACGGCGCGCCCGACGAGGTCGCCGACATCTACCGCGACACCGAGATCAAGGTGCAGACCGCGCTGCGGCCACCGGCGCCGAAGAAGCGCAAGTCGCTGCTCGGCCGCTTCTTCGGCGTCGCGCTGGAACCGCGCACCTACGGCGCGCTGTTCTACATGCTGCTGTCGCTGGCGACCGGCATGTTCTACTTCACCTGGGTCACGACCGGCCTGTCGCTGTCGATCGGCATGCTGATCTTGATCATCGGCATTCCGTTGCTGATCCTGTTCCTGGGCTCGGTGCGGGTGCTGGCGCTGGTGGAAGGACGCCTCATCGAAGTGATGCTCGGCGAACGCATGCCGCGCCGGCCGTTGTACACCAACCGCGAGCTGTCGGTGATGGAGCGGATCAAGCAGATCTTCGTCGACCCGCGCACCTGGGGCACGCTGTTGTACATGCTGCTGATGCTGCCGCTGGGCACGGTCTATTTCACCATCGCGGTGGTCGGCCTGGGCCTGTCGTTGTCGCTGACTCTGCTGCCGTTCGCGCACTTGTTCGGCCTGGTCGGCCACGGCGTGTACCTGGACGGAATCGAAATGGTCGACGCGTGGGAACCGTGGGCGTGGCCGATATTCGCCGCGATCGGCATCGTGCTGCTGTTCGTGACCCTGCACGCGGCGCGCATGATCGGTTATGCGCATGCCCAACTGGCCAAGCACCTGTTGGTGCGGTGGGCGCAGCACGACTGAAACCGCCGCGTCGTCCGCGTCATCCATCGATCAGCCGGCCGCGAGGCCGGCTGATCGTTTTTTCCGTCTGTCCGTTCGCGTGACCGACGCCAGCGCGCGCGGCGCGGACTACCAATCGTTGAGCAGACACACGGCGAATGGATAGAACCGGCTGTCTTCGACGCCTTGCGCGCTGACGCAGGCGGGATCGCTGGACGAGCCCGCGCTCCGGCAGGTGCTGCGCCGCTGGCCCCACGCAGCGACGTAGGCAATCGGCGCGCGCTGGCATTCGTAGCGGGTCGCCGGGCACTGCTGGATCACCGAACGGACGAAGTCGTACTCATAAGCTTCCTGGGCGAGGCAATCGGGATCGTTGGGTCCGTTGATCCGGCAAAGTTCGATGCGCACATCGCGCAAGCCGATGATTTCGTCCACCGCCGGCGCGCACGGGCTCGCGAGCGCGACGGTGGAGAACGACAGGGACAAAACGAGCAAGGCCAGCGATGCGGTCTTCATGGACGGCTCCAGTGCTTGGTCGCGGGTCGGTGGAGAATCGGGCGATCGGTACAGCGAGCTTGGACGGCGCGCCGATCACTGCATGAAGCAACTCAGCTTGACCTGAAGAAAGCTCACGTCTTCCTGCTGCATCGCGGCCTGGCAGACCGGAGCCGTCGACGACCCCGCTTGCTGGCATTTGATCGCGCGCTGCTGCGACACGATGTCGTACAGCTGACGTTGGACCGCGCATTGCGGCGCCGGCGCGGGACACACCGCATCCATCATCTGCCACTGCAGTTTTTCGACCTGCTCGTTCTGGCGGCAGACCGGGCTGTTGGGACCTTGCGAAGTGCACGACAGCACGCGCTGGGTATGGCTGACTTCGACGTGCAGGCGCGCGCTGGCGCAGGCGGGCGTGGCGGCGTGGGCCGCGCCGGCGCACGATGCGATGGCGAACAGGCTTGCGCAAAGGGCTTGGAGTTTCATGGTGGTCTTCCTTGTCGGTGGCGATGTGGGTGGCGATGTAAGCGTTGATGCGGGGCGATGAGTGCGGTGCCGCGCGTGGCGATGCTCATCCGGGCCGCGAGAGATAGCCGCAGTTCCCCATCACGGCGTAGTACAGGTCCTCGTCGTGCTCGACCGCAGCCACGCAGGCCGGATCGGACGCGCTGCCGGCGGCGTGGCAGATCGCCGAGCGATGCGGCCAATACTGGTAATGCTGGTAAAGCGCGGATTGGCATTCCAGGCTGGGGACCGGGCAGTTGCGCCGCAGCGATGCCAGGCCGGCGAGTTCGCGGTCTTCGGCGGCTTCGCAGCTCGGGCTGGACGGGCCGTCGGTTTCGCATGCGATCACTCGTTCGAAGCGATCGCGATGCAATTGGGTGGCGGTGAGGAAACACACGCTGGGCGCGGCGTGCAGCGTCGCGGCGAAACTGCAGCAGCACAGGAAAAGCAAAACGGCGAGGCGACTGGACATGAACGTCTCCCGATTGGGTTTTCGGTCCGAGGGCCTGTCCGGCGGGCCCGATTGCACGCGTGGCTCAATCGCGCGGCTCAAGAAACGTGAGTTAACAAGCTTGGCTCAACGAACGCGGTCGGACGGGCCCGCTTCGATCGATGTGGCGCGGTCGAAGCGGGTTGGCCGATGCCGCGATGGAACACTGGAATGCGGCATGGTCGGGTCGTCTGTTTTCGCTATCCGGGCGCGGTCGCGCCCGGCTCGAAAACATCGCGTTCAAAGCATTACGTTTAAAGCATTACGTTCAAAACACCATGCATTCGCGTACGAAGCGCTTGAATTGCTGGAACTCGGCCTGACGCAGCGCCTGGCATTGCGGATCGAGCGCGGTCCCGGCCTGGCGGCATTCGAAGCTGCGGGTCGCGGCGGCTTGTTCGTACTGATCGCGGACCACGCTGCAGTAGTCGTCCAGCGGCGGGCAACTGCTGCTCATCGCCTGCATGGCCGCGGCCTGTTCGGCTTCGCGCGCATCGCAACTCGCGCTGTTCGGGCCCTGGTTCGAGCAGGCCACGTCCTTCTCCTGGAACGCGGCCATCCAGTCCTGGCCGGCGTAGACGCAGGCCGCATTGGCCGCGGCCGCGCCGCTGCACAACATCAATACCGACAGCGCGGCGGATGCGAAGACGGATCGTGTACGCAACTGGGTGCGTAACGGAATAAGCGATTTCATGCGGGCTCTCCTTGGCGTGGGCGATGCGCGAAGCCCGGTGCGGCCTTCGCGCGTTGAGTGCACCGACCGGGCCGTGATGGCGCGAGCGGCGTACTTGGGTTGGTTTCAGATGCGGTCGATCGAATGCACGCGCGGCGGCTGACGCGAAGACGGCGGTGTGGCTGGAACGATGCGGGATGGCGAAGGCCGACGGTTGCGACCGTGTGCGTGCGCAGTGCGCGCGCTGCCTGCGTGAAGGTTCATCCAGCTCTCCTTAGCTGCGCGGGAATCGTGATCCTGCGATCGCGCGGACTGATTCGCCGCGCGGCTGAGGCGACTGTAGCCATCCCGGCGCCGGCCGCCCTCGTGGCCGTGCGTAATTGATGCCCAGTCGACAGTTTTTAGCGGCGCATGTCGCTGTTTTCTGATCGCGGCGCGCACAGGGGCGAGGTTTTCGCGGTTGTACGGCGTACGAATGCGCGCAGGCCGTCCAGCGGATGGCGAACGGTTGCGCACTTGCGCGGTCGCTCACGGGCGACCGTAAGCTACATGCCGTCTGAGTATTGCGCGTCGCGCAAAATAAAACGGTCCGCCCGACGTTCAGGTCGAGCGGACCGCGATAAAGCGCAGTCGTGCCGGATGCGGCGGTTTACTTCGCCGCGTATTTGGCGATGAAGTTGCGCACCTGCGGATACACCTGATCGCGCCAGCGACGGCCGCTGAAGATGCCGTAGTGGCCGGCGCCGTCGACGGTGATGTGCTGACGGTCGGCTTGCGCCACGCCGGTGCACAGCGTGTGCGCGGCGCGGGTCTGGCCCTGGCCGGAGATGTCGTCGAGTTCGCCTTCGATGGTCAGCAGCGCGGTGTTGTTGATCGCGCCGGGATCGACCCGCTCGCCGGCCACGTCCCACAGTCCGCGCGGCAGCAGGTGTTCCTGGAACACGACGCGGATGGTGTCGAGGTAGTACTCGGCCGGCATGTCGAGCACGGCGTTGTATTCGTCGTAGAAACGGCGATGCGAGTCGGCGTCTTCCAGGTCGCCCTTGAGCAGGTCCTGATAGAAATCCCAGTGCGACTGGAAATGCCGCTCCGGGTTCATCGCCACGAAGCCGCTGTGCTGCAGGAAGCCGGGATAGACGCGGCGGCCGCGGCCGGGGAAGTTCGCCGGCACGTGATGGATCACGTTGTTTTCGAACCACCACAGCGGCTTGTGCACGGCCAGGTCGTTGACCTTGGTCGGGCTTTCGCGGGTGTCGATCGGGCCGCCCATCATCACCAGCGAACGCGGGGTGGGTTCGCCGCGCGCGGCCATCAGCGACACCGCCGCGAGCACCGGCACGGTCGGCTGGCAGACGCTGATCACGTGCAGGGTGTCGGCGCCGATCAGGCGGATGAAGTCCTGGATGTAGCCGATGTAATCGTCGAGGGTGAACGCGCCGTCCTCGGCCGGCACCATGCGCGCGTCGATCCAGTCGGTGATGTAGACCTTGTGGTCGCGCAGCAGGGTCTTGACCGTGTCGCGCAGCAGGGTGCTGTGATGGCCCGACAGCGGCGCGACCACCAGCACCGGCGGATCGTCCTTGAGTTCGGCGATGTTGTCGGCGTCGTCGGCGTAGCGCTTGAAGCGCAGCAGCCGGCAGAACGGCTTGCGCTGCATCTCGCGCTCGATCACCGGGTAGGTGTTGCCGTCGATCTGGATCGAATGGATGCCGAACTCGGGCTTCTCGTAATCCTTGCCGATGCGGTAGAGCAGTTCGTAGCCGGCGGCCAAGCGCGAGGCGCCCGGTACGGTCGACAGCCAGCTGCCGGGCGCGGCGAACATCTTCGCGCCGGCATCGGCCCAGTAGGTCATCGGGGCCATCCAGGCGCGGCCGAATTCGTGCATCTGATAAAGCAGCATCGGGTCGGAGTCTCTTTGGCGGGCGAACTGGCGCCGGAGCGTAACGGGTTCCGGCGTCTGCGGTTTGCTGCGGCGCAGCATAGCGGATTGGGACGGCGGTCGCGTGAATGGCGCGGTGGGTGGCGGGTTGCGTTCCACCAAGTGGTGAGACGCGGCGGCAGGCACCGCGATCTCTGAAGGCGCCCCGTGTAGGAGCGGCGTAAGCCGCGACCAACCGAAGCAGCGCACGCAAGCGCCTAATCCGAAGCCCAGACACCCGGACGGCTGTTTTAAAACCTCGAACGGTATCCGAGAAGGGCGTCGTAACCGAAGTGCCGCGGTCGCGGCTCACGCCGCTCCTACAAGGGGCTAAGGGACTCAGCCGGCCGTTTCCAGCGCCGAGGTGCCGAAGCGCAACCGCCGCGCCAGCCACAGGTGCGAGCCCAGCGCGGTGAAGCCCTGCGCGGCGAAGCGTTCGCGATAGAACGCGGCCGGGCGGCGCTTGAAGTCGTCGGTGTCGCCTTCGATGCCGTCCTCGCGGGTGAAGGTCTCCAGGAACGCGACCCCGCCGCACAGCTCGGCCAGGCCGGGCAGGCCGCGATCGAGTTCGCGGGTGTCCAGGTAATGCAGCACGTCGCTGCAGATCAGCAGGTCGACCGGCGCGCACGGGCGCAGGTATTCGAAATCGCCGAACCGCGCCAGGTGCAGGTTGCGACTGCGACCGAAGCGCGCAGTGGCGTACTCGCTGCTGTCGAATCCCAGATACTGCAGGCGCGGGCGCAGCTTGAGCAGCGGCGCGCGCCACGGGCCTTCGCCGCAGCCTATGTCGAGCACGCTGCGGATCGGGCGCTCGAGGTGGTACTCGGCGGTGGCGACGGTCAGCGCGACCTTGCGCGCCAGTCGCGCGGCGCCGCCGATGGCCTGGTGCTTCAGGGCCGGGTCGCGGTACCAGCGCTGGAAGTAGGCGGCGTCGTACTGTTTGCTCATCGGGGCGGTGGCTTGCGGTGGAGCGTGGCATCCTAACGCGCCTCGGGACCGGTGCGGCGGTGGGCTCGATCCTCGCCGCGCGATGCTGTCGATATCGGCGCCATCGCGAGTTGGCGTCGCCGGCGGCGGCGCGGCGGTTCGCAGCCGGCTCCCTCACTCTTGTATCAACCCGCCAGCCCTTATCAGGAAGCCCGCGATGAATGCCTATCTATGGACCAAGACCTTCCATGTCGTATTCGTGATCGCCTGGATGGCCTCGGTGTTCTACCTGCCGCGGATCCTGGTCAACATCGCCGAGGCCGGCAACGAGCCTGCGGTGCGCGCGCGGCTGGTGTTGATGGGGCGCAAGCTGTATCGCTTCGGCCACGTCATGTTCGGCATCGCGTTTTTGTGCGGCCTGTTGATGTGGCAGGGCTATCGGGTGTTCGGCGATGGGTTGCCGCAGATGTTCGCGGTCGGCGGCTGGTTGCACGTCAAGTTGACGTTGGTCGTGGTGCTGCTGGTGTATTTCATCTTTACCGGGCGCTGGCTCAAGGGCGTGGACAAGGGGCGGGCGCTGCCTTCGTCGCGGACGTTGCGTTTGTTCAATGAGCTGCCGTTGCTGGCGTTGATTGCGATTGTCTGGTTGGTGTTGGCTAAGCCGTTTTGAGGGATGGGACGTAGGTAAAGGCACGAGCAGAAGCAGGAGCAAAAGCGAATCCCCCTTAATCCCCCTTTTGCAAAGGGGGAGACTGCATTCGTTGCTTCGGTGGGTTACGTAGCGGGCTGCTGGTTGCGTGGGCTGCTGGTGATTCGAGCCGCTGGTGATTCGCGTTGAGCGCTAGCGCTTTGAAAAAGAAAAACGGCGACCCCAAGGTCGCCGTTTTCATTCCGAGCCAGTGCTGTTCCCCCCTTTGCAAAAGGGGGGCAGGGGGGATTCGCTTTTCGATCAGCCCACGATGCCCACTCAGTTCTTGAACTGACCCGCGTCAGGCAACTTCACCGGCACCTGGTTCGCATCGCAATCGCCCTTCGCACACAACGAAGCGCGCAACTTCGGCATCGACTGCAGCAGGAAATGGTAGATCGTGTTCTGTTCGACGCTGCCGCGCACCGCGCTGCTGCCGGGGCCGCGAGCCCAGATGCCGACGTCGTCGCCGCCGTGGGTTTCGGCGGTGGTCGGGACCAGGGCTTCCTGCATGTAGTCGGGCGCCTGGGTGTCGACGTTGCTCAGGTCCGGGCGGCCCTTTTCGATTTCCTGCATGCCGCTGGCGGTATGCGGGAAGGTGTGCGGGCCTTCGGGCTGTTGCGAGCTGGCACCGGTATAGCCCGGGCCGTTGCTGTAACTGAGCGTGGTGTAGGGCTTGCCGAGCGCGTCGCGGGCGTAGGCGTTCGGGTCGCCGTCTTCGCCGCTGGTGCCGCGCACCTTGCCGAGCATCGGGTTGCCGCGGGTCGGGTAGCCGACGAAGCTCAGCGTGTGCGAGTGATCGGCGGTGACCAGAATCAGGGTGTCGTCCGCGGAGGTCGCCTTGTTCGCCGCTTCCACCGCTTCGCTAAGCGCGATGGTGTCGGTCAACGCGCGATAGGCATTGCCCATGTGGTGCGCATGATCGATGCGGCCGCCTTCGACCAGCAGCACGAAGCCGTTGTCGCCCTTGATCTTCTTGAGCCGTTCGATCGCCGCGACCGTCATTTCCGCCAGCGACGGCTCGCCGGCGCCGTCCTGCGGGCGGTCGTGGTCGAACTGCATGTGATCGGGTTCGAACAGCGCGAACAGCGGCTTGTCCTTGGGCGCGGCGGCGAACTGCTTGGCGTTCCACACGTACTCGCCGCCGGGGTGGCGCTGCTTCCAGGTCGCGATGAGGTCGCGGCCGTCCAGGCGCTGGCCGACCTTGTCGTCGTACTCGGGATCGCGCTGCTCGACGGTCATGAAGTTGCCGCGGCCGCCGCCCATCAGCACGTCCGGGCCGGTGCCGTACGGCGACTCGATCATCTGCCGGGCGATGTCGATGCAGCCTTCGGACTTGGCCTTGTCGGTCAGGTCCATGTCGTTTTCCCAGTTGCGGTCGGCCGAATGGCTGAAGGTCGCGCCCGGGGTGGCGTGGGTGACGCGGGTGGTGGTGACCACGCCGGTGGCCAGGCCTTGGCTCGCGGCGAGTTCCCACAAGGTCAGCATCGGCGCCTGCAGGGCCGCCGCGCAGTCGCCGCGCAGCCCCTTCTGGCCGATGCTGAGCACGCCGGCGCGGGTCTTCACGCCGGTCGCCATGGCGCTCATGGTGCCGGCCGAGTCGGGCGTCTGCGAATCGGTGTTGTAGGTCTTGCTCAGCGCGGTCGAGGGAAAGCGTTCCCAGCTCAAGCGGTTTTCTTCGCCGGGCGCGCCCTTGAGCTGGCCGGCGAGGATGCGCGCGGCGGCGACCGTGGTCAGGCTCATGCCGTCGCCGACGAACAGGATCACGTTCTTGGCCTTGGCCGACGACGCGCCGCGCTGCGCGGCCTGGGCGGCGCCGTCGCGGTACCACCAGGCCGGGGTTTCGCCCTGCGGATGCTGGATCGCCGGGACCTCGATCGCGATGCCGGCGCCGGGCGCATCGGGTCGGGTCGGAGCGGCCGCGGCGCAGGCGGTGAGCAGCGCGGGAACGAGCAGAACGGAAACGGAACGCAGCTTGGACATGGGCGGGCCGGGCGTTGGGAATGACGAGCCGGCGATTATGCCTCGGGCGTGTGACCGCGGTTTGGCGGCGGCGGCCGAGGAACGAGTTCGCAGGAGTGAGAAACGAGTAAGGCAGCCTGCTCTACTCGTTTCTCACTCCTGTGAACTCGTTCTCCGCATAGCCCGCCAATCCACTATTGTTCCAACCCAGCCCGACTGGTTTGCCGAAGCTGGCCGAAGTAATAATGTTTGGTTGCCGGCTTATGCGCTCAGATCAGGCAGCGCCGCGGCGAAGCTGTTTATCGTGTCATCCCGTCCGCGCGCGTCCGCCATCAGCCGCGTGCGCTTCGCAGCCACCGACGCACTCACCGACGCACTCATTGGATAGCCCGCGATGACCGCTTTGTTCTCGGCCTGGTTCCGCATCCCGTTCTGGCAGCGCGTGGTCGCCGGCTTCGTGCTCGGCGCGCTGGCCGGCTGGGCCTTCGGCTCGGCGGCCGACACCTGGTTCGGGCCGCTCGGCGATCTGTACGTCACCCTGATCAAGATGATCGCGGTGCCGTTGGTGTTTTTCGCGGTGATCAACGCGGTCGCGTCGCTGCATGGACAGAAATCGATCGCCGCGCTCGGCGGCCGCACCTTCGCCTGGTTCGCGATCACCGCGGTGCTCGCGGTCGGCATCGGCCTGGCGGTCGGCACGATCCTGCAGCCCGGCGCCGGCGTGACCGGGCTGGCGGTGGATTCGGGCTACAAGCCGCGCGACGTGCCCAGCGTGGTCAAGGTCTTGCTCGACGTGGTGCCGAGCAATCCGTTCTATGCCTTGACCGGCATCGGCGCGACCAAGAACGCGGCCGGCGAAACCGTGCTCGCCGCCGGCAAGGGCTCGATCCTGCCGGTGATCTTCTTCGCCGGGTTGCTCGGCTTCGCCATGGTCAAGCTCGGCGAGAAAGTCGCCGGCGTGCGCAAGCTGGTCGGCGAAACCAGCGAGCTGATGATCCAGGTGACCCGCTTCGTGCTGGAGGTCACCCCGATTGGCACCTTCGGCCTGATCGCCTCGCTGGTCGGCGCGTACGGCTTCGAGAAGCTGCTGCCGCTGGGCAATTTCGTGCTGGCGCTGTATGTCGCCTGCGCGCTGCACATCGTCGTGGTCTACAGCGGCCTGTTGCTCGCGCACGGGCTGAATCCGCTCAAGTTCTTCCGCGGCGCCGCGCCGGGCATGCAGGTGGCGTTCGTCAGTTCGTCGAGCTTCGCCGCGATGCCGGTGGCGATGCGGTCGATCACCCATAACCTCGGCGTCAATAAAGATTACGCGGCGTTCGCTTCGCCCTTGGGCGCGAGCATCAAGATGGACGGCTGCGGCGCGATTTATCCGGCGCTGTGCGCGGTGTTCATCGCCCAGTACACCGGTACGCCGTTGACCGCCGACCAGTACTTCATCGTGATGATCGCGTCCGTGCTGGGCAGCTTCGGCACCGCCGGCGTGCCCGGCACCGCGGTGATCATGGCCACCGTGGTGCTCAGCGCCGCCGGCCTGCCGCTGGAGACGATCGGTTATCTGTACGCGATCGACCGCGTGCTCGACATGATGCGGACCATGACCAATGTGACCGGGCAGATGCTGGTGCCGGTGCTGGTGGCCAAGGAAACCGGTCTGCTCGACAAGGCGGTCTACGATGCGGCGCCGACCAATGTCGGGATCGAGGAAGAAACGCGCGCATGAGTTGGCTGCGGCGATGACGCTCGCGTCGACGGACTGCCGTGCGAAGCGGCGCGTCTGGATTCGCATCGTATTGCCCGTCATCGCCGCGGTCATGGCGATGTGGGTCGTCGGGTGCGCGGCGCCGACGCGTCCCGATGCGGTTGTATCCGGCCAGTGAGAACCAAAGAAAAACGTTTTTTTTGAATCAAGTGCCCGCAAGTGCGGAGCTTCCGCGGGCATGCGCCACACGAGACATCCTGTCTCGGTGGCGCACGGCGCACATCCCTGTGCGCCGCCCTTCGGGTGTCCTTTTGTTCTCGCGAGTCAGTGGCTTCGCAGCGTTGAATGAACTGCGCGACTTCAAGTCCAAGCAAAAACGACATGGCCTCCCTGCCTCCCTGTAGGAGCGGCGTAAGCCGCGACCACGCCACGACGCCAACGTCGCAACTCACGACGCAATCGCAAACTCACGGCTGTCGATCGAACGAACTTCTCCATGGGACACCTGCCCAGGCGCCAGCGCGCGAGATGCCCCGGTCGCCCGATCATGGCAAGATCCACAGCGCCGCTTAAGACAAAATCGAGCACGCGGCCCGAAGCTGCGTAAGCCGCCAAGCGCGTGTGCTCGGCTACCGACATCATCGCAACGGCATAACGAATACCCACGTGGTCATGGAGACAACGATGCGATTCAAATCATGGATGCTCAGCGGCTGCGTGGTGATGTTGGGCGCCTGCGCCAGCGTGCCGCCGCACAGCGCGGCGCAGGACGACCCGCATACCGGCGCGGTCGGCGTGCGCTCGATCGACAAGCTGCTGACCGCGCCCGAGCGCATGCAACTGGGCGACAACGAAACCTTCCAGATGCCGTTGGCCGAACGCGACAACGCCGCGCCGGCTTATCCGCGCGAGTTGCTGGCGCAGCGATTGGCGCCGCAGACGGTTTGCCTGAACGTGGCGATCGGCGCGGACGGGCGGGTCAGCGGCAGCCGTCCGGTCGGGGTGGAGCAGGGTTGCCCGGCGGCGACGGCGGCGGCCCCGCAGTTCGTCGAAGCCGCGCAGGCGGCGGTGCTGCAGTGGCGGTTCGATCCGGCGTTCCGCTGCATCTATCCAGGCGTCAAGCCGCAGGAGGAAGGCTGCGTGACCGGCAAGGAAGAAGCGGTCGCGGTGAGCCTGGCTTTCAGCTTTGTGTTCGAACAGAAGGAAGGCAAGGGCACGGTACGCGTCGGTGGTTGAATGCACCGGCATGGCGGTCGCCGGCAACGGCGATGCAGCGGCGATGGTGCGTCTACGCGCTTGACTGCGCCGGCGAGCGCCGGCCGCGCAGGTGCTTTACCCGTGTCGGGTTTTTGCTGAAAGCCCCAGATGCGGCTGGACACACGGAGGTACGAGCATGGTGGCAAGGACGACGATGGTGGCGATGACCCAGGACGAGCGCGGCAGGCTCGAACTGATAGTGCCCAGGGCGAACGAGTTGATGGCGTCGACGGACCAATCGCCCGATCAGGTACCCGCCCACATACGCCACTGGCGAATGGAATGGCTGAAGAGCTGCGCCGCGGTCACCGGTTTTTTTCTGGCCGTGCTGACGATTTCGGTGCTGAGCCTACGCAGCGGCAGCGCGCTGGCGGGCTGGGTCGCGGTCTATTGGCCGTATCTACTCGCGGCCTGCCTGTTGCTGGGCATGGTGTATGCCTCGGTCAATGCCTGGACCTTCGCGCGGCAATGGCGCGCGATCAAGCGCAGTACGCTTGGGGCCTTTCAGATCGATGCACAGGCCGGCGTGGTGCGCGAGGAGCGTTATGCGCTGGGCGATTGCCGCGCCGTGCATGACCCCGAACAGGGCGGGCGCATTTATCTGCTGCGCACTGAGGACTCGCGTTGCCTGGTGGTGTTCGACTCGCAAAGCTTCGATCTCGCGCACAGCGGTAGTGATCCGGCGCGAAGCCCGCTGCGGCCGGCGCGCGAGGCGATCCTGCGTTGGGCGCCGGTATCGGGACTATTGTTGAACCTGGAATTTCGCGGCCCGATGTTCCCGCACGGGCCGGCCGAACGCGTGCGCGGTGCGCTGCCGGACTGGGCCTGCCATGGCCGTATCTGGGAATCGGACTGGGGCGAGGTCGAACAGCTTTTATCGAAAGGGTGAAACGGGCTTGCCGTTGTTCCGACTCGCCAAGTCAATCCGCGAGTTCCGACTCCAGCAAGTCCCACACCCAACCGCTCAAACCCGCGAATACTTCCACGACACCATCCGCCCGTCGCGGTACGGCATCACCCCGTGGAACGCGCGCGGGTCGGCGTCGAACACCAGCGGCAGGAACTCGCGGTCGCCTTCCCACATCGGCAGTTCGTGCAGGCGGTCGAGATCGACCCATTCCAGCGAACCCTCGGGATTGCTCGCGAACGGCACGCCCTCGAACGCGGTAACGGTGAACACGAAACCGAGCCAGTCCTCGCCGCGCTTGCCGAAGCCCGGCCAGCTGATGGTGCCGCGCAACTGCATCGCGGTGCAGTCGATGCCGGCTTCCTCGAAGATCTCGCGGCGCATGCCGGCGACCACGTCCTCATCGGCCTCCAGCTTGCCGCCCAGGCCGTTGTACTTGCCGAGCTGATGATCGTCGGGACGGGCGTTGCGATGCACCATCAACACTTGGCGGCCATCGGGCGAAAGCACGTAGCCCAGGGTGGCCACGATAGGCGTGTACGGCATCGGCGGGTCGGTGGGGCAGGGACGCGGGGCGCACAGTGTCGGCGATTCGCGCGGCGACGGCCAGCGGCGGGCCGTGCGCGCGATCTCCCTACGTGACTTTCGACCCGCATGCGCGGCCGGCCCGGGCAGGTTAAGGTGCGCGGGCCCGGGACGCGTCGAGGGGCTCGACGCCATTCGCCACACCCGCACACGCACCATCATCCGACTCATCTCGACACAACATCTCGACAAAGACAGGGAGCCACCCATGCGCACGCGTCATCTGAGCGTACTGCTGGCCGGACTGACCACGATCACGACCGCCGCGTTCGCTCCTGCGTCCGCGGCCGAGAGCGATCGCTGGCAGGTGCCGGTGGCGGTCAAGAAACTCGACAACGGACTGACCGTGGTCGTGTCCGAGGATCACAGCTCGCCGACCGTCGGCGTCAGCGTGGTCTATCACGTCGGCATGCGGCTGGAGCCCAAGAACCGCACCGGCTTCGCTCATCTGTTCGAACACCTGATGTTCCAGGGCACGCCGACCGCGCCGAAGGGCGTGTTCGACCAGGTCATCAGCGGCGGCGGCGGCCGCAACAACGGTTCGACCCGCGCCGACTTCACCAACTACATCGAGGTCGCGCCGGTGTCGGCGCTCGACCGCATCCTGTGGCTGGAAGCCGACCGCATGAAGACCCTGGACTTCAACCCGACCACGCTGAAAAACCAGCAGGACGTGGTCAAGGAGGAAATCCGGGTCAACGTGAAGAACCAGCCTTACGGCGGCTTCATGTGGATCGACATCGGCCAGCACGCATTCCAGAAATGGGAGAACAACCACGACGGCTACGGCAGCTTCCAGGATCTGGAAAACGCCAGCCTGGCCGACGTGCAGTCGTTCCATCGCGATTACTACGGCCCCAACAACGCCGTGCTCGGCATCGCCGGCGACATCACGCCGGCCGAGGCCTTCAAACTGGCCGACAAGTACTTCGGCGCGATTCCCGGACGCTCCACGCCGCCGCCGCCGGATTACAGCGAGGGCCTCAACACCCAGGAAAAACGCGTCAATCAGACCGACGCGCTGGCGCAGGTGCCGGCGATCGCCGCGGCCTGGAAGATGCCCGCGCGCGGTAGCCGCGATCACGCGCCGATGGCGGTGCTCGGCAGCGTGCTGGCCGGCGACGAGGCCTCGCGCCTGTACCAGAGCCTGGTCAAGCGCAAGCAGCTCGCGCTCAGTGTCGACGCGCTGTACGGCCTGACCGATCCGTGGACCTACAACGGCCCGACCCTGTACACCTTGTTCGCGCTGTACAAGCCCGACAGCAGCGCCGACGCGGTGCTCGCGGCGATCGACGAGGAAGTGGCGAAGATCGCCCAGGGCGGGGTCGACGCGGCCACGCTCAAGCGGGTCAAGACCAAGATGCTGGCCGATTGGTACAACGGCCTGGAAAGCTACATCGACCGCGCCGACACCGTCGCGCGCATGCAGACCTTGTGGGGCGACGCCAACGTGGTCAACAAGATTCCCGGCTGGATCGAAGCGGTGACCTCGGCCGATCTGCAGCGCGCGGCCAAGACCTATCTGACCCGCGCCAACCGCACCGTGATCGACCGCCGCCCGACCGCCATGGCCGCGCCCGCCGCCGCCGCGCCGTCCGGCCAGAACTGAGCGAGGAGACGAGATGAACATGCATAAGAATCTGCTCGCCGTGGCGACCTCGCTGGCCCTGGTCGCGATCGGCGGCGTCGCGTTTGCCGGCCCGGCCGCCAAACTGCCTTCGCAACTGCCGCCGCTGGCCGCCGACAAGGCGTTGCCGGTGCCGCAGATCGCGCAGAAGACCCTCGCCAACGGTTTGGAAGTGTGGGTCGTGCCGCGCAAGGGCCTGCCGCGGGTCGACTACGTGCTGGCGGTGCGCAATGCCGGCTTCGCCGCCGATGCGGCCGACGCCTCGGGGTTCGCCTCGCTGTATGCGCAATTGCTGACCCAGGGCACGCCCAAGCGCGACGCCAAGGCGATCGCCGAGGCCGCGCAGGGCTACGGCGGCACGCTCGCCGCCAATGCGCTCAACGATGGTGTGATCCTCAGCGGCTACGCGCTGCCGACCCAGTCCGAAGCGATGCTGCGG
Organism: Lysobacter sp. Soil_N_51; assembly: GCF_057655755.1. Taxonomy (NCBI): domain Bacteria; kingdom Pseudomonadati; phylum Pseudomonadota; class Gammaproteobacteria; order Lysobacterales; family Lysobacteraceae; genus Lysobacter; species Lysobacter sp. Soil_N_51. Next base: position 549,147 of record NZ_JBDGLR010000001.1, on the reverse strand, counting down.
CTGCTGGCCGAAGTCGCCCAGCAGGCGAGTTTTCCCGATGCCGAGGTCAAGCTCGCCCAGGCCAATGCGCTGCAGGAATTGAAGGTCTCGCAGGCGCAGCCGGGGTTCAAGGCCACCCGCGCCTTGCTCGCGGCGACCTACGGCGATCATCCCTACGGCCACACTCAGCCGACCGAGGCCGCGATCAACGCGGTCAGCGCCGACAAGGTTCGCGCCGAACACGCGCGCCGGTTCCGTCCCGAGCGCGCGTTGTTGATCGTCACCGGCCGGATCAGCGCCGACGAGGGCTTCAAGTACGCCGAAGCCGCGTTCGGTGGCTGGAAGGGCAGCGGCGAGCCGATCGCCGACACCGCGCCGGCGCGGCGCGAGGCCAAGCCGCAACGCCTGTTCGTGCAGCGCGACGGCAGCGTGCAGTCGGCGGTGCGATTGGGCCGTCCGGCGATCGCCGCCACCGATGCCGACTACATTCCGGCGCAGCTCGCCGGCATCGTCCTCGGCGGCGGTTTCAGCAGCCGTCTGATGCAGAACCTGCGCGAGGACAAGGGCTACACCTACGGTGCGCGCGGCGGGCTCAACGCCTTGCGCGCCGGCGGCATCGTCCAGGCCTCGGCCGACGTGCGCAACGAAGTCACCGGCGCGGCGATCGGCGAATTCATCTACGAATTCGGCAAGCTCAACGATTACCCGGTGCCGGCGCAGGAGCTGGAAGACACCAAGCGCTATGTGGCCGGCGGTTATCTGATCGGCAACCAGATGCAGGCATCGGTGGCGGCGTCGCTGGCGAGCAACTGGCTGTACGGCCTGCCGCCGCAGTTCCTCGGCGAGTACGTGCCGAAGGTGCGCGCGGTCGGCGCCGAGCAGGTCCAGGCGGCGGCGAAGAAGTATTACGCGACCAAGGACCAGTCGATCATCGTGGTCGGCGACTACAAGGCCGTGCAGAGCCAGCTCAAGGAGTACGGCGAGTTCAAGCTGGAGAAGTGAGCGCGGCTTGAGCTTGCGCGCGGCCGTTGCTGATCGCCGCATTGCTGGAAACGACAACGCCCCGGCCTCGGCCGGGGCGTTTGCTTTGGCGCGGGCGCTCACCCGGCTTCCCGGCGGCTCGCGCATAATCGGCCGATTCGCCACGGAGCACCGCATGTCCGCCAGCCCGATCGACCCGTCCCCGCGTCTGCTCGCCTTCGCCGGCAGCCTGCGCGCGGGGTCCTACAACCGCCGCCTGATCCCGGTGCTGGCCGAGGGCGCGCGCGCCGCCGGCGCGCAGGTGACCCTGATCGAGCTGCGCGATTACCCGCTGCCGATCTACGACGGCGATATCGAAGCCGAAGGCCTGCCCGAGAATGCGCTGCGCCTGCAGGCCTTGCTCGGCGAACACGACGGCCTGCTGATCAGCACGCCCGAGTACAACGGTTCGATGCCGGCGCTGGTCAAGAACACCCTCGACTGGATCTCGCGGCCGATGCCCGGCGGCCGGTCCGGCACCACGCTGTTCGCCGACAAAGTGGCCGGCATCGTCTCGGCCTCGCCCGGGCCGCTGGGCGGGTTGCGTTCGCTGCTGGTGTTGCGCGATGCGTTGGCCAAGCTCGGCCTGATCGTGGTGCCGCAGCAGGTCGCGGTCGGCCAGGCCGCCGAAAAGCTGCACGACTACGGCCAACTCGACGACGAACGCGCGCGCGAAGCGGTGCATCGGGTCGGCGCGGCGGTGGTGCGGCATCTCAAGGTGTACACGCCTATCGGAGCCAGCGCATGAAAGGCCAGCAACGCGAATTGAACCTGCGCTTCCTCGCCCAGCCCACCGATGTGAACTACGGCGGCAAGGTCCACGGCGGCATGGTGATGAAATGGATCGATCAGGCCGGCTACGCCGCCGCGGTCGGCTGGAGCGGCAAATACAGCGTGACCGTCGCGGTCGGCGGCATCCGCTTCGTCGCCCCGATCCGGATCAGCGATCTGGTCACCGTGCACACCAAGCTGATCCTGACCGGCAACAGCAGCATGCATTTCGCCGTCGACGTGAAAGCGCGCGACCCGGGCCTGGACGACGGCGAGCCTGAGGAGCGGCTGTGCACGCACTGCGTGATCGTGTTCGTGGCGATGGACCAGGTCGAAGGCAAACCGACCGCGGTGCCGCCGTGGACGCCGGAAACCGAGGACGACAAGCGCCTGGCCGAATACGCGCTCAAGGTGATGGAACTGAGCAAGGGCATCGAGGCGACGGTGGAGCGGTATGTGCATGAGGGCGATGCGGGGAAGTGAGTCCCGCAGATTGAAGTTTGCTTGGCTCAGGCGCATCTCATTCCAGACGTTCGTCACTCAGCCGCACGTTACTTAGACGCCCGTGGCAAGTCGCACCTTCCCGCGCGCCCCACGTTTGCTCTCGCCCTCGCTTTTGCATTTCCCCCCTTTGCAAAAGGTGGGCAGGGGGGATTCGCTTTTGCTCTTGCTCTTGCTTCAACCCACCGCCGGCCGCCTGAAAGCGAATCCCCCGCGCACCGACCGCCACCCAGGATCGAACCAAGCCGGGCGCTCGCCCCCTTTTCCAAAGTGGGCGCTGATTTCAGCCGCGGCTTCGTGCGAAAAACGGCCGGCTTCGTAATCCATGAGGAGCGAGCTGCGTCTCGGCAAACGCAGTCTCCTTCCAGACACGCCACCGTCGACGCGGCAAGCCAAAGCGCAAAACTCATCCCCCACAACGCAACAGGCCGCCCGAAGGCGGCCTGTTGCGTTTGAATCTTGAAGCGCGAACTCAGATCCCGTCGACCCGACGCGCTTCCATGAACTTGCCGCTCCAGTAGCCGCTGTCCAGGCTGGACACGGTCACGTCCTTGCCGGTGCGCGGGGCATGCACGAAGCGGCCTTCGCCGAGGTAGATGCCGACGTGGTCGACCCGGCCGCGACGGCCGAAGAACACCAGGTCGCCTTCGCTCATCGAATCGCGGGCGATCACTTCGCCGGTCTTGGCCATCTCGCGCGACACGCGCGGCAGTTCGATGCCCAGGGCGTTGCGGAACACGTAGCCGACCAGGCCGCTGCAATCGAAACCCTGGTCCGGCGAGGTGCCGCCCCAGCGGTACGGCGTGCCCAGCAGGGCCAGCGCGCGCTGCAGCATGCCCTTGATGCGGCCTTGTTCGGCCACCGGCATGTCGGTCTTGCTCAGAGCCACGTCCTGGCCCTGGCCCAGCAGGCGGTTCAGGTCGGTCGCCAGCAGCAGGGCGCGGTCGGACAGGGTCATCGCTTCCGGCAGCATGTTGCTGGCCGACGGTTGCGGCGCGTCGGCCGAATCGTTGCGCAGCGAGGTCGCCGAAGGGAGGGCGCCGGCGGTCGCGGCCAGCGCGGAAGACTGCTGGGCGAAGGCGGGCAGGGCGCAAACCGCCAGCGAGGCGGTCAGCAGAAGTCGTTGGGTGGCCCGGGCCGAGAGGCCTTGGGCGGTAGCGCGCGGTGCTTGGGGGGTGGCAGCCTTGCGGTTGTGGCGAGTGGTTTGGGTCGTCACTTAGTCATCACGAAGTCGTCACCGGTAGGGGATCATGCCCGTGAAGCGCGAGAGGTTGGTTCAAATTTCGTTAGAGGCTCGTTAACAGGTATGTGATTTTGCTCACATTTCTGACGAGTCTGGGAACCTTCCCGCATTCAGGAAGTGATCTCAGTTCTTCCTGAGAACCCGCTTGGCGCCGCTGTAGTGGTCGCGCCAGTAGGGGCCGTCCAGCCGGTCCAGGCGGACCGTGCCGCCGCTGCTGGGGGCGTGGACGAAGCGGCCTTCGCCGACATAGATGCCGACATGGCTGACGTTGCCCGAGCTGCCGAAGAACACCAGATCGCCCGAGGCGAGCCGGGTCGGCTCGATCTTCGGCCCCTGGTAGCCGGCCAGGTCGCGCGAGGTGCGCGGCAGGTTGAGCGCCAGCATGTCGCGGTAGACGTAGTTGACCAGGCCGCTGCAGTCGAAGCCGCTGTCGGGGGTGTTGCCGCCGTAACGGTACGGCGTGCCGACCAGGCTGATCGCCCGCATCAGCACCGCGTTGGAGGCGCCGGGGTTTTCCGGTTCGACGTGCGGCCAGACCCGCGCGGGCGGCTGCGGGACCGGGCCGCGGCGGACGACCTGCTTGCCGCCGCCGCAGGCCGCGAGCAGCAGGCACAGGCTCAGCCCCACGGCCAGCGCCGGCCACGGCAGTGGCCCGCGTGCTGGCGCGGGAGCGGTGTTGCCGGGATAATGCGCGGCCTTCGTCACGGCCGATAGCTTGGCGGCTAACGGCAGCGGCGACAAGACAATCGATGTCACCTTTTGTGGCGGCCCGCTCATTGCGGCACCGCCGTTCCTTTCCTGATCGCCGCGTGGCGGTCTTCCCAGCCGGATTTGCCATGAAAATCGAGAAAGATCGCGTCGTTCAATTCCACTACACCGTTTCCGAGCAGGGCAGCGAGCCGCTCGAGAGCTCGGAAGGCCGCGATCCGCTGGCGATCCTGATCGGCCACAACAACATCATCCCGGGCCTGGAAAAGGCGATGGAAGGCCACGAGGCCGGCGACAAGTTCGAAGTCGACGTGGTCGCGGCCGACGCCTACGGCGTGCGCCAGGACGGCCTGACCCAGCGCGTGCCGAAGAAGTATTTCAAGGACACCAAGCTGGAAGTCGGCATGCAGGCGGTGCTGCAGACCAATTTCGGCCCGCGCGCGGTGACCATCCAGAAGATCGGCATGAGCGTGGTCGACGTCGACCTCAACCACCCGATGGCCGGCAAGGACCTGCATTTCGCGGTCGAGATCGTCGAAGTGCGCGAGGCGGCCAAGGAAGAGATCGAGCACGGCCATGTCCACGGCGACGGCGGTCACGCTCACTGATCCCTGCGCGGCGGTCGTTGACCTTGCCCAGACCGGACGGCCCGCGCGAGCGGGCCGTTCGTTTTTTCGCGGTCGCGATGGCGCGTCGGAGACGGAGCGCGACCGCCGCGCGGTATCTTCTGGAGACGGGTTTCAGCCTCGATCTCTTCGATCCGCGCACGCCAGGCCGGGATTTCCTGATCGCTGGCGCGATCCGAAAACAAGGCGCCGGGACTGAAGTTCCGCCCCCAATAGCCGCCTGTTATGCAGAAGCTGTCGTTTCACAGCGCATGGTTTTTGCGGTCACCGCGCAGACTGATGCCGATCCCCGTTTAGCCGAGAAGCCGCGCGAACCGATGCGTCCCGTCCCGACCGAACTCGCGCCCATCGCCGAACGCGACCGCCTGCAGGCGCTCGACGCGCTGCGCGGGATCGCGCTGCTCGGCATCCTGCTGAGCAATGTGTCGGGCTTCGCCGGGCCGTTGAACGAATTGCGCGAAGGCATCGATCCGGCCTTGCGCGGTTCGGATCGCGTGTTGTCGGCGTTCGTTTATCTGGTGGTGCGCGACAAGTTCTGGACCCTGTTCGCGCTGCTGTTCGGCATGGGCTTCGCGGTCATGCTCGAACGCGCGCGCAACGCCGGACGCGGTTTCGGCGCGGTCTATCTGCGTCGCAGTTTCGGCCTGTTGGCGCTCGGCCTGATTCACGCCTGGCTGATCTGGGGCGGCGACATCCTGGTCACCTATGCCTTGAGCGCGTTCGCGTTGCTGGCGCTGCGTTCGTTGTCGCTGGATTTCTGGCTGAAGCTGGGCCTGATCCTGTACCTGGGCACGATCGGCTACATGCTGATCATCGCCGCGGCGCTGACCCTGCCGGGCGTGGCCGCGGGCGACGCGGCCGATCTGGCCCGGGCCCAGGCGTTGCGCGCGGTCGAGGTGGCCGCGTACGCGCATGGCGATTACGCCGCGGTCACCGCGCAGCGCCTGCAGTTCTTTTTCGAGACCACGATCGCCGGCTGGAGCATGATGCTGCCGCTGTCGCTGGGTCTGTTTCTGATCGGCGCGTCACTGGTGCGCGGCGGGGTGATCGCCGATCCGGCGCGTTATCGCTGGGTCCTGCGCGCGCTGATCGTGCACGGCCTGCCGACCGGCATCGTGCTGACCGCGATCAGCGTGGCGATCGACAGCGCGCCGTCGCTGGCGGTGTTCAGCGCTTCGTCGATCCTCGCCCAGACTCTGCACATGCTCGCCGGCCTGCCGGTGGCGCTGGCGCTGATCGCGACGGTGGTGCTGCTGTTGCACGGCGGCGCGCGCTGGCCGCGCGCATTCGCGCCGGCCGGGCGGATGGCGCTTAGCAATTACCTGGGCCAGTCGTTGATCGCGACCTGGGTGTTGTACCACCACGGTCTGAATCAATGGGGACGCTGGTCGTACACCACGCTGATCGTGGCGGCGCTGGTCTTGTTCGCGGCGCAGCTCGCGGCGAGCGCGTGGTGGTTGCGGCGGTTCCGTTTCGGACCGGTGGAATGGCTGTGGCGCGCGTTTGCGTACGGCCGTTGGCCGCCGTTGCGGATGCGCGACCGGGCTTGATGCGCGCTCGCGCGGCGCGGGTGATTGCGCGCGGACGGAGCGAAAAAAACGGCCCGCAATGCGGGCCGTTTTCGTGTCGCGCGACGATGGATCAGTTGACGCCGGCCGCCGACCAGGCGCGGGCCACGGTCTGGTACTCGGTGGAGCCGTTGCCGTACAGATCCGCCGCCGCCTGCAGCGTGCCGGCACGCGCCTGCGGATAGGTGGTGCTGGAAACGAAGTAACGGGTCAGCGCGCGATACCAGATCGCGCCGGCCTTGGCCCGGCCGATGCCGACGATGGTGGTGTCGTTGTTGCAGACCAGCTGCGCCTTGGTGTAGTTGAAGCCGGTCTGTGGGGTGACGCCTTCGGCGAACAGGAAGAACGCGCGGTTGCCGACGCCGGAGGTGTTGTGCGGATCGTACTTGCCGCCGCGGTTGGTCAGCGACGCGGTGAACCCGCCGATGGGATAGCAGGCAATCGACTTGCCGTCGGCGTCCTGCTTGAACATCAGGCGCAGCGCCCGGGTGTCGCCGGGATTGCTGATGAAGATCTCCTCGCCGATCAGGTAGTCGCCCGGATCGTTGGCGTTGGCGACAGCGAACTCGACCAGGCTGCCGAAGATGTCGGAGGTGGCTTCGTTGAGGCCGCCGGTATCCTTGACGCCGTAGTAGCCCAGACGCGCGGTCGCTCCGGTTACGCCATGGGTCATTTCATGGCCGGCGACGTCCAGCGCGACCAGCGGACGATAGGTCACGCCGTCGCCATCGCCGTAGTACATGGAGCCGCCGCTCCAGTAGGCGTTGACGTAGTTCCTGCCCACATGGACATAGCTCTTGACGCCCTTGCCGTCGTTGAAGACGCCGTTGCGGCCGTGTGCGCCCTTGTAGTAGTCCCAGGTCGCGGCGACGCCGTAATGCGCATCGGTCGCGGCGGTCGCGCGATCGCTGTTGGTGTTGTTGCCCCAGACGTTGTCGCTGTCGCTGAAGGCGGTGGCGCTGAAGCTGTTGGAGGCGCCGTTCGCGTCCAGGGTCTGGCCGTTGCCGCGGCTGGGATCGGTGAGCTGGAAGCCGCCGCTGACCGAATTGGTGACTATGCCGACGTTGCCCAATGTCAGCGTCCTGCCGGTGCCGTTGGCGGCGGCGGTGTGGACGTGGTCGTCGGCGTGCAGCACCTTGCCGGTGTTGGCATCGACGAAATAGGACAGATCGCCCGGGGTCTGGTCGTTGTGGCGCTCGCCCTTGAGGTCGACTTGATAAGCCAGGGTCGGCTCGGTGCCCTTGGCGAACACCACCAGTCCCTTGTCGTCGATCGAGGCGACCGTGCCTTCGAACGCGCTGCCGGCTTCGATCCGCGCCTGCTCGGCGGTGATGCCGGGCTTGAGCTGCGGACGCAGCGTGGTGCGCATGTTGTCGCCCTGGGTGATCGACTTCAATTGGCCGTTGTTGGAATGAACGACCATGTCGCCGCCGATTACCGGCAGGCCCTCGTAGGTGCGCTCCATGCGCACGTGCTCGGTGCCGTCGCGATCGATCATCACGTCGCGCGCGACGAAGCCGTCCGCCGCGACCAGATTCACTTCCTTGGCGGCGGCATCGCGCAGCAGGCGGCGGGCGCGGTCGGCCGCCGAAGTGGTCTCGGCCTGCGCGGGCGAGGTGCTGGCGAAAGCCAGTTCGCTGCCGGCGCGCGCGCCGGTGTCGCCGAGCTCGGCCAGATGCGGATGCGGGTTCGACCGGCTGGCGGTGGTCGCGTCGGGCGCGACGCGCGCGGTCGCGGTCGCGGTGCCGGCGGCGGGCTGCGCGGTCGCGATGTGGCCGGCCGGTACGTCGGAACGAGCGGAGTGGAACGCCACGCCGACCAGAGCGGCGACGACGGCGGTGCTCAACAGAGCGGTCTTCAACTGCATGTGTGATCCCCTTCAAGAAAGAGCGAGCAATGAGTGATGACGGACACCGCGGAGCAAATGCAGAGGCGACGGATCGCGCTCGGTGCGCACGCAGCGGACGAATCGCAATGCGCTCTTCATGGTGGAGCGCGCGCGATGTGTCGACACAACCTTAGGCCGTCGTCCAGGCCGCGCGCCGTCCGTGCGCGGGCGATAACAGGATGTTAATGCGGGGCTTATCACAGAACCGGAGATTGCTGTTTCGCCCGCGCAATTCGCTATTTTCCTGCGTCGGGCGGCGTCGCGATCGAGCATCAACACAAGCGGTGCCGGCAAGGTGAGATGGATGTGTCTGTCGGTGTTGTGACGAGAATCCGATTGCGTGGGGTGGCGCGTTTGTGATGCGTGGACATCGCTGTGCGTGCAAGGCATCCAGTGCGGCGGTGTTCTGCATGGCGGCGGCGCGGGCGTGGGCCGAGGCGGCCGGCGCGGCGAGCGAACCTGCGCGGCGGCCAGGGCGGGGAAGGGGGCGGAGTCCGAATGGGTAACGCACACAGCCAAGCCCGCGAGTGCGGCGATCGCGGTAGTGCGGAGTAATGCGGTCTTCAATTGCCATGGAAGCGATTCGCGGGAACATCGCGGAAAGACGGCATTCCCGCGGCCGGCCTGGGGGCGGCGTTGAGATGCCGGTGTGACCGGCTCGTCTGCCTCGATGGCGTCGGGCGGTCGTAGCGGGGCGTCGGGATCAACCTGCGCCACTGCTATGGTGTGAGAGATCCATTTTCAAAAATGGAAAATGTGAGTGAGGTCGCAAAGTCCTTGGGTTTGAGACAGTCTCAGGACTCATTGACCGCGGCGCGGGAGCCGCCACCGTTCGCGCGCGAGGCGTCGATGCCCTGATGGCTGTGCCGATTGCGGCATCGGATTGCCGGGCCGGTGCCTGCGGGCCTCGCGCGATCGTCGCCTGGCCGCCTGGCCGCCTGGCCGCGATCTGGATCGGCGGACCGGTTTCGCTCCGCCGCCGATCCGGGCGGGATCGCGTCGCAACACCGGGCGGGAGCCTCGCCGGCGCACTCTGTCTCAGTGCAACCCCACGTCGCCGAAACCCTGTATCCGATCCACATCGCGATCACATCCGCGCATGCTCGTTACTATGTCGGCGGTGCCGCACGAAACGGCCCATGGCAGTGCCGCGCCGCCGCGCGCGGATCGGTTCGAACCAGGCGACGGAGCACAATGGGCGCAGTGCAGGTGGGTGAGGATTCGGCGGCCGCCGTCGCGGGCCGCCGCGAGGACGTGATCGTGGTCGGCGCGGGCGTGATCGGGCTGACCTGCGCGCTGGCGCTGCTCGACAACGGTCGCGCGGTGCGGGTGATCGATGCGCGCGCGGTCGGCGCCGGCAGCTCGCACGGCAACTGCGGGACCATCACCCCGAGCCACGCCACGCCGCTGGCCGCGCCCGGGGTGATCGCGCAGGCGCTGCGCTGGATGCTGACCCCCGACGCGCCGCTGTACGTGCATCCCAAGCTCGATCCGCAGCTGTGGCGCTGGCTGCTGGGCTTCGCCGCGCGTTGCAATCCGCGCGACTGGCGGGCCAGCGCACAGGCCAAGGCGGCGTTGTTGAACGACTCGCGCGCGCGCCTGGAGGACTGGGTGACGCGGTATGGCCTGGTCTGCGAATTCGACAGCTCCGGCGTGGATTACGTCTTCCGCGATGCCGCCGCGTTCGCCGCCGGCCAGCACGAGCTCGATCTGCTGCGCGAATTCGGCGTGGGCATCGAGCTGATCGACGGCGCCGCGTACAACGTGCAGGACCCGGCGTTCAAGCCCGGCCTGGCCGGTGCGATCCGCTTCGATCACGACGCGGTGCTGCGCCCGGACAAGTACGTCGACGAACTCGCGCGCAGCGTGCGCGAGCGCGGCGGCGAGATCGTCGAGCAATGCGGCCTGCGCGGCGTGCAGCGCCGCGACAACGCGCTCGAACTGGACACCACCCGCGGGCCGATGCGCGCGCGCGACGCGGTGATCGCGCTGGGCGCGTGGTCGCCGCAGTTGTCCGACGCGATCGGTCTGCCCTCGCTCAAGCGGGTGATGCAGCCGGGCAAGGGCTATTCGATCACCTACGACCGGCCCGCGCTGACCCCGCGCCGGCCGGTGGTGCTGCGCGAACGCAAGGTCTGCGTGACCATGTGGGACAGCGGTTTCCGCCTGGGCAGCACGATGGAATTTTCCGGCTTCGACGACAGCCTCAACCCACGCCGCCTGGCCGCGTTGGAGCGCGGCGCGGCCGAATATCTGCATCAACCTGTCGGCCCGGTCGAGCGCGAGCGCTGGCAGGGCTGGCGGCCGATGAGCCTGGACGACGTGCCGCTGATCGGCCGCGTGCCCGGCCGCGACGGCCTGTGGCTGGCGACCGGCCACGGCATGATGGGCGTGAGCATGAGCGCCGGCACCGGCCAGCTGATCGCCGACCTGATCGCCGGGCGCGCGCCCGCGATCGACCCGCATCCCTATCGACCGGAGCGTTTCGCTTGAACGCAGACGAATCACAACTCAAGGCAGACCCCGCCCACTTCGACCTGATCGTGATCGGCGGCGGCTCCGGCGGCCTGGCCGGCGCGTTCCGCGCGGCCGAATACGGCGCGCGCGTGGCCTTGCTCGAACCGCATCTGCTCGGCGGCACCTGCGTCAACGTCGGCTGCGTGCCGAAGAAGGCGATGTGGCTGGCCGCCGACATCGCGGGCAAATTGCGCATGGCGCAGTCGCTGGGCTTCGCCGTCGACAGCCCGCCGAACAAACCCTGCGAACTGGACTGGCCGACCTTCATCGTCCATCGCCAGCGCTACATCGCCAATATCCACGACAGTTACCGTCGGCGCCTGGATGCGGCCGGGATCGTGGTCCAGCCCATGCGCGCGCACCTGATCGACGCCAACACGATCGAATGCGAGAACGGCGTACGCCTGCAGGCCGCGCGTTTGTTGATCGCGACCGGCGGGCATGCGGTCAAGCCGTCGATTCCCGGCGCCGAACTCGGCGACACCTCGGACGATTTCTTCAACTGGCGCGCCGCGCCCGAACGCGTGGCGATCGTCGGCGCGGGCTATATCGCGGTCGAACTGGCCGGGGTGTTGCAGGCGCTCGGCAGCCGGGTCGAGGTGTTCGCGCGCGGCCAGCGTTTTCTGGAAGGCTTCGATGAAGAGCTGACCAAGCAATTGGCCGACGATTACACCCAGAGCGGCGTGCATCTGCATTTCGGTCATGCGGTCGCCGCGCTGGAAGCCGATGGCGCGCGAGTGCGGTTGCGCGGCGTCGACGGTTCGCTCAGCGAGGCCTTCGACAAGGTGCTGTTCGCGACCGGGCGGCGGCCGAACACGGCGAACATCGGCCTGGAGCGGGTCGGCATGATGCTCGATCCGAACGGCCACATCATCGTCGACGACCTGCACGCGACCAACGTCGACGGCGTGAATGCGATCGGCGATGTCACCACCGATCTGCCGCTGACCCCGGTCGCGATCGCCGCCGCGCGCCGGTTGATGGATCGTGTCTACGGCCAGCGCGAGGGTCGGCTCGATCCGAACGATATTCCGACCGTGGTGTTCTCGCATCCGCCGATCGGCAAGGTCGGCCTCACCGAAGACGAGGCGCGGGCACGACATGGTGACAATCTGCACATCTATCGCGCCGGGTTTCGGCCGATGCTGTACGCCCTGGCCGAATCGCCGCAGCGCAGCCTGTTCAAGCTGATCTGCGTCGGCGAGGAACGCCGCGTGGTCGGCATCCATCTGCTCGGCGAGGCCGCCGACGAGATGCTGCAGGGCTTCGCGGTCGCGCTCAAGCGCGGCATCACCCTGGACGACCTGCGCGATACGGTCGCCATCCATCCGACCAGCGCCGAAGAAGTGGTGCTGATGCGCTGAACAAACCAAGCCACGGGAGCAGGCGGCATGAAGGGTAGGGATCGCGGGAACACACGGTCATGGCGCTTGCGCGGCGCGGTTCACGCGGCGCTGGCGCTGGCCTTCGCCTGCGCGGGACTGGTGCACGCCGCCGAAACGCGGGCCAGTCCGGGCGAGTTCGACATCGCCGACCTGCTCAGCGCGCCGCAACCCGAACAACTCGTGGGCGCCGGCAATGCGCCGGTGATCGCGTGGGTGTCGAACGAACGCGGCGTGCGCAATCTATGGTCGGCGCGCGCGCCGCAGTTCGCTCCGCGCCAGTTGACCGCGTTCGACGAGGACGACGGGCAGTTGCTCAGCGCGTTGCGACTCAGTCGCGACGGTCGCTGGCTGGCCTATGTGCGCGGCGGCGGGCCCGACGCGGCCGGCAACAACAGCAATCCCACCGGCGATCCGGACGGGCAGGAGCAGGCGGTGTGGCTGGTGGCCAGCGACGGCTCGTCCAAGCCGCAGCGCATCGCCGCCGGGCGCTCGGTGCAGTTCGCGCCGCAGGGCGATGGCTTGATCGTGCAGGGCCGTGGCATCGGCTGCTATCCGTTGCCGGGCGCGGCCGCGCCGGCGTGGTGCAAGGAAGCGCTGATCAAGACCCGCGGCGCCAATGCCGCGGCCGGGTTCTCGCCCGACGGCAAGTTGCTCGCGTTCGCGAGCAACCGCGGCGATCACGGCTTCATCGGCGTGCTCGACCTGGACAAGCGCGAAGTGCGTTGGCTCGGCGCGGATTTCTACAACGACAGCAACCCGGTGTTCTCGCCCGATGGGCGCCGGGTCGCATTCCTGCGCAGCGCCGCCAATCGCCCGGGCGAGCAGTTCGACCTGACCAAAGCCAATCCATTCGAAATCTGGACCGCCGACGTCGCCACCGGGCTTGCGCGGAAAGTTTTTCGTTCCAGCGACAACGCTGGCGGCTACGCCCAGTTCAACGGCGCCGCGCCCTTGCTGTGGAGCCGCGACAACCGCCTGATCTTCGCCTCCGAACAAAGCGGCTGGCTGCATTGGTACGCGATCGCGCCCGAAGGCGGCGAGCCCACGCCGCTGAGTCGCGGCGAATGCGAAGCCGAAACCGTCGCCCTGGCCGACGACGACGGCGCGTTCGTGTTCAGTGGCAACTGCGCGCAGATCGATCACCGGCAGCTTTTCAGTGTCGATGCGAAAGGCGTGGCGCAGACTTTGCTCAGCGCAAAAGACGAAATTTCCACCGAGCCGGTGCTGCTTGGCGACCAGTGGATCGCGTTCCGTCATGCCGATGCGCGCCGGCCGACCGCGATCGCGGTGATGCCGCGCGGCGGCGGCGAGCCTAAGCGGATTTTCCCGGCGAGCTTGCCCGCGCAGTTCCCGATCGATCGTCTGGTCGTGCCCAAGACACTGAGCCTGCGCGCCAGCGACGGCGTGACCTCGCATGCGACCGTGTTCGAGCCGCCGGCGAGTTTCAAGGGCAAGCGCGCGGCACTGATCTACGTGCATGGCGGCCCGATCCGGCAGATGCTGCCGGGCTGGCACTACAGCAGCTATTACTACAATGACTACGCCAGCAATCAATGGCTGGCTAGTCGCGGTTACGTGGTGTTGGCCTTGAACTACCGCGACGGCACCGGTTACGGCCAGCGCTTCCGATTGGCCGACAAACAAGGTCCGCGCGGCGCGAGCGAATACCAGGACGTGCTCGCCGCGCAGGCCTATCTGGCCAAGCGCGACGACGTCGACGCGCGCCGCATCGGCATCTATGGCGGCTCCTACGGCGGGTTCCTGACCGCATCGGCGCTGTCGCGCAATTCCGATCTGTTCGCAGCCGGCGTCGACCGCCACGGCGTTCACGACTGGCGCGAAAGCGCCAAGGGCGGCGACAACAGCGGCCTGTGGGGGCTGGGGCCGGATGAATTGGAGTTGGCGTTCAAATCCTCGCCGGTCGCCTTCGTCGACGGCTGGCGTTCGCCGGTGCTGTTCGTGCATGGCGACGACGACCGCGCGGTCAAGTTCTCGCAGAGCATCGATCTGGTCGAGCGCTTGCGCGCGCGCAAGGCGCCGGTGGAAACCCTGGTGATTCCGGACGAAGACCACTTCTTCCTGCGCTACGCGACCTGGCTTGCGGTGCATCGCAGTACCATGGACTTCTTCCGCCGGCATCTGCAGTCCGGCGCCGACTGAGTCGTCGTTATGACCATCCCGCCCCCGACCGAGCCCGTATTCCAGTTGCATCGCGGCACCGCGCCGCTGTTGATCAGCCTACCGCACGACGGCGAGTTGATCCCCGACGCGCTGAAGGCGCGCATGGTCGAATCGGCGCGACGCGCGCCCGATACCGACTGGCATGTCTCGCGCTTGTACGATTTCGCGCGCGAACTCGGCGCGTCGATCCTGGTGCCGCGCTACTCGCGTTACGTGGTCGATCTGAACCGGCCGCCCGACGACACCTCGCTGTACCCGGGCCAGAACACCACCGGCCTGTGTCCGGCGGTGCAGTTCAGCGGCGAGGCGGTGTACCTCGACGGCCAGTCGCCGGATGAGGCCGAAGTCGCCGAGCGCGTCGAACTGTATTGGCGCCCGTACCACCAGACCCTGGTCGCCGAACTCGACCGCATCCGCGGCGAACACGGTCGCGCGGTGTTGTGGGAAGGCCATTCGATCCGCGGCGAAGTGCCGTTCCTGTTCGAAGGCCGCTTGCCTGACCTCAACCTCGGCACCTCCGGCGGCAAGACCTGTCTGCCCGAGTTGCAGGCCGCGCTGGAAGGCCTGCTGGCCGCGCAGAGCGATTACGACTGGATCGCCAACGGCCGCTTCAAGGGCGGTTACATCACCCGTCATTACGGCGACCCGGAGATCGGCGTGCAGGCGGTGCAATTGGAGCTGAGCCAGCGCAACTACATGGACGAAGAGTCCTTCGCCTACGACGAAGCCAAGGCCGCGCGCCTGCAGCCGCTGTTGCGCAAGCTGTTGAGCGCGACCCTGGCCTCGCAGGACGCATGAGCCGGGCGCGCGTGGCCGCTGCCGGCGCCGCGCGCGCAACCGCGGACGCGGCGTCGTCGGGCGAACCGGCATCGCAAGCGATCGCGCCGGTCTCGCCCGTTTCGCCGCTCTCGCTGACCCAGGCACGCGCCCTGCACCTGCATGCGCAGGGCCTGCTCACGCGGCCGCGCAAGCGCGCGAGCCGCGCCGATGCGCTGGCCGCGATCGCGCGCATGCAGTTGCTGCAGATCGACACCATCCATGTCGTCGCGCGCAGCCCGTATCTGGTGCTGTTCTCGCGATTGGGCGACTACCCCGCGCAGTGGCTGGAAGAGTTGCTGGCGCAGCGCGCGATCTTCGAGATCTGGGCGCACGAAGCCTGCTTCGCGCCGATGGACGATTACCTGTTGCATCGCAACGCGCTGGAGCAGCGCGCGCACCACTGGGCGATCCGCAACGCACGCCAGCATCGTCAGGACCACGGCGAGCAGATCGATCGTCTGCTGGCGCATATCCGCGAACTCGGTCCGGTCAAGTCGTCCGACTTCGAACGCGAACAGCGCGGCAGCGGCGGCGGCTGGTGGGGCTGGAAAGACGAAAAACGCTGGCTGGAAACCGGTTTTGCGCTGGGCGAGCTGATGGTCGCGCGGCGCGAGAATTTTCATCGCGTCTACGACCTGAGCGAACGCGTAGCCGGTGTCGCCGTGCCGGGCTGGGACACGGATGTGCTCGACGCCGCGCAGGTGCGGCGCGAAACCGTGCTCAAGTCGGTCAAGGCGCTAGGCATCACCCAAGCGCGATGGATCGCCGACTACTACCGCACCAAACCGCGCCTGCGCGATGCCGACCTCGATGGCTTGGTCGACGAAGGCGTGTTGCTGCGCGTCGCGGTCAAAGGCTGGAACGCGCCCGGTTACGTGCATGCCGATCATGCCGCCGTGCTGGCCCAGGCCGCCGCCGGCCGCCTGCGCGCCAGCCATTCGACCCTGCTGTCGCCGTTCGACCCCGTGGTCTGGGATCGCGAACGCGCCAGCGAATTGTTCGACTTCGATTACACCCTGGAGTGCTACACGCCCGAGCCCAAGCGCCGCTACGGCTATTTCGTCTTGCCGATCCTGGTGCGCGGCCGGCTGGTCGGACGCCTGGACGCGAAGGCGCATCGCGCCCAGGGCGTGTTTGAGGTCAAGGCGCTGTACCTGCAAGAAGGCCTCGACGGCGACGAAGCCTTGGCCGCCGATATCGCCCGCGCGATCGACGACTGCGCGCGCTGGCACCAGACCCCGACGGTGAAGCTGACGCGTTGCCGGCCGGCGGCGTTCGCCAGGCCGCTGCGAGCGGCGTTGGCGGCGCTGGGCTGAGCGATCGGCGCGGAAGCTGCGTCGCGACGGGCGACGATCAGCGCGGCCGCGGCCTGCTGGCCGGCGTCATGCGCGACTCAACACGCCATGAAGGCCATCAGCAGGACCACATCGTCGTCCTGCAGCGGCAGATCGCGATCCTGGCGCGCGCAGAATTGGTTGTCGCCGCGCCGCAAGAAATCTGGCCTACACGCCCTTGGCGATCAGCACATACGCCGCGACCAGCCCCAGCAGGGGAATCATGTTGAGCACTAGCGCCGGCACCGCGATGCCGCGCCGCTCGCCGCGGAACAGCGCGGTGATCGCCAACAGGCTGCCGAACAGCCAGCTGGCCGCGCTGTACATGATCGCCTTGCCACTGCAGTGCAGACTCCAGTCGCCGCACTGGTTCTGCGGAGTCAGGCTGAACACGATCGCCCACGCCAGCAACGGCCCGAGCAGCAGGGCGAACCAGGCGAGCACGCCGAACAGGCGGCCGGCGGAATCGGCCGCGGATTTGCGTCGGATGGTGTCGGTTTCAACGGCCATGGCCATGGTCCTCGCCGTGAGGTCGATCCGGTCGGTGTGGGGCGGAATTGCAGCGTCCTTTCATATTGATCTCCTGATCGCGGGGCGATGCCCGCACGATGCGGCATTAAGCCGCATGACTGCGTGATTATGTCGCCGGGCGCGTGCGGGCTGGGCGTGTCGAAAACGCAACGCTGCTTGCGGTGACGTTGGGGTCGAGCAGACGCCTTGGGAAGGCTGGGCCGGCACAGAGCCGTCGCAACGCTTCGTTGGGGCCGCGTGAGAGCCCGCGGTTAGGCGCCTGCACCAAGCCATAGATCATGGTGGTCGCTGCCGCGGTCATTGAGCGGCGTAGCCCAGCAATCCTTCATAGCTTGCGCCGCCGCAAGACATTTGCGCGGATACGAAGTGATCGCCCCCATTGCGGCAGCGGTAGAGCGGATAAACGTCGGGATGGCTGGGATCCAGACTGAAGCCGATCACCGAATCCAAGGTGCCGGCGCCTTCGCAATTGCGATCGGTAGTGACGAAATCTCGGTAAGCGCCTTCGATCGGTGAGTTGATCCAGCACCGATAGATGGCGCCGCCGCCGTCCACACCCGCCAAAGGTCGCAGGCCGAACTTGTGCGCGGCCAGCGACCGCGGTTGCTCCTGGGCGTAGCGGGCCTCGTAGTGAAAGCCGCCGGACATCAACTGATAAAGAGTCCACTCCACGACGCCGCCGCGATCGAGTTGGTAGGGCAGGGATACCTCATTTCCGGTTCCCTGCGCTTGATTGGCGTCGATGGCGCATTTGTCGCGGTCGACCACGCCGGGCGAGGTAGTGGTGCAGCGGTCGCCCGCATTGATCTGGCGGTAGAGCTCGCCGGCGCCAGCCACGATATTGGTGTTGAGCCGCAAGCCGTTGAGGATCGAATTCTCGTTGCGCAGCAGCGCCGCACCTGCATGGTTGTAAACGTAGTTGTCGCGAATCTCCAGGCCATTAACGACTTGGGCCGGCTGGTTGAGCGCGCTGAATCCGCCCGCCTCGATGGCCCAGACCGGACGGTGATAGGCCGGTGAACTGGCGCAGTTGTCACAGCGTCCATCGCCGATGATGTTGCCCTCGACCATGGTCGCGTCGCCTAGCGGAACGTAAATCTGGCCGCCGTTACACGGTTCGTTGTTGCCCAGCCCGCACCAGTAGTAGATGCCGTGGCGATGATTGCCCAGGAACAGGCTGTTGCTGACTCGATTGGCTGAGCTGTTGTACAGCGCGACTGCGTTGGTGGCCGCTGCAGTGAAAATCGACCGGTCGATCGCAATACTGCTGGAACCATGGCTGCCGCTAGGTCCTGCGAATAGCCCCATCAAGCCAGCATTGTGTATTTTCGAGCGGTCGAGCAGAAATCCGTTCATCCCGCTGGCGACTACGGCAAAACCGCCGGCGTCGTAAACCTCCATCCGATCCATAGTCACATCGGTGGAGTCCTGGGCCAGTAAGGCGATGGTGGCCGGACAGGCCTCACCCTGATAGCAGGGGGCGGTCGTGAGCGCGGGCTCTTCCTGGACGATCAGATTCCTGATGCGGATCCGATTTGAATTCGTTACCGACACGGCCTGGCACTGGGTGGTGTTGCCGGTTCGAGTGATGCGATGGCCGTTGCCGTCGAAGACCACGTCGGATTTACCGGCAATTCGCACCAGAGCCTGGCCGCTGGGACAGCATTGCGCCCCGTTACACGTCAAGTCGGCCCGCAAATTGATCTGATTGTTGTTTCCCCCGGACGCCAGGCATGTCGCCAGCGACGGCAGATCGGACGCATCGCAGGCAGCCAATGCGGGGCGCGCGAATGCGGACAGCATCAGCGCGGCGAAGATGAGAATCGGCGGCTGCAAGCGTTGCAGCAGGGCAGACCATTCCATGGTGAGAATTCCTTGAGGCGTCATACGAAGACGGCATCGATTGAGGCGTGATGCACGCCTGCCAGGCCGTGCATCAACAAGCTGTGCATCAAACTTCCAGCGTCGCCAGATCGCCCTTCGTCTCCAGCCAGGCCTTGCGGTCGCTGGCGCGCTTCTTGGCCAGCAGCATGTCCATCAGCGAGTGGGTCTGGGCGTTGTCGTCGATGGTCAGCTGGACCAGGCGGCGGGTGTCGGGGTGGATGGTCGACTCGCGCAGCTGCGAGGCGTTCATCTCGCCCAGGCCCTTGAAGCGGGTGACGTTGACCGCGCCGCTCAGGCCCTTCTTGCGATCGCCTTTCTCGCGCTCGATCTTTTCCAGCAGGATGCGCTTTTCCTCTTCGTCGAGCGCGTAGAACACGGTCTTGCCCACGTCGACGCGGAACAGCGGCGGCATCGCCACGAAGATGTGGCCGGCCGCGACCAGCGCCGGGAAGTGGCGCAGGAACAAGGCGCTGAGCAAGGTCGCGATGTGCAGGCCGTCGGAGTCGGCGTCGGCCAGGATCACCACCTTGCCGTAGCGTAGCCCGCCGATGTCTTCCTTGCCCGGATCGCAGCCGATCGCGACCGCGAGGTCGTGCACTTCCTGCGAACCCAGCACGCTGCCGGACGCGACTTCCCAGGTGTTGAGGATCTTGCCGCGCAGCGGCAGGATCGCCTGGAAGTCCTTGTCGCGCGCCTGCCGCGCGCTGCCGCCGGCCGAGTCGCCCTCGACCAGGAACAGCTCGGTGCGCGACAGATCCTGCGAGGAGCAGTCGGCGAGCTTGCCGGGCAGGGCCGGGCCCTGGGTGATCTTCTTGCGGGTGATCTGCTTTTCGGTCTTCAGGCGCGCGGCGGCGCGCTCGATCGCCAACTGCGCGATCTTCTCGCCGAGTTCGGTGTGCTGGTTGAGCCACAGCGAGAACGCGTCGTGCGCGGCGCCTTCGACGAAGCCGGCGGCCTGGCGCGAGGACAGGCGTTCCTTGGTCTGACCGCTGAACTGCGGGTCGGTCATCTTGATGCTGAGCACGAACGCGACCCGGTCCCACACGTCTTCCGGCGCCAGTTTCACGCCGCGCGGCAGCAGGTTGCGGAAATCGCAGAACTCGCGCAGCGCGTCGGTGAAACCGGTGCGCAGGCCGTTGACGTGGGTGCCGTGCTGGGCGGTCGGGATCAGGTTGACGTAGCTTTCCTGGGTCAGCTCGCCGTCCGGCGCCCAGGCAACGGCCCAGTCGGCGACTTCGTTTTCTTTCTTGAGCTGGCCGACGAACAGATCCGGCGGCAGCAGTTCGCGCTGCGGCTGGCCGTCGCGCAGTTCGCTGGACAGGTAATCGCGCAGGCCGTCTTCGTAATACCATTCGGTGCGTTCGCCGGTGGCTTCGTCGAACAGCTTGACGTTGAGGCCCGGACACAGCACCGCCTTGGCGCGCAGGATGTGCTTGATCGAGCGCAGGTTGAACTTGGGCGTATCGAAGTACTTGGCGTCGGGCCAGAAGCGCACGCGAGTGCCGGTGTTCTTCTTGCCGACATTGCCGACCACTTCCAACGGGGTGGCGCGGTCGCCGTTGTTGAAGGTCATGCGGTATTCGTTGCCGTCGCGCTTGATGTGCACTTCGACCAGCTTGGACAGCGCGTTGACCACGCTGACGCCGACGCCGTGCAGGCCGCCGGAGAAGGTGTAGTTCTTGTTGCTGAACTTACCGCCGGCGTGCAGGCGGGTCAGGATCAGCTCGACGCCGGGGACTTTCTCCTCCGGGTGGATGTCGACCGGCATGCCGCGGCCGTCGTCGGAGACCTCGCAGCTGCCGTCGGCGTGCAGGATCACCTCGATGCTGCGGGCGTGGCCGGCCAGGGCCTCGTCGACCGAGTTGTCGATGACTTCCTGGGCCAGGTGGTTCGGCCGGCTGGTGTCGGTGTACATGCCCGGGCGGCGTTTGACCGGGTCCAGGCCGGAA
This sequence comes from Lysobacter sp. Soil_N_51, assembly GCF_057655755.1. NCBI lineage: Bacteria > Pseudomonadati > Pseudomonadota > Gammaproteobacteria > Lysobacterales > Lysobacteraceae > Lysobacter > Lysobacter sp. Soil_N_51. Next base: position 528,243 of record NZ_JBDGLR010000001.1, on the reverse strand, counting down.
AGGACTTCGATGTCGGCGGCGTTATAGCGACTGCTCATTAACTGTTGGGTCTGGCCGTGGGGTTCGGAGCGGCGAGGATGAAGACGGCGGGCGGGGTGGTCAAGCCGGCCGGGGTGATGGGCGAATGAAAAGCTTGGCGGGCCGGCGTCTCGCCCGCTGCGACGCTCGCGCCGGCGGGTGTCGGCGGTGGCGCGGCGCGCGGTGGCGGGTCGCGCTGAGGGCCGCTCAGCGGCCCGGGCGGGCTGCGTCCTATCGTCGCAGCGGTGGCGGCGACGCGGCCGGGTTCGCGCGGCGATCGTCGGTCATGCACGCCGAAACCGGCGGTCGAGACCGCGAACGTGGCGCCAACGCGCCGCCTAACCGGTCGCCGAGCCGCCCGCGCGCGCGATCCAACGGCGGTTTTCGGCATGCCCGGAGCTGATCTGGCGCAAGGTGGGCCGGGTCGGACGCTGCCATCCTGCGCGCCGTTTTCACCCATGCAGGAGGCACCGTGTCGGTCCAGGATTCCTACGACGATTTGCAGCAAAGTTACGGACGCTGTCTGGTCCGCAAGGGCTTCATCGAACGGTTCTACGAGATTTTCATGGCCAGCCACCCGGACGTGGCGCCGCTGTTCGAACGCACCGATTTCCAGAAACAGCGGCTGGCGCTGCGCCGCGGCATCAGCGTGGCGATCTTCCACGCCGCCGGCAGCGCGGTGGTGCGGCGGACCTGCGAGGAAATGGCCGACGCCCATTGCCGGCGCGGTCGCACCCCGATCGCGCCGGGGCTGTATCCGTACTGGATCAACAGCCTGCTGCTGGCGGTGCGCGAATACGACGAGCAGGCCGACGACGCCCTGCTGGGGCGCTGGCGCACGGCGATGCAGTCGGTCACGGGGATGTTCAGCGCGCGCTATTGAGGCCCGCCCGTTGCGATGCCGCCATCGTTGAAGTCGCGCGCAGCCAGCCTCATATCCATACCGGTCCGCGGCGCCCCGGCCGACCGGACCCCTCATTCAGGCCGCAGCGAGGGTAGCGGGGCTAGGGTTCGCGGCGTCGATGCATGCGTCGCACGCCCCGACCGCCCCGCAACGGGCCAGGCGCGTCCCGCGCCGGCCCGGCGCCGGTTTCACTTGTCAGGAGTCCACCATGAAGATCCGCTCGCTGTTGCTGCCCGCCGTCATCGCCGCCGCCCTGACCGTGCTGATCGCGCCCGCCGCGTTCGCCCAGCAGGACCCGCAGGCCGACAAGAAGGCCGAAGACGCCAAGAAAGCCGAGGACGCGAAGAAGGCCGAGGCCAAGAAGAAGGCCGACGCCGAGAAGAAGTCCGGCGACCGCGGCGTGGAGCCGGAGGAAGAGGGCGACAAGTAACGCAGTCGCGCTGTTTGCATGCGATGACGAAGAGCCCCGGTTCGCCGGGGCTTTTTCGTGCCTGCCGATCATCCTTGCCGCTTTACCCACGCAAGCCGTAGGGCGCCATGACAAAGAAGGCGGGCGGCGGTAGCCGATGACGAGGCTTGCGGTAGCGTCACGCGCTACTTCTCGTGCGGATTGTCGGCCCATGCGGCATGGTGACCGGGCCCGCCCTACTATCTCGGCAGCCTGCTGCGATGGCGGGGTCTGCACCGGGAGCTATGCATGAAACGGATGCTGTTGGCGGGGATACGGGTTGTCGTCGGCTTGTGTCTGCAGATCGTCGGACTGTTCTGCGCGCTGCAGTTTCTGCCGTTGAGCGACGAGTTCGAGCAGCGGGGGGTCGGTTCGGTGATGCTGTTCTTCTGCATCGTGGGCGTCACCGGCGCGGTCTGCGGCCTGGTCGCGCGCCGGTATCTTCTGCTGCCCGCGTTGCTGCTGTTCTTGGGGCTGTGGGCCGCTTTCATCAGTCTCGACCAGTCGCCTGAAATAAAGCTGGGTCAAGAAACCTATATGGACGGGGTGGTCGAACGTCTGTTGCAGATAGTGATCTCCAGCGCGACCTTGGCCGGGGGCATCGTGCTCGGCTACCGCTGGGCGCGCAAGTTTTGGCCGGCCGCTCGCGTCGACACCCAGGCTCCGGCGCCATAGAGGACAGCATCGATGGCGATACGCATCGTCAGACTCGGCAGCTCGCGCAGCGAAGGCGAGGGCACTCGCATCGGCACCGTGCGTCGCCCGCCGCGCGGCGTGCCCAAGGCCGAATTCGCCTCGCGCGATTGGTACGACGTGTGGTTTCCCAACCTCGCGCCGAGCCTGGAAACGATGAAGCAGGCGCAGGCCGCGCAGACGCCGGCGCAGTGGAAGGCCTTCGTGCGCAAGTACAAGGCCGAGATGGCCGCGCCCGATGCCAGTCATGCGATCGAGCTGCTGGCGACGATGTCGCAGCACAGCGATTTCTCGGTCGGTTGCTACTGCGAGAACGAATCGCATTGCCATCGGTCGATTCTGCGCGAGTTGCTGCTGGCGCGCGGGGCGAAGCTGGCCTAGTTCGAAGAGCTCCGCGCAGCCGACCCAGGCGACCGGGCGGCGTGGATCCTGGTCGTGGCAGGCCGGATCGGCGCGAGCCCGGACATCGTCGGCGCCGGTTGCCGGGCCTGCCGCGGGAGCTGTCAGGCGCGGGCGGCTCGCCCGCACGACCCGCCCGGTTTTGGCAAAAATCCGGGTAGAACCGCGTCGTTCAAGGCGTTGCCGGGTTCGGTCCGGGTCCGGCGTGGATGTCAAGCAGTCGCGGCTTCACCGGCGAGCCTGTAAACTACGGCTTTCCAGCGGCAGCAAAATCCATGACTCCCCTGATTTTCGTCACCGGCGGCGTGGTGTCCTCCTTGGGCAAGGGCATCGCAGCGGCCTCGTTGGCGGCCATCCTCGAAGCGCGCGGCCTGCGCGTGACGATGATGAAGCTCGACCCCTACATCAACGTCGATCCGGGCACCATGAGCCCGTTCCAGCACGGCGAGGTCTACGTCACCGACGACGGCGCCGAGACAGACCTGGACCTCGGCCACTACGAGCGCTACCTGCGCACGCGCCTGAGCCGCAAGAATTCGATCACCACCGGCCGCATCTACGAGAACGTGATCCGCAAGGAACGCCGCGGCGATTACCTCGGCGGCACCGTGCAGGTGATCCCGCACATCACCGACGAGATCAAGCGCCTGATCGTCGAGGCCACCGAAGGCTTCGACGTGGCCCTGGTCGAGGTCGGCGGCACGGTCGGCGACATCGAGTCGCTGCCGTTCCTGGAAGCGATCCGCCAGCTGCGCACCGAGCGCGGCCCCGAGTTCGCCTTGTTCATGCACCTCACCCTGGTGCCGTACATCGCCGCGGCCGGCGAGCTCAAGACCAAGCCGACCCAGCATTCGGTCAAGGAACTGCGCTCCATCGGTATTCAACCCGATGTGCTGCTGTGCCGCAGCGAACAGCCGCTGCCCGACAGCGACCGCCGCAAGATCGCCTTGTTCACCAACGTGCCGGAAAAAGCCGTCATTTCGGCGGTCGATCTGGACAATATCTACAAGCTGCCGCAGTGGTTCCACGAGCAGGGCCTCGACGCCATCGTGCTCGACCGCCTGCGCATCCAGTGCGGCCCGGCCGAACTGTCGGAGTGGAACGAAGTCGTCGACGCCAGCGAGCATCCGGTCGACGAAGTCACCATCGCCGTGGTCGGCAAGTACATCGACCATCAGGACGCGTACAAGTCGCTGTCCGAGGCGCTCAAGCACGGCGGCCTGCGCCAGCGCACCAAGGTCAAGCTGAAGTGGCTCGAATCCAGCGAGATCGAGCGCGATGGCGTGGAATCGCTCAAGGGCGTCGACGGCATCCTGGTGCCGGGCGGCTTCGGCGATCGTGGCTTCGAAGGCAAGGTCAGCACGGCGAAATACGCGCGCGAAAACAAGATCCCGTATTTCGGCATCTGTTACGGCATGCAGGCGGCGGTGGTCGATTACGCGCGCCACGTGGTCGGACTGGACAACGCCAACAGCTCCGAGAACGACAAGCACAGCCCGCACCCGGTGATCGGCCTGATCACCGAATGGCGCACCGCCACCGGCGAAGTCGAGCGCCGCACCGAAACCAGCGACCTCGGCGGCACCATGCGCCTGGGCCTGCAGGACCAGCGGATCAAGCCCGGCACCCTGGCGCGCGAGTTGTACGGCAAGGACGTGGTCGGCGAACGTCACCGTCACCGCTACGAATTCAACAACCGCTACCGCACCCAGTTGGAAGACGCTGGCCTGATCATCTCGGCCAAGTCGATGGACGACCTGCTGGTGGAAATGGTCGAACTGCCGCGCACCGCGCATCCGTGGTACCTGGCCTGCCAGGCGCACCCGGAATTCCTGTCCACGCCGCGCGATGGCCACCCGTTGTTCATCGGCTTCGTGCGCGCCGCGCGCGAGGCCAAGGCCGGCGGCAAGCTGCTCAAGGAAGTACGGGGATGACCCCGGCCGCGCAGGCCGCGCCCGCCCGCTCCACGGCGCTGAAGCTCGGCGCCTGGCTGGCGGCGGCCTGCCTGGCGCTGCCGCTGTTGAGCGCGGTGCTGTATCAGCAGTGGCAGCAAACCACCGGCGCGAGCGATGCCTACGCGATGATGGCGACGTTGTTCCTGATCGGCACCGTGGTGATCGAAGTGCCTTTGCTGCTGATCACCGTGGTCGTGCTGGTGATCGCAGCGGTAAACCATCGACGTAGCCGCCGGAGCGCCACCTCGGCGCCCGGATCGGCAGCGTGATCCAGCCCCCTGAGCGGCCCCCTGTTCAATTGGAAACACACCATGAAACTCTGCGGTTTTGACGTCGGCCTGGATCAACCGTTCTTCCTGATCGCCGGCCCGTGCGTGATCGAATCGATGCAGTTGCAGCTCGATGTCGCCGGCCAGCTCAAGGAGATCACCTCCGCGCTCGGCATCCCCTTCATCTTCAAGTCCAGCTTCGACAAGGCCAACCGCACCTCGGCGACGAGTTTTCGCGGCCCGGGTGTGGAGGAGGGGCTCAAGGTGCTGGCCGAGGTCAAGCGCCAGATCGGCGTGCCGGTGCTGACCGACGTGCACGAGTACACGCCGCTGGCCGAGGTCGCCTCGGTGGTCGACGTGCTGCAGACCCCGGCGTTCCTGTGCCGGCAGACCGACTTCATCCAGAACGTGGCGCGCGCCGGCAAGCCGGTCAACATCAAGAAAGGCCAGTTCCTGTCGCCGTGGGAGATGAAACACGTCACCGCCAAGGCGCAGGCGGTCGGCAACGAGCAGATCATGGCCTGCGAACGCGGCGCCAGCTTCGGCTACAACAATCTGGTTTCCGACATGCGCTCGCTGTCGGTGATGCGCGACACCGGCTGCCCGGTGGTGTTCGACGCGACCCATTCGGTGCAGTTGCCCGGCGGCATGGACGGCAAGTCCGGCGGCCAGCGCGAGTTCGTGCCGGTGCTGGCGCGCGCGGCGATCGCGGTCGGCGTCTCGGGCGTGTTCATGGAAACCCACCCGCGCCCCGAGGAAGCCCTGTCCGACGGCCCCAACGCGGTGCCGCTGCCGAAGATGCGCGGCCTGCTGGAGACCCTGGTCGAACTGGACCGGATCACCAAGAAGAACGGATTTCTGGAACAGGATTTCTGACCGGCGGGTCGGCGCTCGCCGGCCCGTCCCAGCGCAGACCCGCAGAGCGCCGATGCTTTGACTTCGATCCGCTTCAACCCGCTCGAACGTGACGCCATGCTGGCGCTCAAGGGCGTCGGCGAAACCGTGATCGGCCGGCTTGAGCAAATCGGCTACGGGTCGCTGGCACAATTGCGCGACGCCGACCCCGTGACCGTCTGCGCTCAGGTCGCCGGCGTGCTGCGTTCGACCTGTTGGAGCAATAGCCCACAGGCACGCGGCGCGATCTCGGCTATCGTTCACCTCGCCAACTCTTTCCCCTCCTCCCTTATCCGGCCGACATGACCTCGATCACCCAGATCCACGCCCGCGAAATCCTCGACAGCCGAGGCAACCCGACCCTGGAAGCCGAGGTCACCCTGGCCGACGGCAGCTTCGGCCGGGCCCTGGTCCCGTCCGGCGCCTCCACCGGCAGCAAGGAAGCCGTGGAACTGCGCGACGGCGACAAGACCCGCTACCTCGGCAAGGGCGTGCGCAAGGCGGTGGAGAACGTCAACACCACCATCGCCCAGGCGCTCAAGGGCCTGGACGCGACCGATCAGGCCGGCCTCGACCGTCGAATGATCGATCTGGACGGCACCGAGAACAAAGGCCGCCTGGGCGCGAACGCGCTGCTGGGGGTTTCGCTGGCCAACGCCCACGCGGTGGCCGCGTCGAAGAAGTTGCCGCTGTGGAAGTACCTGGCCGGCGACCGCCAGGCCGTGCTGCCGGTGCCGATGATGAACATCATCAACGGCGGCGCGCATGCCGATAACAATGTCGACCTGCAGGAATTCATGATCCTGCCGGTCGGCGTGCCGAACTTCGCCGAAGCGCTGCGCGCCGGCGCCGAGGTGTTCCATGCGCTCAAATCGGTGCTCAAGGGCCGCGGCCTGAGCACTGCGGTCGGCGACGAGGGCGGTTTCGCGCCGGACCTGCGCAGTAATGAAGAGGCGCTGGAAACCATCCTGGAAGCGATTGGCAAGGCCGGTTACAAGGCCGGCGAAGACATCCTGCTGGGCCTGGACGTGGCCTCCACCGAGTTCTTTGATAACGGCAAGTACCACCTGGTCGGCGAAGGCAAGCGCCTGACCAGCGAGCAGTTCGTCGATTTCCTCGCCGGCTGGGCCGCGCAGTACCCGATCATCACCATCGAAGACGGCATGGCCGAGGACGACTGGAACGGCTGGAAGCTGCTTACCGACAAGCTCGGCGGCAAGGTGCAACTGGTCGGCGACGATCTGTTCGTCACCAATCCGAAGATCTTCGCCGAGGGCATCGACAAGGGCGTGGCCAATGCGATCCTGATCAAGGTCAACCAGATCGGCACCCTGACCGAAACCCTGGAAGCCATCGCGATGGCCGACCGCGCCCACTATGCGGCGGTGGTCTCGCACCGTTCCGGCGAAACCGAGGACACCACCATCGCCGACATCTCGGTCGCGACCACCGCGACCCAGATCAAGACCGGCTCGCTGTGCCGCAGCGACCGCGTGGCCAAGTACAACCAGTTGCTGCGCATCGAGGAAGCGCTCGGCGCGGGCGCTCGTTACGCCGGCCGCGACGCGTTCGTGTCGCTGCGTCGCTGAGCGCGGCCGGGTCCGCCACGATGAGCGAGAAGACGGGCAGGGGCTGGCTGGGCGTGCTGGTATTGGCGCTGCTGGGCCTGCTCGCCTTCCTGCAATACCGCTTGTGGTGGGCCAGCGGCAATGGCGGCGGCGTGTCGGCGTTACAGGCCCAGGTCGACGGGCAGGTCCGCGAAAATCAGGGATTGCAGCAGCGTAACGATGCGCTCGCGGCCGAAGTCGAGGACCTCAAGTCCGGCGAAGCCGCGGTCGAGGAACGCGCGCGCAGCGAATTGGGCATGATCAAGCCGGGCGAGACCTTCTATCGCGTGGTCGAAGCGCGGCCGTCGGCGCCCGGTCCCAACGCGGCGGCGGCGGTCAGCGCGGTCCAGAACGGCCCGGTGCAGGACGTGCCCGATGCGGACGCCGAGCCGGGCCTGGAAGAGCAGGTCGACGAACCGCCGACCGAACTGCCGCCGGCTGCGCCCGAACCTCACCCCGCGCCGGCTCCCGCGCATTGATCCGATCGGCGCCGCCCGCGCGCGGGCGGTTCGATCCAATCGAGGCGGGCCTTACATGATCTTCTGGAGCGCCGCATGATCTGGGCCGTGATTCCCGCCGCCGGCAGCGGCCGGCGCTTCGGCGGGCCAACCCCGAAGCAATACCTGCAGGCGGCCGGCAAGCCGCTGATCGAACACGCCCTGAACGCGCTGCTGTCGCATCCGCGTATCGCAGGGGCGATGGTCGCGTTGTCGGCCGACGACGAACGCTGGCCGGGCTGGACCGAGCTGTGCGGTAAACCGGTGCTGCGCTGCGTCGGCGGCGGCGAACGCGCCGATTCGGTGCTGGCGGCCTTGCGCGCCTTGCCGGCGCAGGTCGGCGAGCGCGCGCTGGTGCTGGTGCATGACGCGGCGCGGCCTAACCTGCGCGGCGAAGATATCGACCGGCTGATCGCCGCGGCCGAGTCCGGCGCGGACGGTGCGGTTCTGGGCGCACCGCTGCGCGACACCCTCAAGCGCGCCGAATCCGGCCGCATCGCGAGGACCGAGCCGCGCGACGGCCTGTGGCGCGCGTTCACCCCGCAGGCATTCGCGCGCGGCGCGCTGACCGCGGCGCTGAGCGACGCGGCGGCGCGGGGCGTGATCGTGACCGACGAGGCGTCGGCGATGGAGCTGGTTGGCGCGAAGCCGGTGTTGGTCGAGGGGCGCGAGGATAATTTGAAGGTGACGACGCCGGCGGATCTGGTGTTGGCGGAGTTTTTGTTGAGGGCGGGGCGGGGGTGATTGGTGGGGTGTTGGGAGAGGCGATGCTTGGTCTGCTGGTCTGCTGGTCTGCTGGTCTGCTGATTTGATGATCGAACGCCAACGCCAACGCCAACGCCAACGCCAACGCCGATTGTCGACTGCTCGACAAGTCGACAGTTTGAAAAACCGATAGATCGGTACTTTGGTTTGCCGATGGATCATTTGGGTGTTGCGCCGTTGGCATTTCCGTCTCAGAGACTTCAGCGCGTTCCAACCAGCCCGTCATTCCCGCGAAGGCGGGAATCCAGCGACTCTCGTGCGAGAACGTTTGAAGTCACTGGATTCCCGCCTTCGCGGGAATGACGATAGGTAAGTACGCTGTTCCCGATTCCCGATTCCCGATTCCCGATTCCCGATCCCCAATCCCCAATCCCCAATCCCCAATCCCCAATCCCCAATCCCGACCCAGAGACCCCAACCCATGCGCATAGGCCAAGGCTACGACGTCCACGCATTCGGCGACGGCGACCACGTCATGCTCGGCGGCGTGCGGGTGCCGCACGATCGCGGCGTGCTCGCGCATTCCGACGGTGACGTGGTCCTGCACGCGCTGTGCGATGCGATGCTCGGCGCGCTCGCGCTCGGCGACATCGGCCAGCACTTTCCGCCCAGCGACGAACGCTGGCGCGGCGCCGACAGCCGTACGTTCCTGCGTCACTGCAACCGCCTGATCGGCGAACGCGGCTACTGCCTCGGCAACGCCGACATCACCGTGGTCTGCGAACGGCCGAAGGTCGGCCCGCATGCGCTGGCGATGCGCGAGGCGATCGCGGCCGATCTGGGCGTCGAGGTCGATGCGATCAGCGTCAAGGCCACCACCTCGGAACAACTGGGATTCACCGGCCGCCGCGAAGGCATCGCGGCGATGGCGGTATGCCTGCTGCTGCGCGCCTGAGCGCGCCGCGTCGCGAGTAACGCCGCGCGATTACGCTACTTCACTGCAATACGCTTCCACGGATCAGCACGACTTGAATTTCCCCGACCAGACCTCGCACGACCCCTCGCACGACGCTCCGACCGCCAACATCGAAGCTACGTCCGCGTCCGAACACGGCCTGCCGCGCGCCCACGGCGCGCCCGCGCTGCGCGCGCGCATCCGCAATGCGCCGGAGGATTTCCGGGTCGAGGAACTGCCCGGTTTCGCCGCCAGCGGCAGCGGCGAGCATCTGCTGCTGACCATCGAGAAGCGCGGCATGAACACCGCGTTCGCGGCCAAGCGGCTGGCGGCCTGGGCCGGCATCGGCGAGGTCGGCATCGGCTATGCCGGAATGAAGGACCGCCACGCGGTCACTGTGCAGCGTTTCAGCGTGCATCTGCCCAAGCGCGTCGCGCCCGATCTGGCCTTGCTGGAAAGCGACGACCTGCGCGTGCTCGAACACCAGTGGCACGCCAAGAAACTGCCGCGCGGCGCGTTGGCCGGCAATCGCTTCGTGTTGACCTTGCGCAACGTCGAGGGCGAGCGCGAGGCGATCGAAGCGCGACTGGCGCAGATCGCCGCGCACGGCGTGCCCAACTATTTCGGCGAACAACGTTTCGGCCGCGGCGGCGACAACGTCGCCAATGCGCTGGCGATGTTCGCCGGCCGCCGCATGGGCCGCGAGCAGCGCAGCATGCTGCTGTCGGCGGCGCGTTCGGAATTGTTCAACCGGGTGCTGGCCGCGCGCGTGCTCGACCGCAGTTGGAGCGGTCTGCGCGAGGGCGCGCCGCTGGCCGGCGAGGTCTGGGCGCTGGCCGGCAGCCGCAGCGTGTTCGGTCCAGAGCCGTGGAACGACACCTTGGCGCAGCGCCTTGCCGAATTCGACCTGCACCCCAGCGGCCCGTTGTGGGGCCGCGGCGAACTGCGCAGCCAGGACGAAGTGCGCGAACTGGAACTGTCGGCCCTGCAAGGCGAACAAGCGGCGGCATTGCGCGCCGGCCTGGAACTGGCCGGCCTGGATCAGGAACGGCGCGCGCTGCGGCTGCGCCCGGACGCGCCAGCGTGGCGCTGGCTCGAGGACGATGTGCTGGAAGTCGGCTTCGCCTTGCCGGCCGGCGCCTACGCGACCGTGGTCCTGGCCGAACTGGGCGAGATCGAATCCGGCGCCTACGCCTGACCAATCCCGAATCCCGAATCCCCAATCCCGGCCCCTAAACAACCGCTCGTCGGGTGGTATCGGCCGGCACTGGATCACGATTTCAGCGGGCGTATAAGCCAAGTAACAGTCGGCAGGGGCCGGCTGCCGCCCGGCTCCGGTTTCGGGACCGGGTTCCATGCACGTCAGGGAGCCCAGGTCATGAACGCTCTATCGCGTATTGCCGTCCTGTCGTTGTCCGTTCTGGGGTTGGCCGCTTGCGCCGGCACCCAGGCCCGCAGCAGCTATGTCGAACCCGCCAGCGTCGCGCCGCAGGCCTCTTCGGAAATGAGCCGCGACGATCGCTACATCGCCACGGTCGAGCGTATCGCCCGGCGCCGCGGCATCGGCGTGGTGTGGATCAATCCGCCCAATCGCGAACGCGCCGTGGCGCAGCAGGTCGAATAAGCGCGATCGCCGCGCCGCTCAGCGCCGTCGCTGCGGCGGCGCGAGCAACACCAGCACCGCGCCGGTGCCGCCCTGCGCGGGCGGCGCGGAGTGGAAGGCGAGGATGTCCGCGCGATGGCGCAGCATCCGGTCGACCAGATTCTTGAGCACCGGCAAACCGCGGCTGTCGACATAGTCGCTGCTGCCGTTGCGGCCCTTGCCGTGGATCACCCGCACGCAACCCAGACCGTGCTCGCGCGCATCGTTGAGGAAGGCGCGCAGCAGCGCTTCGGCTTCGCGCGCCGGGCTGCCGTGCAGGTCGAGTTCCTCCTGCGCCGAGATCTCGCCGCGGCGCAGGCGCGCGAATACTCGCGGCGGCAATTCGTCGCGGCGATAACTCAGGGCGTCGCCGGCTTCGAGCAGGCTCTCGTCGAGGGCGTGACGGAATTCCTCGCGCGCCAGCGCCTCGTCGCGTTCGGCCATGCGCGCGCGCGGCCGCGGCTTGGGCGCGGTCGGTGGCAGAACCGCATCGGGCAAGCGGCGGACCTCGCCGATCGCGGCGCGGAACAGGGCCGCGTCGTCGCTGTCGTCGTCGGGGCGGTCGGGCGGGGGCGTCATGCCCACAGGATAGTCGGCGCCGGGCCGCGGTGCAGGCAACGGGCGGGTGATCGGGCCGCATCGTCGAAACCGGGCCATCGAACCCGGCGCGATCAGACGCCGCGCATCAAGCGCCGCGCGATTAAAAGCCCCGGCCCTTCCTTGGGACTTGCGGACCGTCGGTATCGGGCCGGCACCGGGGAAAACTGCTGCCGCGGTGTCGGTCGGCAAGTCCCCTCGCGCAAGCGCGCATGCCTCGACGTGTACCGCGGTGCGAAGTTGAACATGGCGCGCGCGGCACCGATGCGGCGCCTGTAAGAACTGACAGGCGCATGCATGAGCGGGCAGGGCAGTGCGAACGCGCCGCATCGCCGATGAGGCCAACGCGCTGCGAGTGCGCAGACTCAAGGCGAAAGCTTGATGTGCTTTGGATAACGCATCGGCCGAGCGATCCTGCTGGATACGGCTCGGACCGGTCAGTCCTGAGGCAGGCCATCGACAGCAGTCGACGAAACGGCAGATTCGGCAAAGTGCCGGTCGGTCAGGTGACCCGGACGTCCCACGCAATGCGGACCGCGCGCCGTCACCGCCTCACAGCAGGATCAACCCCAGCGCCACCGCGCGCGCGCAGGCCGCGCGCCGGCCCTTGACGCCCAACTTGCGCGAGACCTGCTGCAGATGGAAATTCACCGTGCGCTCGCTGATGCGCAGGATCATCGAGATCTCCCACGAGGTCTTGCCGACCGCCGACCAGCGCAGCACTTCGCATTCGCGCTCGCTCAGGCGCGGCGCGCTGCGCGGCCGCCGCAGCAGGCGATCGATAGCGGCGTGCATGCAGCTGACGAAATACACCGACTCGCCGATCAGCGGGATCAGCTCGCGCGGATCGAGCACGGCCTTGTGGGTGAAGGTGGTGAAGGCCCAATGGGTCGACGGCGACCAGCTCGGCACGGTGATGCCGCCGTGCAGGCCGAATTCGCCGGCCTGGATCAGGGTCTTGCGCGTGCGCTGGGCCAGCGAGGCGCCGGGCGGTTCGTAGTTGGTGCGGCCGCGCGAATTCCAGGCCGCCGCCGGAAAACCCTCGCGCGACATCACGATGCGCGGATCGGTCTGCTCGGCCTGCGGCGTGAACAGGCGCGGATAGGTCTTGGACCAGTCGCTGTCGAAATCCTCGAAGAACAGGAAGTCCGCGCCGCCGCTCAGCGGTTCGCGCAGTTTCGTCGCATAGCCGTGATGCTCGAAGCCGATGGCCTTGGTATACGCCGCGGTGAACGACTTCACCTCGTCCATCGTGTTGGCGCGCATCACGCGATCGATATGATCCCAATACTCCATGCCGTGCTGTGTACCTGCGTCCCGGCGGTCGTGGGCTCATCATAACGCCGCTCGGCCGCCGCGTGCGGCGCGGGGGCGCCGGCCATATCGGGTATCATCCGGGGCTGGTTTGCCAGTTTTTTACTTGCGGAGTCTCATGCGCGTATTGGTCTCCAACGACGACGGTGTCGACGCCCCCGGCATTCGCATCCTCGCCCAGGGCCTGCGCGACGCCGGTCACGAAGTGCTGGTGGTCGCGCCCGACCGCGACCGCTCCGGCGCGAGCAATTCGCTGACCCTGGACATGCCTGTGCGCGTGAGCAAGCTCGACGACAGCACCTGGCGCGTCTACGGCACGCCGACCGACTGCGTGCATGTGGCGATCACCGGCATGCTCGAGGTCGAGCCCGACATCGTCGTGTCCGGCATCAACAACACCGCCAACATGGGCGACGACGTGATCTATTCGGGCACCGTCGCCGCGGCGATGGAAGGCCGCTTCCTCGGCCTGCCCGCGGTCGCGGTGTCGCTGGCGACCGCCGACCACGTCGGCCATCACTACGAAAGCGCCGCGCGCGCGGCGGTCGAGATCATCGCCCGCCTGCGCACCGACCCGTTGCCGGCCGACACCATCCTCAACGTCAACGTGCCCGACCTGCCGTGGAGCGAGATCGCCGGGTTCGAAGTCAGCCGCCTGGGCAATCGCCATCGCGCCGAAGCCTGCGTGCAGCAGCAGGACCCGCGCGGCCGCCAGTGGTGGTGGATCGGCGCGGCCGGCGCCGAGGCCGACGCCGGCCCGGGCACCGATTTCAACGCGGTGCGCACCGGCAATATCTCGATCACCCCGATCCACGTTGATCTGACCCGCTATCAGGCGCTGGAGCAGGTCGCCAGCTGGGTCGGCGGCCTGGCCAGCGCACTCGATGGCGCGGCGCCGGACGCGGAGCGCTCGCAATGATCCAGCGCATGCGTCTGCAGCCCGAGGCGATCGGCAGCGGGCTGACCTCGCAGCGGGTCCGCGACCGCCTGGTCGAGCGCCTGCGCGAATCGGGCCTGCGCGACGAGCGCGTGCTCAACGCGATCCGCACCGTGCCGCGGCATCTGTTCGTCGACGAAGCGTTGGCGATGCGCGCCTACGAAGACACCGCGCTGCCGATCGGCCACGGCCAGACCATTTCCCAGCCGTGGGTGGTGGCCAAGATGACCGAGGCCCTGCTCGAGGACGGCATTCCCGGCAAGGTGCTGGAAATCGGCACCGGTTCGGGCTATCAGGCCGCGATCCTGGCCGCGCTGGGCCTGGAAGTGCATACCGTCGAACGCATCGGCGAACTGCTGCGCACCGCGCGCAAGCGCTTTCGCCAATTGGGCTTGAACGTGCGCAGCAAGCACGATGACGGCCGCATCGGCTGGCCCGAGAACGGCCCGTTCGACGCGATCATCGTCACCGCCGCGGCGCCGGCGCTGGTCGACGCGCTCACCGACCAGCTCGCGCCCAACGGCACCCTGATCGCGCCGGTCGGCGCGGCTTCGTCGCAGTCGCTGCTCAAGCTGCGCAAGGACGCCGACGGCACCATCAGCCAACACACGCTCGCGCCGGTGGTGTTCGTGCCGCTGCTGTCGGGCATGATCGACTGAACACGATTCGCGACAGAGGCACGATTTGAAGATCTTCGGACCGCTCTACGAGCGCACCATCGCCTGGGCCCGGCACAAGCACGCCCCGGCCTACCTCACCGGCCTGAGCTTCATCGAGGCGATCATCTTTCCGGTGATGCCGGAGGTGATGCTCGCGCCGATGTGCGTCGCCCAGCCGCGGCGCGCGTTCTGGTTCGCGACCTTGAGCCTGATCGGCTCGATGGCCGGCGCGCTGGTCGGTTATGCGCTGGGCCATTACGCGTTCGAAGCGCTCAAGCCGGTGTTCGCCTCGCTGGGCATGCTGACCAGCATCGAAGCGGGCATCGCCACGGTCCAGGCCAAGATGGTCGAGTCGCCGTGGGCGGTGTTCACCTTCCTGGTGCTCGGCGGCTTCATGCCGATTCCGATGAAGGTGTTCACCTGGGCGTCGGGCATCGTCGGCGTGCCTATGCTGCAATACATCCCGAGCATGTTGATCGGCCGCGGCAAGCGCGTGTACCTGCTGGCGCTGGCGATCCGCATCGGCGGCGAACGCGCCGAGCAGGCGCTGCGCCGTTACATCGAGCCGATCGGCTGGATCGCCACCTTGATCGTGGCCGGCGCGATCGCCTGGCTGGTGTGGCGTTCACAGCAATAAGCCGCGCCCGCCGCCAGACTGTTCGCGACGGCTGTACTTAATTCAGGAATTAACCCGAGGCGATCGGCGCGACGATCGACGCGGCACGAGGACAGGCATGACCCACACGACCCGAACCCCGACCCTGGCGATGGCCGCTTGCGTGCTGGCCGCGCTCGCCCTGATCGGTTGTTCGAGCACGGTCGTGCGCGAGCCCTCGCGCGGCGGCCACAGCCGTCCGGGCTCGTCGGCGCGTCCCGGCGGTTCGCGTCCGTCCACCCCGTCGCAGCCGGCGTCCAAGCCCAAGTACGGCGCCACCTACACCGTGCAGCGCGGCGAAGGCCTGTACCGCATCGCCGCCAACAACGGCATCCAGCTCGCCGACCTGGCCGCCTGGAACAACCTGTCGCCGCCGTACAACCTGTACCCGGGGCAGCGCCTGCGCCTGTATCCGTCCAACGGCAGCCGCCCGTCGGCGTCGTCGGGTTCTTCGTCGGCCGGCGCCACGCCGCCGCGCACCAGCACGCCCGCGCCGACCCCGGCCGCGCCGATCAACAGCGGCATCCGCTGGCGCTGGCCGGCCGACGGCCCGCTGCTGGGCCGCTACGTCGCCAACGAACCGACCAAACAGGGCGTCGACATCGGCGGCGCCAGCGGCACGCCGGTGCGCGCCGCGGCCGATGGCGTGGTGGTGTATTCGGGCACCGGCCTGGTCGGCTACGGCGAACTGATCATCGTCAAGCACAACGAACAATGGCTGTCGGCCTACGGCCACAACCGCAAGCGCCTGGTCAACGAAGGTCAGTTGGTCAAGGCCGGCGAACAGATCGCCGAGATGGGCCGCAGCGGCGCCGCGCGCGACATGCTGCACTTCGAAGTGCGCTACAACGCCAAGCCGGTCGATCCGTTGTTGTACCTGCCGGCGAAGTAACCGATCGCGCACCCGCCGTTGCGGCGGGGCGCCGGGCGAGCCCATGGATTTCGCGACTTTGAAAGCGGCCTGGCCATGGACCGACATCGTCGACTGTCCGGGCCGGTTCGTGCTCAAGCATGCCGATCCCGCGCTGATGCCCGCGGACCTGCTCGGTTCGGATATCGCTGTGTCCGAACACCGCAGCGCCTTGGCGCGCGACGCGATTGTCGTCGCGTGGCTGACCGATGGCGGTCTGATTTCCTATCGACGGGCCGACGGCGGCTGGCTGCATACGCTCAATACGCCCGAAGGCATGGCGCGAAAACTGTCGCAGTTGGGTCTGGCGCCGCCTTAGGCGCCGACGCGCATCGTTGCCGCGCCTGCCATTGGACGGTACGCAGCGGCTCGATGTTGGGGTGCGGACGCATCCGCCCGAGTGCGGTGAGCCGGATCGGTGCAGAATAAGCCGGCGAAACAGCCTGAAGGATCAGCATGTCGACATCGCCGCTTGAAGCCCATATCGAGCCGTTGCCGGATTCGCTCGAAGATGGCGATGAGCTTCAATGGGACGTCGCGGACGGCCGCGATGGCATGTCGGGGAAAATTCAGAGCCGGCCACTCAACCCGCACGACCGGGTGGTGTTGGCTTCCATGCGCGAAGGCTGCGATGGAATTATCGGTTTTCTGGGCGCGATGGCGCTGATCATCGCGATCTGCTTAGGTCTGAGCGGGATTTACACCCTCGATGTGGGTGCGATCGCGGCCGTCGCGTCGGTCGTCGTCTGCCTTCTGGCCGCAGTGGGTTTCCTGCTGTCGAAAGAGGACGGCAAGCTGCAGTCCGATCTGGATGCGGGCATCAAATTGATCGCCTCGGGCCGCATCGTCCGCATGGGCTCCGAAGAGACCACCGGTCCGGGCTTCCTCACCGTGGTCATCGACGAAACGCCCGCGCGGCAGATCAAGTTCTTCGTGGAAAAGCGCTTGTACTTGCAGGTCAAGCCGGACGACCTCGTGCGCATCGCCTACGTCCCGCTCAGCAATACGATCCTTCAGTTGAGGACCGAACATTGCCGCTATTGCCGGCGTCCAGATCCAGACAAGGTCCGGGCGGGCACCTCGGCATGACGGCATCGTCCGGCGAAAACAACACTCAGCCGCTGAGCCAGGACGAGATCGCTCGCCTGGATGCCCTCAAATCCAACGGAGCGTTGGGTGCGATAGCGATCGTCGTGATCATGCTGTTGATGGTGTGGACGACATGGGGGCGTTACGGCGCTTTCTTGATCGCGGTGGCCGTAGTCCTTGGCCTCGCACTGGCGGCGTTGACGGCGCTGGTCAGTTTCGCCACCAACGCGAACCTTCAGGCCGACATGGACGGCGGCATCAAGCGGCTCGCCGTGGCGACGGTGGTGAAAGTAACTCACGACGGCGAGCAATCGCGCTACCGCATCGAGCTGCGAACCGAGGAAACGCCGCCATGCACGCTCGAATTCGACCCGCCGGCCCTCGTGTTTTTCGAGGTTGAATACGGCGAGCAAGTCCGGGTCGCCTATGCGCCGGCCAGCAAGACCGTCATCAGCGTCGTCGCGGTGGGATGCGAGTACGATTTCGCCGCGCCGGACGTGGCCCTGCAGGCCGCGCTGGCGCCCGCGAGCTCGGCCGATTCGCGTTTGCAACAACGCAGGGCGCAGCGTGATGCGGCGCGCGCACTGCGGCGGAAAACCTTGTCCGCGCCCTCGGATCCCGATCTCCAGCAGGCGTCTGCAGCGCTTCGCACGGAAGAGCCCGCGGCGAGCAGCGAAGACACGCCGCAGCGCCAGACCGGACCGCTCAACGAACACGAGCGGAAGATCTTGACCGCGAGGCGGACGAGTGGCTGCGGAATGATCGCTGCGTTGGGCGTCGTGGGCCTGGTTTTCGCGGCGGTGCTGATGTTGGCCGGCGTGAAGGACATGGGCGCAGGCGCGATCTCGGTCGTTGTGGTCGCCGCTCTAGTGGCGGTGGCCCTGATGGTGTTCATCACATCGAACGAAGACGACAAGGTGCAGTCCGATCTCGACACGGGGATCAAGCTCAGCGTCCGCGGCCGCATCAGCCATATGCGGACCGAGAGTTCCGAAGGCGGCAGTCCTTCTTGCTTCATCACGGTGACGGTCGATGAGTCGCCGCCGCGGACGATCGTATTCCTGGTGGAAAGCCGCTTGTTCCATGCGCTGCTGCCGCAGGATGCGGTGCGCATCGTCTACGCGCCAGTCAGCAAGACCATTCTGCATCTGCGGACCGACTCGTACAGCTACTCGCTGCGGGAGTCGGATCGGGCGCGATAGCTAGCGTTCGGCGCCGTCGCCTTGCTCGCGACGATTGGTACGGGTATCGCCCACACTTTCATTGATCGTCGACGTTTGGCGCGCTCCGGCGGTCGAGGTCGTGGATGCCTGCGCGGCGCTGCGATTACGGGGTCGTCGGTTTGTCGCCGGCAATGGCGATGCATTCTGGCGTGGGGTTCAGGCGTAGCGGCAACGGTCGTGCGAAACCTTCGCTGTGGCGGCGGTCGGCGCGACCTTGCTCTTTACAGTGCGCCGGGCCGGTTTGCGTCATGCGCGGGGCGCGTACCGGCCAGGCACTGCGATGTCCGATAAGTGTAGTCGTGGCCCCAGGTGCGGAACCCGGTGGTGTCGATGTGCAGATGGCGCGCATCGTAAAACCCGAGTCCGAAGCCATTCGCCGCGCCGTGACGACGCCAGAAAGCGCACAGCGCTTTCGTATCCGCATCGCGGGCGAGATCGAAATCGTAGGCACCGCCGCTCATGTGGCGACTGCGCGAACTGCCGCCTTCGCAGCGATTCAGGGGCGCATCGCGATAAGCGGACGCGATGTCGGCGCCTTCGAGCAGGCCCGCGGCGCGCAAGTCGGCGATCAACCGCAACGTGCGCGTCGTATCGGGCCACATCGGCTTCGGTGGCAGCGCGAATTCGGCCGCGCCGCAGCGTCGCCAGCGTCGTCCGGAACGCAGCATCTGCTGCATCGGCGGGAGATCGGCGAGGCCTTGCGCGCGCAAATAGCCCCGGTATTCGGCGACCTGCTCGCGGTGGCCGCCCGCGAGCCAGCGTTCGTAGCGCTCGGTGGGCGAGGGCGCGCGACAACCCGCGATCGCGGTCGCCACGAACAGCAACAAAAGCCGCGCCGCGACAAACCAAGTGCTCAAGCCGCGCGCGTTCTTTCGCAAGCTCCCTGTAGGCGCGACGCGAGTCGCGACCGCGACCTCGGAGCTTCGACGCAACCGCGAGGTCACGGTCGCGGTCGCGACTCGCGTCGCTCCTATAGTCGGGACAGTTGGATCCGCACCAGACGCGGTGTCAGCGATCCGTGTCGGACAGGCAGCGCCCCGGCTCACGCGCCGAGCACGAACCCCGCGACCACTTTGCGGCCTTCGCCGGCCAGCACGTTGAAGGTGCGCGCGGCGGCCGAATTGGTCATGGTTTCCAGGCCGACGCCGCGGCGCAGGCAGGCGGCCAGGGTCGCGGCGGGCGGAAACGCCTGCGCGGCGCCGCCGCCGAGCACGATCAGCTCCGGCTCCAGCGCGAACAGCGGTTCCAGGTCGTCGATGGTCAGGGCACGCACATCGCTCACCGCCCAGTCCTCGATCAGCCGGTTCGGAGCGAGCACGAAACTGCGCTGCAGCCGCCGGTCGTTGACCAGCGCGACCTGGCCGTCGGCCCCGCGCAGGAAGAATTCGTGGTCGGGGCGTTCCAGGGTCAGTTGCATGGGGCGGGGATTCGGGATTGGGGATTCGGGATTCGAAAAAGCGCGGCAGAAGGCGGTTTTAGCTGGCTGTGCGGAGTTCAGGCTTTCGACAAATCCCGAATCCCCCAATCCCGAATCCCGGCCGTCAAGACCGCGGCAACACGATCTGGCGCTTTTCCTTGCTCGGGCGGTACAGCACGGCGGTGTGGCCGATCCGCTGGACCAGGGCCGAGCCGGTCCGTTCAGCTATGTCGGCGATCATGGCGTCGCGGACCTCGCGGTCGTCGGCGCCGACCTTGACCTTGATCAGCTCGTGGTGCTCGAGCGCCTGGTCGATTTCGGCCAGCAGCGCATCGGTGATGCCCTTGCCGCCGACCTGCAGCATGGCCTTGAGGTCGTGGGCCTGTCCGCGCAGGAAACGGGTCTGGGCGGAGGTCAACAGGGTGGGCATCGGGTCACACGTACTAAGCGTAAAGGGCGCTCAGGGTATCATGGCCTCCCTAACCCCCACCGGGACGGCCGCCCGCTCATGGCGACCCGAAGCAAATCCAGCCAACGCTGGCTCAAGGAACACTTCTCCGACCCCTTCGTAAAGAAGGCCAAGGCCGAAGGCTTGCGCTCGCGCGCGGCCTACAAACTCGAGGAACTGGTCGAACGCGACCGCCTGCTCAAGCCCGGGATGATCGTGGTCGACCTGGGCGCCGCCCCGGGCGGCTGGTCGCAGTGGCTGCGCAGCGAGCTGGACCGGCTGAACCCGCGCCAGCCCGGCCGGGTCATCGCCCTGGACATCCTCGACATGCCCGGCCTGGCCGGGGTCGAGTTCATCCTCGGCGATTTCCGTGAGGACGAGGTCCTGGCTCAGTTGGAGACCAGCGTCGGCGGGCAACCGGTGGACCTTGTTCTGTCCGACATGGCCCCCAATATGAGCGGTGTGGACGCGGTGGACCTGCCGCGAGCGATGCACCTTTCGGAGCTGGCGATGGATTTCGCCGACCGGCATCTGAAGGTCGACGGCACGTTCCTGATCAAGCTGTTCCAGGGCGTGGGCTTCGACGATTACGTGCGCGAACTGCGCCGTCGCTACGCCAAGGTCTCGATCCGCAAGCCGGCGGCGTCGCGCAAGCGCTCGCCGGAGGTGTACGCGCTGGCGCAGGGCAAGAAGGCGGCGATGACCTGATCCATGACGATCGGGTGATTGCGCCGAGGGTCCCACCGGCCGAATCTCGGCAGGTGCGTGGCGCGGCTGTATGGCAATCTGGGCGTTACCGCCGGCGCACAAGGCGCCGGAGGACACGAGACTTCCCACTTCGGGTGGGGTCGCAGGGTAGGAAATACATGAACGATTTGGCCAAGAATCTGCTGCTCTGGGTGATCGTCGCCGTCGTACTGATGGTGGTGTTCCAGGCGTTCGGTCCGCGTACCGCGGGCTCGGAAGTGCTCGCCTACGACCAGTTCATCAACCAGGTCCAGACCGACCGCATCAAGGAGGTCAAGATCTCCGATGACGGCACGACGATCACCGGCAAGCGCAAGGACGACAGCACGTTCACGACCTACAGCACGCGCGACCCGTACCTGATCAACGACCTGATCAACCATAAGGTCGTCACCGAGCAGACCCCGCCGTCGAGCAGCCCCTCGCTGATCATGATCCTGATCAACGTGCTGCCGTGGCTGCTGTTCATCGGCATCTGGGTCTATTTCATGCGCCAGATGCAGCAGGGCGGCAGCAAGGGCGCGATGAGCTTCGGCCGTTCGCGGGCCAAGCTGCAGGGCGAGGACCAGGTCAAGGTGACCCTGGCCGACGTCGCCGGCTGCGACGAGGCCAAGGAAGAAGTCGGCGAGCTGGTCGAGTTCCTGCGCGATCCGTCCAAGTTCCAGAAGCTCGGCGGCAAGATCCCCCGCGGCGTGCTGATGGTCGGCCCGCCCGGTACCGGCAAGACCCTGCTGGCCCGCGCCATCGCTGGCGAGGCCAAGGTGCCGTTCTTCTCGATCTCCGGTTCGGACTTCGTCGAAATGTTCGTCGGCGTCGGCGCCAGCCGCGTGCGCGACATGTTCGAGCAGGCCAAGAAGCACGCGCCGTGCATCATCTTCATCGACGAAATCGACGCGGTCGGCCGTCATCGCGGCGCCGGCCTGGGCGGCGGTCACGACGAGCGCGAGCAGACCCTCAACCAGTTGCTGGTCGAGATGGACGGTTTCGAAGGCGGCGAAGGCGTGATCGTGATCGCCGCGACCAACCGTCCCGACGTGCTCGACCCGGCGCTGCTGCGTCCGGGCCGTTTCGACCGCCAGGTCGTGGTCGGCCTGCCCGACGTGAAGGGCCGCGAGCAGATTCTGCGCGTGCACATGCGCAAGCTGCCGCTGGCCGACGACGTCGAGCCGATGACCATCGCCCGCGGCACCCCGGGTTTCTCCGGCGCCGACCTGGCCAATCTTTGCAACGAGGCGGCCCTGTTCGCCGCGCGCGAGAACGGCAAGGAAGTGCGCATGGAGCACTTCGACAAGGCGCGCGACAAGATCCTGATGGGCGCCGAGCGCCGTTCGATGGCGATGAGCGAGGACGAGAAGAAGCTGACCGCGTATCACGAAGCCGGCCACGCCATCGTCGGCCGCGTCGTGCCCGAGCACGACCCGGTCTACAAGGTCACCATCATTCCGCGCGGCCGCGCCCTGGGCGTGACGATGTACCTGCCCGAAGGCGACAAGTACTCGATGAACCGCGTGGCGATCGAATCGCAGCTGTGCTCGCTGTACGGCGGCCGCGTCGCCGAGGAGTTGATCTTCGGCGTCGACAAGGTCACCACCGGCGCGTCCAACGACATCGAGCGCGCGACCAAGATGGCCCGCAACATGGTCACCAAGTGGGGCCTGAGCGACGAGATGGGCCCGATCGCCTACGGCGAAGAAGAAGACGAAGTCTTCCTCGGCCGTTCGGTCACCCAGCACAAGAACGTGTCCAACGAGACCGCGCGCAAGATCGACGAAGTGGTGCGCGGCATCCTCGACAAGGCCTACGGCCGCACCTCGGAAATCCTCAAGGACAACCTGGACAAGCTGCACGTGATGGCCGAGGCGCTGCTGCAGTACGAAACCATCGACGCGACCCAGATCGACGCGATCATGGCCGGCCGCGAGCCGGGTCCGCCGGCCGATTGGGCCAAGTCGGGCCGAGTGTCGAAGGACGACAACCGTCCGGGCGCGATCGGCGGGCCCGCGGCGCAGACCTAACCGAAGTTGCTGTCAACACCATCGAACAAAAACGCCGGGCACTCCCCGGCGTTTTTGTTTTTCCACACCGCCGTTTCCCCATTCCTTCCTGTAGGAGCGGCGCAAGCCGCGACCACGACACCCGCCCAACGACGCAGCCGCGAAGTCCGCCCCTAGAACGACAGCCACCGCCGCACATGGCCGGCCGGCGCCGCCGCGACTTGCGCGGTTGCCGCCACAAGCGCCCGGCCCGACCCGTGGCAAGCGGTTAGCATTCGGGATCTCCACGTCCCCCGGAACCGCCCATGTTCGACCTAGCCCCGACCCTGGACTGCAACGGCCGCCGCCTGCTGCTCGATCGCCCGCGCGTGCTCGGCATCGTCAACGTCACGCCCGATTCGTTCTCCGACGGCGGCGCCCACGACACCACCGACGCCGCGGTCGCGCACGGCCTCAGGCTGGCCGAAGAGGGCGCCGACGCGCTCGACATCGGCGGCGAATCCACCCGTCCCGGCGCCGACGAGGTGCCGCTCGAGGAAGAACTGCGCCGCACCATCCCGGTGATCGAACGCCTGGCGCGTGAAACCGCGCTGCCGATCAGCATCGACACCTCCAAGCCCGAGGTCATGCGCGCCGCCATCGATGCCGGCGCCGGCATGATCAACGACGTCTACGCCCTGCGCCGCGATGGCGCGCTCGACATGGCCGCGTCGCTGCGCGTCCCGGTGGTGCTCATGCACATGCAGGGCGAGCCGCGCTCGATGCAGCACGAGCCGAGCTACGACGACGTGGTCTCCGAAGTGCATCGTTTCCTGGCCGAGCGCATCTTCGCCGCCGAGATGGCCGGGATCGACAAGAAACGCATCGTGGTGGATCCCGGATTCGGATTCGGCAAGACCCTGCAGCACAACCTGACTTTGCTCGCGCAGCTCGAACGCTACGCCGAACTCGGCGTGCCGGTGCTGGCCGGGCTCTCGCGCAAACGCAGCATCGGCCAGCTCACCGGCCGCGACGATCCGCGCGACCGCGTAGCGGGCTCGGTGGCCGCGCACCTGATCGCGGCCCAGCGCGGCGCCAGGCTGCTGCGCGTACACGACGTCGCCGCGACCGTCGACGCGCTCAAGGTGTGGGCCGCCGTGACCGAACAGCAAACGCCCAAGCGCGCCGCATCGCCTTCGATGCCGAAGTGGCCGGACGACGAATAAGCCGGCGTCGCGAGTGCTCGGGCTTGTCGTCGATGAGGCCGGTCGCGGCGGTCGATCCACGGGCGGATGCACGCGTTGATGTGCGTGGCTAAAAATTAGCCAATATTGCGCATGCCTTGCGGCGCAACGCGTGGAACCCGATTCAAGGCGTATGTCCGCAGGCTTGTCCACAGGCGTTGTGGACATTGCGCCGGCCCGACGATCGTCGCACGTCGGATTCGAACATCGCCCTTTTTTGCACGCAGCCGCGAAACTTTGAGTGCCCCTGTAGGAGCGGCGTAAGCCGCGACCGCGACTTCGCACCTACGTCGTGGGCATGGTTCGCGGTCGCGGCTCACGCCGCTCCTACAGGGAGATACGAAACGCTTGACTGTGCTGGCGGAATTTGGGTTGCGACCCGATACCGGCCAGTGATCAAAATTTCGCCAAACTTATTCGACCCTTGCCCCACAAGGCGTGAAACCCGATTGCAAGGTGTGTATCCGCAGGTTTGCCCACAGGCAATGTGGACATTGCGATGGTCTGACGACGGTGGTTGTCGGACTAGACGCGCCCAGCCTTTGCCGCACACCTATCCGCGAAAACCCGAGCGCCCCCTGTAGGAGCGGCGTAAGCCGCGACCGCGACTTCGCACCTACGTCGCGGGCATGGTTCGCGGTCGCGGCTCACGCCGCTCCTACAGGGAGACACGAAACGCTTGACTGTGGCGGCGGAATTTGGGTTGCGGTCCGATATCGGCGAGTGATCAAAATTTCGCCAAACTTATCCGGCCCTTGCCCCGCAAGGCGTGAAACCCGATTGCAAGGTGTGTATCCGCAGGTTTGCCCACAGGGAATGTGGACATTGCGATGCGCTGACGCCGGTAGTTGTCAGACGAGACGCGCTCAGCCTTTGCCTCATACGTTTCCGCGAAAGCCCGAGTGCTCCCTGTAGGAGCGGCGTAAGCCGCGACCGCGACTTCGCACCAACGTCGCAACCATGATTCGCGGTCGCGGCTTACGCCGCTCCTACAGGGAGGTACGAAACGCTTGACTGTGCGGGCGGGATTTGGGTTGAGGTTCGATATCGGCGGATGATCAAAATTTAGCCAAACTTATCCGGCCCTTGCCGCGCAAGGCGTGAAACCCGATTGCAAGGTGTGTATCCGCAGGTTTGCCCACAGGCAATGTGGACATTGCGATGGTTTGACGCCGGTGGTTGTCGGATGAGACGCGCCCAGCCTTTGCCTCATACGTTTCCGCGAAAGCCCGAGTGCTCCCTGTAGGAGCGGCGTAAGCCGCGACCGCGACTTCGCACCAACGTCGCAACCATGATTCGCGGTCGCGGCTCACGCCGCTCCTACAGGGAGGTACGAAACGCTTGACTGTGCGGGCGGGATTTGGGTTGAGGTTCGATATCGGCGAGTGATCAAAATTTAGCCAAACTTGTCCGGCCCTTGCCCCGCAAGGCGTGAAACCCGATTGCAATGCGTGTATCCGCAGGTTTGCCCACAGGCAATGTGGACATTGCGATGGTTTGACGCAGGTGGTTCAGATGAGACGCGCCCAGCCTTTGCCTCATACGTTTCCGCGAAAGCCCGAGTGCTCCCTGTAGGAGCGGCGTAAGCCGCGACCGCGACCTCGCACTTGCGTCGCGGCCATGGTTCGTGGTCGCGGCTTGCGCCGCTCCTACAGGAGACACGAAACGCTTGACTGTGCTGGCGGAATTTGGGTTGCGACCCGATATCGTTGAGTGATCAAAATTTAGCCAAACTTATCCGGCCCTTGCCCCGCAAGGCGTGAAACCCGATTGCAATGCGTGTATCCGCAGGTTTGCCCACATGCAATGTGGACATTGCGATGGTTTGACGCCGGTGGTTCAGATGAGACGCGCCCAGCCTTTGCCTCATACGTTTCCGCGAAAGCCCGAGTGCTCCCTGTAGGAGCGGCGCAAGCCGCGACCGCGACATCACGCCTACGTCGTGGGTATGGTTCGCGGTCGCGGCTCACGCCGCTCCTACAGGGAGGTACGAAACGCTTGACTGTGCTGGCGGAATTTGGGTTACGACCCGATATCGGTGAGTGATCAAAATTTAGCCAAACTTATTCAGCCCTTGCTGTGCAAGGCGTGAAACCCGATTGCAAGGCGTGTATCCGCAGGTTTGCCCACAGGCAATGTGGACATTGCGATGGCTTGATGCCGGTGGTTGTCAGATGAGACGCGCCCAGCCGTTACCTCATACGTTTCCGCGAAAGCCCGAGTGCTCCCTGTAGGAGCGGCGTAAGCCGCGACCGCGACATCACGCCTACGTCGTGGGTATGGTTCGCGGTCGCGGCTTGCGCCGCTCCTACAGGAAGATACGAAACGCTTGACTGTGCTGGTGGAATTTGGGTTGTGACCCGACATCAGCGAGTGATCAAAATTTCGCCAAACTTATCCGGCCCTTGCTGCGCAAGGCGTGAAACCCGATTGCAATGCGTGTGTCCGCAGGTTTGTCCACAGGCGTTGTGGACAGGCGCGCACGGCCGCGGGGTCCGGCGAATCGCCGGCTCGGGAACGTTCGAAATGCTTGCATTCGCCAAGCGCTTCTGCATCGCGCGCCGCCATCGCGGCGATGCCGATCGGCGCGCGCACGTCAAGCGAAAATCGCTGGCGAAATTTTCGCCAAACCTCTTGCAATGCTTGTACCGCAACGCTTCGAAGGGGGTGATCTGGAAACTGTCCGCAGGCTTGTCCACAGGCTGTGTGGACAACCGTAACGGCGCGGTCAAAAAACCGACAAACAGTCTCCGGGCGTTGCGCCGCAAGGGCTCGATGGGCTTATCAACAGCCTTGTACGGGTGGTTCTCCACAGCTTTTGTGGGCAAGCGCGGCGGTCCCCCGCCGCGGTTGTCCACCGCTCGCGCCGGCCGATGCGGCGCTTTCGCCATCAACCGGGCTGTGCGAGTCTGCCGGCTGATTCCGCCGCCGCCCGCCAGCACCGCGCATGACCCCGCACCGCGAATGAACGTTTCCGCCGATCCACGCCCGCTCGCCATCGCCCTGATGGGGCCTACCGCCTCGGGCAAGACCGCGCTCGCGCTGGAATGGGCGCAGCGGCTCGATGCGGAGATCGTCAGCGTCGATTCGGCCCTGGTCTACCGCGGGCTCGACATCGGCGCGGCCAAGCCGTCGGCGCAGGAGCGCGCGGCGGTGCCGCATCACCTGATCGACGTGCGCGAGCCGTGGCAGCCGTATTCGGCCGCCGAGTTCGCGCTCGACGCGCGCCGCGCCATGGACGCGATCGCCGCGCGCGGGCGGATGCCGATCCTGGCCGGCGGCACCGGGCTGTATTTCCACGCCTTGTTGCAGGGGCTGTCGGAGATGCCGCAGGCCGATCCGGCGATGCGCGCCCAGCTCGGCATCGAGGCCGAGCAACGCGGTTGGGCCGCGCTGCACGCCGAACTGGCCCAAATCGACCCGCGCGCCGCGGCGCGCATCCACGCCACCGATGCCCAGCGCATCCAGCGCGCGCTCGAGGTCTATCGCCTGTCCGGCCGCGGCATCAGCCACTGGCGTGAGCAGGCGCCGCCGCCGCGATTGCCGTATCGGGTGCTCAAGCTGGTACTGGCGCCGGCCGAGCGCGCGTTGCTGCACGATCGCATCGAGCAGCGTTTCGATCGGATGCTGGAACAGGGCTTCCTCGACGAAGTCCGCCGTCTGCGCGCGCTGCCGCAGTTGCAGGCGCATCCGCAGCCGCTTGACCTGCCGGCGATCCGCGCGGTCGGCTATCGCCAGGCCTGGGAGCATCTGGACGGTGCGTACCCGGCGGCCGAGTTCCGCGATCGCGGCATCTACGCCACCCGCCAGCTGGCCAAGCGCCAGTTGACCTGGCTGCGCGGCGAACTTGACGCGCGCTGGTTCGATCCTTTGCGCGACGCGGCCGGACTGGAGCATGCGTTGAGGCTGTTCGCTGGCGCCCGGCTGCGCGGGGCGGGGCACGCCGCTTAGAATGGAGCGCGCAAACCCGGAACCGGGTCGCAATGTTTGCTTGGACTTGCGTTAACATCGGGCGGTCGCCCCTGTGGGGACAACAGCCGGCGATACGGGAGTACCTGCCTTCGGGGCACCGCAAGGGCAGGGCGCCGTTCCTAATAACTAGAACATGCTGGGGAACTAGAAGATGTCTAAGGGGCAATCCCTACAGGATCCTTTCCTGAATGCGCTGCGTCGCGAACGCGTACCGGTGTCGGTCTACCTGGTCAACGGCATCAAGCTGCAGGGCACGATCGAATCGTTCGACCAGTTCGTGGTGCTGTTGCGCAACACCGTCAGTCAGATGGTCTACAAACACGCCATTTCCACCGTCGTCCCCGCGCGCAACGTCCGCGTCGGCCCGGGCGGCGGCTATGTCCAGTCGGCCGACGGCAGCGACGGCGGCGACGAAGCGGAATGATGCGAGCCGCGGGCGGGGAGAATTGAGAAACCGGTGCGTCGCCTCCATCTGCATTAGTTCTCACTCTCCACTCGTTGCCCATACCCGATGTTCGAGCGTTCCAAGAAGGGCGAACACGCCCTGCTGATCCAGCCTCATGCCGGCGGTGCGCCGGATGAGGACCTTCTGGAAGAATTCGCCGATCTGGCGCGATCGGCGGGCGCCACGGTGGCCGCGGTCATCACCGCGCGCATCGACAAGCCCAATGCGGCGATCCTGATCGGCAGCGGCAAGCTCGACGAGGTCAAGGCCGCGGCCGACGCCAGCGGCGCCGACCTGATCCTGGTCAACCACCGGCTGTCGCCGGGCCAGGAGCGTAATCTGGAGAAGCTGCTGGAGCGGCGGGTGGTCGACCGCACCGGCCTGATCCTCGACATTTTCTCCCAGCGCGCGCACAGCGCCGAGGGCAAGCTGCAGGTCGAGCTGGCCCAGCTCAAGCACATGTCGACCCGGCTGATCCGCGGCTGGACCCACCTGGAGCGCCAGCGCGGCGGTTCGATCGGCCTGCGCGGCCCGGGTGAAACCCAGCTCGAAACCGATCGCCGGCTGCTGCAAAAGCGCCTGGAGCAATTGCAAAAGCGCCTGGACAAGGTCGAAGTGCAGCGCACCCAGATGCGTCGCGCGCGCATGCGCAGCGAGCTGCCGCGGGTGGCGCTGGTCGGTTACACCAACGCCGGCAAGTCAACCTTGTTCAACGCGATGACCGGCGCCGACGCGTATGCGGCCGACCAGTTGTTCGCGACCTTGGACCCGACCGTGCGCCGGATCGATCTGCCCGGTGGCGGCGCGGTGCTGGCCGATACGGTCGGTTTCGTGCGCGATCTGCCTCATGACTTGGTCGCCGCGTTCCGTTCGACCCTGTCGGAGGCGCGCGAGGCCGATCTGCTGCTGCACGTGATCGACGCCGCCGACCCGCTGCGCGACGAGCGCATCGCCCAGGTCGACGAGGTGCTGGCCGACATCGGCGCCGGCGATTTGCCGCAATTGCTGGTATTCAACAAGATCGACCGGCTCGACGATGTCGCCCCGCGCATCGACCGGCCGGGCGAGGGCAAAAACCGGGTCTGGGTGTCGGCCCGCGACGGCAAGGGCCTGGACCTGCTGCGCGAGGCGCTGGGCGAGGCCCTGCAACTGCGCCACGTCACCGGCAGCGTGCGGATCGCCTCGCAGGACGCGCGGCTGCGCGCGCGCCTGCACGAGCTCGGCGCGGTGCGCTCCGAACAGGCCGACGAGCACGGCTGGGTGGTCGAAGTGGACCTCGCGGTGACCGACGCAGAGCGCCTGTTCGCCCAGCCCAATGGCGAGGCATTGCGCCCCTTGCTTGAGACCGTTCAGGCCCCCACCTAGAATCGACAGGTTCGCGCGCGCTTGACCGCGCGCGTATCTCCGTGGCGCCCCACGCCACGGTCCGGTGCCGGCCCCGCCGCGGGCCGGTGCAGCAGGCGGAACATCGGATGTTCCGCCTGGCGTCCACTTCTTTAGGAGCAGGCATGGCCTGGAACACCCCCGGCAGTGACAATTCCGGCGACAACCGACCGTCGCGGCAACGCAAACCCCAAGGCCGCGGCCTCGACGCGCTGATCGATCCGCTGCGCGGACTGTTCGGCGGCGGAGGCGGCGGCATCCTGCGCTGGGTCGCGTTGCTGGTCGGCCTGTGGCTGGTGTTCAACTGCTTCGTGCTGGTGACCGAGCAGGAACGCGGCGTGGTCCTGCGCTTCGGCGTGTTCTCGCGTGTGCTGCAGCCCGGCCCGCACTTCAAGGCGCCGTGGCCGATCGAGAGCGTGCGCAAGGTCAATGCGACCCAGAGCAAGGCCTACAGCGAGACCGTGCCGGTGCTGACCCGCGACGGCAACATGGTCAACGTCGAGATCAACGTCCAGTACCGGATCGAGTCGCCGTACCAGTACCTGTTCGGTTCGCGCGAGCCCGAGGAAGTGCTCAAGCAGGCCGCGCAGAGCGCGGTGCGCGAGCAGATCGGCCGCTCCGACCTGGACACCGTGCTCGGCGCGCGCAGCGTGCTGACCACCCAGGTGCGCCAGCGTCTGCAGGGTTCGCTCAAGGATTACGAGACCGGCCTGACCGTCACCGAGCTCAACCTGCCCAACGCGCGCCCGCCCGACGAGGTCAAGGACGCGTTCGACGAAGCCCAGCGCGCCAACGCCGACAAGACCACCTCGATCAACGAGGCCCAGGCCTACGCCAAGAAGATCGTGCCGGAAGCGCGCGGTAACGCCCAGCGCGTCCGCACCACCGCCGAGGGCTACAAGACCTCGACCGTGGCCCGCGCCGAAGGCGAGGCGACCCACTTCTCGCTGCTGGTCGACCAGTACAAGAACGCGCCCGACGTGACCCGCAAGCGGTTGTGGCTGGATACCGTGCAGGAAGTGCTGAGCCAGAACCGCAAGATCGTCGGCGGCGATTCGCGCCAGGTGCTGTACGTGCCGATGGCCGATCGCAACGGCGTCGCGGTCACGCCCGGCCCGGTCAGCGTGCCGCTGACCCAACCTGAGTTGCTCAATCCGGTGACCGCGACCGAAAGCACCGTGCCCTATGTCGGCCGACCGACGCGCCCGAAGACCCGTGACGAGGTGATGCGATGAGAGTTCCCGCCCTGATTGCCGCGGGCGTCGCCCTGTTGTTGGCCCTGATGGGGTCGATGTTCGTGGTCAACGCCGGCCACAGCGCGATGATCTTCCGCCTGGGCACCGTGGTCCGCAGCGACCTCGGCCCTGGCCTGCATTTCAAGTGGCCGCTGATCGAAAGCCAGCGCGTGTTCGACCTGCGCCTGAAGATCCTGCCGGCCGAGCCCGAGCGTTACCTGACCGCCGACAAGCTCGACGTCAGCGTCGATTTCTTCGCGGTGGGGCAGATCAAGGACATGCGCCGTTTCTTCCAGGCCACCGGCGGCGACGAAAGCGTCGCGGCCGAGCGTCTGGCGCCGATCATCCGCGACTCGCTGCGCAACGAGATCAACTCGCTCAAGCTGCTCGACGTGGTCAAGGGCGATCGCGAAGCGGTGATCGGCAAGCAACTGGTCGCGATCAACAAGGGCGCGGCGACCCTCGGCGTGCAGATCAAGGACATCCGGATCAAGCGCATCGACCTGCCGCAGGACAGCAACGTGCTGGCGTCGGTGTACAACCAGATGAAGTCGCAGCGTCTGCAGGTCGCCAGCCAGTTGCGCGCCGAAGGTTTCGAGCTGGCCCAGGCCATCCGCGCCACCGCCGACCGCGACAAGACCGTGATCCTGGCCGAAGCCGAGCGCGACGCCCAGCGCCTGCGCGGCGAGGGCGATGCCGAGGCCACCCGCATCTACGGCCTGGCCGCGAACAAGGATCCGGCGTTCTTCGCCTTCCAGCGCAGCCTGGAGAGCTATCGCAAGTCGTTCGCCGACGGCCAAAGCGTGATCGTGCTGGACCGCGACGATCCGTTCCTGCAATACCTCAAGTCCGATCGCTGATCGGACATGGCCGGTGAACTGATACGAGCGCTGTGCCTGGTCGCGGTGCTCGAAGGCCTGTTCCTGTTCGTCGCGCCCAATGGCTGGAAGCGCGCGGCCGAACAGTTGCAGGCGCTGCCCGACAAGCAACTGCGCATCGTCGGCGGCATCGTGGTCGCGGTCGGGGTGATCGCGCTGTGGGTGTTGCGCAGCAGCTGACACTGGTCGCGTCGTCTCGATAGCCCCTGTAGGAGCGGCGCAAGCCGCGACCGCGACAACCACGGCTACGACGCGAGTACCGCGAAGCGTGCGCCCGCACCAGACGCTGCGATCCAAAGCTTGCGATCCAAGCGCGGTGTCGCGGTCGCGGCTTACGCCGCTCCTACAGGAGCATCGTGTTGGCGCTTATGCCGTCGACATCCGGCCATCGGGCCGATGGCTGTCGCCTTCGCCCGGGCTTGCATGACGCTCGCACGGCGGTTCGGATAACCCCCTGTAGGAGCGGCGTAAGCCGCGACCGCGACACCGCGGCAACGACGCAAGCACCATGACGCCAGCGCTTGCGCCAGGCGCTGCGATTGAAAGGTCACGACCCAGGCGTTGTGTCGCGGTCGCGGCTCACGCCGCTCCTACAGGGAGTAGCGGGTCAGCGTTTATGCCGTGAATACTCGGCTGTTGGCCTGGTGGTGGTCGCCTTCGGCTGCCCAGCCAATCGGCGCTTGCGCGCTCCACACCAAGCGCGACTCGCTCACCGTGACTAACCAACTCCCGACGCCGGTCATGCCGCCGTCGCGACCGCCATCACCCTAATGCCGCGGCAAACGCGAAACCTTCCCGCGCTGTCCCGGCTCGATCCCGGTTTCGTCCTGTCGCCATCGCACGCATGCGTCTAGAACCAGTCGCGGCAGGGATGCACGCGGCGACGGCAACGGCCGTTCGCGACGCGCGCATCGCGCCGCTTCCGTCGCGAGCGGCGACGTCAGGCCACGCGACTCGCCGCGTTCGCGGCGGGTCCCGTCGCCGCGTCGCGACGCATGCCCATGCAGCACCTACACGACCATGGAGTCGCGTCATGAAGGAATGCGTACCACTGCGGCGCACCGCGCTCGCGCTCGCCCTGCTGTCGCTGAGCGGATCGGCGCTCGCGGCGACCTGTCCGGCCTACAACCCGTCCAACAAAGCCAACAAGCTGTATCTGGTGTTTCCGACCGCGCCGATCGCCTACCCGTCGTTCGGCTTCTCGGCCGGCTCGGTGACCAACCCGGCGGCGGCGTTCAGCGCGGCCGACCTGCCGAGCTACACCGGCACCACCGCGGCCCTGCGCGGCGCGGTCAAGCACGTGGTCGAACTCGACTACTGCGAATTCAACGTCCAGGTGCTCGACACCACGACCCTGCCGCCGGCGACCTTCCCGCGTCGCAATATCGTCGCGGTGACGACCAAGTCCGACATCGCCGACGGCCTGTTCGGCCTGGCCCAGGCGGTCAACACCAACGACACCACCGCGGTCGACTATTCCTATGTCTGGGGCAAGACCTACCAGGACTGGACCGGCGGACCGGGCGGCGCGCTCAACGGCGCCAACTCGACCCTGGACCGCTGGGCCAACGCGATCGGCGGCACCGCCGCGCACGAGGCCGGGCATAACTACGGCCTGGCCCACAACACCATCGTCGGACCGGGCGAAGACACTTACAAACACCACGTGATGCCCGCCGGCGGCAGCCTCACCGCCGAGGACCGCGCCGGCTACCGGCGCCATTTCAGCGACAACGAATTCTCGATCCTGGCCGCCAACCTGGGCCTGTCGCTGCAGACCATGTGGAACTGGGACCTGGTCAATCCGAACGCCAATCCGGCCCATAGCCTGGAACTGCGCGTGCTGTATCCGCTCGCCACCGCGCCGACCATCGACTGGTTCTACGGCGGCTGCAACAGCCCGTGGATCAATCCGACGGTGATCGGCCCGATCGGTCCGTCCGAGACCTTCCAGGGCGGCACCTACTATCCTTACACCGTCAAATGGAGCACGCCCAACCCGAACTGGGCCACCGGCGGCTGCGTCGGCCTGCCGGGTCCTCCGGGCCAGGCGCCCGGCGGCGTGATGTTCCACATCGGCGCTTCGTTCGCGGGGGTGAACTTCAACCTGTCGACCTTGAACCCGATCGTGATCAAGGACATCACCCTGCGCGACAGCGCGAGCAATCCGCTGGCCTTGAACCCGCGCCTGCATGCCTTCGACGCCGGTACTCTCGACACCATCAACGGCAACCTCAACCTGGGCGTGTTCAACGTCGCCGGTCCCGCCGCGGTGCCGCTGCAACTGCAGAACCTGGAAGTGCGCGAACTGCCGCGCGTGCTGGCGCTGGACCAGATGGTCGCCAACGGCCGCATCGCCGATTTCACCGGCCAACCGTTCGAACCGTGGCCCAACACCACCCGCACCCTGGTGCGCGAAAGCACCCTGTCGCCGGGCAAGGGCCTGAGCGTGCCGATCGCCAAGCTGACCCAGGCGCGCCACGTGTACGAGGTGATCACCGCCGACGACTGCAAGCGCGCGCAGTCCGACAGCTTCCTCAACGGCCCCGATACCGCCGACTGCCGTCCGGGCACCAACATCGACCTGTTCCCGTCGACCACGGTCTACTTCACCGCCAACACGGTCGACCCGAACGCGACCTACTGGGACCCGGGCAAGCGCGCCTACGTCAAGGGTCCGCTGACCTCGCGTACTTACTACCAGCTCAGCGGTCGCCGTCTGGATCAGAACCAGAACGGCGTGGACGACTATGTCGACGCGCGCGCGCAACCGGCGCCGCAGACCCAGGAGAAGTAAACCGCGGCATCGCTTGAGGTCGCCGGGCGCGTCGGACCGCCCGGCGACGGCGGGCCCGGCGCAAGGCCGGGCCCGCGTTTTGCCGAGTGATCCGGACCGGGACTGTCGGGCCTCGATCGGGGCGCCGGCCCGGGCTTTGCGTGGCCTGTGCATGAACAAAGCCACGCGGATGCCGCCGATCGGCCAAGATCGGACCGTTTTGGGGTGGCCTTGGCCCCCCGAAGTCCGGATAATGCACAAAAGCCGGACGGGGCCATCCCCGCCGGCTTTTTTCCGTTCATGGCCCTGTGGCGCGGCATCGGCTGCGACTGGACCGGACGGACCTCGCGGCAACCGCCGCTTCAACAGCAAGCGCAGGAGTTTGGACTCATGGGTCAGTCAGTCGTCGTTCTCGGTGCCCAGTGGGGCGATGAAGGCAAGGGCAAGATCGTCGACCTGCTGACCGAGCGGATCGGTGCGGTGGTGCGTTTCCAGGGCGGCCACAACGCCGGCCACACCCTGGTGATCGGCGGCAAGAAGACCGTGCTGCACCTGATCCCCTCGGGCATCCTGCGCGAAGGCGCGCTGTGCCTGATCGGCAACGGCGTGGTGCTGAGCCCGGCCGCGCTCAAGAAGGAAATCGGCGAGCTCGAGGAAACCGGCGTCGAGGTGCGTTCGCGCCTGAAGATCAGCCCGGCCACGCCGCTGATCATGCCGTACCACATCGCGCTGGATCAGGCCCGCGAGAAGGCCGCCGCCGGCAAGGCCATCGGCACCACCGGCCGCGGCATTGGCCCGGCCTACGAAGACAAGGTCGCGCGTCGCGGCATCCGCGTCGCCGACCTGCATTACCCGACGCAGCTCGCCGAGCTGCTGCGCAGCGCGCTGGACTATCACAACTTCGTGCTGACCAAGTACCTCGGCGTCGACGCCGTGGACTATCAGCAGACGCTCGATGAAGCGCTGGCGTTCGGCGAATACGTCGAGCCGATGAAGTCCGACGTCGCCGGCATCCTCCACGACCTGCGCAAGCAGGGCAAGCGCGTATTGTTCGAAGGCGCGCAGGGTTCGCTGCTCGACATCGATCACGGCACCTATCCGTACGTCACTTCGTCCAACACCACCGTCGGCGGCGCGCTCGCCGGCACCGGCGTGGGCGCGGATTCGATCGACTACGTGCTCGGCATTGCCAAGGCCTACGCCACCCGCGTCGGCGGCGGCCCGTTCCCGACCGAACTCGACGACGAAATCGGCCAGGGCATCCGCGATCGCGGCCAGGAATACGGCGCCACCACCGGCCGTCCGCGCCGTTGCGGCTGGATCGACATCGTCGCGCTCAAGCGCGCGGTCGCGATCAACGGCATCACCGGCCTGTGCATCACCAAGCTCGACGTGCTCGACGGCATGAAGACCTTGAAGATCTGCATCGCCTACGAATACCGCGGCAAGCGCACCGAATACGCGCCGCTGGACGCGGCCGGCTGGGACGAATGCACGCCGGTGTACCTGGAATTCCCGGGCTGGGACGAAAACACCCACGGCATCACCGAATGGGACAAGCTGCCGCCGGCCGCGCGCGCCTACCTGCGCGCGCTGGAAGAACTGGCCGGCTGCCAGCTGGCGATCGTCTCCACCGGCCCGGACCGCGACCACACCATGGTGCTGCGCGATCCGTGGGCCTGAGTTCGCCGCGATAGTTGGTACGAAAAACCCCGCGAAAGCGGGGTTTTTTGTTGCGCGCGGATCGCCGCACGCGATGCGTCGTCAACGAGACATCGAAGCCTGCTGCGAAGGTTCGGCCGGGTTTTGCCGCGCGGTTTCGTTCTGCAGCGATTGAGTCAGGCGCTGCGATTCCTCGACCGGCGTCGCCATGGCTTCGGCGGTCGCGATGACGGCGCGATTGGCGTAAGGGTCCGGACTCGTCGAGCGCCCTTGCACGCAGATCAGTTCGCCGGCGGCGTGGTCGGCGGTGGCGCGATTGGGCGCGACCGCGACGATGTCGTCGAAGCCGTGTTGATACGCCAGGCGGCCGACGCAGGCGGCCACGCGTTCGCTGTTGCCGTTCCAGGCCATGCCCAGTCCGGCCTCCATTTGAGCGACCGCTGCATTCGACTGGTCGTGCAGGCGCACGGCGCGCGGATCGGACAGCGACGGCGCCGCATCGGCCGAGCCCGGCGTCGGTGCAGGTGTCGTCGACGGCGCCGCCGGTTTCTGCGACGGCTGCATATCCATTTCCGGGGCGGGGTGGTAGTTCTTGCCTCCGCGCCCCGCCTCGAATGCGTTCGCAGGCCGTACTTCGTCGATCCAATGTTCGCGATCGGCGTAGTCGTACCGGCGCAGCTTGTCCTTGGGGTCGAGCAGGTAATAGGCCACATCGGTGCGATCGCCGAACGCCGTCTGCGCGGCATCCCAGTCGGCGGGGTTGTTCTTGTCGTGGGGACGCGATGACGGCAATTGTTCCATCGCCTGCGCGGTGGATTTGTCGAACTGCATGTCGACATTTTTCTGCGTGTGGTTATGCACCACGGCGAGCACCTTGTCCTTGCCGCCGGCCGCCGCGATGGCGTCGCTCAGCGGCGCCGAGTTGTAGCTGCCCTTCGAGAACAATTGCGTGGTTTTCAATTCGTCGCCGTCCTTGTACACCACGGCGACGTATTCGACCTTTTCATGATCTTTCTTGGCCTCGATCTGCCTGGCCAGATCCTTGGCGAGTTCCTCGGTCTGGGCCAGGTCCGGGTTGGTGTTGTTCTGTCCGATCTTCGCCATGGCGGGCTCCTTGCATTCGATGGCTGGAATCAATCCAAAAACTCTACGGTTCCTTCGCGACGCACGATGAATTTCAGACGCGGCGAGCGCGCGATACTGCCGTCGTCGCGATCGACGAAACGCAGTTCGATCCAAGCGCCGCTGCCGCTGCAGGTCAGCCACGGACGTTCCTGGTAGGCCTCGGCGGGAATGCGGCGGTTGATCTCATCGATCCAGCGTTTGGCGAGCGGCTTGGCGCCGATGCGCAGTTCGCTCACTTGTGAGCGATAACCGTGATCGTCCACCCATTGGGTCGTGCCGGCGATGCGGAACTTGCCGGAAGGCGGGCAATCGAATTCGAATTCGTAGCGGGTCGTGGTTGCCGCGGTGTCTTCGCTCGGATCGGCGGTCGACGAGCGGGCGTCGACCGCTGCGCAAGCGTTGAGCGCCAATAGCGATAGCACAAGTACCGATCTTGCTGGAATCGATCCGCGCATGGGGCGTGCGTCCTTGGCCGTGCCGCTGGAAGGTGCGGCATCTTGAAGTGAACCCCGACCGGCATGGCCTGTCAACGAGACTTGGCCGGCTCAAGCCCGCGCCGGCGTTCTCCTCAAGGTCTGGGCACAAGGAGCGCGCCATGGCCGCGCATTCATCATTCGGCGTCAAACGCTGGCTGCCGTTCGCGGCGTTGATCGGAATCTACCTGTCGGCGGTCGCGCCCGCGCGCGGCGCGCAGTGCGACATGCGTTTGTCGTTTCAACAGGCCGACGGCAACGCGCGCGGCGGACGCACCGCGGTATGGGCCGATGCGAACGCGTCGTCGCTGTTGTTCGTCGAGGGCTTGAACGTCAACACCGACGGCACCCGGCGTTCGTACAGCGTCGACGATTTCTGGGGCGAGCGGCATGCGCTCAACAACTTGTGCAATGCGATGAGCGACGGCTGCGCCGGCTTGTCCAGCGCGCAACTGCGCGCGCGCCGCATCGCCACCCAGCAGGCCGCCGCCGCGGGCTGGCCGGCCGATCAATTGCGCGCGACCAGAATTTCGCCGTCGATCATTCCGTTCCGCAACGGCAAACCGTGTCCGCCGGTGGACGGTTTCCTGGTATCGGCCACGGCCTTGCACGCGCCGGTCGTCGCCGATGCCTGCGATATCGCCAACTACGTCGATGCATTGGTCACGCCGGCGCTGGTGATTCCCAAACGGCCGTCGGCATTCGCCGGCCGGGCGAAGATCGGCGATCTCGCGGTGGCGATGGTGCCGGGCAGCGGGCGACCGGTATTCGCGGTGATCGGCGATTCGGGTCCGTCGGGGCAACTCGGCGAGGCGTCGATCGCCTTGAACGGTCGCCTGCTCGGACGCGAGGCGGCGCCGCAAAATTATCTGGAGGTGCGCGGCAAGCCGCCGTTCGCGGGGCGCGGGTGGACCGTGCCGAAAGCGGTGGTGCTGATCTTTCCCGGCAGTGGCGATCGCGCGGCGCCGTTCATGACCCCCGAGCGGATCGATCCGGCGGCGATGCGACGGTTCGAGGCGTGGGGCGGGGTGGAACGGTTGTCGGCGTGTGTGGCCGATTATGAGCGTTGATGAGGTTTGGATTCGCGGCTCATGATTATTGCTGTTGCTGTTGCTGTTGCTGTTGCTTGGGCTTGAAGTAGCGTAGTTCATCCAGCGCTGCGAGGCTGGTAACTCGCGCTAGCACCAGCGCACCCGAAGGGCGGCGTGCAGGATGCACGCCGTGCGCCATCGGGACAGGGATGTCCCATGTGGCGCATGCCCGCGTCAGGAACGCGCGCGCGGGCCCTTGATTCAAAACAAGCGTTTTTCTTTGGCGCGTGTCATCCACGGCTGCAACACCGTTTCCAGATCGATATCGTCGCTCAGCAGACGATAGCGATCGTCGAGTTGACGCCGTCCCGCGGCGCTGTCGATCCAGTCGAGAAAGTATTCGTGGCGTTGCCGCGGCGTGTCGCCGCGCAGGCTGCGGCGATGGCGCG
The DNA here is from genome assembly GCF_057655755.1 of Lysobacter sp. Soil_N_51. Lineage (NCBI taxonomy): Bacteria > Pseudomonadati > Pseudomonadota > Gammaproteobacteria > Lysobacterales > Lysobacteraceae > Lysobacter > Lysobacter sp. Soil_N_51. Next base: position 488,615 of record NZ_JBDGLR010000001.1, on the reverse strand, counting down.
CGATCGCCAGTTCCAGCAGCAGGCTGCGTTGCCAGACAGCGCTCGCGCGTCGGGTCTATCGAATCGCATTGATGCGGAAGGATCGGGGTATCGTCGAAGGCCGGATGCCAAGCGGGCTGCCCCTCGCGGTGCAGCCCGCATCGAGCACAGGAACGCCAGCGTCACTCGCGGCAGTTGCGGCAGCTGGTGTAGACGCAGGACAGGCTGAGCAGATTGCTGGACAGGTCGGCCGGCTTGTCGTCGCTCAGATCGGGCGAGGCGATGCTTTCGACCAGCAGACGGTTGAGGAGGTCCTGTGAGATTTCCACATTCATGGGCATGAAACTCTCCTGAGCCGTGCGTGCTACGCAGCGTTCGCGGCGACGCGGGCGGGTTCGCGTGGCGTGGCGGTGCGATTGCTGGACGGTGAAGGTTGCAACTCTTCTGCACATCCGTCCGTATGCGTCAAACGCTCGACCGTGCGTTTTTCATCACGTTGACACCGGGCATCCGCACGCGGCATCACACAACGTCAGGTGCAACGGTCTATGCATGACGCCCGTCATCGTGGCGGGCCGCCAAGCGCACGCATCGTCGCTAGTCGCTCGCGTCCGCGACAGACAGCGACGGGCGACATGGGGCGCAATGAAATCCGATCGCGGCGCACGCGATCATTCGCCGCATCGCCGCACGCCTGCCATCTTCGACAGAGATGCTGATGCGCGAGCGACAGGCGCGATGTCGGCGCAGTGAAACCCGCGACGCCGCCGCGCATTCAGCTTGCCGTCCGTCCAATTTGACCGCCGACGCAGCTGAACTGTGACAGGCGTCATCCAGTGAGCACGGCATGTGCCGACAGGTTCTTGCTAGGCTCCCAAAGCCACGGTACGGAACCGTATGTGCTCGTCACTACGGCAGGGGAAAGCACCGTGCGCGTCGCTCGATCTCCCGCTATTGGCGGGGTGCGCATCACGTCCCGCCTGCCGGCGGGCTTAGGGGTAGTCCAGCAGGTGCTCAGGAGGAGTCCACAATGGCAGCGGTAGATATTCATGAAGTATTCGCCGATCCGGCGGTGGCCGATCTGGCCGAAGCCGTCGCCGACGGCGACGTGGCCGACATCCGGCGTCTGTCCGATGGCGTGGATTTGCGCAGCCACGGCGACAAGAACGTCACCTTGCTCGAATGGGCGGTGCTCAACAAACGTCTCGACGGCTTGAACGCCTTGCTCGACCTGGGCGCCGATCCGGCCGAACCGGGCATCGACGGCAGCACCGTCGTGCATCTGGCGGCGATGGCCAACGATCCGGCCTATCTCGATGCGTTGCTCGCGCACGGCGCCGATCCGGACACCGTGCATGCGCACACCGGCGCGACGCCGTTGAGCGCGGCGCTGATGGGCGAGCGGCCGGAGCAGTTCAAGCGCCTGCTGGCCGCGGGCGCCGACGTCAATCACGCCGACCGCATGGGCAACACCGCGTTGCACGTGGCCGGCAAGATCAATCAGCCCAATCACGCGTTGACGCTGTTGCAGGCCGGCGCCGACGCGCGCGCGCGCAACGCTCAGAACGTCACCTTCCAGCGTTATCTGTTCATGACCCCGGCCAAGCTGTTGAACCCGGCGACGCGGCAGGACCGCGAGGCGCTGATCGCCTGGCTGGGCGAACACGGCGTCGCGGTGGAAGGCTGACAGTGCGCAGGCGCCGCGCCGCGACAGCGCGGCCGGCGCGGCGATATTTTCGAAGCGAGCAGGAATTCCAAGGATTCAGGGAGATCGAAGCATGAGCCAGCAGTCCGTCCCACCCGCCAGTGGCGAGCCTTCGTTCGCGGATCAGGTCCGCGGCCTGGACGCCAAACCGATCGACAAGACGCTCGCCCGGATCATGGACGACCTCTACGATCAGGGCCCCGGCATCGACGGCTTCAAGCCGCTCAGCGCCGAACAGTTGCGCGGCGCGGGCATCGATCCGTCGACGCTGGAAAACAAGGATTCGGGCTTTCTCGCCCGGGTCTACGGCGACGACAAGGGCCATTACGTGCTGGCCTATTCGGGCACCGACGAAGGCAAGGACTGGCTGACCAATTTCCGCCAGGGCCTGGGTTTCGAGGATGCGCAGTACAACCAGGCGATCGCGCTGGCGCGCGAGGCCAAGGTCGCGTTCGGCGACGAGGTGGTGATCACCGGCCATTCGCTCGGCGGCGGCCTGGGCGGCGCGGCGTCGATCGCCAGCGGCATTCCGGCGGTGACCTTCAATTCCTCCGGCGTGCACGACAAGACCCTGGAGCGGCTCGGCATCGATGCCGACGCGGCCAAGGACGAGGTCAAGGACAATGGCCAGATCCGCCGCTATTCGGTCAAGAACGAAATCCTGACCGAGCTGCAGGAGCACAGCATCCCGCTGAAGTGGGCGATGCCCGACGCGGTCGGCCACAAGATCGAGCTGCCCGATCCGGACCCGCAGTCGTTCTGGAAGCGGATGATCCCGGGCAACGGCATCAAGCACGGCATCGACATCCACTACATCGACGCGGTGATCAAGGCGCAGGAGATGGCGTCGCCGGAAACCGCCCGCACCGGCATCAGCGCGAGCGATCCGACGCGTGCCGACATGCGCGGCAACTTCAACGCCGAAGTCGGCATCGCCGCGACGGCGGGATCGCGCGGCGAGGCGCAGACGACGGCGCAGTTGTCGCATCCGTCGCATCCGAACCACGGCCTGTACGACCAGGCGCTGCGCGGCCTGCACGGCATGGATGCCAAGGCGATGGATTTCCGCGGCGAGCAGGGCTATCGCAATGCCGCCACCCATGCGGCATTGGACGCGCGCGCCAACGGCATGGATCGGATCGATCACGTGGTGCCCGGCCGCGACGGCGGTGGTTTCTTTATCGTCCAGGGCGGCCTGGCCGACCCGGGCAGCCGTCGCGCCTTCGTCGATGAAGCGCGTGCGTTGTCGCCGCCGCCGCAGGTCGCCGCGCAAGCCCAGCCCGCGCCGGCCGAGACGCAACAGCAGCAGGAAACGCGGCGCGCGGTGATGAGTTGATCGGCATCGCTTGATACGAAATGCACGGCAGCCTTCGGATTGCCGTCGCTCTGGAACACAGCAAACGGCGGCCCTCGTGGTCGCCGTTTGCGTTTATCTCGTTCAGTTTTTGTAACCGCGCTTAAGTCGAGGGGTTCGGGAAATGCGGCGCCGGTTCGTCTGAACTAAAACGTCCATCCCCGAAAGGACTCGATCGCATGACGGACCGTGCCCTCGACGATCTGCCCGCATTGCGGGCCGAACTACTTGTTCCCGATTCCAGCAACCGCAACCGCCGCCGCGTCGCCGGCGACGGACTCAAGCGTTTTCCGCGCGATCCGGTGGTGCTGTACGCGTATATCGCCAGCCATGTCGGCGATGCAATTCAGTGGAGCGCGCCCGACGGCGACCGAAGCCGTTATCCGTGGACGCTGGGCCGCGCGTTGGCCAGCGCCTTCGAGTTGCTGGCCCAGCCGCCCGCCGCGACCGGCGCGATCCGTCCGGCGCTGCTGCGGGTGAGCAATGTCGCCGCCGCGCTGTTGGCGCTGGAAGACCGGCCCGATGCGGCGAGCCTGGAACAGGCCAGTCGGCGTCTGGATGCATACCGCGCGCTGCGCGATCATCCGTTGAGCGCTCACGAGAAGGCCGACTGGTTTCCCGACAGCCACTACCGCGCCGCGCGCGGTCGTCTACGCGCATGGCAGGCGGTGCTGAAATCGCCGCGCGAGGCCGATGAGGACTTCGCGTTCCTGTCCGATTACCTGGAAGCGCGCGACCTGCGTTGGGCGTTCGATCCGTTGGTGCTGTTGCCCGAGTTCCAGCATTGGGCGCTGCAGCGCATCCGCCGTGAGCGCGAGGCGCACGGCGTCCGGTCCGCGCGCGCGACGATTGAATTCGATTGCGTGGAGTCGTATCGCAACCACGCCACGGTGTCGGACAAGCAGATGCCGGCGTTGATCCTCGGCCGCCTGCTGGCCGCGCTCGTGGTCGGCCGGCCGAACCTGTTATCCAATGCTTGGCGTTTGAGTCAGTTCAAGTTGCCGTGCTCGTCCGCGTGCCTGCAGGCGCTGTTCGCGGCCGGGCTGGATCCGGATGCGAGTCTGAAAGATGGGCAGACCTTGTTGCGCGATGCGATCGGGAATGACGATGTGGATGTGGTGCAGGCGTATCTCGGTGCGGACGCGGGTGCTGCGTCATCTTGTGCGTCGATTGAGACGGCTTCGGTGCGTGGCGCGGGTGGGGCGATGGCTGCGGCGGTGGGGGTGCGGTCCAGTTCGACGGCCTGAGCGTGTTTGCTGGGTTATGTGTTGGTGATGATCTGTATTGATCGATCGTCGCGTAAATCATCGCCCACTTTGTAAAAGGGGGCGGGCGCCTGTCGTTGCTGCGATACAGGTGAAGCGAGCGGCGCTGGGGATTCGCTCTTGCTCTCGCGTTCACCCCACAACCCTCAAACCTTCCAAGACCCCACCGGCTGCCGCACCGCCACATTCAACCGATTCCACACGTTGATGTTGGCGATCGCGACGATCAGCGCCGACAGCGCGGTGTCGCTGTAATGACGCGCGGCCTCGGCCCAGATTGCGTCGGACACCGGCTCGGGCCGGTCGTTGATCCGGGTCAGTGCTTCGGTCAGCGCCAATGCGGCGCGCTCGGCGTCGCTGAAGTAGGGCGCTTCGCGCCAGGCCGCGACCGCAAACAGGCGTTCGTCGGTTTCGCCGTGCTGCTTGCCGATCTTCGCGTGCATGTCCACGCACACGCCGCAGCCGTTGATCTGGCTGGCGCGCAGTTCGATCAGGATCAAGGTGGCTTCGGCCACGCCCTTGTTCTCGACCGAGGCTTTGAGCGCCCACAGCGCCTTCATGGTGTCGGGCAGGATCACGGCAGGGTTGTGCATGCGAGGCGTGTGGTTCATGGCGGTGGCTCCGGGGTGGTGGGCGTTTGCAACGCGGGTCGTTATCGGTTCGACGAACGACCTGGCGCGGGTGTGACATCCGCCAACGATCACCCGGTACTCGCGACACCAGCCGCGCCATCGGGCGATGGCGCGACCCCGACGACGGCCTACTTGAGCCGTCGCAGCAGTTCCTTCGCCACATCCACCGCCGACGCCGGATTTTGCCCGGTGATCAATTCGCGATCGATCACCACGTTCGAAGTCCACGGCTGGGTGTTGCTGCGATAGCGCACGCCGGCCTGCTCCAGCGCGGTCTGCGGATAAAACTTCATCTCGCCGCCCTTGAGCTGCGGCTGGGCGATGGTTTCTTCCTGGTTGCTGATGACGGTGACTTGATAGCCGGCGTAGATCCAGTTCGGCGGCGCGCCAGCCTTGCCGGTCTGCGCCAGTCGCGCGCTGAACTGATGCGCCTGCGGCAAGGTGGACAGCAGCGCGATCGGGCCGTGGCAGACCAGCGCGGTGGTCTTGGTCTTGGCGTGGAAATCGCTCAGCAACCGGCCCAGCGCGGGGCTATCGAGCAGATCCTGCATCGGCGCGTGGCCGCCGGGGACATAGACCGCGTCGAATCGGTCGTAACCCAGTTGCTCGACCCGCGCCAGGCTCATCACCGGCGAGGTGTCCGGCGAGGTCAGCGCGAGTTTTTCCAGCAGGGCCTGATGCGTCTGCAATGCGACCGTGTCGCCGCCGAAGTACATCGCATCGACCGAGCCGCGGTCCAGGGTCGGCGCGCGGCCGAGCGGCGTGGCGAAGCTGACTTGATGGCCGGCGTCGAGCAACAGCTTGACCGGCTGCATCAGTTCGTTGAGATAGAAGCCGGTGGCGAATGTCTTGCCGTGCTTGAGCTCGAGTTGGTCGGCATCCGACAGCACCACCAGCACGTGGCCGGCGTGGGCGCTGCCGGCGGCGAGGATCAGCGCCAGCGAAGCGGCGAGGGCGTGAAAGGTTTTCATCGGAAGTTTCCTATGTGGTATGCGAGGTTCACGCCGAAGCGCGCGCGAGCAGGCTGTCGCGCAGGGCCGCGCCGACGCCACCGGCCGATTGCGGGTTCTGTCCGGTGATCAGGCGGCCGTCGACCACGACCTTCGCGGTCCAGTCCGGCGCCGGCTGGTGCAACGCACCGCGCTGGCTGAGCGTGCTCGCGAGCAGAAACGGCACCTCGTCGGCCAGACCGACCGCGCGCTCTTCGTCGTCGGTGAACGCGCTCACGCGTTTGCCGGCGACTAAGTATTCGCCGCTGGACAACGTCACGTTCACCAACGCCGCCGGTCCATGACACACCGCCGCAACGATGCCGCCGTTCTCATAGATCTCGCGCGTAACCCGTTGCGCTGCTGCACTTTCCGGAAAGTCCCACATCGCGCCGTGGCCGCCGGCGAAGAAGATCGCCGAGTAACGCGACGCATCGGCGTCGTCCAACTTCAAGGTCGTACGCACGGCCTGACGGAAGCTCTCGTCGTTCCAGTAGCGCGCGTTGATCGCATCGTCCACATCCAGGCCGTCAACCGGCGGCTCGCCGCCCTGGATCGAGGCGAACTCGACCGCGATGTCGGCGGCGTCCAGTTCGGCCAGCGGGTGGGTGACTTCGCCGAGGTAATAACCGGTCGCTTGGCCGGTCGCGCCCTTGAGCGCGTGGCTGGTCAGCACGAACAGCACAGGTTTGAGCGAGGCGGCGGAATTCGGGTTCATGGTCTTGGCCTGCGGGGAGTGAGCGGGCACTGTATTGCGCCCGTTGGCGGCGATAAACTCGGCCAAGAGCAAATAATTTGTTCTTTGGAGGCAAAGATGAGCCGTCGATTCGACCACCTGGGCGACGTGGAGGCCTTCATCGCGGTGATCGAGCACGGCTCGTTGACCGCGGCGGCGGTGGCCCTGTCGACCACGCCGTCGGTGATCAGCCGGGCGATCGTGCGGCTGGAAACCCGCCTGGGCACGCAACTGCTGCGGCGCACGACCCGGCGCCAGGGCCTGACCGAGGCCGGGCGCCTGTATCAGGAACACGCCCGCGCCGCGTTCGCGCTGATCGACGATGCCGAGCGCGCGATCCAGGGCCAGGACGGCGAACTCAGCGGACGCGTGCGCCTGAGCGTGCCGACCACCTACGGCCATTACCGCTTGCCCGCGGTGTTGCAACGCTATCTGCAGCGCTATCCGGGGGTGCAGGTCGAACTCAACATCGCCAATCGCAATGTCGATCTGGTCGCCGAAGGCTTCGACCTGGCGATCCGGCTCGGCGCGTTGCCCGACAGCGGGCTGGTCGCGCGCAAGCTCGAGGACGCTGCGCTGTGTGTCGTCGCCTCACCTTCGTATCTCGAACGCGCCGGCCTGCCGCGCGATCTCGACGATCTGTCCAAGCACGCCTGTCTGCCGTTCGAGATGCCGAGCACCGGCCGCATCGCGACGTGGTTGTTCCGCGACGGCGAACGCGATATCGACTGGACGCCGCCGTCGTCGCTGCGCGTGTCCGAAGACGTGCTCGGCGTGGTGTCGCTGGCCGAGCACGGCGCCGGCGTCTGCCAGAGCTACGACTTCATCGTCGAAGAACGCCTGCGCCGCGGCGTGCTGGTCGAACTGCTGCCGCAACTGCGCGGAAGGTCGCGGCCGTTCTCGCTGATCTACGCGCCGCATCGGCGTCTGTCGGCGGCCTCGCGCGCCTTGATCGACATGCTGACCGGCGAGGCCTAGGCACGGCGTGTCACGACGCGCCGCATCATCGCGACGCGGTGATGCGATCGCTGCGATTGCACACGACGTCACAGATCCAGACCGGGCACCACGACGCGATTGCTCCGGCGTGCGGCATCACGGCCGATGGATACGCCAAGGTGTGGTCGCGCATCCGCGCCGGAGTTTCCACAACGGCCGCTAAACCCGCGCCGCGTTGCCGGACTTATGGCCGAGCAAGTCGGCGGTTTTTTAAAGAACTCTTAAAGCCCGCTCGCTAGTTTCGCGGGAGTGCAGCCGCCGCCGTCGCACTGGTTCATTCCTCCCCCCACTTCAGGACGTCCCCCATGCGCCTCGTTCGCGTCGTAACGCCGTTCGTGCTTCTGCTTCCGTTCGCGGTATCGGCCCAGGTGCGGCAGGAGGGCGAGGAACGCGCGGATGTCGCGCCGTCCAACTGGAGCATCGGCGTCGCCGGAGGAATCCGCACCGAGCTGTACGCGGGCGAGGGCAACCACACCCGCGCGGTTCCGTTCTTCGGCTACGAGGGCGAGCGTTTCTATTTCCGCGGTATCAGCGCCGGCTATCACCTGATCCAGAACGAGAGCTTCGTGCTCGACGCGTTCCTGTCCGGCCGTCTGGACGCGATGGACGCCAACGACTTCGGCCGGCGCGAGCTGGCCCGCCGCGGCATCAATCGCGACTTGCTCGAAGACCGCGACGACAGCGTCGACGCCGGCGTGTCGGCGAGCTGGCGCGGCTCGGCCGGCGAAGTGCAGCTCGAACTCAAGGGCGACATCGCCGATGTCAGCGGCGGTTACGAGGCCGACCTGAGCTATCGCTACCCGATGAAGACCGCCGGCCTGCTGATCACGCCCACGGTCGGCGTGAGCATGCTGTCCAAGGATCTGGCCAACTACTACTACGGCACCTTGGACGAAGAAGTCGCGCGCGGCGTGGTCAGCTATCGCCCCGGCAGCGTGACCATTCCGTATGTGGGCGTCAGCCTGGCCAAGCCGTTCGCGGAGAAGTGGCGCTTCATCGCCAACCTGACCTATCAGGTGTTGCCCGATGAGATCAGCGACAGCCCGTTGATCGCCGAGGACACCGATGGCGTGGGCCAGGCGTTCTTCGGCGTGTCGCGCAGTTTCTGACGCGGGCGCCACGGCGGGCGCGAGGTTTCTTCAGCAGTTTCCTTCGCCGGCGTTTGTTTCGCGCGGCCGAACGCGGGCGCCTGAGCGGCGCGTATGTGCGCACCGCTCACGCACGATCGACGCGTAGCGCGCCGACCGTCACCGGCATCACTGAGCCAGGAGTTCATTGCGTATGCGACAAACCGCGGTTCCCCTGTCATTGCCGCAAGGCGCCGGCCTGATCGAACGCGCCTTCACCCGCCTGCTGATGCGCATGGTCCAGGTCACTGACGTCGAGGCGCCACAGCCGGATTTCCGTTTCATCACCCTGCAGGGCGATTCGCTCAGGCACTACGACTGGATGCCCGGCGACAAGGTCCAGATCAAGCTCGACGGCGGCCTGCAGACCCGCACCTACACCCCATTCGACTTCGATCCGCACAGCGGCCGCATGCGCATCGTCGGTTATTGCCACGGGCGCGGACCGGGCGCCGATTGGGTACGCGGCGCGCGCGCCGGCGAGGCGAGGGCGCTGTTCGGTCCGCGTGGTTCCTTGAACCTGCAGAACCTCGCATCGTGCACGGTGCTGTTCGGCGATGAGACTTCGTTCGGACTTGCCGCGGCCTTGCGCCGCGACGAACCGGGTTTGCATTGCGTGTTCGAAGTGGTCTCGCCGACCCAGTCGCGCGCGGTGCTGCACGCGCTGGGCCTAAGTAACGTACGCCTGATTGAGCGACGCGACGACGACAGCCATATGGATGAAGCCATCGATGCGGTGCGACGCAGTGCCGAGATCCGTACCAGCTTCGTGCTGACCGGACGCGCGCCGGCGATCCAGCGGATCGGTCGCGCGCTCAAGGCCCACGGCGTCGATGCGACGCAACTGCGCAGCAAGCCGTACTGGGCGCCGGGACGCAGCGGACTGGATTGAGCGCCGCGACCGCGACGACGTTCAGTACAGCGGCGTGCCCGCCTCGTAGGCGTCCACGAACGCCTGCCAGTCCAGTTGCGTCTGCGCCGCGTAATCGAAGGCGAACGCGCGCAGTTCCGACTTGAAGCCACTGCGGCTCGTCACCGCCTCGGTGACCTGTTTGTCGATGCTGTAGCTGACCACAGTGGCGTCGTAGTCCTGATCGGCCAGGGCATGCGCGCTCGCCAGCGCTTGGCCGACGTACTGCGCGGCGGTGTTGAACTTACCCGCGCTGTCGAGCTTGGCGACATCGAAGTCTTCCTGGAACGGCGACTTCTCGTGCACGTAGAAGGGCAGGCCGGCGATGCTGGCATGGCCGATCAATACCTCTGCATTGACGACCTGAGCCTTGGCCGTGCGCGCCACCCGCATGCCTTGATGACTTTCGTACGCCGAGGACGGCAGGCGCCCGGGCGCGGCGGTCGCCACCGCGCTGACCGCCTGCTGCTTGAGTTCGAGGATCACATCGTCCGAGGACGACGAGGTCGCGCCCTCGATCAGCACGTAATAACGCAGCTTGCCGAGGCTGCCGACCCCCGAGCCGAGTTTGCGATGCACGTCCTTCACCGTGTAATAGCTGCTCGGATAGCGCTTGGAGGCGGCGATCGAACCGACGTAGGCGGGCATCGCCGCGGTCACGTCGCTGTAGGTCGCCGCCGGCACCGCGATCAGGTTCGACAGGTTCTGGAAGCGTCGCGCCGTTCCGCTGAGCGCGGTGTATTTCGCCAGCAGGTTCGCGCGGCTCTTGCCGTCGGCCTGGTCGATGGTGTCGTCGACCACGCCGGTGGTGGTGTCCTTGTCCAGGCGGAAGCTGGCTTCGCCATTGCTGCCTTTGAACTGCGCCATCTGGTCGAGATAGGCGCCGAGCATAGTGTCGATCGCGGCGCCGATGTCGGCGTCGCTGCGACCGTTGTCGCGGCCGGCGAGGACCATGCTGGCGGCGAGCCGGCGCAGGTCCCACACGTACTGGCCGAGGTAGCCTTCGTCGAAATCGGCGACTTTGAACACGGCCTTGCCGCTGCTGTCGCGCGCGGCGTCGAAGTTGCCCAGGTGGGTGTCGCCGCCGATCCATGTAGTGCCGGTCTGCGCGGTCGCATACGCCGAGGCCGGACGGGTCGCCATGTCCTCGAAGAAGATGTGATCGCTGCCGCGATAGAAGTCGTAGGCGCTGCGCGCCATCGTCGCCAGCTTGGTATCGAGTTCGCCGCTCGCGGTGGCCGCATACGGATGGTTGTAGTCGCGGATCTGCGCGACCACCCAGCTGTCGCGCGCGCTGGCCGCGTCGGCGTGGCCGCCGACGGCGCAGGCGGCCAGGGTGAGGGCGAGCAAGGCGATGCGGGGTGTCGGCATGGGCGGGTTCCTGGGCGTGAGTGGGCCGGCCGAAGCGCGGCCGGCCCGCACAGTCCAGCATCGGCCTGTGTCAGCGATGCGTCGGTGCCGCGGAATCAATCGATGCGGCGCGAGCGATGCGACCTCATCGATCGAGTCGGAGTTAATTGACTCGGCGTCAATCGATCCGATACACCCGCGCCTTGGGCATGTCCTCGTCGACCTGCATGAACCAGCGCCCGGCAACGCCGGGGACCACGACGATCTCCGGCGTGACCATCGGCTTCTTCAGTTTCATGCTGCCCTTGAGCACCTTCCACTGCTGGCCGTTTTCCAGTTCGAACACGGTGCCCGGTTCCCAACCGCTGACATCGTGCTTGAGCCGGCTCTTGATCGGCTCATCGTTGAGGCCGATGAACTGACCCGTGCCGGGCGCGCGCACCGGCGGCGCGCCGGCGCCGACCTGCGGGCCGTCGCTGGCTTGCGGCGCCGGCTCGGCGACCGCTGCCGTGGACTTGGCGTCGGCTTCGCGCAGCATCCGGTTGAGCGTGGCCAGTTGCTCGGCCGACAGACCGACTTCGCGCAATTGCTCCGGCGTCAGCCGCTGCTCCAGTTCGACATACGGCGGTTTGGCCTGAAGCGGAGCGGACAACAGCAGGGTCAGCAGCAGAACCAACGTGAAATAACGCATTGCGGGAAGGGCCTTGATTGAGTGCGCTCGACAGGTCGGATCGCGGACCACGCGCAGCGGGATTCGATCAATTTATGGCTGTTTCGTGACAAATCGGAGACAGCGGGGCTGGAGGCTAGGTATCGGTGGTGCTGAAGTTTTTTTGTGGGATTGCTTTCAAATCCGATGTGCTTGTTTCAGATTGCGGCGATCCGAGCGAAAAGTGTCGAGGCGCAAGCCCCACCCACAAAAGATGCCGATGCGGCGAGGTCTGTTGTGGGAGGGCTTTCAAGCCCGACGCTCTGGTTTCAGTTCGCGAATCGGTTTGGATGTCGCGCGCTTTGATTGCTCACAACTTCCAGCCGATCACATTCCAGACCCACATCGCGTACGCGGTCAGCAAGTAGATCGCCACCACCAGGGTATGGCGCAGCCTGCGCCATACGCCGAAGTCCTTCGACCGCCACACCGGCCATAGCAGCGCGGCATCGAGCAGGCTCAGCAGCAACGGCAGCACACCCAGCCACAAGGCCAGACGCAGCAGGCCGGTCGGGTAGCTGTAGATCGCATCGTTGCCGGCCGAGACGATCTGCGCGAACGACACGCCGAATGCGATCGCGAACACCAGCCACGCGATCGCGGTGATCGTCAGCCAACGCGCGCCGCGATGCGCCGGCGAGGACGGATGCTTGGGCGATGCGCGCCGCCGCAGCCAGGCGCCGGTCAGCACGCCGAGCGAGGCGAGCACGCTCAATGCCAGCAAGCCGTACAGCGCATTCGCCGTATCGAACACACCGGCGCGCGCCAGCACATCGTGGCCGTACGGCGACACGAAGCCGGCCACCGCGCCGTTCTCGCGCAGGAACACCAACCGCCCCGGGCCTTCGACCGCGCGGAACACGTCGGCCTTTTCCTGCACCCAGCGCGAGGTCTCGCCACCGGCGGTCAAGGTCAGATAGCCGTCTTTCGTCACGCCGACATCGCCGTTGGACGCGGTCAGCAGTTTCTCGAACTGGCGATGGTTGCGGCGCTCGCTCAGGTATTTGCCCAGGTAGGGCGCGAGCGCGGTCGCCGCGTCTTTCGCCGGCTTCGGCAGCGCGGCCGGACGCGCGCGTTCGAAATAGTGCTGCAGCAACAGCGCCGGCAATTCCGCGGCCAGGCGCGCGCCGGTGTCGGTATTGGTCGACACGAACACGCCGAAGCCCAACTCGGGCACCGCGAGCAGATTGGAATGGAAGTACAGGGTCGCACCGCCATGTTCCAGGCCATGCACCTGGCCGTACTGACGACGGAAGAAACCGTAGGCCAGGCCGGTCGCGTCGGGCGCGTTGCGGAACAGCGGCGCGCCTTCCAGCTTGGCGAAGGCTTCGGCCGAAACGATGCGGCGGCCGTCGAGTTCGCCGCGATTGAGCAGCATGCGCAGATAACGGCTCATGTCGGCGGCATTGCTCGACACCGCGCCGGCCGGACCGACCTGGGCGATGTACTCGAAGCCTTTGGGTTCGAACCCGCCCGCGCTGCGCTGATGGCCGGTCGACCACAGACCCTTGAACGCGGCGCCCGAATCGCGCGGATCGCCCGCGCCGAGCGGTTCGCGGAAGGTGGTGCGGTGCATGCCCATCGGCGCGAGCAAGTCGCGTTCGATCAGGGCTTCGAACGGCACGCCGCTGACCTGCGACAACACTTCGCCGAGCAGGGTGACGCTGTAGTTGGAATAGACCGCGCGGGTGCCGGCCTCGCGCACGCGCGCGGGGCGATGCTTTTGCAGGTAGTCGTGCAGGCTCAGCGCTTGCTTCGGGTCCTTGGCGAACAAGTGGCCGAAGGCCGAGTCTTCGTAACCGGCGGTATGGGTGAGCAGATGGCGCAGCAGCACCGGCTTGTAACCGTCGTCGGGCAGTCTCAGCTCGGCCGGCAGGTAATCGTTGACCGGGGTGTCGAGCTTGAGCTTGCCGGCGTCGATCAGCTTCAGTGTTTCCAGATAGGTGAAGGTCTTGGACACCGAACCGATCCGGAACAAGGTGCGATCGGCGCTGACCGGACGCGGCGGGTCCTGCGAGGCCACGCCATAGCCGCGCAACAGCAGCGGCCCTTGCGCGTCGACCACCGCGACGGTGACCCCGGCGATGCCGAAGCGGCGCTGGTAGGACTCGACGACGCCGTCGACATACGCCGCCAGTTCCTGCGGGTTGAGCCGCGCGGGCGCGGATTCGGCAACGGCGGGCGCGACCGCGGGCATCGCGGCCGCGGGCGGGGCCGGCGACAACGGCGCCGGCTGCGCGTGCGGGGCGCCGATGCCGGCGACCAGCAACAGCGAGCCGGCGAAGGATTTCAGACGCGACAATTTCATGGACGTCCTCCAGAGGAATGAGCGAGGGGTGGCGCCGCGGTCGGCGGACGCAGGCGCCCGCTACACAACAGCCAAAGACCCCAGGTGAGCAACGGCACTACGTAGACGGCGAGCAACAGATAGGACAGGCCGCGGTAACCCTGGGCGATCAGGGCGACCAGGCCGAAGCGGTCGGCGAGGAAGATCGAACCGATCAGCAAGGCCGCGGCGATCGCCAAACGCGCGCGCTTGGGCAGCGCGTCGCCGCGCCGCGCGCGCCACACCGCGGCCACGCGTTCGTTGATCGCATGCACCGCGCCGGTTCCGCTTTCCAGCAAGGCCGAGAAGATCATCAATTGGAACACGCCGTGCAGCAACGGCATCTGCAGGCGTTGCAGCAGGAAATCCGAGGGCAGGGCCTCGTCGGTGATCCGCGGGTAGTAGGCGATCATGCACACGAAGAACAGCAAAGCCGGCAGCATCGCCAGCGGTCCGGCGATCAGGCCGGCGGCGAGCGCGTCGCGACGGCCGCGGAAGTGGCGCGCGATCGGCAGGATCACCACCGCGCCGATGATGTTGTACCCGGCATAGGTCAGGCCGTTGAGCGCCCAGCCCTCGCCGCTGTGCGGCAGGGCGAAGTTGGCCGCGATGCGATCGCCGAAGCGCGACAAGGCCAGCAGCACGAACAAGGCGTAGATGCCGTACAGAAAGAACGAGACCCACTTGAACAGACGTTCGACCGCTTCGTTGCCGAAGCTGACGAACGCGGCGATGCCGACCATCAGGCACAGGCTGCCGGCGAGCGCGGGCCAGCCGAACATGGCCGCGCCGATCGCGCCCGAGGCCGCGCCGAACACCGCCAGCAATACGATCAGCAAGGCCAGGTAGGCGAACTCGAACAAGCCCCACAACGGCCCGAGCAACTGCTTGAAGAAACTGCGGTAGTCGTAGGCGTGGGCGGTGTGGGCGAACACGAAGGTCGCCATGCACACCACGCTCCACAGCGCCATCGCCAGCAGCATGCCGGCGACGCCGCCCCAGGGTCCGCTGGGCAGGAAGAATTCGGCCAGTTCGCGCCCGGTCGCATAACCGCCGCCGATCACCACCGCCTTGAATGCGAAGCCGGGCAGCAGATAACGCTGGAACCACGAGGCGCGCTGGGTCGGATCGCTCATGATGCGCGGCCTTCGCGCGGCGTGTTCACGGCGACGTATCCAGGCAGGCGCGCGCCAAGGCGCGCAGGGCCGCGCCGCCGCGGATCGGATCGGCCACCGGCAAACCCAGACGCGCGCTTTCGCTGGCGATCAGCGTCTGCGCGTCTTGTTCGCTCAATTGCGAGGTGTTCAAGCTGATGCCGGCGCAGCGGATCGCCGGATTGGTGCGGCGGCCCAGCGACAGATTCAGTTCGATGGTGTCCTCGATGCTCGGCAGCCGATAACCCGGATAACCGAGCATCTCGCGGCGGCCGGGCTCGTGGCAGACCACGATCGCATCGGGCTGACTGCCGTGCAGCAACGCCAGCGACACGCCGGCGTAGGCCGGATGCGACAACGACCCCTGGCCTTCGATTACGTCCCAATGCGCGGGATCGGCGTCGGGGCTGAGCCATTCGGCGGCGCCGGCGGCGAAGTCCGACACCACCGCGTCCATCGGCAAGCCGCGTCCGGCGATCAGGATGCCGGTCTGTCCGCTGGCGCGGAAGTCGGCATCGACACCGAGTTCGCGCAGCGCGCTGGCCAGGCTCAGCGCGGTGTATTTCTTGCCCAGCGCGCAGTCGGTGCCGACGGTCAGAACGCGCTTGCCGCTGCGCTTGCGTCCGCTCGCGGCCGGCAGCGACGGCGGTGGTTCGCGCACGTCGATCAGGCGCCGGCCGAGGCGCTGCGCCTGTTCGCGCAAGGCAGGGATGTCGCTTAGTCGCATATGCATGCCGCTGATCAGGTCCAGTCCGTTAGCCAAGGCATCGAGCAGGGCCGGCATCCAGTGATCGGGAATCACCCCGCCGACATTCGCCACCCCGATCACCAGCGCGCGCGCGCCGGCTTCGCGCGCTTGCGACGGCGTCATCGCCGGCAGGCCCACGCTGACGCCGGCCCCGTGCAAGCGCTGTTCGCCGACGCAGCGCTCGGGCGCCCAGTCGCGCAGGCCCAATGCGGTCTTCGCGTAGGCCGGGTGGCTCACGTCGCCGAGAAACAACAGATAAGGCTGGGGCAGATCGAGCGATTCGAAAGGGGGCGTAGCGGTTGCTGCGAAAATCGACATGCGGACATTCCGTTGTGAGGTCGGGCCGTGGCGAGGGACGGTCGCCGGTGAGGCTGCGAATGAGAGCGGCGAGCGCCGCTCGGGTTCGATGACTGATGCACCGCGATCAAGGGATGCGTGGTTCGCGGCGCGCGTTGCGTTCAGAACCAAACATCGAATTCCAGCCCGATCGTGCGCGGCTGGATGCGGTTGGCCTGCCACTCCACGATCGCGCCGGTGGTGGCGCTGGTGACCGGGCCCAGCGAGGTGATGTCGCGTTCGTTGGTGAGGTTGCGCACGTACAGGCGCAGCGTCCAGTGGTCGTGCGACACGTCGGCGTTGAGGTTGAGCTGTCCGCTCGCCGGCAACGGCGCGGCGTTCGGGTTGTGATCGACATTGGTCTTGCGCTTGCCGATCCACTGGTAACCGGCGCCGACATGGCCGTTGAAACCGGCGCCCCACTGGAAGTCGTAATCCGCGCTCAGCGCCGCCGTCCAGCGCGGAATGCCCGGCAGAGTGTCGCCGGACAGCCCTCGCAGCGAAGGCGCGTCCTCCATCAGGGAGGCATCGGTGAACGAACCGTTGAAGCCCACGCGCAGGTTCGGCGTGAGCTTGAACGCCGAGGTCAGCTCCACGCCGCGGCTGCGCGCCTTGCCGCCGTTGGCCGAGTAAGTCAGTCCATCTTGAGTGGACGCAGACAATTGGATGTCCTTCCAGTCGATCAGGAACGCGGCCAGGTCGATCGACGCGCGCTGATCGAGGAACAACGATTTCCAGCCGAATTCGTAATTGACCAGGCTGTCGGAATCGACCGAGGGCGGCACGCCCGGCAGTGCGACGTTCGGGCCGCCGGGACGATAGCCGCTGGCGATGCGCGCATACAGCAGGCTGTCATTGTCCAGATGCCAGCGCGCGCCGAGCAGGTAGGTGGTGACCTCCTCGGACGACTGGCCGGTGGTGGTGCCCAACGCAAGCAAGCTGCCGGCGGTGGCGATCTGCTTGAAGTCCTGATCGTTGCTGGCGTAACGCAGGCCCGCGGTGATATCGAAGCGTTCGCTGAACTTGTAGGTGAGGTTGCCGAACAGCGCGCGTTCTTTATACGTCGAGGGCAAGTCGACGATCGCCAGCGGGTCGAGCCCGGCGACCGGCGCGCCGGCGAAGGAACGCGCGCTGAGTTCCTGGTGGTTGGCCGAGGTCTCATGGGTGTAGAACGCGCCGAGCATCCATTCGATGCGTTCGTCGGATTTGGATGCCAGGCGGAACTCCTGAGTCCATTTCTTCAGGTCCAGGCTGAGCGGAAACGTCGACACGCCCTCGGGCGCGCCGAACAACGGAAACAACGGGCCGTAGGTCTTGCTCTGATCGTTGAGTTGGTAGGTCTTGGTCCTGGAATAGCTGGTGGCCGAGACGAAGTCGGCCCACTGCAGGTTCCAGTCGACGGTGGCGGCGAAGAAATCGACCTTTTTCTCGAAGCGCTCGCTGGCCGGCTTGTCGGTGCCGTCCAGGCCGAAGCGCGGACGGCGGTTCGCATCGAGGATGGACAGGCTGTTGTCGTCGGCGTCGACCGTCTGATGCAGGCCGGTGAACTTCACGCTCAGATCGTCGCTGGCCTGCCACAGCAGCGAGACGTGACCGCTGCGCTGGCGCGTGTCGTTGATGTCCTTGCGGCCGGTAAACGCGTTGTCGACCCAGCCCGGAGTGAACTCGTTGGCGAACGAGGCGCGCAGCGCGAGTCTGCCTTCGATCAGCGGCGCGTTGATCCCGGCGCGCACATTCCAGCCGTTACCGCCGGCACCGTCGATGCTGGACACGCCACCGCCGAGACGGCCTTCGAAACTGTCGAGATCGGGATCCTTGAGCACGTACTTGAGCAGTCCGCCCATCGCGCCGGCGCCGTACAGCGTGCCTTGCGGGCCGCGCAGCACTTCCACGCGCTGGATATCGTAGGGCAGCAGATCGAGCACGAAACCGCTGGAGCGGGCGAAGTTGCTGCTCGATCCCAGCGGCGTGTCGTTGAGGTAAGTGCCGACCACCGCGCCCGGGCCGAGGGTCGGAATGCCGCGCAGCGACACCGCGGTCTGGCCGGGCGTGCCGCGATCGGTGATGGTCATCGCCGGCAGGTAGCCGTTCAAATCCGCCAACTGGGTGACGTGCTGGTTTTCCAGTTGCTGCTCGCTAACCACGCTGATCGAGGCGGGCACCTTGCGCGCGTTCTCGGTGCGCTTCTGCGCGGTGACGGTGACCGCTTCCAGGGTCGCCGACGGTTGTGCGCTCGGGCGCTCGGGCGTTTTTTCCCCGGACGCATCCGATGCGGTCTGGGCCAGGCCGGCGCCCGACCACGAGGTCAGGGCGAAGGCGATCGCCAGGCCCAGGCCATGGCGTGCGGTGTGGCGCGTATCGAGCTGCGGCATGGTTCTCTCCCCGAAGGCGGTCGTGACGATGCTTGAACGTGGTGTCGCGTTAGTCGGTTATCGCGTTGGGCCGGGCCGGGCGCTCATCGCCAGACCTGTCCGAGCAAGCGGCGGAAGTTGCCGCCGAGCACCGCCTCGATATCGCCGTCGCTGTAGCCGCGGCGGATCAGCGCTTCGGTCAGCTCAAAGATCTTGGTCGGGCGATCGAAGCCTTCGATGTCGATGCGTTCGCGAAATCCGTAGCTGGCCTTGTACGAATCGCGCAGTGCCTTGAGCTGATCCGGCGGCAATGCGTCGTAGCCATAGAGGTCCGCGTCCGAGCCGATGCCGACATGTTCGATGCCGACCAGCTTGGCCACGTGGTCGATGTGATCGACCATGCTGTCGAGCGTGGTCGGTTCCTTGGCGCTGACGAACATGCGCACACCGGTGATGCCCATCACCCCGCCCTTGACGGCGAGCTTGCGGATCGCCTCGTCGGTCTTCAGGCGCGGGTGGTCGTTGAGCGCGCGGCAGTTGGAGTGGGTGATCGCGATCGGTCCCTTGGCCAGTTCGATCGCGTCCAGGGTGGTGCGGTCGCCGCAATGCGAGACGTCGATCAGCAGGCCGACCTTCTCCATTTCGCCCAGCACGCTGACGCCGTAGTCGCTCAGTCCGCCATCCTCGCGCTCGGTGCTGCCCGAGCCGATCACGGTCTGGCTGTTGTAGGTCAACTGCGCGCAGCGCAAGCCCAGGCCGCGGAAGAACGCGACGTCGTCCTTGCTGCGGAAGTGTTCGGCGTTCTGCACGCCGGCGATCACCGCGATCTTGCCCGTGGCCTTGGCGCGATCCAGATCGGCGGCTTTGTCGACCAGACAGAACAGGTCGCTGTGGCGGGCGATCCAGCCGTTCCAGCCGGCCAGATGCTCGGCGACGCGTTCGCGCGCGTCCGAGCCACCCAGTCCCCACGAGTTATGGAACACGTCGATGCCGCTGGCGCGGAAATCGGCGAGGTGTTGGTCGCTCAGCGGCAGCGCGTACGCGTCCGCGCGCAGGTCCAGGCGCAGCGGCGCGAGCATGTCGATCACCAGCGCGCGTTCGACGATGGCGCGGGCGCGCGGCGAATACTTGGTCGTGGTCGGATGCGCGTTCGTGCCTGGATTTGCGGCCGGTTTGGCGGCGGCCAGGGCGTGCAAGGGCAGGGCCAGAGTCGCCGCGGCGGCGGAGGCCTGGAGCAGACGGCGGCGGCTGAGTCGTGCGGTGTCGAGGGTCATGGTCGCGGGCCTGGTCGGTGCTGCGGTGGAGGGTCGGGGTTGCGGTCCGAAGCGGACTTATTCGAGTCGAATGGGTTCAAGACGCAGACGCGCGGATAGCGGTATCGGAATCGTGTTCGCGGTCGGCGACACCGCTGCCCCAGACCTGCGAGGGGCAATCGATATAGCCGTCGCGATAGACGACCGTGTGCGCGCGGTCGCCGGCGAGAAACACCGGGCCGTCGAGATCGACCAGATCGCACGCCTGCGCGAGCACGAACGCCGGCGCGGCGGCCCAACTGGTGCCGAGCATGTTGCCGACCATGGTCTTCATGCCGAGCGCGCGCGCGCGTTCGACGATCAGCAGCGCCTCGGTCAGGCCGCCGCATTTGTCCAGCTTGATGTTGATCACATCGACCCGGTCACGCAGCGCGTCGACCTCGTCCAGCCCCTGGACGCTTTCGTCGGCGGCGATATCGATCGGGCAATCGAGTGCGTCCAGATCAGCTTCGCGACCGCGCGCGAACGGTTGCTCGAGCAGGCTCACGCCGTGATCGACCAGCGCCGCGACCAGCGGCGCGATGCTGTCCAGGCGATAGGCCTGATTCGCGTCGACGCTCAACGTGGTATCGGGGCGCGCGCGGCGCGCGGCGCGGATGCGTTCGATATCGGTGTCCAGGTCGCCGTCGAGCTTGAGCTTGAGCGCGCGCGCCTGCGCATAGGCCAGGGCATTGGCGGCGACGGTCGCCGGATCGTCGGCGCCGAGGGTGAAGGTGGTGATGCGCGGCCGCGGCTGCGGCATCCGCGCCAGCGCCCACACCGGGCGGCCTTCGCGCTGCGCCTGCAATTCCCACAGCGCGCAGTCGAGCGCGTTGCGCGCGCCGCCCGCGGGCAGCAATGCGCGCAGTTGTTGCCGGTCGATGCCGTCCTCGATCGCGTCGCGATGCGCTTGCAGCGTGGCGTGCATCGTTTCGGGACGATCGTCGAGGTAGTAGACGCCGCTGGCTTCGCCGCGGCCGCGGCAACGCGCGTCGCTGAGGATCGCGGTCAGCGCCGGCATCGCGTCGAAGCGATGGCCGGCGATGCGGAACGCCGTTTTCAACGGCAGCGGTTCGATCGCCAGCGCGAGCTGCAGACGGGGTGGGGCGGCGAGCTTCGGCATTGCGCACTCCACGAATGGGGGTCGGAACGGATCTCGGCGGGTTCGGGCGGCCAGCCTCGCAGCGGGCCGGAAAGCCCGTTCGGACTGGGCGTCAGGTCGGGCTGAGCCGTTTGAGGGCGATTTTCAGAATATGAAAATTATTTTTCAATTTAGTCAAGTTTGCTCGGGCGAGTCGCTGCGGCGAGGGGCAAATAAGGGCAAAAACCCCGGCATTGGCTTGTGCAATGCAGCATTCGCGAGGGCGCGTCTGCGTGATGCCTCAGTGCCCGTGGCTGTGGCGCAGGCGGCCTGGAGCGCCGCCGACGGACGCGACCTGAAGTTCGACTTCGACACCCTGTCGGCCGGCATGTATCCGACGGCTCGGCTCGCGCGTGCGCGACGCCGTCGAATGGCGAGCCAGGCAAGCACGATCTGCCGCGTATCGGGCTTGGCGCGATCCGGCCGCTGACGCGAGGCTGTCATCGGCGCACGTCAGGCTGACGCGGCAACGCCGCGCCTGCCGGGAACTTCGACACCATGGTCACCTTGTCCGCAGTCGCCTATTTCCTCAGCCGCCATCCGTTCTGGTCCTTGCTGCTGCTCATCGCCGGTTGCAACGGCGTGGCCTTGCTGCTGAGCCATTGGACCGGCAGCAGGCGCTGGCTGTGGCTGTGCGCGATCGGCGTGGCGGCCGGGATCGCCAATCTGCCGGGCGGCCGCCATCTCAATGCGTTGTTCCTGCATGCCTACGGAACCGCCGGCAGCGCGACTGTCGTCGGCATCGATGAGGTTCCGATCAGCTACAGCGAGCAGGCCGTGTTCGCGTATCGCGCGGTGCTCAGGACCGCCGATGGCGCCGATGTAAACGTCGACTTCGACACCTTGAATGTCGCCTTGTACCCGGTCCGCGCCAGCGATCTGTTGCCGCCGCCGGGCGAGCCGTTCGCGGTCCGTTATGTGCCGGGTTTCGAGCGCAATATCGCGATCATGGTCGATGAGTCCGAATACGGGCGCCGCCATCGCTTGAACCAGGATCGCGAGCCGGTGCGGCGCACCGCGGCGCAATTGGTCGTGAGTCCGCGCAATCCGCGCTTCGTCGCCGAGTATCGCGATGCGGTGCGGACGTTCTTGCGAGCGCATCGCGATGCGCTCGATCCGGCGGAGGTGCGCGCGCTGGAAGACTCGGTGTCGGCGTCGGCGGCCGCTCGCTGAGGGTGGCGCTGTCGACGAGTGCGAACGGCCGCGCGCGTTGCGCGATCGGCGTGGCGACGGGATGATGGGTTCGTTGCGCGACGAGCCGTTGCGCACTTCTCGAATTCGAGCCCCACGATGATCGGCCCATTGCAGACCCTGCTCGCCGAACTGGAACGCGATCCGTCGTGGCAGGCGCCCGCGCGATTGCGCGAACGCGCGCAGGCGCTGGACCGGATCGAGCGCGCGATGCTGTATCTGCCGACCGTCGCGGCCGGAAGCGTCGAGCCCAATCAAACCTTGCTCGATCTCGCCCAGGCCTTGCAGGCCCAACTTGAAGCGATCGATCAGGATGTGTGCCGCGATCTGCGCGAAGACCTGCGAAGCGGTGCCGGCGCGCGACGGCTGTTGCAGTACGCGTCCGATGGCGCCGGCTTCGATGCGGCGGCGGTCGAATCCGACGGCGACGCCTACGATCACCTCGATGCGCTGCTGAGCGGCGTATTACAGTTCGAACCGCCGCAGGCCGACGGCATCGAACCGGCCGCGGAGATGGTGTTCTACCAACCCACGCCCGCGCGGCATATCTTCGATCTGATCGCGCGGCTGCGTCTGGATGCGCGCGATTTGCTGATCGATCTGGGCGCGGGCCTGGGCCACGTACCGCTCATGGTCGCCGCGTGCACGCCGGCGCGCAGTCTCGGTGTCGAGCTGGAGGCGGCCTATGTCGAGATCGCACGCCGCAGCGCGCGCGGTCTGAATCTGGACCGGGTCGATTTCGTCCAGGCCGACGCGCGCAAGGCCGATCTTTCCGCGGGCACGGTGTTCTATCTGTATACCCCGTTCACCGGCTCGGTATTGCGCAGCGTGCTCGACAGCTTGCGCGGCATCGCGCTGGCGCGTCCGATCCGGGTCTGCAGCCTGGGGCCGTGCACCTCGACGATCGCCGCCGAGCCGTGGTTACGCAGCGACGACGATCCGCGCGGCGATCGCATCGTGGTGTGGCGCAGCGTTCGCACGCACGAGGCTTGAGCCGTGCGCAGTGGCAGGTCGAACAGGCTTGGCTGAGGGGGCGACTGCGGCGCGTTCACGCAGTGGAATCTTGCTTTGGATGGCCCGGTCGCGCGCGATATGGCGTTCACCGGCAGCAGAATCATAGCGCAACTCGCCCGGACCGGCGCTGAAGTGCCGCGCGCCGGACCGCGCCGAAATCGCCTTGGTGGCGCTACCATGCCGGCTCGTTTTCGGATGTCCCGCTCGGGGCGCCTTGATGCGGCCGACTGGGGAGTCCGCCGCCAGCGATTGAATCTGTCTCGCGACCCGCGCTGTCGATTCGCCCGTGAGTCTGTGCATCGGCGGCCCGCACGTCCGTGGCCCTGCGTACCCGACCCACGATGCCGGTTCGATTCGGCACTGCAAATGTTTCCCTGCCCACAACGACTGGAGGAACCATGGCCTCGATCAACATGCCCTATGCGCAGTCGAACGATCCGGCGGTACGCCGCTGGTGGTCGCAGTTGTCGGACGCCAGCAAGCGCGACTTGTCCAACAGCTGGCATCGCGATGAGCGCGAGGACCCGCTGGCCAGGACGGCCCGGCGAGTGGCCGGGTTTCTGACCGATCACCTGCGCGAGCGGGCGAAGGAAGATCGGTGCTGGGAGTCGCAGGATTTTTACGAACATCTGGTAGCGCACGAGGTTGAGCCGTTCTTCGGTGGCGTCCCCGTATTCAGACCTTGGAGCATTCTGGATCACGGCATGCTGTGGCCGGTCGATATCCAGAGCAACGGGCAATTGGGAATACGACTGGGCGCGTGCAGCCGCGAGAAGTTGGCGCTGCTGGCGATGCGCGATGGCGGTGAATGATCGTCACGCCGATGTAAGCGATCAGTCGAATCCATTCGATACGCCAACCACGTTCAAGAACATCGGCGGATGACTGAGTACTCCGCGGCGGCCCTTAACAGGGCCGCCGCCGACTCACGACGCCGACGGCTTGCAATCGGCCGACACCGGCGTGTCGTCGGGAGTGACGCAGACCGTGAAGCCCGGCTTCATGTCGAGCGCCGCGCGGATGGTGCCGGCCTTGACCACGAAGCGTTCGACGATGCGATCGGAGCACTCCGGTTTGCCGCCGTCCGGCTTGGTCGCCGCGCTCGCTAGCGCATTCGCGGGTTCCACTGCGCCGGGGGCTCGCGGACATACCTTGCGGAACAGGCTGTAGTGGCATAGCCCGCTGCGGCTGGCGATGCATCCGAAGCGAGCGCTGCGTTCGTCGATCTTGACCTTGCTGTGGATGATGTCGACGCCACCGTCGTTCTCGCGATGCACGATGGTGTTGCCGCCAAGGTCGCAGCCCACCAGTACGAACGAGTAACACAGGACGGCGATGAGCTTGCGCATGATCGATCTCGGTTAGATGGGCGAGGCGGGACGCAATGGAACCGTCACATCGTGCGGAACAGCGCCATGAACGGCTGGCTCACGCTCAGCGTCTCGGGCCGGTTGCGCAGCCGCACCGTGCCCTTGCCGCTTTCGTCGCGGACGATGCCGGCGATGGCCTTGAGATTGACGATGGTCGAACGATGGATCTGCTTGAAGGTGTTGGTGTCGAGCACTTCCAGCAGCTCGCGGATGGGTTTGCGCAGCAGCGCCTCGCCCTCGGCGGTGACCACGGTGGTGTACTTGTTGTCGGCGCGGAAATAGGCCACGTCGTCGATCAGGATCAGCCGGGTTTCGCGGCCGGCGCTGGCGGTGAGCCAGGTCAGCGGCGGCTTGTCGCTCGCCGTGGCGCGCTGCGCGGCGAGGCGTTGCGACAGCACGGTGAGCGCATCGGCTTCGCCTTGGCTCCCGCCGAAGCCCGCGCTGCGCGCCTGCAAACGTTGCACGGTGACCGCGAGCCGCTCGGGCGTGACCGGCTTGAGCAGGTAGTCGATCGCGCCGTGTTCGAACGCATCGATCGCGTACTGATCGTAAGCGGTGACGAACACGATCTGGGTCCGTGGGCTGACGTCGGTCGCGGCGACCGCGACGTCCAGACCGCTCAGGCCGGGCATGCGGATATCGAGGAAGGCGACGTCGGGACAATGCTCGGCCAGCGCTTCGAGCGCGACCGCGCCGTCCTCGCATTCGGCGACGATGCGCAGGTCCGGCCAGGCGCTGCGCAAGGCTTCGACCAGGGCTTGGCGCAGCAGCGCTTCGTCTTCGGCGATCACCGCGGTGAGGGGCTTAGGCATGGTCGGTTTCTTCTTGTTGCAGGGACGGAATGGTCAGGGTGGCGGCGACGCCGTTGGGGAAGTTGGCGACGATCGACAACGCGGCGCCGCCGCCATAAACCAGATGCAGACGTTCGCGCAGGTTGCGCAGGCCGATGCCGGTGCCGGCGGTCTGCGCATTGAACCCCAGGCCGTCGTCGGCGACGGTGATCGCGATCGAATGCTCGCCGCGGCGCGCGAGGATCCACACCGTGCCGCCGCCGGGCTTGGGTTCCAGCCCGTGCTTGATCGCATTCTCGACCAGGGTCTGCAGCATCATGGGCGGCAGCGGCAGGGCGCGCAGTTCCTCGGGCACGTCCAGTTGCAGGCTCAGGCGCTCGCCCATGCGCAGCTTGAGTATTTCCAGATAAGCGCGCGAACGGTCGAGTTCGTCGCCCAGGGTGGACAGCGAGTCCTCGGTGCGCGGCAGCGAACGACGCAGGAAATCGATCAGATGGCCGAGCATTTCGTCGGCGCGCGGCGGATCGTTGCGCGCCAGGTACTGCGCGCTGGCCAGGGTGTTGTAGAGGAAATGCGGTTCGACCTGGGCATGCAGCAGGCTCAGCTTGGCGACCGCGAGTTCCTTCTCGACCACGGTGCGGGTGACCGCGGCGCGTTCGTGGCGGCGGCGCTCGGCGACGCGGCGGGTGATCGCGCGCACCAGGGCCTCGGCGTTTTCCAAGTTGGTGCCTTCGTCGACCCGGAACCAGTCGCTCCAGGCGCCGGTATCGGGTTCGCAGATCAGAGTAATGCGGCTGGTGCCTTCACCCGGAGCGACGGTGGCGAGGATCTGGTTGCGGGTGGTGCCGAGCCACCAGTGGTACAGGGTGACCGGGCTCAGCGGGTGGCGCCCGTGCAGGCCGGGGCGATGCACCTTGGCGCGCACCTGCAGGCTGTCGCGCGCGCTTTCCAGCTCGAAGGTGCGCGGCAGTTCGCGCACCGCCGCGTCGAGCAGATCGAAGGCCTCGTCGGCATCGAACGGCATCTCGATCTGGCGGCGCTGGCGGTTGGACAAGGTGCTGGCGTTGACCTCGCCGGCGATCAGGCGCACCCGGCGCAGATGCGAGAACGCGTGGGTGATGACGATGGCGACGACGATGAGCGCGAGCAGGAACAGCGGGCTGGTGTCCTCGTGCGCCAATGCCGGCACCGCCGAGGCGAACATCGCCAGCAGCACGAACAGGCCGAACCAGGCGGCGGCGAGGCGGGCGACGAAGAAGAAACTCTTGATCACGTTGAAGTCCGGGTGGAGGCGTGGAACCGAGCATAGTGGGCGACGCGTGCGGGGAAAGCGGCTTGCGACCGGGACGACGATACGGCGATGGAGCCGGTGTTGCGCAGTGTGAATCCGGTGCGGTCGCGCGTGGGGTCGGGGGAATTGCGGCCGCCGCGGCCGCCGCCCCCGGCAACGCCCGCGTTCGCGCCGCCAAGGCGAACTCCACGGCAATATGGGCAAGCGCGTGGCGCAAGGTCGAACGAAATTACTGCGAGGCCGTTTCGAAACCAAGCCCGATACGAATCGCGCTTGCTTGTCGATGAACACGCGCGGCGACTAAGCTCGACGACGATATGCGGCCTGGCGACGTGTTCCGATGCACGGATGCGGCAGGCCGACGACAGCAATCGTCAGGAGAGAGCATGGACCGACGTCGATTCTTCGCCCTGGGCGGCTGGGCCGCGACGCTGCCGATGCTGGCGCATATGGGCTCGGCGCAGGCCAAGGCCGATGCGCCGCGCGCGGCGGGCAAACGCGTGGATTTCACCAGCGACGGCCTGGGCCTGGACCCCGGCGAGTACGCCAGCCTGTTGCACGACACCGTGGCCGCCGGCGCGGTCGGCGCGGACTATTACTCCAACGGCGGCATCGTCGCCGAGCTGGAGCGCAGCTTCGCGGACATGCTCGGCAAGCAGGCGGCGATCTTCCTGCCGACCGGCACGCTGGCGAACCAGATCGCGATCCGCAAGCTCGCCGGCAACGACCGCCGCGTGCTGGTCCAGGCCGAAAGCCATCTGTACAACGACAGCGGCGATTGCGCCGAAGTGCTCAGCGGCTTGAATCTGATTCCGATCGCGCCGGGCCGAGCCACCTTCGAGCTGGCGCAGGTGCGCGACTGGGTCGAACGCTCGGCCGGCGGTCGGGTCGCGATGAAGGTCGGCGCGATCTCGATCGAAAACCCGGTGCGGCGCATGGATCACCGCATGTTCGAATTCGCCGAACTCGAACGCATCAGCGCCTACGCGCGCGAGCAGGGCATCCGCCTGCACCTGGACGGCGCGCGCCTGTTCAATCTGCCGCTGCATTCGGGCAAGAGCGTGCGCGAACACGCCGCGCTGTTCGATACCGTGTACGTCTCGCTGTGGAAGCATTTCAACGCCGCGTCCGGCGCGATCCTCGCCGGCGATGCGGCCTTCATCGACGGCCTGTACCACACGCGCCGCATGTTCGGCGGATCCTTGCCGCAGGCATGGCCGCAGGTGGCTCTGGTGCCGCGTTACGCGCCGGGCTTCGAAGCCGACTACGCGAACGCTTGGCGCGTGGCCGAGCAATTGATCGCTCTGTTGCAGGCCGACCCGCGCTTCAGCGCGCGCCGCATCGCCGACGGGACTTGCCGGTTCGTGTTGAAGGTCGCGGGCGTAGAGCCGGCCGTGCTGGCCGAACGCGCGGCGAAGCGCGGGGTGATCCTGCCGCGCGCTCATCCCGGCAGCGGTGAGCTTGCGATGCAGGTCAATCCGACCTTGTTGCGGGTGCCGGCGGCGCAGCTGGCGCGATGGCTGATCGAGGCCGCGAACGGTTGAGGTAGCGGCCGCCGACTTGCTGAAGTGGAGAAGTAGGCGCTGGTTCGCGGCGACAATATCGTCGCCGATGCCATCGCCGCTGTGCCACGCCGTGGTTCGTAATAATCCAAGGGCCTCGCGATTGCGAGGCCCTTTTTTATTCAGCGCAACGACGCACCGGCGCGGGTGCTCGTTGGCTCAAGCCGATTCCGGCGCAGACAGCATTTCGGCTTCGTAACGCTGCAGCAACCGGTTCAAGCGATTGGCGGTATCGACGATGCCGGCGTCGGTGTAATACGGCGGCAGTTCCGCGATCGGCGTCGGAAAACTCGCGTTGGTGACCAGCAGATTGGTCATCTCGCAGCCGTCGTGTTCCAGGTCGTACAGTTCCCATTCGTCGGCCTCGACCTGGTTCGGGTCCCAGTAGCGGACCAGTTTCCATTCGCCCGAACGCACGCAGCGTACGTGGTTGGGCTGCCGCACCGGGCCGGGCGCGAGTTGCGGTACCGGGCCGTTGAACGGCAATTTGCTGCTGCCGTCGCGAACCACGTCGACCATCTCCAGGAAGATCTTGAATTCGCGGTCCGAATGCACCTGGTGCGGATCGGCATCGCCGTGCAGGCGCTCGGTGATTTCGTCGTCGGTGACGAACAGGATGCCTTCGCGTACCTGGCCGTCGGGTTGCGTTGGTTCGCTCTGGGTGCCGCGGATCACAGGAGTCAGATCGACACCGGGGAACGGCGGCACCGGCCGGGTCTGGCGCAATTCTTCGCCGATGCGCGCGACGTCCTGTTCGCTCAGGCCGGCCAGGCCGAGCAGGGTCGGCACGATGTCGACGTGGCTGGTCAACGCATCGATCTGGCGCATGTCGGGCTCGGCGTTGAGCTTCGCGGACTGGATCACCACCGGTACGTGCAGCGCTTCCTGATACGCGGTATGCCACTTCTCGATCATGTAGTTGTGGGCGCCGCCGTATTCGCCATGGTCGGCCATGAACACCACGATGGTGTTTTCGCGCTGGCCCGATTCGTCGAGCGCATCGAGCACGCTGCGGATATGGCCGTCGACCAGATGCTGCAACCACGCGTAGTACTGCACGAACCGCAGCGCCGCGTTGTACGGATCGGCGGTCAGCTGGAACGGAATGCCCGACAGCAAGGCGGCGTTGACCGCATCCAGTCCCGCCTGTTGTTGCGCCGACAGTCCGGTCTTGGACGCGAGCGCGAGGCCCATCTTGTAGGCGTAATCGAACTGGCAGGCCGGTTTGTTGGTCAGCGGATCGTCCAGGCTCGGCGGGACGTTGGCGTTGTCCTGCGGGAACGCGAGCGGATTGAGGTTGAGGCTCAAGGTGCCGGCGGTCGGCGTGTTGCTCCAGGTCCCTTGGGCCGGAACCATCAGCGGGCCGATTGGTTTTGCGTTGGGGTCGAGTCCGCGCGGCAGGCCCGGATAGGTCGCGATGTCGTGCGGATTGGCGAACGAGGCGACCGCGAGCCACGGCTTGGGTTCGGTGCTCGGGTCCGGCGTCAATGGCTTGCTTTGATCGTGCTGGGCGAGCTGGCGGTTGTATGCCAGCCCGAGGCCCTGGCCGCGCAGGAAGCCGCAGACCAGATCGCGGAAACCGACATCGCGGTACGCACCGAGGTTGTTGATGCTGGAGCCGTGCGGCTCGGGCCAGGACAGTTCCCAATCGTCGAAGCCATATTTTTGCAATGAATGCTCGGGCGGATTGCTGACGTGCCACTTGCCGAAGTAATGGGTCTTGTAGCCCGCGCCGCGGAACCAGTGGCCGAGGGTCGGGATGCCGTCGGCGGCCAGCCATGGAAACGCCGCGGCGTCGCCGTTCTTGAACAGCCCGTCGGTCTGGGTCACGCCGGTGCGCGCGCCGTACTGGCCGGTCATCAAGGCGCTGCGGCTGGGAATGCAGGCCGAGGAGGCGATGGTGTGTTTGCGCAGCACCACCGAGTGCTTGCGCAGCGACCACAGGCCGGGGAAGTACGGGCGGTAGTCGTTGTCGGCGTCGGGTTCGCCCTGGAAGCCGACGATGTCCTTGAGGTCGTCGACGAAGCCGCCTTGGGGGCCGTAGGCGTATCGCGGGAAGCGCAGTTGGTCGACGAGGATCACCAGAATGTTGGGTTTGCCGGTGGCGTCGGGTTCGGTGGATGCGTCGGGCGTGGCGGATGGGTTGGGCGGGCTGGCCATGGGACCCCTGCTTTGTCGGGTGATGTCGCGTGACTGCGGTGCGGGTCGCGCGGCGGCGGAGTTGAGACGTCGGATTCGACATAAGCAATGACGCGGATCGGTCGTCTTGGCGGCCACGGTCGCGATAAGCGCGATTTTTCTCGTGTCTTTTTAAGCAAGGTCAAGGGCTTCCGCCCGCCTGCGGGCGGAAGCTGTTGATCTTGCTTTCAAGAAAGCAGAAGCCAACGCTGCAGTATCTGTTCGCTACTGCCAGCGGCAATTATCAAAACCACTCAGCCCGCATCTCATAAGCACTAGGCTCCGCCTCCCCCACCAACCGAGCCGCCAACTCAATCTGCGGCAACTCAGTAGCAAAGAAAAAACGACAAGCCTGCAACTTACCCAGATAAAACGCCGTATCGGCGGCACTGGCCCCCGCCAGGCCCCGCTGCGCGATAGCGGCCTGACGCAACCACAGCCATGCGATCGTCAGATGCCCAAGCAAAGTCATATAGTGCCCGGCATTGGCCAACGCCAACCTCACCTCGCCCGCCGCCATGCGCCGACCCACCGCCAGCGTCGTCTCCCCGGCCAACTTCGCGCCCGCCTGCAATTGAGCGGCCAACGCGGCCAGCTCCGGCAGCGAGCCGGCATCGGCGCAGGTCGAACCGATCTCCCGCAGCAACAACTTCAACGCCGCGCCGTCGTGCATCATCGCCTTGCGTCCGAGCAGGTCCAGCGCCTGTATGCCGTTGGTGCCCTCGTGGATCGGGTTGATGCGGTTGTCGCGATAGCACTGCTCGACCGGATACTCGCGGGTATAGCCGTAGCCGCCGAGAATCTGGATCGCCAGCTCGTTGGCCTTGAGCGAATAGTCCGAGCCCCAGGCCTTGATGATCGGCGTGAGCAAGTCCAGCAGCAGATGGCTTTCGTTGCGCACGGTCTCGTCCGGGTCGCGACCCTGGTCGACCAACAGCGCGGTGTAGAAGCCCAGCGCCTGCGCGCCTTCGACCCAGCACTTCTGCTGCAACAGCATGCGCCGCACATCGGCGTGCTCGATCAACGCCACCGGCGCGGAGCTCGGGTCCTTCTGATCGGGATGGCGGCCCTGATGCCGCTCGCGCGCGTATTGCAACGAATACAGATAGCCCATGCTGCCTTGCTGCACCGCGCCCAGGCCGACGCCGATGCGTTCCTCGTTCATCATGTGGAACATGTAACTCAGGCCCTGGTGCGGCTGGCCGACCAGATAGCCGTGGCAATCGCCGGCCTCGCCGAACTTGAGGAAGGTGTTGACGCTGCCGCGCTGGCCCATCTTGTGATTGAGCCCGGCCAGGCGCACGTCGTTGCGTTGCGCGCGGGTGCCGTCGTCGTCGACGCGCCAGCGCGGCACGATGAACAAGCTGATGCCGCGCACGCCGGCCGGGCCGCCCGGAATCTTCGCTAGCACCAGATGCACGATGTTTTCGCCGAGCTCGTGATCGCCGGCCGAGATCCACATCTTCGCGCCGCTGAGGCGATAACTGCCGTCGGCCTGCGGCTCGGCGATGGTCTTGATGTCGGCCAGCGAGGAACCGGCCTGCGGTTCCGACAGGCACATGGTGCCGTAGTAGCGACCGTCGACGATCGGTTTCATATACAGACGTTTCTGCTGCTCGTCGCCATAGGCTTCGAGCAGGTTGGCCGCGCCGCGCGCCAACGCCGGGTAGGCCACGGTCGAGGGATTGGCCGCGGAGAACATGCAGTCGCACACCGCGCCGATCACGAACGGCAGTTGCATGCCGCCGTCGTCGTAATCGGCCAGCACCGCCATGAAGCCGGCTTCGTTGAACGCGCGCAGACCTTCGCCGATCTCGGGGATCAGTTCGACCTTGCCGTTGACCATATGCGGTTCGTGCAGATCGCTCTTGCGGTTGTGCGGCAGGAACTTGCTGACCGCGAGCTGGTGCGCCAGCTCGATCGCCGCGTCGAAGGTTTCGCGGCTGTGCTCGGCGTAGCGGGGGTAAGCGGTCACGGTGTCCACGCGCAACAATTCGTACAGCATGAAATCGAGGTGGCGGCGGTCGATCAGGGGGCTGGAGCTCATGGCGGCGATCTGGCTGGGAGTGAGTCATTTATGCGATACGACTCATATGGCGTCAAGTTGTTGATTCGACTAAGCTGCGCGAATGCCCAAATCCGCATCGAAACCGGCTCCGTCGAAGCAGGCTCCATCGAAGCAGGCCCAATCGAAGCAGGCCCAATCGAAGCAGGCCCAATCAAAGCGGGCCTCGTCGAAGCCGGCTTCGTCAAAACTGGCTCCGTCAAAGCGGCCCGCATCGAAACCGGCCGCCTTGACCCGCCTGGGCCAAGCCCTGCGCGAACCCGGCGCGGCGCGGGTCACGCCGCTGGACCTGTTCCGGCTGGCGCGGCGCGGCTGGGTCGACGGCGAGCGGCTCGACATCGGCGCATTGGCCGCGCAACTGGGCATCGGCCGCGCCACCGCGTTCCGCTGGGTCGGCAGCCGCGAGCAATTGCTCGGCGAAGTGATCTGGTCGCTGTGCGAACCGTTGCTCGATCAGGCCGCGGCCGCCTCGCACGGACGCGGCGCCCAGCGCGTCGCGGCGACCTGCGAGTACGCGATCCGGGCGATGCTGCGCTACCGCCCGCTACGCCGCTTCATCGAACTCGACGCCGAATTCGCTCTGCGCCTGATGACCTCCAAGCACGGCCCGCTGCAAGCGCGGGTCATCGACAAGGTGCGCGGCCTGCTGCAGTTCGAAAGCGAACGCGGCGCGCTCGAGTTGCCGTTGAACATCGACACGCTCGCCTATCTGGTGGTGCGCCTGGCCGAGTCGTTCATCTACGCCGACGTGATCAGCGACCAGCGCGTCGACCCGGCCGATGCCGGGCTCGCGATCGAGTTGCTGCTGTCGGGGCGGGTCGAGCAACGCGTCGCCGCGCCCGCCAGGAAAAAAACCGCCGCGCGCGCCAAGCGCTGATCGTCGGCTCGACGACAGGATCGCAATCGGCATCGGATATCGGCGCTGAGCGACCGCGCGATGTGAAGAGCAGATCACGACGACACGTCACCGCGCTTGCCGCGCTACCGCGCGTGTCCGGTTTGCAATCGATAATCCGTTTGCGGCGGGAGTGCGAAATCGAGCGGTTTTCACCTGTAATCACGACGCGATAAACAGCGATTGTGTGCGCGATTTCATGAATTCAACGCTTGCTCCTGATGCACAAGAAAGCCACCTTGAAGCTTGACGAGTTGTGCAGTTAATCAGCTTAACGCCACGTAGACTCGGACCTCTATTGAGGGCTTTCAATGGATTATCTGGGAGCGCTGGCGAAGCTGGGCGTGTGGTTCGCGGTGTATCCGCTGGGAGCATGGACGCTCGCCTCGATCGGACATGAAACCCGGGGTCTTCGTTCGCATGCGCTGATCGTGCTGTGCGTGGGCAGCGCGGTGGCGACGCTGGCGATGATGGCGTTGGCCTTGGCCGGATTGTTTTCGCCGTTGTGGATCGGCATCGCCGGTTGGTTGGCGACTGGCCTGTGGTGTTGGCGGGCGCGGCCCTGGATCGGGCTCGCGCAGCGGATACGGATGCACGCGAAGCCGCGCGTCAGATCGCTCGGCCTTGTCGCCGTCGCCGCGATCGTCACGACGGCCGGTGTGCTGTATGCGTTCTTTCCCAAGGAAAGCCTGCTCGGCGAACGCGATGAAGGCATCTATGCCCAGCATGCGCTGCATCTGCTGCGCACCGGCGGGTCGGCCATCGATCTGCGCGCGCTCGGCATTGCCGACGATCCCGCTATCGTCGCGATTGAACAGGGGCGGGCGCTCGAATTGCCGGGTATTTATCCGACCTCGCAGCGATGGACCTTCCAGTTTTCGGCGGCGACGCCGGTGTGGATGGCGATGCTCGGATCGGTGCTCGGGCCGCAGGGAATATTCCGCTTCAATGCGATCGTCGGCGTACTCAACTGTCTGGCGTTCTATGTTCTGGCTCGGCGCATATTGAAGCCGTCGCAGCGCGTCTGGGCGATCGCCGCGCTGGTGGTGTATGCCTTGCAACCGGCGCAGGTGTGGATTTCCAGGAACAGCCTGAGCGAGCCGTTCTGCAGTTGGTTCGTGCTCAACGGCGCGTTGCTGGCGATGATCGCCTTGACCAAGCGCTCGCGCGTGCTTGGAACTAGCGCCGGCGCGTTGATCGGCATGGCCGGTTTCGTGCGCATCGACGCGGTGATTTTTCCGCTGGCGATCGTCGCGGCCTGGCTGGCGGCAGTGGCGGTCGATCGCGGTCGCCGCAGCGAGCGGTTCAACCCGGCGTTGCAGGAAATCGCATTCGGCTGCGCCGCGGTCACCGCGCTGGCGCTCGGCTATTTTCTCGCCTTCGTGCAGCCCTATCTGATCGGGCTGGCGGATGTGGTGCTGGGCGCGATTATCGCGACCGCGCTGTGCGCCGGTCTGGCGCGCGCGTCGCAGACCAGCGCAGCGATGCGTATTCCACGGCGTTTCGCCGAACTTGGCGCATGGCCGGTCGCGCTGGCGATGGTGGCGCTGTTCGTCTATGCGATGTGGATACGTCCGCATCTGCAGCCGTATGCCTTGATCGAATCGAAGCTGGTGCCGCAGTTGAACGGGCTGCGCGACTATCGCGAAGCGAGTCTGGTCAATGTCGCCGCGTATCTGTCGCTGCCAGTGGCGATCGCCGCGGGCATCGGCGCGGCCTTTGCGGCGTGGTCGGCATGGCGCGGGACGCCAGGTTCGGTCAAGACCTGGGTGCTGGTGTTTCTGCTGGTGCCGACCCTGGTCTATCTGTGGAAGCCGATGGTGTCGCCCGACCATATCTGGGCGACGAGGCGTTGGGCGCCGGCGGTATTCCCGGCCTGCGTGGTGTTCGCCGCGCTGGGTTGCGCGGCCTTGTCGCGGCGGTGGCGCGGGCGGTATGCGTACACCGCGGTGGCCGTGCTCAGTCTGGCGCTCGGCGTGAATCTGCTGTGGCAGCAGCGCGACACCTTGTTGCTGCGCGAGGACGCCGGAATGGTCGCGCAGGTGGCGGCGATCGCCGCACAGTTGCCGCGCGACCGGGTCAGTTATGTCGTCGCGGCCGGTCCGTTGGCCAGTGCGTTGATCACCGGATTCGGCGCGCGCGTCGCGCCGGTCGCATCGGCGTCGGGTCCGCAGTGGGAAGCGTTGCGCGATCCCGCGGCGAACGGCGCCCGACTGGTGCATTTCGCCGGCATGGACATAGGCCGCACCGATGCGGTCGAGGTGGCGACATTACCGATCCGGCGTCTGCGCCGGGCCACCTCGATGGGCGAGCCGGCGCACGGCACCCGCGAGGAAATCAGCGATTGGAAGGTGGTCCAGATCGGCCCATAGGCGGCCGCGCGGCCGCGTCCTCGCAAGCGGACGTGGATCGACGCGATCGCTTACCGGCGCAGGCAAGGCGAAGTCATCGCCATGGAATCGGATAGGAGCTCGAACGATGAATGCTCGCAGATCGTTTCGCATGGAAGACATCACGGTTCGGCATGCCGGCAACGCGATGTTGTCCGAACCGCTGGCGATCGGCGGCGAGAAGCTCGCACGCCGGCCGATCAAGGTGGTCATCCAGATTCCCTGTCGCGACGAAGCCGGACAACTGCCCGATACGCTCGCCGCGCTGCCTTCGTTCATCGGCGGCGTGCAGTCGGTGGAGTGGCTGGTCATCGACGACGGCTCGACCGATGAGACCACCCAGGTCGCGCTCGAGTACGGGGCGCATGCGGTGCTGCGTTTTCCGGGCAATCGCGGGCTGGCGCATGCGTTCTCGGCCGGGCTGGAAGCGGCCTGCCGTCGCGGCGCCGATGTCATCGTCAACGTCGACGGCGACAATCAATACGATGCGTCGGCGATTCCGCGCATGGTCGCCGAGATCGTGGCCGGTCGCGCCGACATCGTGGTGGGCTGCCGGCCGATCGAGCGCATCGGCCACTTCCCGTGGTGGAAGAAACGCCTGCAGCGGCTGGGCAGCCGGGTGGTGCGGGCGGTGTCCAACGTCGCCATCGAGGACGCCACCAGCGGATTTCGCGCCTACAGCCGCGACGCGGCGATGCGCATCAACGTCTACTCGCGTTACACCTACACCCTGGAAACCTTGATCCAGGCCGGTCAGACCGGACTGCGGATCAAGGGCATTGCGGTCGAGGTCAATCCGCCCACCCGGCCTTCGCGGTTGATTCGAAGCGTGCCCGAGTACATCGCCCGCTCGATGCTGACGATCCTGCGCTCGTTTCTGATCTATCGGCCGCTGGAGTTCTTCCTGGTGCCGTCGGGCCTGGCCGCATTGCTGGGCGTCGGGATCGGAGCGAAGTTCCTGTTCGAATTTGTTCAAGGTCGCGGCGACGGCCACATCCAGTCGCTGATTCTGGCCGCGACCGCGGTGCTGGCTGGCGCGATCGGCGGCGCGGTGGGACTGCTGGCGAATCAGTTGGTGGTGAACCGCCGGCTGCTGGAAGAACAGCAATTGAGCCGGCGCCGCGCGGAATGGCGACAGATGCCTTGAAGTCGTTCTGGTACATCACCCGAAAATTTCCGCCGTCGCGCGGCGGCATGCAGCAACTGAGTCATCGCATCGCGACCGAACTGAGCGTCCTGCGCCCGCTGACCTTGCTGCGCTGGCGCGCCGGGCAGTGGGGCTTGCCGCTGTTCGTGCTCGGCTCGTTGCTGCGCCTGGGCTGGGGCCTGCTGCGCGGTCGGGTCCGGGTGCTGCTGCTGGGCGATCCGGTGTTGTCGTTGTTGGCGCTGCCCGCGCGCTGGGCCGGGGTGCCGGTGGCGGTGGTGGTGCACGGTCTCGACCTGACCTATTCGAACCGTTTGTATCAATGGTACTTGCGGCTTTTTTTTCGCGGTCGCATGGATCGCCATATCTGCATCAGCCGGTTCGTGCTCGATGCGTTGATCGCGTATGGCGTGGACGAATCGCGATGCGCATTGATCCATCCCGGCGCGAGCGATTCGCCGATATCGCAAGCCGGCGGTGGAGACGATTCGCCGCCCGCCTTGCTGATTCTGGGGCGCTTGGTCCGGCGCAAGGGCGCGTTGTGGTTCGTGCGCGAGGTGATGCCGCGCCTGCTTGCATCGCGGGCGTCGGTGCGCCTGGACATCGTCGGCGACGGTCCCGAGCGCGCGGCGATCGCGCAGGCGATACGCGACGCGAACCTGGACGAGGCGGTGCGGCTGTGGGGCGACGTCGACGAGGCGAGCAAGGCGCAACGGCTGGCGCGATGCGATCTGCTGCTGATGCCGAACGTGCGGGTCGAAGGCGATCCGGAAGGTTTCGGCCTGGTCGCGCTGGAAGCGGCCATGAGCCGGCGTTACGTGGTGGCCGCCGATCTGGAGGGATTGCGCGACGCCGTCGCGCGTCCCGAGTTGGGTCGGCTGCTGCCGACCCAAGACGCCGACGCCTGGGCGATGGCGATCGTCGAGTTGCTTGCTGATCGCCAAAACCTGCGCGCCAAGGGCGAAGCGGCGCGCGCCTATGCCGCCGCGCATTGTTCGTGGCGACAGATGGGGCGGCGTTATGTCGAGTGTCTGGATGCGCTGGTCTAAGCTCGCCCGGCGCTTGGCGCGCAGTCTGGGTTGGGTGCTGGGCTTGCTGGCGCTCGGTCTGGTCGCGGCGCAGGCGTGGTCGCGGCAGGACCAATGGCTGCCGTTGTGGCGGCAATTGCAGGCGCGCGATGTCGTCGCGGTGGTGGGCCTGTGCCTGGTCATGCAGGTGTTGCTGGCACTGGCCTGGCATGTGTTCGTGCATGGACGGGTGGTGCCCGATCGATTGCTCGGCGATCAGTTGCGCTGGGGGCAGAGCCTGTTGGCCAAGTACCTGCCCGGCAAGATCTGGCAGGGCGTGGCGAGAGGAGCGTTGTACGCGCGCGACCGCGGTTCCGGCGCCGCGTTCGTTTTGTTCGTGCGCGAGCAGCTGTTGTCGCTCGGCATCAGCGCGTTGATCGCCGCCGCCGTCGCTCCCGCGGCGTTGTCGCCGCGACTGGGCTTGGGTTTTCAATGCGCTTTTCTCGCCGCTGCCGCGGCATTGACCTGGATCGCGATGCTGAAACGCGTGCCCGGACCGATCACGCGGCGTTTGCCCGCCATCGTCCGCGATGGTATCGCCGAGCGTCCGGACGCGACGACGATGCGGCGGGTGTGGATGCTGCAATTCGCGGGGTATGTGGCGATGTGCGCGGCGTTCGCGCTGCTGGTCGCGTCGTTCGGGCTGCGACTGGATGTGCTCCGACTGTCGGCCGCGTTGTGCTTCGCCGGTCTGGCCGGAGTGGCCGCGCTGTTCGTACCGGCGGGCCTGGGCGTGCGCGAGGCCGGTCTGTTCTGGTGCCTGAGTCCGTTGCTCGGCGCGGCCAATGCGGCGATGCTGGCGCTGGCCTGGCGGGTGGCGATCACCTTCGCCGAAGCGCTGTTCGCCTTGCTCAGTTTTGTTTTGAGCGTTGGTCGCCGTTGATGCGGAAACGGTTCCGCCCGCGGCGCGGACGGAACCGTATTCAGGCGATGAGTCGCTGTTTCTCAGAACTCTTCGATGACCGAGTGATTGACGAACAACGGCGGGTTGGAGCCGTTGCCGGACTCGCAGGTCAGGCCGTAATTCACCGGCAGGCTCAGCAGGTTGCGCGTCTCGACCTTGAGTTTCCACAGACCGTGCGCGCCGTCGTTGCGGGTGCTGCGTTCGCCCAGATAGACCTTCTGGAACGAGCTGACGTTGTTACCGCCGGCGACGACGTTGCCCTGCGGATCTTCCAGGCGCATTTCCAGCTGATTGGCGGCGGCGCCGTTGATCCGGCACTGCACCCAGTCGGGATGCTGCAGGTACAGGCCGAACTGATCCTGGCCGCTGGCCAGGCCGAGCAAGGTGCCGAGCGAGCTGTCCAGCGACACGCCGACTTTCTTGGAACGTTGATCGGCCGGATCGATTTCCTTGGCGATGCGGAAATCGCCGCCGAAGTAGGTGTTGTCCTGGGTGGTGCAGTAGGCCACATAGCCCGGATTGGTGCTGGCGGTGGACTCGGTGAACACCGCCTGGACGTTGGAGTAATCGCCCGCGGCCGCGCCGACCACGTTGAACACGTCGAGATAGCGGATGGTTTCGTTGGCGCTGAGGTTGCTGACCTGCGGGCTGCCGAGCGGCGCGCCGGCGCCGGTGCGCAGCGACCAGCTCACCGACACCGGTTCGCCGAGCGCGCTGATGAAGCAGTTGCTCTGATAGCCCGGCGCGGCGGCCTGACGGCGCAGGCCGGCGACCGCGGAGGTGGTCGAGCCGCCGCTCAGCGAGCCGACCTTGAACGATTCCACCGAGAAGCCTTGTCCGGCCGCCGATTGAATCCGGGAATAGCCCGAGATCGCCACGTTGGCCGCGCTCTGTTCCTCCAGCGCGAGCTGGCCGTAATTGCTGGTCGCGCTGACCGGGACCGAGCACAGCGTGGCCAGGTCGCTGCTCGCCACCGCGCCGGCGGCGACGGTCAGGGTCGAGCACGGGCGCGTGCCGGCGAACGGCGTGCCCGGCGCGCCGTAGTAGGTGACCTTGACGCTGGCTTCGCTGTCGCCGCCGTTGCGCACGAACAAGGTGGAGGAATAGGTCGAGCTGTTGACCACGAGCGGAATCCGCAGCGAGGTGCCGTAACCGTCGCTGGTCTGCGCCAACGCGTTCGAGCAGCACAGGGCCGCCGCCAACAAGCAGTATTTATAGGCTTTCATGATAAGGAACCCTCTCGTCCATAAAGGTCATGGGCGCTTGCCCATGGGTGGTCGTTCCGAACCGGACGCTTCGCTGGGGCCGCATCCGGGCTGAAGCACGGCTGGTCTTCGAAGGCTGTTCGCCGCCGAATGCCGAGTCCGCTTACTGATCGAGCAACTTCTCGGGGAAGGGCTTGGTGCCGGCGACGACGGCGGCGATATCGTTCGGGCTGATCTGATAGATGCGCGACACCGCCTCGGGTTGTTTGCGCATCTGCGCCAGCAACTCGCGCTTGAGTTGTTCGCGCGCGCCCGGCGACAGGTTCAGGCCTTGGTTGTAGACGATCTCGTGTTGCTTGCCGTCCGGCCCGGTGTAGTTGCGAGGCGGTTGCGCCTGCGCGCTCGCGCTGCGCGTGTGCTCGGCCGCCACGGCCGCGGCGCGCATCGTGGTGGTCATGATCGGCGCGGTTTGGGGCGTGGTAGCGACGGATTTCGGCGAGTCGGCGGGTGTGGAGGCCGTGGTCGGCGTCGACGCATCGCGCGAATATGAAGGCGTGTCTCTATGCCAAGGTTTCCACGCCAGCGCGATCAGGATAACGGCGGTGACGCAGAGTAAAGCCTTGGGAAGGCGCGCGGTTGCGGCCATGAGTTTCCCCCTGTTTTTACGGTTCTGAAAATTATTTCGCGAAGTCGGACGGAACAGTTTTCGTGTGACTTTCGGTGAGTTCGTGGCATCACTTTTATCGCTTCGCAATCGTCAATAACGTGACAAGCGGCGACAAAGCGAGGGCGCGTGCGCGTGGGTTCGGTTACTGCAACCGCAGACTCATGTGAACTGAGGATTGGGTCGCGCGATGTTTCCGGCGCGCGGGATGTTTTGTTTGCACGCGCGCGAGGCGCGCGGATATGTGTCGGTCGCGACCTTGATTCGCGTTTTTCATCGCATGGCCGATTCGAGCGTCTTACTTCGTTGGCCGTTTTTAATGGGCTCGAAACAGGCGTCGCATGATTGGAAGACGTGATCGTCGTGAACGCTCCGCTCGCTCTGAACGAAAAGCGCATGAGCACGGAATCGATGATGGCGCGCGCAATGAACTGCGATCGCGATCTTTTAATGCGTTCGATGATCTTGTGGTTACATCGATCAGCGCGGATCGCGCGCCGCAAATTCGGGATGCGTCGGGCAACCGGACACGGTGAGGGGCGTGCAAGTGGGCAGTCGCGGATGTGACGGCGCACGCATCGCGTGGTCGGCCGTCGACCTTGGTTTTCTGGCGCGGCGAATGGCGATTCGCGGCTCATCGCGGCTCATCGGAGCATCGACGCCTTGCGTCGCGGTTTCGCCGCGCAGATGGCGCCGGGGCGCTGCGCGCGGCAGGCAAGGCGCGACGCAAAGAAAAAGGGCTTCGCATCCGCGAAGCCCTTTTGCCTGCATCGAGGTCGGGACAAAGCCGCTTACGCCTCGGCTTCCTCTTCCTTGTACGCATCGATCGGAATGCATGCGCACATGACGTTCTTGTCGCCGTAGACGTTGTCCACGCGCGACACCGGCGGCCAGTACTTCTGCAGCTTCAGCGACGGCAGCGGGAAGGCGGCCAGTTCGCGCGGGTAGGCGTGGGTCCATTCGCTCGCGGTGACCTGGGTCGCGGTGTGCGGCGCGTGCTTGAGCGGGTTGTCCTCGCGGTCCAGGCGGCCGTCTTCGACCGCGCGGATTTCGTCGCGGATCTGGATCATCGCGTCGATGAAGCGGTCCAGTTCGTGCTGCGATTCGCTCTCGGTCGGCTCGACCATCAAGGTGCCGGCGACCGGGAAGCTCAGGGTCGGGGCGTGGAAGCCGAAGTCGATCAGGCGCTTGGCCACGTCCTCGGCGCTGATGCCGGTGGCGTCCTTGAGCGGGCGCAGGTCGAGGATGCACTCGTGCGCGACCAGGCCGTTGCGGCCGGTGTAGAGCGTTTCGTAATGCGGCTCCAGGCGCTTGGCGATGTAGTTGGCGTTGAGCAGCGCGACCTGGGTCGCCTTGCGCAGGCCCTGGGTGCCCATCAGGGTGATGTACATCCACGAGATCGGCAGGATGCTCGCCGAGCCGAAGCTCGCCGCGCTGACCATGCCGACCACGCCTTCGCCATCGACCGTCTTTGGCAGGAACGGCGCGAGGTGCGACTTGACCGCGCACGGGCCGACACCCGGGCCGCCGCCGCCGTGCGGAATGCAGAAGGTCTTGTGCAGATTGAGGTGCGACACGTCCGAGCCCCACTTGCCGGGCTTGGCCACGCCGACCAGGGCGTTCATGTTGGCGCCGTCGGTGTACACCTGACCGCCGTGCTTGTGGATGATCTCGCAGATCTCGACCACTTCCTCTTCGAACACGCCGTGCGTGGACGGGTAGGTCATCATGATCGCGGCCAGACGGTCGCTGTATTTCTCCGCGGCGCGCTGGATGTCGGCGACATCGACGTTGCCGTTGGCGTCGGTCTTGGTGACCACGACGGTCATGCCGCACATCTGCGCCGAGGCCGGGTTGGTGCCGTGGGCCGAATCGGGAATCAGGCAGATGTCGCGATGACCTTCGCCGCGCGAGCGGTGATAGGCGCGGATCGCCAGCAGGCCGGCGTACTCGCCCTGCGCGCCGGAGTTCGGCTGCAGGCTGACCGCGTCGTAGCCGGTGCATTCGACCAGCATCGCTTCGAGTTCTTCGATCAGCTGCTTGTAGCCGGCGGTCTGTTCGGCCGGGGCGAGCGGATGGATGTTGCCGAACTCGGGCCAGGTCACCGGGATCATCTCGGCGGTGGCGTTGAGTTTCATCGTGCAGCTGCCCAGCGGGATCATGGTGCGATCCATCGCCAGGTCCTTGTCGGCCAGCGAGCGCATGTAGCGCAGCAGTTCGTGTTCGCTGTGATGGGTGTTGAACACCGGGTGCTGCAGGAACGCGGACTTGCGCACCAGCGCGGACGGGATCGCGTCGGCGGTGGCGGCGTCGAGCGCGTCGATGTCGAGGGTGGCGCCGAACAGGCCGGCCAGCGCGCTCAGATCGTCGCGGGCGACGGTTTCGTCCAG
Organism: Lysobacter sp. Soil_N_51; assembly: GCF_057655755.1. Classification (NCBI taxonomy): domain Bacteria; kingdom Pseudomonadati; phylum Pseudomonadota; class Gammaproteobacteria; order Lysobacterales; family Lysobacteraceae; genus Lysobacter; species Lysobacter sp. Soil_N_51. The sequence goes on along the minus strand of NZ_JBDGLR010000001.1, from coordinate 445,391 downwards.
GCTCAGGCTCAGGCTGGCAGCGTCGATCGGACGCAGATTGATGCCGGCCGCGCGCGCCTTGGCGTGGATCGCATCCGCATCGATGCCGCTGACGTGCAGGGTGTCGAAGAAACCGTCGGCGACGGTGATGCCGGCGCCGCGCAGCGCGGCGGCGAGGATCGCGGCCTGGCGATGCACGCGGCGGGCGATGCGGGTCAGGCCGTCGGGGCCGTGATAGACCGCGTACATGCTGGCCATGACCGCGAGCAGCACCTGCGCGGTGCAGATGTTCGAGGTCGCCTTTTCGCGGCGAATGTGCTGCTCGCGGGTCTGCAGGGTCAGGCGGTAGGCCGGCTTGCCGTCGGTGTCGACCGACACGCCGATCAAACGGCCCGGCATCGAACGCTTGAACGCGTCGCGACAGGCCATGAAGCCGGCGTGCGGGCCGCCGAAACCGAACGGCACGCCGAAGCGCTGGGTGTTGCCGACCACGATGTCGGCGCCGAATTCGCCCGGTGCCTTGAGCAGGGTCAGCGCGAGCAGGTCGCTGGCGATCGCGACGATGCCGCCGCGCGCGTGCACCGCGTCGGACACGGCCTGGTAGTCGTGGACGCCGCCGAAGGTGTCGGGGTACTGCAGCAGCGCGCCGAACGCGTCGACGGTCAGCGCGTCGGCGTCATCGGCGATGTGCAGCTTGATCTCGAGCGGCTCGGCGCGGGTGCGCAGCACTTCCAGCGTCTGCGGGTGAATGTTCTTCGAGACGAAGAAAGTGTCGGACTTGGACTTGGCCGAACGCTTGGCCAGGGTCATCGCTTCGGCCGCGGCGGTGCCTTCGTCGAGCAGGGACGCGTTGGCGATCTCCATCCCGGTCAGGTCGGCGACCATGGTCTGGAAGTTGATCAGCGCTTCCATGCGGCCCTGCGAGATTTCCGCCTGGTACGGGGTGTACGCCGTGTACCACGCCGGGTTTTCCAGGATGTTGCGCAGGATGACGTTGGGGGTGTGGGTGCCGTAGTAACCGCGGCCGATGAAGCTGCGGAAGACCTTGTTCTGGGTGGCGATGGCGCGGATCTTGGCCAGCGCTTCGACTTCGCTGATCGCGGTCGGCAGGGCCAGCGGCTGGGTCGACTTGATCGAGCCGGGCACGATCGCATCGGTCAGCGCTTCGAGCGAGTCGTAGCCGACCTTGCCCAGCATGTGGCCGATTTCGGCGTCGTTGGGGCCGATATGGCGCTCGATGAAGGCGTCGTGGTGCTCGAGCTCGCGCAGGGATACGTTCGTCATGGGCAGGGGGCGTCCTTTGGCAGCGTGCGGTGCCGCACGCGAGGCGCCCCTCTGTCCTTTTGCCTGAGAGTTTGGAAGCCCCGCTGCGGTCAGGCTGCGGTGTGACGGCTGGGGAGGGATGGCCGTTGGGGGCCGCTCCGTTCCGCGCTGGCTTCGTGCCCCTTCGGCGCCGGTTCCACCCGCTGGATCGCGGGTGGTCGGTCTCTCCAGAGTTTGTACACGCGGCGGTATGGGGCCTGAGCGATTACGGGCGTTGCGCCTTCGGCAGCGGTCCAGGCCTGGGGCCGGGGCGCTTCTCCCACCGGGTGTTTCAAGCCGGGGATTATAGCCGGGGATGGGGTTTGGGGGCAGGGGCTGGAGCGGGTTCAGGGTTGGGGCGGTGGGGTGAGGTTTGGGGTCGGTTCGGGGGCGGGCCGGAGGATGCCGCGACGATGGGCGCGGTACATGACAGCCGTCGTTTGGGTAAGGATTCCTCCGTAGATACGAATCTCTCAGTCCGTCATTCCCGCCTTCGCGGGAATGACGGTGGGAGAGATCATCGCGAGTGCGAGTTACCAACCCAGGATGATGACGACAAGAGCGCTACCAACAGCCCCGCATCCACCACCCTCAATCAACAAATCAAAACAACTTCTCCGCCCGATCGCATCCCCGCGCGGTTGTATGCTGTGAAGTCTCCCCCCAAGCCCCGACGCCGACATGAGCGCGCGACCGTTTCAGCTGATGCAACTCGATCACGTGGTGCTGCGCGTGCGCGACACCGCCGCGATGATCGCCTTCTATTGCGATGTGCTCGGCTGCACGGTCGAGCGGCGCCAGGACCCGATCGGGCTGGTGCAGTTGCGCGCCGGCGCCTCGCTGATCGATCTGGTCGACGTGGACGGCAAGATCGGCCGCATGGGCGGCGCCGCGCCGGGCGAGGAGGGCCGCAACATGGATCATCTGTGCCTTCGGGCCGAGCCGTTCGACCGCGAGGCGATCGTGGCTCATCTGGCCGCGCACGGCGTGCGCATCGGCGACTTCGGTTCGCGCTACGGCGCCGAGGGCGAAGGCCCGTCGCAATACTTGTTCGACCCGGAAGGCAATCTGGTCGAGCTCAAGGGCCCGCCGGACGAAGTGCCGATCGACACCCAGGCCTCGGGCGCGGTCACCTGATGAACGCTTCCGTCAAGGCGCCGTTGTCGATCCGTCGCCTGGCCCTGCTGCTGGGCGGCCTGGCGATGTTCGGGCCGTTCTCGATCGACACCATCTTCCCGGCGTTTCCGGCGATGGGCGCCGAACTGGGCGCGGACAAGCTGCAGATGCAGCAGACCATCAGCGTGTATCTGGTCGCGTATGCGCTGATGAGCATCGTGCATGGGCCGCTGTCGGATGCGATCGGGCGGCGTAAGGTGATTATTGGTGGGTTGGGGGTGTTTACGCTGGCTTCGGTGGCTTGTGCGTTGTCTACCGATCTGCCTACTTTGCTTTTCTTTCGCGCGGTACAAGGGCTTTCGGCGGGTGTTGGCCTGATCGTCGGACGCGCGGTGATCCGCGACGTGCTGCACGGCGACGATGCGCAGCGGCTGATGAGCCAGGTGATGATGATCTTCGGCATCGCCCCGGCGATCGCGCCGATCATCGGCGGCTGGATCCTGGGCTGGGCGCACTGGCCGGCGATCTTCTGGTTCCTGGTCGGTTTCTCGGTGCTGCTGCTGGCGGCGGTGATCGTGCTGCTGCCGGAAACCCATCCGCCGCAGGCGCGGCTGGCGCTCAAGCCCAAGCGCTTGCTGCGCGATTACGTCGCGATCTTCCTCAACCCGCGTTTCCAGCGCCTGACCGCGGCCGGTGCGTTCAACTTTGGCGCGTTGTTCCTGTACATCGCCTCGGCGCCGGCGTTCGTGCTCGACATCCTCAAGCTCAACGAGCGCCAGTTCGCCTGGTTCTTCGTGCCGACCATCGGCGGCATGGTGCTGGGCTCGTTCGTGTCCGGCCGCGCAGCCGGCAAGATCGGCGGCGATCGGCTGGTCAACATCGGCTTCGGTTTCTGCGCGCTGGCCCTGGCGATCAACCTGGGCTACAACCTGTGGACCGCGCAGCCGCAGGTGCCGTGGGCGATCATCCCGATGTGCATCGGCGCGTTCGGCATCGCCCTGGTGTTTCCGATCGTGACCTTGTCGATTCTCGACATGTACCCGCACCAGCGTGGCTCGGCTTCGTCGCTGCAGGCGTTTTCGGGGCTGGTGGTCAATGCGCTGCTGGCCGGGGTGATCTCGCCCTGGCTCAGCGACAGCGCCGTGCATCTGGCGATCGCCGCGTCGGTGTTGACCGCGGTGGCGTGGGGGTTCTGGCGTTGGGAAGCCTTTGTTTCGAAGGCCGCGTGCGCGCGGGTGCCGGAGGATGCGGTGATCGTGGAGCCGCAGGATTCGATGTGAATCGGGTGCGCGGCGGGTTGGGGCGTTTGCGCGTATTCGAATCCACGATGTTGTTGTGAATTCGCGGTCGCGGCTTACGCCGCTCCTACACAAAGCAATTCGGCAGCAGGCCGATTCGCATGCATCGGCCGCTCCCTGTAGGAGCGGCGCAAGCCGCGACCGCGCAACCTCAACGACGACGCAAGCGCGAGGCCGCGGCGATCGCCGCGGCCAACGCCATGCTGCAACCCCGACGCCTAGATCAAGCCCGGATCGGTAATGCCGTGCTCGCCGGTCTCCATGCGGCCGGCCAGGCGACGGTAATACGCCGGGTCGTTCGCGTCGGTCAGCACGAAGTCGTACCACTGCTGACTTTCGTCGAGCTTGATCGGCCGGTAATGCACCGCGGCCGGGCCCAGGCGCTCCAGGCGCGGTTCGTACAGGCCGTATTGGTCGGCGAGGTTCAACCGCAGCGGTTTGAACGCGGGGTTGCGCAAGGCCAGGATCAGCTTGCGGCGACGCAGGCGCAGGTCGGGCACGGTGGTCACGGTCGGGTTGGCGCCGCCGAACGAGCCGCGGAATTCGCGGAAGAATCCGTTCGGCGCGAACACCTGCAAAGCGTAGGCGCGGGCGCCGTCGCGTTGCAGCGTCCAGTCGCCGTGCAGCACCTTGCCCGGTTCGACCGTGTAGCGGCGCGGAATCGCGTTGGGATTAAGCAGGTCGTAGACATGGAACACCGCGGCGATGCGGCCGGTGTTGCCGAAGCTCAGGCGCAGCCGCCGCGCGTCGTGGTCGAAACGTTCGCCGACCTGCAGGTCGTAGGGCAGGGCGCGCGAGGGTTTGATGCCGGGTTGTTGCCGCGGCGCGCTCGCCACCGCCGGCGGCTTCGGCGCGGGCAGACGGCTTTGTTCGGCGACGATGCGGTCGGCGTCGCCGATGTCCGGCAGCGACGGAATCGGTTCGTGATTGGGATCGTGGAAGTTGAACGCGGTGGTCAGGTCGCCGCACACCGCGCGCCGCCACGCGCTGATGTTGGGCTCGACCACGCCGAAGCGTTTTTCCAGGAAACGGATCACCGAGGTGTGGTCGAACACCTGCGAATTGATCCAGCCGCCGCGGCTCCACGGCGAGATCACGTACATCGGCACGCGCGGGCCCAAGCCGTAGGGGCGGTCGTAATAGATCGCCGGGTCGCTGGAGCTGCCATGCGACGGGCCGCTGCGCGCGATGTGGTGTTCGCCGCGCAGGTCCACGGTCGAACCGCCGATCAAGCGGCGATCGGCGTCGAACGACGGCGGCGCCGGCGGCGGCATGTGATCGAAGAATCCGTCGTTCTCGTCGAAGTTGACGATCAGCACCGTGCGCGCCCACACCTGCGGATCGGCGGTGAGCGCTTCGAGCACGCGCGCGGTGTAGTCCGCGCCCCAGATCGGCGCCGACGGGCCGGGATGTTCGGAGTACTTGGCCGGCGCGACCAGCCACGACACCTGCGGCAGCTGGCCGCTGCGCACATCGCTGGCGAGATCGTCCAGAGTCCAGGTTTTCAACGCTTTTTCGGCCAGCGCCGAGCCCGGCGCGGCGGCGCGGAACTGGCGGAAGCCTTCCAGCGGGTTATCGGAGAAGTTGTCGTCCATGTCCTGGTACAGCTTCCAGCTCACCCCGGCCTGTTCCAGGCGCTCGGGATACGTCGTCCAGAAATAGCCTTCGCTGGCCGGGCCGCCATCGTCGAAGGTGTTGACGATCGCCGGGCCGCCGCGATCGGCGGCCGGGTTGTTGGTGCCGGTCCACAGGAACAGACGATTGGGATTGGTGCCGGTGAGCTGCGAGCAGTGATACGCATCGCACAGGGTGAAGGCGTTGGCGAGCGCGTACTGGAACGGGATGTCGGCTTCCTGGTAATGGCCGAGCGAGCGTTCGGTCTTGGCCGGCAGCCACTTGTCCATCAGGCCGTTGTTCCAGGCCGCCTGCGCATCGGGCCAGGTGTGCGGCGTGCCGCCGATGCGCTGCGCGCTCGTGGTCTTGGTGTCGATGTGATACGGCTGAATTTCGCGGCCTTGCGCGGTGGTCTGCCGCCACACCGGCTTGCCGCTGGGCAGCGGGATCGGGAAGCGGTCGCCGAATCCGCGCACGCCGCGCATCGCGCCGAAGTAATGGTCGAACGAGCGGTTCTCCTGCATCAGGATGACCACGTGTTTGACGTCGTGAATGGTGCCGCTGACGCGCGCGGCGGGGATCGCGAGCGCTTTCTGGATGGCGGGCGGGAACAGGTTGAGGGCCAGGCCGGCGGCGGTGGCGCCGGCGGCGCCGCGCAGGAAGCTGCGGCGGTGGGAATCGTGCGAGTCGGTCATGACAATCCGGGCATAAATCCGCTGGAAAGCGGGAGGCTGGGGGAGCGGCGGGCGACCGCCATCGCAGGGTGCTGGGCGCAGATGGCAGTGCGGTTACTGTCTGTGGACCGGTGCGCGGACTTGTGCGTGGCTGCGCAGTGCGCCGCGACGGTCGTCGCGGCCGCGCGGCGTCATGCGAGCCTGGGTTGCGGTCCGCAACCTCGCTGAACCCGTCGCATCGCGCGCGCATGCGGCCGGGCCGAGCGCGAAAACCGCCGCGCTGTGCCCGCCGTGGTCGCTGTGGCTATACTGCCGAATCGATCCATTCGCCAAGGAATGCCATGAATCAGCCCGTGATCCCCGACGTAGCCCTGGTCGACAACACCGAACAGCGCACGCCGCTGGTGCTGGTGCTGGACTGCTCGGGCAGCATGATGGGGCCGCCGATGCAGCAGTTGAACGAAGGGCTCAAGCTGCTGGAGACCGAACTCAAGAGCGACGTGATCGCGGCCAAGCGGGTGCGCGTGCTGGTGGTGCGCTACGGCGGTTTCGATCATGCCGAGGTGGTCGGCGACTGGTGCGACGCGATGGATTTCACCGCGCCGGTGCTGGAGGCCGACGGCACCACGCCGACCGGCCGCGCGATGGACCTGGCCCTGACCGAAGTCGAGAACGAAAAGCAGCGCTTCAAGGCCGCCGGCATCGCCTACACCCGGCCGTGGCTGTTCCTGATGTCCGATGGCGCGCCGACCGATACCTGGGAAGCTTCGGCCAAGCGCGCGCGCGAAGCCGAGCAGGCCAACAAGGTCGCGATTTTCCCGATCGCGGTCGGCGACGGTTCGCAGGTCGGCGCCATGGGGCAGTTCAGCGGCAAGGGCGAGGGCGGGGTCAAGCGCCTGCAAGGGCTGCAGTTCCGCGAATTGTTCCTGTGGCTCAGCGCGAGCATGCAGGTGGTGTCGCAATCGCGTCCGGGCGGACAGGCGCAACTGCCGTCGACCGACACCTGGTCCTCGGTGCCGACCTGAGCGGCGGGGCGCAGGCCATGGCTTGGCGCATCTACGCCGCATCGGCGACCGGAACTTCGCACGTTGGCAAAGGCATTCCCTGCCAGGACGCGTTCGCGTTTCATGCCGACGGCGAACGCCTGGTCGCGGTGGTTTGCGACGGCGCCGGCTCGGCGTCGCGCAGTGATCAGGGTTCGCGCGTCGTCGCCGATACGGTGACGCGCGTGCTAAGCGAACGGCTGCGCGGCGATTCGACCGGGCTGGACGACGAACACGCGTTCGAGGCGATCGCCAGCGCAGCGGTCGAGACCGCGCGCGCGGCCTTGATCGACATCGCCGACGCGGACAAGACCTCGCTGTCGAGTTATGCCGCGACCCTGGTCGGGTTCGCCGGCGACGGGCAGCGCGGCTGGTTCTTCCATATCGGCGACGGCATCGGCGTGGCCGAGGCGGCGTCGACGGACGAAGCGAGCGTGGTGTCGGCGCCGGAGAACGGCGAGTACGCCAACGAAACCTATTTCGTCACCGGCGACGCCTGGCGCCAGCACCTGCGCGTGCTCGCGGTGACCGCGCCGACCGCGCGGCTGGCGCTGATGTCCGACGGCGCGATGCCGTTCGCGATGGACAAGGGCAATACCGGCCTGTTCAAGCCGTTCATCGATCCGGTCGCGCGCTATCTGGCCTCGGTCGGCGAAGACGACGGCAGCCGCGCGCTGCTGGGCACGCTCGACGACCCGCGCACGCACGGCATCACCTCCGACGACAAGACCCTGCTGATCGCGTTGCGGGGCTGAGTCCGACGTCATGAGCACGTTGCCATGAGCCCCGACGCCATGCGTTTCCAGGTCGTCAGTGGCGCGGCTGCGGTCGAGGTCTTTGCGATTGGACTGGCCCCAACGCGTTCGCATGCTCATCGAACGGGCATGCGGCAAATGCGCCCGCAGCAAACGGGCCCGCGTCCATGAGCTTGGTCACCGGCCAGACCATCCTGATCGGCTCGCGCCGTTCGCGCCTGGGCAAGCTGATCAAGAGCGGCGGCGCCGGCAGCGTGTACCTGCTGCCGGACGATCCCAATGCGGTGGCGAAGATCTACCACGCGCGGGTCGATCCGCCGAGTTACACCGATCGCATCGAAGCCATGCTCGACCTGCGTCCGCATCTGCCCGACCAGATCGAAGCCGGCAAGCGTTACGTGCAGATCGCCTGGCCCGATGCGGTGGTGCGCGACGAACGCGGCAAGTTCGCCGGTTTCACCATGCCGGCGCTGGACGTGGATTCCACCTCCGAACTCGAACAGGTGCTGCAGGAGCGTCAGGCGCGCGCGGCCGGCCTGCCGGTCGGGCTGGGCCACAAGATCACCCTCGCGGCCAATCTCGCCGCGGTGCTCGCGGCATTGCATCAGCAGCATCACTGCGTGGTCGATCTCAAGCCGGTCAACCTGCGTTTCTATCGCGCGTCGTTGTACATCGCGCTGCTCGACTGCGACGGTTTCAGCATTCAGGGCCGCGGCCGGCGTTATTCGGCGCCGCAGTACACGCCCGATTACCTCGCGCCGGAGTATCAGGCGCACAAGCTCGACGAAGCCGGCGAGGAAACCCAGGACCGTTTCGCCCTGGCGGTGGTGATCTTCCAGCTGCTGAACTTCGGCATCCATCCCTACAGCGGCAAGCCGTCGTCGGATCGGGTGCCGACCGATATCCCCGGGCGCATCCGCGAACGCTGCTACGCCTACGGACTGCGCGCGAACCGGATCATGGCGCCCAGTCCGGTCAGCGCGCACGCGAGCATGCCGCGGGAACTGCGCGGCCTGTTCGATCGCGCGTTCGGCGACACGCCGTCGGCGCGGCCGCCGTCGTCGGAGTGGCGCGACGCCTTGCGCGCGTACGCGCAGCCATCGAGCGGACGGCTGGTGGTGTGCGGGCGCAATCGCGAACATCAGCATTACGCCGGTCAGCCTTGCGCGTCGTGCATACGCCTGGATCTGCTCGGCAAGACCGCGCGCAATGCCAAGCCGCGTCCGGCCACTCAGCCGCAGGATATGCCGCGCGCCTGGGCAACGGTGATGCGCACGACGGTGGCGGCGACGCAGCCGCGGCCGCAACCGGCGCCGCGCCGGTTCGGGGCGAGGCCGCCGTTGCCGTCTTCGGTGCCGCAGCGGCAAATGCCGTCAGGGGCTTCGACTACGCGGGGCTACCGACTCCAGACCTTGCGCGTGGTCGCGACCGCGCGCGCTGCGATGATCCTGGTGGTGCCGCTGGTGTTCGCCGCGGTGTCGTATCTGCTGCAGGGGTATTACGCCAGCCTGCGTAGCGCGGCCACTTCGCCGCTGGACGGCTGGATGAACCAGATCCTGCTGACCTTGATGGGCATCGGCTTCGTGGTGTTCTGCTATGTGTTTTTGGTGGTGTTGCCGCGGATGATCAAGAACCGATGAGCTGGCAGGGCCGTCCACCGCGCTGGCATCCGCTGCGTTCGCCGCCGACCCGCTTCGCCTTGATCAAGGTGGCGGTGCTGCTGTTCTTCGTGGTGATCTTCCTGGCGCCGCTGACCGGCTGGCTGATGTCGATGCCGATGTGGCTGATGGATTTCATCGGCTATCTGGTCTCGACCTCGCGGCACAGCCCGAGCGAACGCTGGTTTCGCGGCGCGCTGGCCGTCGGCGGCGCGGTGTGCACGATCGCGGTGCTGTGGCGCGCGCGCGAGGACGGCGACGGCGATCTGACCAGGCGCGCGGTGATCGCCGCGAGCATCCTGGGGGTGTATCTGGCGGCGACCTATCCGGCGTCGCGCGGCTCGCTGTCGCCGCGCGCCGAACGCGCCGCGCCTGGCCGCGCGCAAGCCGCGCCGTCGCCAGCGCGCGCGAGCCGCGCGCCGAACGCGCCGAAGACCGCGCCGGCGAAGTGGGGCGAACCGCTGCCGCGGCTGCCGTCGGCCGACTACAACGCGCTGGCCGAACGCCTGGTGCGCGGCGCGGCGCGCAGCGCGGCCGGCGGCGATCCGTTCTTTCGCCAGCAACTGGCGATGCTCGGCGAGCTGCGCAAGGAACGCGCGCCGGCCGAGGCCGACGGCGCGCGCTACGAAACCGCGATGCAGCGTTACCGGCGCAGCGCCGAAGCGGCCGTCGCGATGCGGCCGGTGGGAGAAAAGGTTCCGGCCGAAAACTATCTGCAGGCCGCGCGCAGCGCCGATCCGAATTCGGCGATGGCCGCGCGCGAGCTCGGCGCGTGGCGCTTGCGCGCCTACCTGCGTCAGGTTCAGGGCGATGCCGAGGGCGAGCCGGCGCGAGCCGACCATCTGCGCGAAGCCAGCACCGCGGCGCGGGCGATGTTCGTCGATGCCTTGCGCATGAATCCGTCCTACGACGGCGCCTGGCGCGGACTGGCCTGGAGCTGGCTGTACGACGATCCGGACCTGGCCCAGGGCGCGTTGACCATCGAGGCCGATCAGCAATTCGGCGCGGGCGGCGCCAAGGCCGTGCCCGCGACGATCGGCGCGGTCGGCGATGCGGCCGGCGCGGCGGGACGGCTCCGCTTCGAGGTGCTGCAAGCGCGTGCCCGCGCGACCGCGATGGACCTGCGCAATCTGTCGGTGCCCGGCGCTGTCCAGGAGGTCGCGCGCTTGCCGTTGCCGACCGCCGTCGGCCAGGCAACCCGCACGGCCGCGGCGGCGGCGAAGCAGGCCGATGCGAAGCGCGTGGCTTCGCGCGCCAATGCGATCGACCGGATCGAACGGCCGTGGCGCGACGGCAGCTTGAAAGTCGCCGGCGCGGCCGACCTGCGGGCGTGGACCGATGCGGCGCGCGCGCAGGCGGCGAGCTTCGCGCCCGATGCCGAGCTGACGCTGGCGGGCTTGCCGCGTTATCGCGTGGTCAGCGGTTTCAAGTGGCCCAAGGGCATGGCCGATGCGAGCCCGGCGGTGTTCGTGGTGCCCGAGCGGGTCGCGCGGCCCGGCGGCGATCCCGGCAATTCGCTGGTGCTCGACATCGCGCGCGGCGATTGCCAGGGCCGTTACTGCGACGGCGTGGTGCGCTTGAATTGAGCCTGCTTCGGTTGAGCCGGCTTTGGTTGAACCTGCTCTGGTTGAGCGTGCTTTAGTTGATCGCGCTCAAGCGGAGCGGGCCTCGGCCAAGCCTCGAGCCAAACCAGCTCAAGCCAAACCCCGCCAGAAACAAATATGCCGCCGCCCTGCGCCACCGAGCGAACTCCGGCCGATGCGCGTGGAGGTCCCCACTGACGCGCATCGGCCGGACCGCTGGAACGAGGTGCACAACTTCGACTCCCTTCCGAACGCACCACCCGGGCTTCGGTTTACACCGGCCCGTTCGGCAATTCCGACACGGTCGCGCCGATGATCAGCGCGCGCTCGCTGCTGGTGGTGCCGGTGAAGGTCTGGGTCGCCGGGTCGGCCTTCCAGCCGGCGGCGAGGCTGCCGCCTTCGGCTTCGAAGGTGAACGGTCCGATCCGCAGCCCGGTGGCGGCGCGGAACGGGTCGGCGAAACGGCGGAAGGTCGAGGTGGTGGTGCGGATCGCGAACGAGGGCTTGTAGCCCACGCACATGCCGTTCTTGATCAGGCCGAAGAAGCCCTTCTCGCCGAACACCGGCTGGCCGCGCGTCTCCACGGTGTCGCCGCCGAACGGGCTGTAGCCGTGGATGAAGGGGCCGTCGATCATGCCGCGGGCGAATTCGCCGTCGTACCACCCGCCCGGGCGGATGCCGATGCGGTCGACCGCCTGGAAGTCCAGCGACAGCTCGAGCTTGTTGTCGAATTCGAATTCGTCGATGCGCTCCCAGCGGCCGTTGATGCGCACCTGCCAGAACAACTGGCGGATGCGGCTGCGGCGGCCGGCCCAGGTCTGGCCGAAATCGTAGGGCGCTTCGCGATTGCTGAAACCCAGGGTCACGCCGCTGGGGCCGTGGCCGGCCTGGACCTTCGCGACCCAGTCGGCGGCCTCCTGATCGACCCGCCAGTCGTGGACCTTCGGCAGCTTGATCAGGTTGAGGTCGGCGAAGCGGACCTGATGCGCCTCGTTGCTGCAGCGCAATTGGGCCTGGCCGAGTTCGGGCGATTCACACTGCGCGACCAACGCGGCGTAATGGCTCTGGGCCTGGTTCATCGCCACCTCGGCGGCGACGATGCGGGTCTGATAACCGGCGCCGCCACGGCTGCCGAGCCATTCGGTGAAGCTCGGACGATTGTCGTCGACCTGATTGGCGTAGGCCGAGGCGGCCGAGGTGGTGGCGAGGGTGTAATGGTTGGTCGCCACCACCAGCGCGTCGTCGGCGTCGTGCAGGTGCTGGCGCAGGCTGCGGTACTCGGTCTGCGCCGGGATCACGTTGAGGAATTGCTGATAGGCCTGGTGGACGGCGTCGCCGCTGGACACGTAGGCGCCGATCGCGCTCCATTGCGGCGCGGTCGAGCAGAAATCGTAATGGGCCGCGGCGATGAAGCCGGCCTGGGTGCGCGGCCAGTCCCACGGCACCGATGGGTACATCAGCTGAAAGTCGTCGGGCGACAGGCCGATCGAATCGATCAGGGCGCGGTACAGCAGGCCCCAGGGTTTGTCGTCGAAGTCGCTGTTGGCGGCGATGTTGCCGGCGTCGAGGCGGGCGACTTCGAGCAGGCGCCGGTCCTGCGCGCCATGGCGGAATTGCGAGAGCGGACCCACGTCGTCCTGCGAATCGTCGGTGTCGCTGGCGCAGGGGTAGGGATACTCGGAATCGGACATGACGGCACTCCTGACTGCATCGCCGGATCGGCGCGTGGTGCCCGGGCCCCGCGCGCCGGCCGGCGTGTCGGTGTCCGGCCGTGGCACCCGCGGTCCGGATGCCGCGCAGGTTGCTCGTCGCCTCGCGCTCCTGCCTTACGGCAACCTTACGGAGCAGTTTTACCTTTTTGATCAATAAGTTGATGTCGGCCCCGTCAGGTTCGCGAGGCCCGGTTCCGGCCTGTGCGGGGCGTGGATTGCGCACGCGACTCACCGATTCGCTACCTCCGATCACCGCCGGCGACGGGCGCGATCGGGCGCGATCGGGCCCGGTCGCGGCGGGAGGCGACCGTCAGGTTGTGGTGCGGCGGGGCGGGTGGCGGGGCGCGCAGGGTGAGCCTGCGGTCATCGCCGCAGCGCGAAGCAGGTGCATCGGGACGCCCGGTGCGGTCGCGTCGAACGTCATGAACGCCAGACTCGTGAAGTGGTCGCTGCCGGTCGCGCTGGTCCTCGCCGTCTCGCCGGACCAGGCCGCCGCGACGCCGGCCTGCAAGTCGCTGCCCAAGGACGTGGCCAAGATGATCCAGTCGTTCGACACCCGCGCCCGCACCGACAACCCGACCGGGCCGGCCCCGCTGGGTTCGCCGCAGGGGCTGGTCTATCTGGTCCAGGAGAGCGCCAAGAGCCGACCGATCACCCAGCGTTATTACACCGGCGACAGCTTCGGCAAGTTCTGCACGATCAAGAAGTGAGTCCGCCGATTGGGTGAGCCTGCGTTGCAAGCACCGGCAATGAGTGCGGATCCGTTGGCGTTGCGAATCGTCGGAACGAACAGCGTCGTGGCTGAAACCCCTCCCACAAAAAATTTCGTGCCGTCGGGAGGCTCGATTGATGGTCGAGCGCTTATGAAGGCTGCGAGGTATTTTGTGGGAGGGGCTTTCAGCCCCGACGCCTTCCGGTCAGATCGCCGGGTCTTGTCAGGTCGGATCTTGTCAGGTCGGGTCTCGCCAAGTTGGATCTCGCCAAGTTGGATCTGGGCCACGTCGAATTTCGTGGAGTCGAGCCGGTATCGATCTGGGTCTGGAGGCAACAGCGGCCGGACGCACATTCGGCCGAACGCGGGCACCTGCATTCGCGACCCACACCCGCGCCGCCTACCGCAAGGGCGCAGACGGTCACGGGCCGTCTGCGCCATTGGCATTCGCGTGGGATCAGCCGCGCTTCTTGATGATGCCCGGCGGCACCGTGCGCGGGTCGTTGCCGACCTGCGGATCGCAGGAGATCACCCGCAGATCGTTGCTCTCTTCATCGCGCACCAGCACGGTGAAGAAGATCAGGGTCTGCACGGTGTTGCGGTTGTGCATGCTCACGCTGCGGCCGTCCGCGGCCACCCGCACCTTGTGGATCTGCTTGAAGGCGTCGGAGTTGAGCACGCTGACGATCTGGAAGCGCTGCGGCACCTGCGCTTCGAACTTGTAGGTGATCACCACCGGGCCGGCGCCCTGCACGGTGACCACGTCCGGCGCGAAGCTGTAGAAGTACTGGCCCAGTCCGGCGTTGCCGCCGAAGCCGACGTAGGCGACGGTCAGTTGGATATCGATCGGCGCCGGGTCGCCCTTCTTGCCCGACTTCTTCTGCTTTTCCGGCGCGGCGGCGGATTTCTTGCTGTCTTTCTTGCTGGCCATGAGCGGTTTCCTGGTGATTGGGATTGCTGCGGAGCGGCTTCGCGGACGCTCAGTAGAACGCGACGAAGCCGGGATGACGGTAGCCGGCGCGTTGCAGCCAGGCGATCTGGGTGGCGGCTTGCGCGCGCGTGCCCAGGTGGGCCTGGGTGCGCACCCAGGCTTCGAGCAGGTTGCGGTCGCGGGTGTCGGTCACGCGCTTGGCGAGCAGTTCGCGCACCCGGTTCCAGTCGGCGCGCGCGCGCGTGGCGTCGCCGTCGCGTTGATAGCGTTCGCCGCGCCAGACCAGGCTGCGCGCGAGCATCGACAGGATCGGCGGATCGTCCGGGGTTTGCCGGTGCAGCGCGTCGAGATCGGCGACCAGGCGATCGATCGCGGCCTGCGGCGGCGCCGCGGCGACCTGATCCATGCGCAACCGCACCAGCAGGTCGAGCACGCGCCAGTCCGGCAGAGGTTCGGTCTGTTGCAACAGCGGCGCCAGCACCTGCTGCGCGCGGCTCAGGCGTTCGTCGGCCAGGGCGGAGACGCCGCGCAGGTGCGCGACCCAGCCGGCGTGCGCGTAAGCATGGCCGAGGTTGCGGCGCCAGTCGCGATTGTCGGGCTGCTGTTCGACCAGCGCGCCGAGCAGACGGATCGCTTCGGCGATTTCGTTTTCGGCGTCGTCGGCCAGACCGCGATCGAGCGCGAGCACCGAACTGCGCAGCAACGAGGTCGCCAGCTTGCGCCGCCACGCGTCGGCTTCGGGTTCGCTGTCGACCAGCTCGCGCAGCATCGCGGTCTGCGCGGCATAACCCTTGGCGGCGTCGGCCAACTGGCCGCGCGCATCCTGCGCGCTGCTCAGCCACGACAGGCTGTCGACCAGTTCGTAGCGCAGCGGTTTGTCGGCCGGCTTGGCCGCGAGCAGGGCGCGCTTGATCGCGACCGAGCGCGCGAACAATTCGGCGGCTTCGTCGCTGCGCAGGCGCACGAAGGCGAGCGTGCCGAGGTTGTTGAGCGCGTACGACAGTTCCAATTGCCAACGCGGATCCTTCGGCGCGCGCGCGACCAGACCTTCGCTGGCGTGCAGATAGGCCTGCCAGTATTTTTCCGCCGGGTCGTACTGGTTCTTTTGATAGGCGTAATAGCCCAGCCAGTACGCG
This sequence comes from Lysobacter sp. Soil_N_51, assembly GCF_057655755.1. Classification (NCBI taxonomy): domain Bacteria; kingdom Pseudomonadati; phylum Pseudomonadota; class Gammaproteobacteria; order Lysobacterales; family Lysobacteraceae; genus Lysobacter; species Lysobacter sp. Soil_N_51. The sequence goes on along the minus strand of NZ_JBDGLR010000001.1, from coordinate 429,878 downwards.
GTGGTCCCGGTCTCGGCCAACGCATCGAGCGAGTCGGGCGCGCCGGCCAGCGCGCGCCGCGCCGCATCGTCCGCGCGTTCGAACGCGGCGCGCGCTTCGTCGAAGCGGGCCTGGTTCATCAGCACTTCGCCGACCGTGCGTAATGCGCGCGCGTGGCTGACCAGTTCGCGCGGCTGCATTTGCGTTTCGGGCATGCGCTCCAGATACGTCAGCGCCTGGCTGCCGACGCTGTCGAGCAGTTTCAGATTGCCGATCGGACGCAGCTGCTCGGCCAGATCGCCGAGCATGAAGCCTACGAGTTGCTGAGCCTGATCGCGGCGTTGCTCGGCTTCGCGCCGCGCCTGCCAGGCTTGCAGGCCCAGCCCGGTTGCGGCGAGGGTCAGCACGCACAGGCTGGCGATCGCGCTGACGCGCAGCCATTGCTTGCGCCGTTGCTGACGCTCGGAGGCTTGCAGGAACTGGCGATCGTCTTCGCCCAGATCGTCGGGCAGGCGGCGCGCGGCCTCGCGCGCTTCGGCCAGCGGCCGGCCGGGGTTGAGCAGATGATCGGCGCGCCGGCCTTCCAACGCCCAGCGCCGGGTCGCGCGTTGCAGGCGTTCGCGCGCCTGCAGCAGTTGCCGGTTTTCGTTGGCCCATTCGCGCGCGCGCGGCCATTGCCGCAGCAGCGCTTCGTGGGCGACGCCGAAGCCCGGCTCGCCGCCGCTGAGTTCGCCGACGAACAAACGCGCGCGCACGAAAGCTTCGGCGAGTTCGCGCGCGGCCGCATCGTCCAATGTCGACCACAGCACGCGCCGGCCGGTGACCGCGTCGCTGTCGGGACGCAGCACGATCAATGCCGCGAGCACCCGTTCCAGGCTGGCCTGCGCGCTCGCCGGCAGCGCCGCGTAGACCTGTTCGGCGCGATGCGCCAGCGCGCCCTCCAGGCCGCCGAGTTCGCGATAGGTGCTGACGCTGAGCACGCCGCCTTCGTCCTGGCGTTCGTACAGCGCCTGCAGGGTGTGCTGCAGCAGTGGCAGCGAATCGGGATGCTGGGCGGCGGCGTCGCGCAGCAGGTCGTCCAGGCGCAGCGAGCTTTCCGGGTCTTCGCCGAAGCTCAGCCCAGCCAGCGCCGCGGGCGCGCGGATGATCTGGCCGATCTCGCCTTCGCGCGGCGTGAGCAGGTCGATATGGCCGTCGCCGGCCTTGAGTTCGGCCAGACCGGGCACGCTTTCGATCAGACGCGGGTAGAAATCGCTGCGGGTGATCGCGATCACCGCCACCCGCGGCGACGCGCAAAGTGCAGTCAGCGCGGCGCCGAACTCGGCGCGATCGCGCGCGTCGATGCCGGGCGCGGCGACCGCGGCCTCGGCGTGATCGACCACCAGCAGCAGATGCGCGCGTTCGGCCAGATGCGCGGTGCGGCGCGCGAACGCGTCGTCGATGCGCGCATGCACCGCGGCCGGGGTATCGCGCAGTTGCGCGGCGAGGATCTCGGCCTCGCCGGGCAGGTACAGCGGGCGGCCGTCCAGCGACCAGTCGCACAAGCTCTGGGCCAGCCGCGCGAGCAGGTCGCCGCCGCGGCAGGCACCCAGGTCGAAGTAGGCGCTGGTCAGCGCGTGCAGTCCATCGAAGCCGCCATCCTGTTGCAGCAGCGGCATAACCGCCGCGCGCAGCAGCGAGGTCTTGCCGCAGCCGCTCGCGCCGGAGACCAGGACGAAGCGGCGCTGGCTGTCGAGTTGTTCGCGCAAGGTCGCCAGCAGTTCGGCGGTGGCGCGGCTGCGGCCGAAGAACACGCCGGCATGGGCCTGGTCGAACGAACGCAGGCCGACATACGGGCTGCCCTGGGTCCATGCCGCCGCGCGCGGCAGGCCGCTGCGGTAGTCGTCGGGAAAGCTCACCCGCGCGACCAGCCGGTAGCCGCGCTTGCGGATGGTTTCGATGTAGTCCGGTTCGCGGCTGCTGTCGCCCAGGCGGCGGCGCAACTGGGCGATGGTCTTGTGGACCGGGTTGTCGCCGTAGAAGGTGCCGCGCCAGATTTCGATCAGCAGTTGTTCGGCGCTGATGACTTCGCCGGCGCGCTCGGCCAGCGCGATCAGCACTTCCATCATCCGCGGTTCCAGCGCGGTGGTGACCCCGTCGCGCACGATCGCCAGACGGTCGGGCTGGACCAGCAGCGCGCCGATGCGGAACTGCGATACCGCCGCCAGGTTCTTGATCCGGTCGATGCGTTGGGGCATCGCAATGCACACTCGCGTTAGAGAAAGGTCGTTCGCGTTCGGGGCCGGCGAGCATGGGCGGTCATGCATCCCCGTCGTCCGCGTCGGCCGGTGCGGCGAGTCGGCGTGACGCCGGCAACGTCGCACCCCATCGCGGCATCAGGCAGGCGGGTTTTGCCTCACGCAAACTAACAAACCTGTCGCCATTCGTGTGGTTCTATCGATGAAATATTGTGCGAGGCGGCTCGGTGGGTGGGGCTGATCGCGGCGTTGGCCGGTATCGGTGCCGTTTTGCGTCGGTCGCGGTGGCGAGGGGCGATTGCGCGGGCGATGGATCGCGGCCGGCATGGACAGCGGGCCGGTCCGATCGAGTCGATCCGACCAAACCGCTCCGATCAGACCGTTGCGAGCGACGCGGAATAAAAAAAGCCGGCCGGGGGCCACCCCCCGCGGCCGGCAGACGCTGGCGGCAGAGGGGGATCGGCCGCAGCAATAGCGAAACAAGGGACGGCCCGGGGCATCCGGGCCGACGATTTCATCGAAGCACGCGCAAGGGCTGCACCCAGCGGACGCGGCGCGCGATTCGGAAACAGGTGACGCCGTGCCGGGGCAGGGCGGTGGCCACGAGCGCTATCGAGGCCGGCGCCGACACGCGCCGACGCGATGGCGACCGCGGTTCGCAGCAGACGCTGCGGGTGCCTCGGTGGTGGGCGATTGCAGTCGGGTGGCGTCGACATGCCACGACCCTAGCAGCGCGCGCAGACGCCGAACTTGACGCGGCTCACATTGGCGAGGGCGATGCCGTCGCCGCCTGACAATCGTCATCGCCCGCGCCGCCGCTACAACGCCAAGCCCCCTGTAGGAGCGGCGCGAGCCGCGACCGCGCCACCACGACCACGACGGAGCTTTCGGCACGACCGCGCCATGACGCCAACCGCGCCGAGCCGGCAGGAGCGACGTGTCATCCCTGCGGCCGACCAGTCGGTCAACTCAGCCCGCACATTCCCGCGACTGCAACACCACCGCCGGCCTCTGCCGCAACACCTGCGCCACCGCCACACCGAGCAAGGTCAACACCCCACCAATCCAGTGATAGGCCTGCAACGGCTCGCCGAGCAAAAACACCGCCAACACCGCGGTGAACACCGGCGTGAGGTTCATCAGCACCGCGGTCTTGTCCGCGCCCAGGCGCAGCAGCCCGTGCATCCAGAACCACGGCGCCAGGGTCGAGGCGAGCAGGCCGGCGTACAACACCAGCGGCAGGTTGTGCGCGGTCAGCGCCACCGACGGCGCCAGCAGGAAACCCGGCAGCAACAGCGCCGTGCCGCACACGATCTGCAGATACAACGATTCGCCGTTGGGAATCGGCAGCGCCCAGCGCTTGACCAGCACGCCGTACAGGGCATACGAGCACGCCGCCAGCAGCATCATCAACTCGCCGCGGCCCAGGCCCTGTTGCAGCAATTGCGCAGGATGGCCGCCGCTGAGCAGCCAGCTCAGGCCGGCGAACGAGATCAGCGCGCCGATCAGCATGCCAGGCGACGGCCGGGTCTTGAGCACGACCATGCCGATCAGCATCGTCATCGGCGGAATCGCCGCGACGATCAACCCCATCGACATCGCGCTGACGCTGTGCGCGGCGAAATAGGCCAGCGACTGGTACATCACCATGCCCAGCGCCGACAGCACCACCAGCTTGCGCCAGTACGGACGCACCTGGGCGCGCAGTGTCCAGACCCGCGGCAGCAGGAACGGGGTCAACGCAAGCAGGGCGACCAGCCAGCGGTAGAACGAGATCGCCGCCGGGTCGATCGCGCCGGCCGAGAGTTTGCTGACGATCGTGTTGCCGGCCCAGATCAGCGTGGCCAGGATCGGCAGGAGCAGGTGCATGGGGGACTTCCTGGCTGAAACAGCCGTTACAACGTGGGGCCGCTCATTCTAGAATGTCGGGTAATCGGCAGATGCCGATAACCAGACAGGCCATGACGGGCCCCGGACAAGATGCGTCGCAGCCGCCAGTTCCACTATCCCTATCGCTCGTTGCCGGGCCCGCTGCTGCTGCGCTACGAAGCGCTGGCGGTCGATACCGAGAGCGCCTTGCACCAGCATCCCTGGGGCCAGCTGGCGTTCGTCGAATCCGGCAGCATGGCGTTCGTGGTCGAAGGCCAGCCGTTCTTCGCGCCGCCGGGGTATGCGGTGTGGATCCCGCCGCGGATGAATCACACCTCGCATAACCGGCGCGAAGTGAAATGCCGGCTGATCAATATCGCCGAACGCTACACGCCGCAGCTGCCGAAGGCGCCCGGCATCGTGCGCCTGCATGCCTTGTTCATCGCCGGGGTCGAGGACTTGTTCGATCGCGGTATCGAAATACCCGAATCACCGGGCGACCGCCGCCTGGCGCGGGTGCTGATCGACAAGCTGCTGGCCACGCCGATGCTGCAACGCTTCGTGCCGCAAAGCGGCGATCGCCTGCTGGCGCCGATCCTCGATGCCTTGCAGCACGCGCCGGGCGACAACACCACCCTGGAGCAATGGGCGCAGCGCGTGCATACCACCGAGCGCACCTTGAGCCGTCGTTGCCGCGACGAACTGGGCATGTCTTTCAGCCAGTGGCGGCAGCGGTTGCGTTTTCAGCAATCGATCCCGCTGCTGGAGCAGGGCCGAAGCGTGCAGCAGGTGGCGGCGCAGATGGGCTATGCGAGCGTGTCGGCGTTCATCGCGATGTTTCAGCAGTTCAGTGGGACTACGCCGCAGAAGTTTCGGAAGTGACGACGAAGGGCAAGCACTCCGAGGTCGCTACTTCCATCCACGCTCCCGTGCTTTTCCCCCCTTTGGAAAAGGGGGGCAGGGGGATTCGCTTTTGCTTTTGTTGTTGCTCTTGCTTTTGCCGCAAAAAACGGTTCGGAAGACTTCAAGCCGTCCGGGCTAAAAGCGAATCCCCCCTGCCCCCCTTTTCCAAAGGGGGGAACAGCAACAGCAGTCCCGCCTTATTTTCCGAAGGGGAACATCGACGGCAGTTTCGTGGCGACGGGGAACACAAGCACTTACTCCGCCTTCTGCGCCGCCACGCGCTTGCGCACCTCTTCCAACATCCCATCCAGCGCCTTGCGGTCGTACACGTTGCCGCGCAGCACGAAGGTATCGATGCGACGGACCGCGGCGATATCGCGCAGCGGGTCGGCGTCGAGCAACACGATATCGGCCGCCTTGCCGGCGGCGAGGGTGCCGTGCAATTTCTCCTGGCCCAGGAAGCGCGCGCCGTTGATCGTCGCCGCCTGCAAGGTCTGCAGCGGGGTCAGGCCGCTCTCGACGAAGCGCTGCATTTCATCGTGCAACCCCACGCCGGGGTAGTTGAAGGAATTGAGAAAGCCCGCGTCGGTGCCGGCCAGCAAGGTCACCCCCGATTGCTGCAGCAACGGCAGGAGCGCGGCGTTGCGCTCGTAGCGCTGATGGCGGCGCTCGATCGCGGCCGCGTCGTCCTTGGCCGCGCGCTCCACCCGCCAGGCATAGGTCGCCTGCAGGCCGGGGCCGATGTATTTCAGATAGTCGTCGCCGCGATGATCGTTGCGGTCCAGATACGTGGTCACGAAGCTGCCGTTGAGGGTCGGGGTAACCGCGGTGCCGCGCCGCGCCAGGCGCTTGTAAGCGGCGCGCGCGGTTTTTTCGTCGAAGCTGGATTGAATGCGATTCCAGCCTTCCTTGCTGTCGATCTCGCCGCGCCGGACCATCGCCCCGATCTGCGCTTCCTGCGGCGAGCCGGCCTTGTACGCGTAGTCGATGTGTTCGATGGAGCTCAGCCCGGCTGCGCTGACCTCGTCGATGGTGAGCGCGAACGGCACGTGCGCCGACACCCGCAGGCCGCGCGCATGCGCCTGCTTGAGCGCGTCCATGAACAACTCGGGCGACAAGGTGTTGTCGGTAATCTTGACGAAGTCGACCTTCCAGCCCTTCAGCTGGTCCAGCGCCTTGCTGATCTCTTCGTGACTGCCGACTTCGATATCGCCCGGCCAGATCGACTTGTAGCCCTCCAGCTTCGGGCCGGAGGTGAAGATGGTCGGGCCAGCGAGCGAGCCTGCATTGATCGCATCGCGCCATTCGAACACGCTCGGGCTCAGGTCGCCGGCGGCGTCGCGCACCGCGGCGATGCCGTGGGCGACATACAACGGCAGCAGGTTCTTGTTTTCCTCGATCAGCTTGTCGCCGCCGCCGAAATGCACGTGCATGTCCCACAGCGCCGGGATCGCGTACTTGCCTTGCGCGTCGATGCTGCGCGCGGCCTCGAAGCGCTTGGCCTTGGCGTCGTCGACGATGGCCAGGATGCGCGCGTCCTTGACCGCGATGGTCTGGTTCGCACGGGTCTTGCCGCTGGTCACATCGATCACCGCGGCGTGGCGGATCAGCAGGTCGGCGGTTTCGCCGGCGGCCTGGGCGGTGGTGGCGATGCAGGCGAGCGCGAGCAGGCTCAGCGCGAGGGCGTGGCGGCGATACGGGGCGATCATGCGGCGATTCCGGTTCGTGGTCCGCAGCGATGATCCGGCGGCGCGGCCGCCCGCGCCAGTCCCGATCGGGCGGGGCAGATGGATCGGATCGGGGGGTTCGCGCCGGGACGTGCCTGTCGTCCTGATTCAGCGTGGCCCGGCTTGTGCCTGGCTGTTGTCACCGGGCACCGCCGAGTAGTACTGCGCGACCCGCTTATGTTTCAGCAAGGCCTCAGGCCGGTACGCGTTCTTGCGATCGCGGATCAATACCCGTGAGGCCTCGAAACGCTCCAGCACGGTCGGATCCAGTTCGGCCTCGTCCTGAATCGGACGCGGCGCGCTGGACCACTTGAAGCAGCGCATCCACCAGGGGCCTTGTTGCCGTGCGAATACCTCGCAATGCTGCGGCCCGAGAGGATCCGGGTGCAGATGCAGTTTGCTCATGTCCAGCAAAATGGGATGCGGGCCGGCGGTCGCTTCGTCGATCATCCAGCGCAGGGAGATGTCCGACAGGCGCGACTCCTCTTCCGCGTAGCTGCCGCCGATGTCGGAATGGTTGCCGGCGAACCAGCGCTGGCGGAAGTGTCCGCGCGTGTCGTCCTGCCGGTCTTTATTCACCCGGCTTCCCCAGGTGACGCGCCCAAAGGCGATCCGCGTTTCGTCGATGGCCAGCGCGTGGCGCGCGATGGGAATGCGCGGGTCCAGAAAACGATCGTAGTTCTGCGAGCGCCACAGGGCGAAATGCCACGGCCGGGTCTCGCATCGAACGTCCTTCGACGCCCATCGAAAGGTGATGCGTGCGTAGGCGAACAGCGCCAGCGAGATGCCGGCCAAGAACACGACCCCCGCCACCTCCCATTGCGTCCGATCGAACCAATGACTCGCCAGCGCGCCCAGCGCCATGCTCACCGCACCCAGAACCAATGCAGCGACACCCATCAGCGCCAAACGCGCCGGCACGGGCAGACCCAAGGCCGCCACCGAATCGAATACGCCGATGAATTCGGGATGCACATCGCCGCGCGCGGGATGGTCTCCGGATCCGTACTTCAATCGAAAACGCCGGGCGATCGCCTCGCGCTGGCGTTCGAAGCGCTTGCGAGGGTGCCCGGCGCCATGCTCGTAGACTTTCACGACCGCCTCGGTGGCGATCGCGCGCAGCGCCCGGCCTGTTCTCGGCAGCGACCCGCCCTGGCCATCGGTGGTCGGCACGCCGCACAGGTTCAATACGTTGGCCAAGGCGCGCACGGTGTAGCCGCCGCGGCTGAATCCGAACAGATAGATCCGGTCGCCCGGTTCGTAGCGTTTGAGGATGGCCTCGTAGCAATCGATGACGTTGGTGCTGAAGCCCAGGCCGACCGCCAGCCCGGCCCAGGATTTCAATCGTTCCCACAGGCCCAGACTGACGTTACCGGCCGCGTTGGACGTTCCGAGACCCGGTTCGTAATAAGCGACCTGTTCGCTGGGATCGATCGGGCTGTCCGGCCCGACCCGACTCGCGCGGAACAGCTTGTAGATGTTGCTCAGTTGCTGATCCGGGCGAACGCCGCCGATCTGGCCGGTCCCGTCCGCGAATATCAGAATGTTCTTTGGCATGGTCGAATGCGCGCCTGTGCGGGCTTGGGCTTTTGGGTCGGGTCGACGACGGCTTTCGTGACGCCGACGAGCGCTTGCGCATTCACCACGGAAAATGCGTTCGCCAACCCGAATGCGGGCGCTTCCGGATTTCGATGCGTCGCTTCATGCCTGCGCCGGATCGTGGTCGCCGATTTCACTCGGACCCCATCCATCCAGCCTGGGACATCGCAACGGATCGCGCGTCCCGGTCGTCGTCGTCGTTTTTGTCCGATAAACGTCAGGACGTGGGCCGGCGTGAACGGCGCGAGCGCATGGACGTTGTTTCGCGCGAGCGGCGTTTCACAGCGATCAAATGCTTCAACGAATTAGCCCGATCGGATCGGCCAACAATCGGCCGCGGAGAGTCGAACGTTGGCGCTCCGACGCCAACGTCTGTCGCCGGCCAAATCGCTCCGCCGACCACTGCCCGAATCCCGAATCCCCAATCCCCAATAACAAACAAGCCGGCATAAGCCGGCCTGTCTGCATCACTTCAATGTCGCAAGCAAGGATCGATCAGCCTTCAAGCCCGATCGATCGCCGCCGCGCGCGGCTCAACCTTGCACAGGCTTCGCCTTGGCATCGGCCTTCACCGCCGGCTTGGCCGGCGACACCGGCGCCGGAGCGCCCGCGGCCGAGGCCTGCCAGCCGCAGCTCTTGCCTTCGTTCTGCTGCTTGAGCCAGGTCTGCAGCGGCGCGAAGTATTCCAGCACCGCGGTGGCGTCCATCTTCTCGCCGCCGGTCAGTTCCTTCATCGTCTGCTGCCACGGCTGGCTCGCGCCCTTGCTCAGCATCGCCTCGAACTTCGCGCCCGCGGCCTTGTTGCCGTAGAAGCTGCATTCGTACAGCGGGCCCTTGTAACCGGCCGCGTCGCACAGCGACTTGTAGAACTGGAACTGCAGGATGTGCGAGAGGAAGTAGCGCGTATACGGCGTGTTGCCCGGCACGTGGTACTTCGCGCCGGCGTCGAAGAACTCCTCGCCGCGCGCCTGCACCGGCGCCACGCCCTGGTACTTGGCCTTCAGTTCCCACCACGCCTTGTTGTAGGCATCGGGCTTGATCGAGCCGTCGAACACGCCCCAGCGCCAGCGGTCGATCATCAGGCCGAACGGCATGAACGACACCTTCGCCAGCGCCATGCGCATCTGCGCGTTGATCAACGCCTCGTTGCTCTGCTGCTGATTGCCGACCATGCCGATCGACTGCAGGTACTTGGGCGTCATCGCCAGCACGATGGTGTCGCCGATGGCTTCGTGGAAACCGTCGTGCGCGCCGGTCTGGAACAGCGGCGGCTGCTTGTTGTAGGCCAGGTAGTAATACACGTGGCCGAGCTCGTGATAGATCGTGGTGAAGTCTTCTTCGTTCGGCTTGATGCACATCTTGGTGCGCACGTCGCCGCCCATATTCATGTCCCACGCGCTGGCGTGGCAGACCACGTCGCGGTCGCGCGGCTTGACGAACTGGGTCTTGGCCCAATAGCTGTCGGGCAGCTTGGGCATGCCGAGCGAGACGTAGAAGTCCTGCGCGCGCTCGGTCATCTGCTTGGCGTTGGCCAGGTTGGCGTCGACCTCGGTCTGCGCCTGCTCCAGCGGGCTGCGATCGCCGCCGGCCTTGGCTTCCTGCGCATCGAGCACCTGCTGGTACTGACGCGCGAGCGCGCCGTTGATGTCGAGGCTGCCGGCCTGCTGCTCGGTATAGGGCGCGAGCACGTCCCACAGATTGCCCCAGTCCTGCTGCCACATGTTGCCGAGCAGGTGCGCCGGCAGCATGCCGCCGCCGGTCTGACCCTTGTCGACGCCGTACTTGGATTCCAGGCGCGAGCGGGTGTAGCAATGCAGTTGTTCGTACAGCGGCTTGACCTGGCCCCACAGGCGGTCGGTCTCGGCGGCGAGTTCGGCCGGGCTCATGTCGTAGCCCGAGCGCCACAGCTCGCCGGTGTCGGCGTAGCCGAGGTTCTGCGCGCCTTCGTTGACCAGTTCGACGAAGCGCGTGTAGTCCTTGCGCATCGGCTTGGAAATCGTGTGCCAACCCTTCCAGGCGTCGAGCTGGGCGTCGTAGTCGCGGCTGTTGCGCAGCACGTCTTCCAGATCGCCGAGCTGACGGCAGTCGGTGTCGCCAGGGCCGCTGCAATAGCTGCCCGAGCCGTACATGCCTTCCATGCGGGTGGCGATCTGGGTGAGTTCGGCGAGCTTGGCCGGGTCCTTCGGCGCCGGCATCGCGGTGCCGATCTTGAGCAACTGGATCGCGCGCGCGGTCGCCGGCGACATCTGCTTGCCTTCGAACTTCTTCGACTGCTCGATCCAGCTGTTGAGCTGGGTGAGGTAGCGCTCGTTGGCCTTGGCCGACAGCAACTGGCTGTCGTCGTTGATGTAGGTCGACGACAGCCACTGCGCGGCGGTCATCTCCGGATACATCTTCTTGTACTCGTCGTTGACCCGCGCGATGAACTGGTCCGCGGTCTCGCCCTCGGGCGCGGCGGCCGGAGCGGTGGTGCTCGAGGAGGGGACGGGTTCCTTCTTGCAGCCGCTCAGGCCGATCACGGCCGCAGCGACGCCGAGCGCCAACAAGGCGCGGACATGTTTCATGTGTGCTCTCTCCGGAAGAAGTGCGGCGCTTCGCGCGCGAGCCAGAAGGCTAGAGGCCGGGTCGGTCCGGCGCAAGCCGGGCTTGATCGGGCCGTCGGGATCGTCCGTCCGGCAGGTGAACGCCGGAGCGGCCGTAAGGAACTTTTGCGCAAACTCGGCACAGCCGCCGGACTGAAAACGGTTACGGCGCAGGTAGGGTGAGCCCGAATTTGGCCGATTCAGGCGAATTGCGCATTGTGACCCGCGAACGCCGTCGCGGAATTTTGTAAATAATTCGTTACGTGAAAACGTTTAGATTGTTTTATTTGTGTTATTCACGTGCGCTTTACGCAACGGCGAAGCCTTTTCGCAGCCGTTCGTTCAGTTTCTGATACGGCCACGATCCGGCCTAGCCCGATTCATGTCACAAAAACAGAATTGATTTGTGACGCGAAAACGGAAAAAGTGACGTCCAACGGCAGCCGTTCATCGGCTGCGCTGCCGGGGCGGGCAGGGCCGATCGGGGTATCTCTTCGGAGGGCTCCGTTCAGCGCACCCAACCCGGCACGGTCCTGGCTTCAAAAGGTAAGGCATGAAACATACGACGGGCACCGCGAACGGCACGCTGCACACCGCCACTCTGGCCTCGGCCCTGCCGATGCGCGGGCGCGAAGGCGGGGTCTGCCTGTTCTCGGCCGACCTGAGCTGGGCCCGCGAACAAGCGCCGGCGACCTCGCGCAGCCTGTTCGCACGAATTCAGTTCACCCGTATCGCCCTGTTCGCGTTGCTCGCGCTGGCGGTGGTCGGGGTGGTGATGATGAATGGGCCGGCCGATGCCGGCCCGAACCGTTCGCTTTCCAAGGCGCTGCCCGATCCGGTCAGCGAAGCTGAGGTCGAATCGGTGGTCGCGAACACGGGGCACCCGGCCGCGCGCCTGAAGGCGACGGCCGAACGCACGGTGGCGCGCTGACGCGCGAACCGGCGTACACCCGATACGGAACTCGGTGGGAGTAGGCGCCTGGATGGCGCAATCAGGGGAAGGGAAGCAAGCAGTACGCTTCAGCAGTACAAGTCGGAGTCCGGTTATGGGGATAATCCGTTCCGCGCAGTTTGAATGGCGTCGGCGCCACGGAAGGCGTCGGTGACCGCTGTCTTCCCGGCCCGTGTACGGGCCAGGAACAAGACCGACCTACCGCCGCGCGCAAGGCGCCGGCATCACCAGTCCGTAGGCGCGTAATCCTTGAGGAACTGACCCCACACGTGGGTGCCGGTGTTGAAGCCGTGGATGATCGGATCGACGATGCGCGCGGCGCCGTCGACGATGTCCAGCGGCGGATGGAAGCGTTCCTCGATCACCTTGCGCGCGGCGATCTCGACCGGATCTTCGTCGGTCACCCAGCCGGTATCGACCGAGTTCATATGGATGCCGTCGCCGTGGTAATCCGCGGCCGAGGTGCGCGTCATCATGTTGAGCGCGGCCTTGGCCATGTTGGTGTGCGGGTGCTTGGTGGTCTTGAAGTTGCGGTAGAACTGGCCCTCGACCGCCGACACGTTGACGATGTGCTTGTCGCGGCGCGGGCTGTCGCCCTCGGGCACGCGCAGCATCAGCGGCTTCAGCCGCGCGTTGATGATGAACGGCGCGATCGCGTTGACCAGCTGGGTTTCCAGCAACTCCACCGACGGCACCTCGTCCATCTGCAGGCGCCAGGAATTGCGTCCGCGCAGGTCGACCTGTTGCAGGTCCTGATCGAGGCGTCCTTCGGGAAACAGATGCGCTTGGCCGAGCAGTTCGTCGGCGAGCAGCGGCACCTGCGACAGTTCGGCGGCGCGGGTCAGGCCGGTCGCGTCGATCAGCGAGCGCACGTTGCCTTGCGCTTGCACGGCGGAGTTGCTCCCGCTTTCGCCAGCATCGGGCAGCAGATCGAACGCGCGCAGGCCTTCGTAGCGGCCGACCAAGCGGCGCACGTCGTCGGGCATCTCGTGCAGCGCGGAGGTCTCGCCGGCCATCATGTGCGCATAGAACGCCGGCGGGCGGCGCACGGTCTGGCAGGCGTTGTTGATGATGAAATCGAGTCGTTCGCGGGTCGCCAGCAGTTCGCTGCAGAACGCTTCCACGCTCGGGGTGTGGCGCAGGTCCAGGCCGAACACTTCCAGGCGATGGCCCCACTGGGCGAAGTCGGGCTCCTGCGCGTAACGCAGCGCCGAGTCGCGCGGAAAACGGGTGGTGACGATCAAACTGCAACCCGCGCGCAGCAGCTTCAATCCGGCCTGATAACCGATCTTGACCCGGCCGCCGGTCAGCAGCGCGACCCGGCCGCTGAGGTCGGCGGTTTCGGTGCGCTTGAAGAAGTTGAGCTCCGCGCAAGGCGGGCACATCTGGTCGTAGAAGTGATGGACCTGGGTGTATTTCTTCTTGCACACGTAGCAATGCAGCAGCTCGGGCGATTCGCTGTAGGCGATCGGCTCGGGCGCGTTGTTGCTGGGATCGTGCTGGCCGGCGGGCTGCGGCGGAAAATAATTCGGCGTGGTGAACACCGGCTTGCGGCGCAGCGCGCGGATGCCGGTCTGGTTGAGCAGTTCGTCGGCCTTGCGCAGCTTTTCCTGATGGCGGTCGCGCGCCTGTTGCTTGAGTTGCTTGCGCCGCGCCTTGGGTTCGGGATGGAAGGCCTGGGCGATCGCCTGGTGCAGGCGCGCGCGCTCGTCGGCGGGCAGCGCGTCGAGCATCGCGCGGTCGGCGTTGAGCTGTTCGAGCACGGCGAGCGCGTCGCGGACGCGATCGAGCAGCGGCGCGCGGTCGGTCTGCGCGGCGTCGGCGCCGTCCTGGGCGTTGTCGGTGGGAGTATTCAAAAGAGGGGGTCCGCGGCGCACGGCGAGGGTGCGCGATTCAATGGGGCTGATCGAAAGGGCGATGCGAAGGCGCGATTCTACAGTGCGCGCCCGTGACCGCCCGCGGACCGCCATGGAGGATGGATCGGGTGGCCGCTGATTCGACCGGCGGCGCCCGGGTCTTAAATCGCCAGAACCCGTTCAGGCAGCCGCACCAGCCCGTGTTCGGCCAGCCATTGCCAGGAGGTTTCGGCGTCCTGCTCGACGTAGGCGCGCGCCGAGCCCATGCGGAAGCTGTAGCCCCATTCGTCCATGTCGGCCAGAATGCGGTCGCGGCCGGCGCCGGGCAGGGCGTCGCCCAGCAGGGTCTGCAGCACGCACACCGCGTCTTCTTCCTCGACCGAGTCGGTGGCGTCGGTATGCACCTGCGCGCGGCGTTCGGGCGGCAGCACGATCAGGTGCGCGGCTTCGTGCAGCAGCGAATGCACGGGCGTGTCGCCGCGCGCGTACACGGTGCTGCCGATCAGGCCGGCCTCGTTGTCGCCCCAGTAGCTGCCCGGGATCGCCTCGCCGTCGGCGACCCGCTCCAGGCGCAGGTCGTAGCGCGCGAGCAGGGCGGCGGCGTCGTCGAAGGCGATGTCGGACAGGGTGAGCATGGGGTGGGGCGTTTTTGGTAGTAGAGGGTAGAGCGCGCTTGGGGCAAACGCAGTCCGCACGGGTGCGGGGGATTGCGATAGAGGCCCGAACAAAGCCGCATAGCCTTGGCGATGCGATATATGGCGTATTGACGCCGTCGTCGTATTGACGCGGTCGCGGCTTACGCCGCTCCTACAGGGGGATACGGGGCAAACAGCGGCGGTCGGCGGGCCGACCGCTTGCCGTCAGGCTTGCGCCTGGTGCGGGGTTTCCGGCAGCGCGACGGAAATATCCAGCACCTTGTTGTCGCCTTCGCCGATCAGATCGACCTTGACCGATTCGGCGTCGACGTTGACGTACTTGCGGATCACTTCAAGCAGCTCGCGCTGCAGCATCGGCAGATAGTCGGGACCGCCGCCGCGGCCGGCGCGCTCGTGCGCGACGATGATCCGCAAACGCTCCTTGGCGACGTTGGCGGTGGGTTTCTTGGCCAGCAGGAAGTCGAACAGACCCATGAGCTCAGCCTCCGAACAGCTTGGTGAAGAAGCCCTTCTTTTCCACTTGCGTGAAGCGCATCGGTCGGGTGTCGCCGAGCAGGCGGGCGACGGCGTCGTCGTAGGCCTGGGCGGCATCGGATTCGGTTTCCAGGATCACCGGCTCGCCCTTGTTGGACGCGTTGAGCACGTCGCCGGATTCGGGAATCACGCCGATGGTCTTCAGGCCGAGGATTTCCTCGACGTCGCCGATGCTGAGCATCTCCTGGTCTTCCACGCGCTTGGGGCTGTAGCGGGTCAGCAGCAGGTGTTCCTTGACCTTCTCGCCGTTCTCGGCGCGGCGGGTCTTGGATGCGAGCAGGCCCAGGATGCGGTCGGAGTCGCGCACCGACGAGACTTCCGGGTTGACCACGACCACCGCCTGATCGGCGAAGTACATCGCCAGGAACGCGCCTTTTTCGATACCGGCCGGCGAATCGCAGACGATGTAGTCGAAGCCTTCGGCGGCGATGTCCTCGAGCACCTTCTGCACGCCTTCCTTGGTCAGCGCGTCTTTGTCGCGCGTCTGCGAGGCGGCCAGGATGAACAGGTTCTCGAAGCGCTTGTCCTTGATCAGCGCCTGCTTGAGGTTGGCTTCGCCGTTGACCACGTTGACGAAGTCGTACACCACGCGGCGTTCGCAACCCATGATCAGGTCGAGATTGCGCAGGCCGACGTCGAAGTCGATCACGGCGACCTTGTGGCCGCGACGGGCGAGGCCGCAAGACAGGCTGGCGCTGGTGGTGGTCTTGCCGACGCCACCCTTGCCCGAAGTGACAACAATTATTTCGGTCAAAACACGTTCCTCCAATGGTGCGGCGTCAATCCAGCGCCGCAATTTTGATTTGTTCGTCTTCCAGCCAGATCTGCACGGCCTTGCCGCGCAGCTCCTTCGGGATGTCTTCGAGCACCTTGTAATGGCCCGCGATCGCGACCAGCTCGGCATGAAACTCGCGGCAGAAGATGCGGGCCTTGGTATTGCCTTGCGCGCCGGCCAGCGCGCGTCCGCGCAACGGGCCGTAGATGTGCACCGAGCCGTCGGCGATGACTTCGGCGCCGGCGCCGACCGTGGTCAGCACGGTCAGATCGCGGTTGTCGGCGTAAATCTGTTGGCCCGAGCGGACCGGAGCGGATTGGATAAGTCCAACCGAAGTGGACTGAGCAACCGCCGCTGGCGCCGTAGCCGAGCGCGACACTTTAGCCGGCTCCGGCGCGGCGACCGCCGCGGCCTCACGTCGAGGCGCGGCCGCTTCCGGCGCGGTGGCGCCGTCGGCGCGTTCGTACGACGCGCGGAACTTGGCCAGCAGCGGCAAGCCCAGCGCCTGCGCCAACCGATCGGTCTCGCTGGTGCCGTAAGCCAGCGCCACCGGCAGCACGCCGGCGGCGCGCAGCCCGTCGAGCAAGGCTTGCGCGGTGACCGCGTCCGGGGTCTGGCTGAGGCCGCCGAAGTCGATCACCACCGCGGCGCGGCCGAACATGTTCGGCGCGCGCTGCACGCGGCTGCGCATTTCTTCGGTCAGGCGTTCGACATCGAGGGTGCGGATGCGCAGGTTGGCGATGCCGACTTGGCCGATCTTGAGTTCGCCGGCCTGTTCGTAGTCCACGGCTACGCTCACGGGCACGTCCCGGTCGGCCGCTGCGCGGCCTGGTCGGGCACGCGCTGCACCGGCACCCGCGGACGGGTCAGCCAGCTGGCCTCGGGCAGGGCGTCGCCATAGGTTTCGCGCACCCAGGCGTAGCTGCACAGCGGCTTCATCAGCATCGCCGCGCGCACGCCGGCTTCCTCCATCACGTGCTGGCCGACCTCGCGGAAACCGAAGCTGCCATGGAACAGCAGCGCCGGGTCGTTGCCGCCTTCCAGGAACACCTCGCAGGCCAGCTGCGGATAGCGCAGCTCGGCGTAGCTTTGGGCGTCGGCATAAAACGCGCGGCCGACACCGCCGCCGCGGCGCCGGCTGGCGACGACGATGCGGTCGATGTAGAAGAAATCCGGGTGACGATCGCGAAACCAGCGGAAATTACTGCTGTCGTGATCGGTGTTGGCGCCCATCCCAATCAAGAAACCGGCCAGGGTCCCGTCGCGCTCGGCGACGCGGAAATATTCGGCGCTGTCGAAGAAATGACGCAGACGGGCCGCATCCAGCGGCAGGATCGCGGGGCCGGCGGCGTTGTTGAGGGCAAGGACGGAATCCAGCTCGTGCTCACGCACGTCGCGGACGACGATCGACATTCCACGCTCCAAGTATTCAAAAACCGGCACGCGTTCCGTGCCGGCGTCCCGATTATCGCATGGCCGTCCGCCTGGGGCGAACGGCAAGTGCATGACTTCTGGACGGCTCGGCGGGGGCGCCCATACCGTTAGCATGCATTCATGCTGGCTCGCCTCACTCCTACTCAACTCATGCGGTTCGCCGGGCTGTTCACCTGGGGCATGGCGGGGTGCTGGCTGGTGATCATGTGGCTGGAGCCGGAAGCGGCCGCCACCCTGCCGGGCGGCAGCGAGCACACCTTCTTCCTGCTGATCCTGCGCTGGGTCGCGATCCATCTGGCCTTCGGCGCGGTGTACTGGTGGGCCAGCCGCGGCCTGGGCCAGCGCCGGCCGGGGCCGACCGACTACGCCATGGTCCTGGTCCTGACCGCCTGCGCGATCGGGGTCGGCTACTACTCCAACAGCGGCATCGGCAGCATTCTGCTGATGGTCGTGGCCGGGCTGCTGCCGTGGCTGCTGCCGCTGCGGGTCGGCGCGGCCTGGCTGGTGCTGGGCAATCTGTCGATCATCCCGGTGTTCGTGATCGCCATCGGCCAGCCGCTGCTGGTCGCGATCGTGCAGTCGCTGGCCTATGCCGGCTTCTCCAGTCTGGTGTTCGTCAGCTCGCTGGTGGCGATGCAGCAGGCCCTGGCCCGCGAGGACCAGCGCCGGCTCAACGCCGAACTGCGCGCGACCCGCGCCCTGCTGGCGGAAAGCGCGCGGATAAACGAGCGCACCCGGATCTCGCGCGAACTGCACGACTTGTTGGGCCACCACCTGACCGCGCTGAGCCTGAACCTGGAGGTCGCCGGTCACCTGTCCGAAGGTCGGGTCAAGGAACACGTGCAGCAGGCGCATACTCTGGCCAGACTGCTGCTCACCGACGTGCGCGAGGCGGTCAGCCAATTGCGCGAGAACGGCGCGATCGATCTGGCCCTGGCGCTGCGTCCGCTGGCCGAAAACGTACCGGCGCTGGACATCCGCATCGACATAGAAACGCCCCTGACCCTGGACGATCCCGAGCGCGCCCACGTGCTGCTGCGCTGCACCCAGGAGATCATCACCAACACCGTGCGCCATGCCGGCGCGCAGCACTTGTGGATCGATGTGCGCCGCAACGGCGAACAGATCGTCATGAGCGCGCGCGACGACGGCCGCGGCGCCGATCACCTGATCGCCGGCAACGGCTTGCGCGGCATGCGCGAGCGGCTGCAGCAGTACGGCGGACAACTTCTCATCGAAACCCGGGCCGAGGCGGGCTTTTGCCTGCAGCTGACACTCCCCGCCACCGCGGCCGCCATGGCCCGCGAAGGAGCGCTTGCATGATCCCCAACCCCATCCGCGTATTGCTGGTCGACGACCAGACCCTGGTCCGGCAGGGGGTGCGCTCGCTGCTCGCCCTGGCCGAGGGCATCGAGGTCGTGGCCGAGGCCGGCGACGGCCGCCAGGCGGTCGAGATCATTCCGCAGATCCGTCCGGACGTGGTCCTGATGGACATGCGCATGCCGGTCATGTCCGGCCTGGAGGCCCTGCAGGCGCTGTCGCGCGCGGGTTACCTGCCGCCGACCATCATCCTGACCACCTTCGACGACGACCAGCTGGTGCTGGCCGGGCTCAAGGCCGGCGCCAAGGGCTATCTGCTCAAAGATGTGTCGCTGGCGCAGCTGGTCGGCGCGATCCAGGCGGTGGCCGACGGCGGCTCGCTGGTCCAGCCGGCGGTGACCCAGCGCCTGCTGTCGGGGCTGGAGCACATGCGCAACGACTTCGTCAGCCTGGACCGGCCCGATCCGCTGACCGAGCGCGAGACCGAAATCCTGCGGCTGATGGCCGGTGGCTTTTCCAACAAGGAAATCGCCAATTCGCTGGGCGTGGCGGAGGGGACGATCAAGAATCACGTCTCCAACATCCTGTCCAAACTGGGCGTGCGCGACCGCACCCGCGCGGTGCTCAAGGCGTTCGAACTGCAGTTGGTCTGAGTCGTCGGGCTGAATCGTCGATTCGATTCGGACGCTTCCGGCCCGGCGCGCCGCGCCGGGCGTTCGCGATAGAGCGAGTCGTTCATCCGGAGCGGCCGCGCATTGGACGCATCGAAGGCGCCGATCGCGCCCGTGTCGCGCACTCTCGGCCCCCGCCGACTTGTCCGAATTTGCGCATCCGCATCCGCGCGGCCGCCGCGTACCGTGGCGAATGCGGGCGGCAGACGAGGAAAAGCCGGTGATTTCCCGGCTTTTCGCGACGCGATGGTCCAAGTGGGCGATTCGGCGAATTTTCTTCGCTGTGACGGCTGTCCTAGCCGGGATTTATCTTGCTACGATTGTGGGTCTGCGCCCCCGGCCCGATCCGGGCCCGGCCCTGGAGAACCTGAATGACCCGTCTGATCGAGATTCTGATTTCACTGGCGATCGTCGCCGTGCTGTTCCTGGTTGTCGGCATCGTTCTGCCGTCGAGCCGCCATCTGTCGCACTCGGTTGAGACCAACCGCAAGCTGACCATCGTGTTCGACACGTTGAACAGCATGCGCCGCTTCAAGGATTGGAACCCGCTGGCCCTGCGCGATCCGAACATGGAGATCAAGCTGGTCGGCAAGGAAGAGGGCGTCGGCGCCCGTCTGGAGTATTCGTCCAAGGAACGCGGCCTGGGCAACGGCAGCTGGGAAATCGTCAAGAGCGAGCCGGGCAAGCTGGTCGGCTACAAGATCAGCAACCTCGAGCGCGGCGACAACAAGCGCTCCGAGTTCACCCTCAAGCCGACCGGCAAGAACAACCGCAACGTCGAGATCACCCAGACCTACGACGTCGACTACGGTTGGGACCTGCTGGGCCGCTACTCCGGCCTGTACGTGAGCAGCAACGTCGGCGAAGACGTCAAGATGGGCCTGGCGCGACTGAGCAACCTGCTCGCGACCGTGCCGAACTACGACTATTCCAAGCTGGCCGAAACCGATCCGGCCGGCGCGCCGAAGATCGTCGACCGTCCGGCCGAGAACGTGCTCAGCGTGACCGCCGCGGTCGAGCGCAACAACGACAAGATCAAGGGCCAGATCCACTCCAACATGGAATGGATCAAGAAGGTCATCGCCGCCAACGGCCTCGAGGCGGTCGGTCCGGTCCGCATCGTGACCAACGAGTTCGGCGCCGAAACCTATTCGTTCGACGTGGTCCAGCAGGTGCGCAAGATCGGCGACACCAGCACCGAAGCGACCAAGCTCGACGTCAAGATCGACGGTCCGGGCAACCCGGTCAAGGCCGAGTTGCTGCCGCCGACCAAGGTCGTCGTTTCCTCCAGCAGCGGCCACAACTTCGCGGCGCTGCCGCCGGTGCGCGACGCGGTCCGCGCCTGGGCGCTGACGCGCGGCTACACCACCACCGATCGCCCGTACGAAGCGTGGAAGGCCGGCATCGACGAAAGCTTCGATCCGGCGCTGGGCAAGTTCGACGTGTACTGGCCGGTAAAGTAAGCCGCGCCACATCGCGACGCCGCCGAGGCGGTGTCGCGTGCGAAAACGCGCCGCGGTTTTCCGCGGCGCTTTTTTTTGGCGCTCGCGTTGCCGCGTGCCGGTCGGGCGATGGATTGCGGGCGCTGCGTTGCGTCGCTCGCCTTCGACCGGGAACGTCGCCGCCCGCATCACCGCCGAGAGGCGGCTGCGTGGACTATTGATCTGCAGTCGCAAGGAATGGGGTGATCCGGCCAGCGCCGGCGCGGCGGTTGCTCCTGCGATGCACCGACCGCTGCATTCCTGCGCTTGCATGCGACCTTGGATCGCATGGCCCACGCGCCGCGGGCCACGGCTCGGCTGTTATCGTGGCGTTCCGCGAATCCCATGGTTTCGACCCGCATGAACCTTCCCGCGCACGACGCCCGCGATGGGCGAGCCGCGTTGTTCCCGTTGCCGTTTTCGTCGCGATTCTTGGCCGCCGCCGGGGCCTTGCTGGCCGCGCTCGCGGTCGCCTTGTCGGCCTACGCCGCGCACGTGGCCGATCCGGCTGGGCAGTCGCGCCTGCAGACCGCGGCGATGTACGCCTTCGGCCACGGCATCGCGCTGGCCGCGCTGGCGCCGTTGGCGCGCCGCGCCCTGGGCCGTTACGCCTTGATCGCGGTGTTGATCGGCACGCTAGTGTTCGCCGGCGGCCTGGCGTGCGCGCATTTCCTTCATACCTCGACCGCGCTGCTGCCGTATGGCGGCAGCCTGATGATCCTGGCGTGGCTGGTCTACGCCATCGATGCGCTGAGGCGCTGAGCATGCCGCGCCAGGTTCGCGGTTACGACGCGCAGGCCGCTTACGCGCACTTGAGCAAACGCGACCGCAAGCTCGGTGCGTGGATGAAGAAAGTCGACGCGCTCGAAGGCGGCCCGATCCCGACCGATCCGCGTTGGCGCAAAACCTTCGATCCGGTCGATGCGCTGGCGCGCGCGATCTTGTTCCAGCAACTCAGCGGCAAGGCCGCCTCGACCATCGTCGGCCGGGTCGAAGCCGCGATCGGCGCGAGCCGTCTGCATTACGACACTCTGGGCCGTTGCGACGATGCGACTCTGCGCGGTTGCGGCGTGTCGGGCAACAAGCTGTTGGCGCTGCGCGATCTGGCCGCGCGCGAATCGCGCGGCGAGATTCCCGATCTGCGGCGCATGGCCGGCATGGACAACGAAGCGATCATCGCCGCGCTGGTGCCGATCCGCGGCATAGGCCGCTGGACCGTGGAGATGATGCTGATGTTCCGGCTCGGCCGAGCCGACATCCTGCCGGTCGACGATCTCGGCATCCGCAAGGGCGCGCAGCGGGTCGACAAGCTCGAGGCGATGCCGGCGCCGAAGGCGCTGGCCGAACTCGGCGAGCGCTGGGGGCCGTATCGCAGCTATGCCAGCTTGTATCTATGGCGGATCGCCGATATCGGCGATGGACCGAAGATCGGCAAGGCCAAGACGAATCGTTCGCAGGATTGAGCGACGGTGGGTCGATGCACTTGGTGGGTGGGTTTTTACCGGGCGAGTGCGTGCGATCTGAGACAAGAGCGTCGAGGCTGAAGCCCCTCCCACAAAAGACCTCGGGGCTTCGACGTACAGTCCCGCATCAGTTCCTGGCAAAGGCGTCGCTCTGTGCAGGAACCTTCGTGCACAAGAATTTTTCCCGCACGAGGCCTTATAGCCGCGAAGTCTTTTGTGGGAGGGGCTTCAGCCCCGGCGCTTTTGTCTCAGGTAGCGGCGCAATCTGGAGGCTTGAGGTGGGGCGCGAGACATTGCGTCCATCCGAACAGGAAGCAAGCACCTAGCCCGTATCCGCAACCAGCAGCAACGAAACAGGCCGCCCGCTCACCGGATGCACCGGTTCGGCCAGTTCGCGCAAGCGCAGTCCGCTGCGTTCGAGCAGCGCGACCCAGCCGCCGATGGTGCGGAAATACCACGGCGCCGGTTCGCCGAACGCCGCGTCGCAACCGGCCCAACTGCCGTCGCGCCAACCGTCGATGTAGGGCGCCTCGCCGCAGGCTTGCGGCGGATGCAGGGTCTGGATCAGCACCCGGCCGCGCGGGTTCAATAGGCCCGGCATCGCGCCCAGTAGGCCGGCCACGCTGTCGTCGCCGAGCAGAGAGAAGTTGCAGATCGCCAGGTCGTAACGCGTGCTCAAAGCGCCGGCAGCGATGTCTTCGTAACTCAGACAGTCGTAGCGTGGCTCGGACGCGTCGGCGCCGGTTTGCATCTGGCGGGCGGCATCGATCAAGTCCGCTATCGCATCGACGCCATGCACGTCGATGCCGCGCACGCACAGTGCGCGGCTGAGCCAGCCTTCGCCGCAACCCAGGTCGAGCACGCTGCGCGGCGCCAGCCGCAGCGCGGCATCGACGACGGCGCGGTCGGTGACCAGGCGCCGGCTTTCGATCGTCTGCGCGCGCACTGTGCGGGTCCACGGCGCGGCGTTCTCTTGCCAGGCCTCGAGCACGCGCGCATCGCTGTGGCGCGGTGGAGTGCGGGTCATGGCTCAGGCTTCGGCGGCGGTAGGGTCGCGGCGGCGTGAGGTCGAATACGCCAGCCACGCCAGGCCGGCCAGGGCCAGCACCGCGATCGATCCCGGCAGGTACAGCACGAACCAGGCGATCGCGGTGTCGGCCTTGCCGTAGGTCCAGATCGTGAACGCCGCGAACAGGCCGTCGGCCAGGATCAGGAACGCCAAGGTGGTGGTGCGGCGCACGCTGGCGAGCAGGCAGGTCAGGGCGATCAAGGCCTGCGGCAGGCCGATGTAGAAGAAATTCATCGCGCCGGCGTACAGCGATTGCGACAGGCCATGGCCGTCGGCGATCCACGACTGGGCGAAGAAATACCCGAACGGCAGCGAGAACAGAATGGTGGCGAGCGGCCAGAACCGGCGGGTGCTCATGCGACGCTCCTTGAGCGGATCGGATTTCGATTGGGTTCGACGACCCCGCCTGGTCCCGCGGCGGTACGCATGCGATGCGTACTGTTTTGTAGCCAGTGGTGCCACAACGCCGGCTGAGTGGAATGCGGTGGCACACCCGATGCTGCTTCGTTACACGTGGGTTTCGAAGCCGACGCCCGATCCGCCCGCGTCGATGCGCTCAGCCCGCCGCCGCCGCGGCCATCGCGGTCAGGCCAGCGCGCTCAGATCAGCGTGCTCGGACCGGCATGCTCAGACCGGCGTGCTCAGACCGACGTGTAACGCCAATGCCAGGGTTCGTAGACGATCCCGTGCGGATTGCCGCGCGGATAACTCATCGCATAGCCGTAGCCTCCGGCGCGCTCGCGCAACCAGGCGAAGGCCGCGCTGTGTTCGAAGGATTCTTCGGCCGGCGGTTCGCCCGGCGTGCCGATGTCCAGCGCCAGGCCGCTGTGGTGTTCGCTGTAGCCCGGCGCGGCGTTGACGGTGAGGATCTCCTCGACGCTCAGGCCGCGCGCGAGTTTGCGTTCGAAGATGCCCAGTTGGTAATCGTGGCTGCGATAACCGGAGATCGCGTCGAGCACGATGCCGTCGCGTTGCGCGGCCTCGCGCAGATGAGTCCAGGCGCGCGCGGCGGCCGGGTGCAGCCACAGCGGGCGGCGGAAGCGGTCGACGCCGGCCAGCGCCAATCGATCGGGTTCGGCGACCAGGGCCAGGCCGGTGCGTTGTTCGTAGGCGCCGCCGTCCAGGTCGAGCGCGTCGAGCCGATGCTCGATCCGATCCAACGGCAGCTCGTGCACGCGGACCAGGCCTTCGCGGCGGTACTCGACAATGCTGTCCAGGGCGTCGAGCGCGGCGTCGATGCCGTCCTCGCGCATCAGCCGGTGGACCAGCGGCAGCAGGCCTTCGGGCAGGTCGGCGGCGAGGAAACGGCCGTCGTGCTTGCGCCGCAGCACGTGGCGCGCGCGCGCCAACGCGCGGGCGTCGTGGTTGCTGCGCGCGCGCAGCAGGCCGCCCGGCCACAGTTCGATCTCGGGCGTGTTGATCAGGACAGTGCCGGGGCCGCGCATGGGCTCAGGTTAACGGCTGCGGCCGCGGCGTGTCACGTTGCCGAGGGCCGGCCGGGCTGAAGTGTGCCGGGCAGCGCGCGGACTGGTCATGCCGGCTGCTTGAAATACAGACGGGTGCCGAGGATGCCCGGGTCGTGTTCGACCGCGACCAGTTCCCAGCCCTGTTCGCCGCGCTGATCGAGTTCGCGCTGGATGCGTTCGCGCATCGGCGCCTCGAACAACTGATAAGTGAGTTCGGTGACGTGGTGCTTCCATTGGCTCATGCGTCGTCCTCGGGCGTCGGGGTGTCCTGGCGCGGTAGCCGGCCGCTCTTGCGCAGCGCCTCGCGCAGGACATATTCGATCTGCGCGTTGAGCGAGCGCAACTCGTCGTCGGCCCAGCGCTGCGCGGCGGCGAGCACTTCGGCGTTGATGCGCAGCGGGTAGGCCTTCTTCTCGCTCACCGGCGGCCGGTCCGCTCGCCGCGCGATCCATTCGCTGTGTCGTTGCGCTGCGAGTCGCGGTCGCGGTAACCGCGTCGCGCCTTGGCCACCGCCAGCATCAGCGCCACCACCAGGCCGTTGACCGCGATCAGCAGCGCCACGGTGACGCCGGTGGTGCGGCTGTCGTTGCCGGCGGCCCAGTAGTAGCCCGGCGCGGCCAGCAGGATCGCGATGGCGATCAGCGCGAGCAGCCGCGACAACCGCTCCGCAGTCGCGGCCGGGTCGCGCAGGCGCGAGGCATCGAGCCCGTTGACCAGGTGCAGGTTGCCGCGCGCGACCAGGACCGCAGCGACCAGGGTCGGCACCGCGCTGATCAGCATGATCGCCGGCAACATCAAGGCGTGAGTGGTCGTGCTCATGGGCGGGCCTCAGTACAGGGTGCCGGCGTTGACGATCGGCTGGGTGCTGCGGTCGCCGCACAGCACCACCAGCAGATTGCTGACCATCTGCGCCTTGCGCTCTTCGTCGAGCTGCACCACGCCGTTCTTCTGCAATTCGGCCAGGGCCATCTCGACCATGCCGACCGCGCCGGAGACGATGCGGGTGCGCGCGGCGATCACCGCGTTGGCCTGCTGGCGCTGCAGCATGGCGTGGGCGATTTCCGGCGCGTAGGCGAGGTGGCTGATGCGCGCGTCGACCACGTGGATGCCGGCGTCGGCCAGGCGTTCCTGCAGTTCGTCGCGCAGGTGCACGGAAATCTCGGCGGCGTGGCTGCGCAGCGAGAGCTGGCCGTCCTCGTGCTGGTCGTAGGGATAGCTGGTGGCCATCGCGCGCACCGCCGACTCGGTCTGGATGTGGACGAAGGTTTCGTAGTCGTCGACGTTGTAGACCGCCTCGGCCGAATCGACCACCTGCCAGACGATCACCGAGGCGATCTCGATCGGGCTGCCGTCGAGTTCGTTGACCTTGAGCCGGCCGCTTTCGAAATTGCGCACGCGCTGGCTGACCTTGCGCTTGGCGAACAGCGGGTTGTTCCAGCGCAGGCCGTTTTCCTTGACCGTGCCGATGTAGCGGCCGAACAGGCTCAGCACCGCGGCCTGGTTGGGTTCGACCATGTACAGGCCCATCAGGCAGAACGCGGCGGTCGCGCCGATCAGCGCCGAGGCCACCATGGACAGGAAGCGGCCGGGCTCGACGAATCCGGTGAGAAAGCCGTAGGCGCAGACGAGCAGGATCAGCGACAGGCCGATCAGGGTCGGAATGCCGGGCAGGGAGGTGGTCGGGTTTTCTTTCATGGCGTCGGCTCGGTCGGTGTCTGCGATATTGATATCAGATTGATATCAAATTAGGGCGGCCGTTCGTCGGGGCGGTGCGTCGGGCGAGGTGGCACGCCCGGTCTGGCTTGAGCGGCGGTCTGAAATCCCGCGACCACGCCAACTCGCCTGCCGGCGCAAACCGCCGGCGGCGATGCTCCATCCGATTCCCGATTCCCGATTCCCGATTCCCGAATCCCAGCCGTCAAGGCGTAACCCGATAAAGCGGCGCCGGAATGAATTCCCCGGTCGCATACAGGCTGTGGCCGTCGGCCGACCAGCCCAGCGCCTCGGCCTGCGGCAGCCACGGCAGATCGCTGACCCGCGGGGTGCCGGTGACCGCCTGGGCCCAGCTCTGCTTCGGCTGGCGCGGGTACTGCAACAGGTAGCGATACGTCATCACCGCCAGGGTCGCGCCGTCGGGCGAGATGTCGGCCGCGGTGACCTGGCCTTGCAGCTTGGCCCGGCCGGGGTTTGATTTGCGCAGTGCCTCGTCGGCTTGCGGGATACCGGCCAACTCGCCGAGCCGGGTCGCGGTCTGCAACGCATTGCCGGCCGGCATCAGCGGCAGCGCGAACAGCTCCGGCGGCTGGCGTTTCTTCGAAATCAGCAGCACCTGCCTGCGCGCCACGTCGACCGCCACCGCTTCGCAGTCGCGCGCGCCGTCGGGCCAGCGGAACGCGATCGACCAGGCCGGCTTGAGCCGCGCGTTCTCGATCTTGGAAGGCTCTTCGATCACATGCAGCTGCAGGCTGCGGCGCAGGCCGCCGTTGTCGCCGGTGTCGGCGATCAGCAGGTAGGAGCGGCCGTCGAGTTCGAACGCGGCCATGTCCTCCCAATCGGTCTTGGTCACGCCCTCGATCCGCAACGTGGCCAGGCGGTCGCCATTGGTCGCGACCGCGAACAGGCGCTCGGGGTTGCCGCCGTCGTCGTGCATCCACAGCACGTCCGGATGCCGGCGCGAGGCGGCCAGGCCGCTGATCTCCGACAGCTGCGGGTCCAGCATCATCCCGGCCAGTTCGCTGCTGCCGTGTTCGGGCGGCGTGTCCGAGCCCGAGCACGCGGCCAGCACGGCAGCGCCGAGCACGCCCGAGAGCCACGCCAACCGGCGCCGAACGCCGCCCGGCGCGGCGGCGGCGCGGGCGGTCGGCGGGGCATCCGGCGATGCGGGAGCGACGGCGCGCGCTGCGGGCCGAGGACGGGCAAAGGGCATGGCCACAGCATCGCACGGGCGATGTGTGCCGCCATAGTCCGCGAACGCCGCGCCGGCGCGGAAAGTTAGACTAGGCTCATCCCACCCCACTTGAGGTTTCGTCCATGACCACGCTCGGTACGCCGCTGTCCCCGCACGCCTTTCGCGTGCTTCTGCTCGGTTCGGGCGAGCTGGGCAAGGAGGTGGCGATCGAGTTGCAGCGCTTCGGGGTGGAAGTGATCGCCGCCGACCGCTACGCCGACGCGCCGGCAATGCAGGTCGCCCATCGCAGCCACGTGCTCGACATGCTCGACGGTCAGGCCATCCGCGCCCTGATCGCGGCCGAGCGGCCGCATCTGATCGTGCCGGAGATCGAGGCGATCCACACCCAGACCCTGGTCGAACTGGAACGCGAATTCGCCGAGCGCGGCACCGAAACACGGGTGATCCCGACCGCGCGCGCCGCGCGCCTGACCATGGACCGCGAAGGCATCCGCCGTCTCGCCGCCGAAACCCTGCAACTGCCGACCTCGCCGTACCGCTTCGTCGACACCGTCGAGGACTACCGTGCCGCGGTCGCCGAACTCGGCCTGCCGTGCGTGATCAAGCCGGTGATGTCGTCCTCGGGCAAGGGCCAGAGCCTGGTGCGTGATCCGGGCGAGATCGACAAGGCCTGGAACTACGCTCAGACCGGCGGCCGCGCCGGCGCCGGCCGGGTCATCGTCGAAGGCTTCATCGATTTCGAATACGAAATCACCCTGCTGACCGTGCGCCATGCCGGCGGCGTGACCTACTGCGCACCGATCGGCCACTTGCAGCGCGACGGCGACTACCGCGAAAGCTGGCAGCCGCAGCCGATGAACCCGGTCGCGCTGGCGCGCGCGCAGCAGATCGCCCGCGCCATCACCGACGATCTCGGCGGTTACGGCGTGTTCGGCGTGGAGTTGTTCGTCAAGGGCGACGAGGTGTGGTTCAGCGAGGTCTCGCCGCGGCCGCACGACACCGGCCTGGTCACGCTGATTTCGCAGGACCTGAGCGAATTCGCCCTGCATGCGCGCGCGATCCTCGGCCTGCCGATTCCGACCATCCGCGAACACGGCGCGTCGGCTTCGTGCGCGGTGCTCGCCCAGGGCGTCGGCGTGCCGGTGTTCTCCGGCGTCGATGCGGCGCTGGGGCAGGTCGACACGCAATTGCGCCTGTTCGGCAAGCCGCGCGTGGAAGGCCAGCGCCGGGTCGCGGTGACCCTGGCCTTGGGCGCCGACATCGATCAAGCCCGCGCCAAGGCGCGCGAAGCGGCGGCGCAATTGCAGATCGAATTGCGCTGAGCGCGAGCAGGCGCCGCGATCCTCGATTCGCGGCGCGACAGCGTCCGCCGCCGCGCGCGCCGGACCACCCGGTACCGAACCATCCAGGGAAGCGACGATGAACGACACGCAGGGCTACGCGGTATTTTTCTTCCCGCAGGCGTTGGAGGTGCTGGGCGATGCGATCCGGCCGTATCTGCTCGACGGGCCGGCCGGCGCGCATGTGCTGTGCAAGGAAATCGACACCGGCGGCGCGTTCACCGAAATGACCCTGGAAGGCCGCACCGCCGACGGACAGTTTTTGTCGCTGGAGTTGATGGTGCCCGGCAGCATGGTGCGCATGATCGTCTCGGCGCACGGCGAAGGTTCGTTCGGTTTCGGCGCCAGCCTGCCTAAGCCCGCGCCGAAAGCCGCGCCGAAGACCGTGCCCGCGACTGTCGCGCCAGCCGCGGTGCCAAGTTCCGCTCCGACGCCCGCGCCGGCGGTGCCGGATGCGCCGGCGACGGTTATCGCGGCCAGCAATCCGAATAAAACCGAGTAAGCCCTGGATAAACCCGACTGAGCGGCGTCGTCACCGAGCCGCCGCGATCGTACCGCGTCGCACGCGCGCATCGTTTGCGAGCGCGATCGACGCAAACGCGGTAGATTGCGCCGCTTCGGGCCGGACGATGGATTCGGCCCGCACTTCGCCTGCGGGTCGGGCGCGGACAAGGAGTCCAGCAATGAACGCTGCAAGCAAGCACGAAGACACCGTCACCCTGTACAGACCGGTTGGCCCGGAGGAGCTGGCGAAGCTGCGCGACAGCGCATTCAAGCGCTGGCCGCCGCGTCTGCCCGAGCAGCCGATCTTCTATCCGGTGACCAACGAGCAATACGCGGCCGAGATCGCCGAACGCTGGAACATCAAGGACAGCGGCTACGGCGCGGTCACCCGTTTCCAGGTGCGCGCCGCGTTCATGGCCCGCTATCCGATCCAGAAAGTCGGCGGCGCGCATCACACCGAGTGGTGGGTGCCGGCGGAGGAGCTGGAAGCGCTCAACGACGAAATCGTCGGGACCATTGAGGTCATCCGCGAATTCCATCGGCCTGCCGAGGGCTGAGCCGCGCGCGGCGCTGGCGGATCGGCGATCGCCGCGTCAGCGTTGCGTATCGGTTGGAGATATCGCCAGGCTTGAGCGACCCGTCAGGTTCGCACTGGCGGTTGGTTTATTCGTCGTCCGCCGAACTCGGATGCGGCGCGATGCACGGGTCGCGACGAATTGGTCGTGGATGGTTGCCGGTAGAGCGCCCGCTACGTTGGCAACGACGTGCGTTCGCGCAACGATGCTTCAGGCTAGTTAAGCCTCAATCCAACGGACAGCCTGCGTCGAGCCAGCCCGCAAGATCGTCGCCGACCACGACGAAGTCGTCCTCGCTCATGCTGCCGTGGCCGACCACGAACACGGTCGGTGGCGCCAGCCCCGCGTGCACGAGGATCGCGCGGCCGCCGCCATCGTCGCCGATGGTCAGATAGCCCGGGCAATAGACCTGGGTTTCATAGCATTGATTGCGTTCGGTCAGTTCCTCGACCGCGTACAAACGGACCGCACCGATCTCGCCGCCGCCATGGCCGGCGATCGCCTCGCGCAACCCCGTCGCGATCGGCGCGCCGAACCAGCGCTCGATCGCCGTCCACGGTTCATGCGGGCGCATCGGCTTCGACCGCCGTGGCCGCGTGAGGCGAGGCGGCGAAATGCACGGTCACCGCGGCGACGATCTTCTCGATGTCGTGCGCATAGAAGCCCGACGAATTGAAGGTATTGAATTCGATCACCTTGAGCCCGTCGTCGGTCTGGGCCACGTCCATCACGCAGGTGCGGTGCGGCAGCCAGCCGTCGGCCAGCGCCTGCGCCTGTTCGTACAGTTCCGGACGCGCGACCGCGTTGGCCATGCGCTGGCCGGCGATGCGGTAGGAGGAGCCGTCCACGACGGTGCCGTCGACGATGAAATATCGCCACTCGGCGTGAATTTTCCGCGGCGGCGCGACGATCACTTCGGTATCGCCGTCGAAACTGAAGTTGCCCGAATCCACGCTGCTCATCCAGCGGCGGATTTCCTTGGCGACGGTCACCGTGCCGTCGAAATGCTTAAGGTCATGCAGCGGGCGCACGAACCAGACGCTGTCGTCGGGCTCGTGTTCCATCGCCGCCATGCACTCGCGCACGCTCATCTGCCGCACGTGCTGGTTGAGCATGTCGTCGCGGTTGCGATTCCAGCAGTCGACGCGGAAGGTGTCGGGATCGAAGCACAGCCCGGCCCAGCCGCGCTGCATCGCCAGCCGGGTCAGCTTGGTCGCGCCGTAGGGAATCACCACGCCGTCGATCTGCGGCACGTGGTTGCCGAGTTCATCGGAGAACGGAATGACCTGAATCTCCTGCACGCGCGCGCCGGCATCCTCGGCGGCGTTCCACACCCGGCGGATCTGCTCGTCGGCGATGAAGTTGGTCTGGATGGCCCAGGTGACTGAGGTGCTCATACGATGGTTGCCGCTCGGGGTGGGTGCGATGACGCAGGCCCCGATTCTATCGCCCGGATTTCACCGGCGGCGATGGCGAACGGCGATGGCGCATGCGGCGACGGCCATCGCGACAACGCGAAAGACGCGGCCGGCGCGTTCTATGCGCGCGCGAAAATCCGCAGGTCGCTGCTGGTGGCGATCACCAGGCTCAGTCCGGTGGCGGAGAAGCCGCAGGCGCGCACGGTCGAGTCCTGATGGATCTTGTGCAGCGGCGCTGGCTTGTCGTACAGATCGCCGAACAGGTGCGAGCCCGGTTCGGTCAGCACCAGTTCCTGTCCGGGCCAATCCAGTTCGAGCCGATGCACGGCCCAGCCGTCCGCGGTGGTGGTGGCCAGTCCGCCGCCGCCCGCGCCGGCGATGCGGATCGCGCGGCCTTGCAAGGGGCCGATGCCTTGCGCTTCCAGATGGGCATGGTCTTCTTCGTAATCGCCGCGATCGCGCGCCACGCGCTCGCCGCGCAGGCAGTCGAACACGCCGCGCCC
Source organism: Lysobacter sp. Soil_N_51 (assembly GCF_057655755.1). NCBI lineage: Bacteria > Pseudomonadati > Pseudomonadota > Gammaproteobacteria > Lysobacterales > Lysobacteraceae > Lysobacter > Lysobacter sp. Soil_N_51. Next base: position 398,057 of record NZ_JBDGLR010000001.1, on the reverse strand, counting down.
TTGGCTGGATACGACCAGCAGCAGATCCGAATCGCGGTCGAAGCCCACCGAACTCAAGCCGCCGACGGCGACATTCGCGATCGCTTTCCAGGGCGCGGGCGGTGGGGTCGTCGGCAGCGAACGAATGCGTTCGCGCAGTGTTTCAAGACGTGAAGTATTCAAGGTCGACATCGGTTGTGGCGGTGGAATCGTTGCGGGTCCGGCCGCGATGGCGGGCATCGGACCGGGCGCTTCATCGAATCGGGCGGCCGACGCGAAGCGCGGCGTCGGCGTGGGTTGCAACTGCTGCGTTGTATAACTCGATCGGCGCGTGCGGATCAGGACAGCGCTCCGGCCTGCACAGCATGCCGGTGTCTCGGCGGAAATTCTGAGGTCTGTGCGTCCGGTTAATGTGATCTTCAGCACCGCGCTTCAGCCCAGGCGGTTGCGGTGCCCGCTCGCGCTGTGCTCAGTTGCTCAGATCGACCCACACCAGGTGATGGTCGCTGGCTTCGGAAATCTTCGCGTCGTCGCTGCCGGCCTTCGGCCAGAACACGCCGGTGTCCTCGACCTTCCAACCGCGCGAAGGCAGCACGTAGTCCAGGCGCAGGGTGCCGGCCTTCGGACCGAAATCGCCGGTGTGCTGTGCGATATCGCCTTTGCGCGGGAAGCCGTAAAAGCTCGCGCGCTCGGCGGCGCCTTCGCTGCGCGGAATGTGGCTCGCATCGACGCGCGGGTGGTCGAGCAATTGCTTGATCGAGCCCGGCACGCCGTCGCCGTCGACGGGATCGGCATTCATATCGCCGACGATGACGAAGCGCGCATCGCTCGCCAGTCCGCCGCAGCGGCCCTGGTCGTCGCACAGCCAGGCCGGCGTGCCGCCGTCGAGGTAGCGCGCCCACAGTGCGATTTCATCGTGATTGCGCGCGCCGTTGCGATCCTCCGGGCCGTCGAACACCGGCGGGGTCGGATGCGCGGCGAGGAAATGCAGCACGCCCAGCGGCGTTTTAACCGGCACGTCCCAATGCGATTTCGACGACAGCCGCATCTGCGGCCACACGCTGGCCGAGTACCAAGTTTTGCCGGTGGCCGGATCGCGCGGCTGGCGCGCGCCGGGCAACGCGCTCCACTTGAAGGTCTGGAAGCTGCGCACCGCGGAGGTGTCGATCGGATAACGCGACAGCACCAGCATGCCGTATTGGCCCGGATGCAGACCGTAGCCCCAGGCGTCGTTGCCGCGCGCGCGGTCGGCGCGCTTTGCATCGCCGGATTGGCCGTCGCCGTCCAGGTCCAGGCCGCTCGGCACGCCGGTGTTGACCGGGGCGAGATAGCGGTAGGGATAGCGCAGGGCGTCGCCGCCGCCGGGCTGGGCGACTTCCAGGTAATTGCGCTGGAACAGGTCGGCCGCGCGGTGTTGCGGGTCGTAGTCGAATTCGTTGAGCAGCACCAGGTCGGGACGTACGCGCTGCAGCACCGCGGCGATCTTGCGCGCGTTGCCGTCGTCGCCTTGCAGGCGCGCGATCAGGCCGCCGTCGGCGTCGTCGTAGAGCGAGGTGTTGTAGGTCGCCACGCGCAGTTGCGCGGTCTCGTTCTGGGCCTTGACCCAGGCCTTGGGATCGCCGTGAACGTTCACTTGCGTGCAGGCCGCGAGCAGAGCCGCGAGGGTCGCGGCGACGTAGGGAAGTGGTCTGGACATGAGCGCATGATGGCACGGCGCGATTCGGGCTTAGTGACAGTTTCGGGCGGTTAGCCGGGCGAGTTGTCGGCGGTTCGGGACGATCTGGAACGATAAAAAACCTCGTGGCCCGCGCGATCGTTCGTGCTGGCGATGCTCCAATTCGGCATCGCAAGCCTCACGCTCGAACCGATTCCCGATTCCCGATTCCCGACTGCACCTCCACAAACAACAACGCCCCGGCAAGCCGGGGCGTCGCGTCGAGCCCGAAGGTTCGAATTACAGGGTGCAGCCGAACGAGGCGTACTGCGCCTTGCTCTGGTCCAGCGCCATCTTGCAGGCGTTGGCCAGCGCTTCCTTGCCCTGCGGCGTAGCAGCGGCCTGGGCCCAGGCATTGCGGCTCTGATCCAGACCGGTCTGGAACGCGGCGCGCTGGGCTTCCGGCACCTTGTCGGTGAGGCAGGCGCTGACCTTGGCCAGGTAGTCGTCGCACTCGGCGACGCCGACGCTGGCGGCGGCCGGAGCAGCGGCCGGCATGGCCGGGTCCATCGGAGCAGCCGGAGCGGCGTCCGGAGCCGGGGTCGCGGCCGGATCGGCGGCCGGCGCGGCAGCGGCGTCGGCGGCCGGGGCGTCGGCGGGCTTGTCGGCGGGCTTGTTACAAGCGGCCAGGCTCAGGGTGATCGCGGCAGCCAGGAACAGGGTGTTCAATTTCATTGCGGAAACTCCATGTGGCGTTGAGTGATGAGGGTGGCGGCTCCATGCCAGGCCTGAGCGGCGCCTTCCCGCATGTCGTGACTACGACGCGGCTACGAAATACACGACCCGCACGCACAGAGTGTTACGAATGTGTAAAAACCCGCCAATCGCGACCATCGAATGCCTCCAACGGTCGGAAACGGCGTTTGTAATCCATCTTCGGATGGCCGGCGATCCAGTAGCCCAGATACAGATGGCCGCGCCGTTCGCGCCGGGCCCATTCGATCTGACGCAGGATCGCCAGCGTGCCCAGGCTGCGATCGGCCAGGTCGGGGTCGTAGAAGGTGTAGACCGCCGACAGGGCGTTGTCGACCACATCGGTGACGGCGACCGCGAGCAGCTTGCCGTGGCCGCGCGGCGCCGGTTCGCGCAGCTCGAGGAAGCGGTTCTCGCTCCAACTGCCGATCAGGAACTGGTCGAACTCGAGCGCGCCGTGGCCGTCCATGCCGCCGCCGGCATGGCGCGAGGCGAGGTAGCGCTTGTACAGCGCGAGTTGTTCCTCGTCGCGTTCGGCCGGGCGCACGCGCATTTCCACCGCGGCATTGCGCGCCAGACAGCGGCGCTGGCTGCGGTCGGGCACGAAGCGATCGACCGGGATGCGCACCGCCACGCAGGCGCGGCAGCCGCTGCAATGCGGGCGGTAGACGATGTCGCCGGAGCGGCGGAAGCCCCAGCCCAGCGCATGTGGATACCACTCGCGCAGACGCGGATCGCGCGGGTCCAGGACCAGATCGCGGGCGGTGCGCTCGGGCCAGTAGCCGCAGGCGTGCTCGCCGGTGTGGAACAGGCGGAGATCGTCGCTGTCAGGCTGAGGTTGCGTGCCCATGAGCGCAGCATAGCGCCGCGTTCGCCCGATGCGCAGGCCGGCGTCGGAGTTTTGCGCTGTCGGCGACGGGTTAGCGACGGCTCGACGCGGATCGGCCGGCTGTCGCGCCGATGAATGTCCGCGCCCGCGTGTCAACCGCCTTACGGCGGGGACGTTGATCCGCTCATCGGCGCCACGGTGGCGCCTGCCGCAGGAGTCAACGCATGACCCGTTCCCCCCTCTATGTCGCCGCGCTCGCCGCGGCCATGCTCGCCGGCGCGGCCATCGCCGCGCCCCAGACCGACACCGCCGCGCCGCAGCGCCAGCGGATCAAGCTCGACGCCAACAACGACGGCGTGATCACCCGCGAGGAAGCGTCCAAGCTGCCGCGCCTGGCGGAGAACTTCGACAAGCTCGACAAGAACCGCGACGGCAAGCTCGATGCGAGCGAACGCCCGCAGCGTCGCGGTGGCCGCGAACACGGCGGTCGTGGCGGGCACGGTGGCCACGGCGGTCCGGCCGCGCTCGACACCGACGGCGACGGTCGAATCAGTCAGGCCGAAGCGGCGAAGTCGCCGCGCCTGGGCGACAAGTTCGCGCAGATCGATCGCAACCGCGACGGCTACATCGTGCGCAGCGAGCTGCACGCTTACTTCGAAAGCGAGCGGCCCAAGCGCGAAGCCGAACGCGCCAAGCGCTTCGACGAGAAGTTCGCCGCCGCCGATCTCAATCACGACGGCAAGCTCAGCAAGATCGAGGTCGAGGAAAAGATGCCGCGCCTGGCCAAGAGCTTCGCGTTCCTCGACGAGAACCGCGACGGCTTCCTGACCAAGGCCGATCTCAAGCCCACGCCGCATCGTTGAGGCGAACGCGGGTTGCGCCGCATCGGAGTCGGGTTCGTTTCCGATGCGGCGCGTGGCGGCCGCACGCGCGGCTTGGTTCCAGCGCACTGAAACGATCGGTATCGATCGCGCCGCGGATCGATGGAGGTCGGCTCGGCGCGTCGGGCGGTCCGGTCCGGATCTGGCCGCATGCGCCGGGTAAACCGGCAGACAAGAATCTGATTGAATTGTTGTGACTATTTGACTCAGTTTATGTGGCTTGGCGTCGAGTCGGTTGCAAGCGTTTTGCGCAGCGGTCGTTTCGGCCCGGATGAATTAGCTGCACGAAATCAGGAGTTTTTTGCAGATGCATGCTTTTTTAGTGGATCTAGCGTGCCTCTTGTGAACATAAACTGCGCGAAATAATTTTATTTTCGCTGAGGCCGCGCGCAGTCTTCTGTTTTCGAATTTTTGGGATTAGTAAGTAGTGCCATGGCATCCGCGAATCGCGATGCCGATACGTCGCATAGGGGAGCGATGCTATGGCGCTATGGCACCTGTTCAATGCACAGCCGATCGGATCCCGCGCTTTGCCGGGGCGGCGCCGCCGCCTCGCGGTCGCGGCTCTCGCGATCGTCGCGACGATGCTGGCGCCGGCCGCGCAGGCCGATCGCGCGTTCGCGCCGCGCTACCAGAACCCGGCCGTCAACGGCGACATCACCGGCATCGGCAATATCAACCTGCATTGCGGCGGCAACATCATCTTGTGTACGCAGGCGCAGAGCGGCAGCGTCACCGTCGTCAATCAGGACCCGGCCATCGCCATGGTCTATGTCGATGTCGACAGCGACCCGACCACGTTCAATTCCAGCAGCGCCACGCTCGCGCTTCCGACCGGATCGACCGTGCTGTTCGCCGGCCTGTACTGGAGTGGCGTCAGCGCTTCGCTCGCGCGCAACGCCGTGCGTCTGCGCACGCCCGGGTCCGCGCTGTACACCTCGCTCAGCGCCGACGAACTGTTGACGAACTCGGCCGGCGCGTTCGGCGACGCCGCCTACCAGGGCTTCGACGACGTCACCGCGCTGGTCCAGGCCGCGGGCAACGGCAGCTACACCGTCGCCAACGTGCAGACCACCCAGCGCGGGATCGGTTCGTTGGGCAGCACCTGGGCCGGCTGGGCGCTGGTGATCGCCTACCGCGATCCGGCCCAGGCCGCGACCCGCAGCCTCAATATCTACGACGGCCTGCTCAGCGCCAGCGACTCGGCCTTGCCGGTCGACATCGCGTTCGGCGGCTTCATCACCCCGGCCACCGGGCCGGTCAACTCCACCCTCGGGCTGCTGGGCTGGGACGGCGACGATACCACCGACGGCGCGGTCGGACTGCAGTACGGCCGCAACGCGGCCACGCTGAGCAACGTGTCCAACGCGGCCAATCCGGTCAGCAACTTCTGGAACAGTTCGATCTCCCGCAACGGCGCCGACGTCGGCGCGCGCACGCCGAACTATTTCGACACCCTGGGCATGGACCTGGATTTCACCCCGCCCAACGTGCCCTTGCCCAACGGCGCGACCTCGGCCTTGATCCGCGCCCGCGGCAGCATCGACGAGGTGTTGATCTTCGGCATGATCAGCCGCGCCACCGACGTATCGCGGCCCAATCTCAAGGATCGGCTGCTCAAGAGTTCGGCCGATCTCAACGGCGGCGGCCTGTTGCCGGGCGAATTGCTTGAATTCACCGTCGGCACCACCAACATCGGCAGCGATTCCTCGTTGCAGACCGTGCTGACCGATGCGATCCCGGCCAATACCACCTACGAGCCGGGCAGTCTGGTCATCGTCAGCGGCGCCAATGCCGGCGCGCTCAGCGACGCGGCCGGAGACGACCAGGCCGAATTCGATGCCGGCAACAATCGCGTGGTGTTCCGCCTGGGCACCGGCGCGACCGCCGGCAGCGGCGGCACGATCGCGCCCGGCGAAAGTTTCAGCCTGCGTTTCCGCGTGCGGGTCAACGCCGGCGTGGCGGCCGGCACGGTGATCAACAACAGCGCGAGCGTGGCGCATCGCGCCGCGACCCTGGGTCAGGACCTGCTCGACGTCAGCGACGCCGATCCCGCCACGCCCGGCGATCAACCGACCCGCAACGTGGTCGCGGCCTTGCCGCGGATCGTGCTCAACAAGACCAGCCTGCGCGGTGTCGGCAGCTTCGGCTTCACGCTGACCAATACCGCGCAGGCCACCGGCAACGTCACCACCCAGGCCGCGGGCACCGCGGTCCAGGTCGACGGCGACGTCAACACTGCCGGCGTGCAGGCGTACACGGTCGTCGCGGCCGGTACCGACGTGACCATCGCCGAGACCGGCCTGCCGGCCGGCTATACGCTGACCTCGGCGCTATGCCGCAACGCCGCCAACACCGCGGTCGGCGCGCTCGCGGGCACGGTCTACACGATTCCCGGCGCCAGCGTGGTCGCCGACGAAGTGCTGACCTGCGCCTTCACCAACACCCGCAACCAAGTGGCATTGTCGATCGTCAAGAGCGATGCGAGCGCGACCTACACGCCGGGCGGCAGCGCCGTGTACACCATCACCGTGCGTAACGACGGCCCCGACGCGGTGGCCGGCGCGCTGGTCGAGGACCTGCTGCCCAACGGCGCGACCCTCGCCGCCGCCTGGAGCTGCGCGATCGGCGCCGGCACCGGCGCGTGCAATCCGGCCAGCGGCGGCGCGGCCGGCGGCGCCGCGGTCAATCTGAGCGTGGATCTGGACAATGGCGCGAGCGCGACGATCACCGTGCCGGTGAACTTCGCCGCCGCGCCGGAGGCGTATGTGCCATGAGCATGCGCATGACGCGCGATGCGGCGGGCGATGCGAAAAGGGAATGCTCGCGCGCACAACGCACAACGCACAAAGCACAACGCGCGACGCGCGAAGCGGGGCGGCAATGCACGCGCGGATCGCGCGCGATCCGCGGGGACGATGTTGGCGCGGGGGCGCAGCGGAGCCGCGGCGGCGCATTGGGGCGCCGCCGCGGCGATCGCTGGCGGTCGCTACCGATAGCGATCAGCCGAAGCGGCCGTCGCGGAACAGCACGTACACCACCGAGGCGAGCATCACCAGCGAACTCCAGACCATCGCCTGCGGCCCCAGCACCCAGCGATAGACCAGGCTGCGCTTGGGATCGCGGCCGGTTTCGCGGCGGATCCGCGCCATCGACGGCGCCAGCGCGCGCGGCACCACGACCAGCCATTGCCACAGGCTCAATACGATCACCGCCAAGGTCACCGCGAGCGGCACGATCCAGCCGCGGCTGACCTCCAGCGTGACCAGGGTGGCCAACGCGAGCAGCGCGCTGGTCACGCTCATGACCGTGATCAGCCGGCCGATCTCGCGCCGCTCCTGTGGTGTGGCGGCGAAACCGAGCATGTAGCGCGCGATCAGCACCGTGGCGATCAAGCCGCCGACGAAACCGCCGATCACCCCGCCCAGGGTCTGCGAACTGATCGTCGTCATGCGCACGGCGATCGAGGCGCTGTCCAGCGGCGCGCCGGTCATCGCCTCGGACACCGGCGACAACACCCGTTCGACCACGAACACCACCACGCTGCCGACCACGCCGCCGGAGGTGCCGGCGGTGCCGAGCCCGCCCAGGCCGAACTTGCCGGCCAGGCCCGAGCCGATCGACCCGGCCGCGATCGCCGCGGTGGTGGTGCCGGCCGGCGCGATCACGCCGAGCGCGCTGGCGACCAGGGTGGTGAAACCGACCGTGGGCGCGCTGGCCCGCGCGAACACCGCGAAGCGATCGAGCAACTCGCCGCGCACCGTGCTGCGCGCGCGCGACAGGCGCTTGCGCACGGCCGCGTCGCTCAGGCCGAGCAGGGCGGCGACCTGCTGCGAGCTTTGGCCTTCGCGGTAATACAGCAGCAGGACCTCGCGGCTTTCGTCGGGCAGGGCCGAGATCAGTTCGGCCGCGACTTGCGCGCGTTCGGCTTCGATCAGGCGTTCGACCGCGCTGGGTTCGGGATCGGCCGCGGCGGCGATGGCCGCGTCGAAATCGTCGCTGCCGCGCGGCAGGCGCTGGCGCGCGCGCAGATGATCGTTAGCGAGGTTGCGGGTGATCTGGCGCAGCCACGGCAGGAAGCTGGACGGGTTCTGCAGCTTGCGGATGTTCTGCCAGGCGTTGAGGAAGGCTTCCTGGGCGATGTCCTCGCTGGCGTGGACGTCGCGCACCATCGCCAGGGCGATGGCGGTGACCGAGTTCTGGCAGGCGCCGACGATGCGCGAATACGCGGCGGTATCGCCGCGCGAGGCCGCCGGCAGGTGGTGGTCGATCAGCGAATGCAGGGCTTCGGCATTCATCGCCAGACGCTCCGGAGGGCGGGTGCGGGAAGGGCGGGGACGCGGCGCGGCGGGTGGGCGGGTGTCATGCAAGCGGTCTCGAGGCGGCGGCATCCGGCGATGCCTGCAAACCTAGACGTAGCCCGCCGGGAAATGTGACCGACCGGCGCGGCGGCGGCAAGAGCGCGCCCGAAGCCGCGTTCGGACGGGGCGTCGAGCTTCGGCCGTGCGTGTCGCTTGCCGCCGATGCATGGATAGGACGAGTCAGAAAGTCGACGCAATGCGATGAGGTCGGTGTAAATCGCGCGGTAATCCAGCATCCGGCGGCGTCGCCGATCCGGGCCGGTATTTCTAATGAGCCGTCCGCGTTGATCGACACGGACGGCGCGGGCACCGATGCCCGCGTCTCATTACAGAAGTAGATAAGGAGATTATTCATGATTGCTAAATCGCTCCTCCCCCTGATGGTGCTGTCGGCGTTGGCGTTGGCCCCGCTGTCGGTGGCCTGCGCCAACGACGATCCGATTGTCAGAACGGCGAAAACCTCGTACTCCACCAACCACGAGGGCCCGCTGTATACCCAGCTTCTGGAGCGGCCCGCCCTGGCCGGTGCGGAGCAGGTCGTCGACACCCACCTGGTGGTCGCCAACAACGAACTGGACTGCACCGCCGCGGTGTTCGAACTGATCTCGGATGGATGGGCGTATCCGGCGGAAATACAGCCGTGGGCGGATGCATGCGCGCCCTCGCGCGGCGTCATCAATGAAATGGTGCCCGTTTCCCTCCCGCCCGGCGTCATGCCGGGCCTGTGGATCAGCGATATCGCCCGCAAGCCCGATCCGGGACAGACCACGTCGACGATCAAGGGCAAGGTGGTGAGCACCCACAGTCTGGGCACCACGGATTTCATGTTCAACAATCAGATGTCGTTGAACTGGCAGTACGACGCACTGCCGGAGGACAAAACGCCGTTCGGGACGAGAATCCGCACCACTCAGACCAAGGGCACGGTGATCGTCGACGGCAGGATTATCGGTCAACGGTTCGTCCTTAATCCCTTGGAGAGATAAGTCTGGAGACACGCCGTGTGAGCGGCGGCGACCGCGGATCGCGCCAGGGCGGAACATCGCGCCTGGGCCGGACCTAAGCGGCGCGTGATGTAAGCGGCGCAGGATGCGCCCGCAGCGGCATGGCGGTGTTGGTCGCCATGCCGTTTCTCGGTGGCGTGGCAGCCGAGCCCGCGTCGCGCTTGCGTGCGCAAGTCCGTGCGCGTGCGCGAAGCCGGATTGCATTCGCGGCGGGTGCCGCGCTCAGCCCATCGCGCGCACGGTCTTGACCGTCTTGACCACCGTCCAGTTGCCGTCGACCAGCTTGACCTCGGGCGTCTTGTACACCGCCTGCGAGCGGCTGAAGTACGCCGAATACTCGACCGTGCCGGTGCTCGCCGAGGTCGGCCGGAACGCATGCACCTGGATCAGTTCGGCCGGCGCGCCGTCGAGCGCGTGGCTGCCTTGTTCCTCGTCGGGCACTTCCACGCACTGGCTCGCCGGCAACAGTCGCAGGTTCGAACGCGCCAGCGCGGTCAGCAGTTTGCGCGAGGCATCGCTGCGATCCACGCGCAGGCATTGTGTCGTGGATAGGACGAGTCAGAAAATCGACGCAGTGCGATGAGGTCGGTGTAAATCGCGCGGTAATCGAGGACCCGGCGATGCCCGACGGTCCGTGCCCGTAGTTCTAATGGGCCGTCCGTGCCGATCGGCGCGGACGGCGCGGGCACCGATGCCCGCGTCTCATTACAGAAGTAACTATGGAGATTTTTCATGATTGCAAAATCGCTCCTCCCCCTGATTGCGCTGTCGGTGTTGGCGTTGGCCCCGTTGTCGGCGGCGGCCCAGGCCGTCGACGATCCGATCGTCAAAACGGTCAAAACCGAATTCTCCACGAACTACGAAGGCCTCTACACGCAGCTTTTGGAGCGGCCCGCAACCGGCCCGTCGGGTCCCTTCACCGACACCCACCTGATCGTCACCGACCACCTGGGGGACTGCCTCGGGCTGGTCGAGTTTCGCGGCGTGCAGGGGTGGGTCGCCGCGGAGTCGGCGACCATCTGCGCACCCACGCGCGGTGTGATCACCGAGATGAAGACGCCGTCCGGCGTCTCGACGAACAGCTCCCTCTGGATCAGCGGGATCGTCCACGTAACCGAGCCGGGTCAGACCACGCCGCCGACGAAGGCCGTGGTGGTCAGCAACGACGAGCTCGGCCCCATCAGTTTCATGAATCTCAGGCAGCAGATGTCGCTGAAGTGGAAGTACGATGCGAGCCCGGAGGACCTGACGGTGGCGCCAGGTGCGATCAGAGTCCGCAGCACCCTGACCAAGGGGACGATGATGGTCGATCATCGGCTGATCGCTGAGCAACTCTGAGCGGCGACGACATGCAGTGCGACAGGATGATCGCCTCAGCGCGGAATCGCGCTGAGGCGATACGGTAAACAGCGCAGGATGCGATCGGAACGGCATGGCCATGTACGCGCCATGCCGTTCCAACATCGGCATGAGTGGCTCGGGTCGGTCGTATTGCGTCGCGACGTGTTCGAGATGCTCACAGTCGCCGCGCCGCGAACTGGGCTCCCTTCGCGGCGTGTCGCGCTCAGCCCATCGCGCGCACGGTCTTGACCGTCTTGACCACCGTCCAGTTGCCGTCGACCAGCTTGACCTCGAGCGTCTTGTACACCGCCTGCGAGCGGCTGAAGTACGCCGAATACTCGACCGTGCCGGTGCTCGCCGAGGTCGGCCGGAACGCATGCACCTGGATCAGTTCGGCCGGCGCGCCGTCGAGCGCGTGGCTGCCTTGTTCCTCGTCGGGCACTTCCACGCACTGGCTCGCCGGCAACAGGCGCAGGTTCGAACGCGCGAGCGCGGTCAGCAATTTGCGTGAGGCGTCGCTGCGGTCCACGCGCAGGCATTGGGTCGGTTGATCGGCCTCGGCCAACTGTTGCTTGAACACCGCCGCGGCCAGCCCGGCCGGTATCGCCGCGACGCTGCCGTCGAACGTGTGGGTCTGCAGCGCGACCATCGCCGGATCGACCGCGGGCGCGGCCACCGGGCGATTGCGCAGGTTATGGAACATCGCCAGGCCCAGCACCACCGCGATGCACAGCAGCAGACCGATCTTGATCCGGAACGCGCGTTTCTGCCCCGGCGTGCGGGTCTGGTCGATGCTCGACTGAAAACGGAACGGCGCGTGATGCGATTCTTCGGCGCGGGTGCTGTCGATCAGCCCGGCCTCGCGCAGCAGATCGCGCGCGCGCAGCTGATCGCTGGACTGCACCACCCACACCGCGGGACGTTCCTTGGGTTGTTCGGCGTAACTGAAGGTCGAACGCCGGTTGCCCTTGTAGGAGCGGTCGTTGGTGACCCGCACTTCGATCCCGGCGTCGCGCAACAACTGCGCCACGCCTTCGACGTTTTCCAGTCGCGGACTGCTGAATACCTGCCTCATGTCATTCCTTCGCCGGAACCTGCGCGGCGCTGGCGGCATCGCGCACCACCCGGATCAGGCCTTCCTGCGCGCTGCTGGCGACCAGTCGTCCCTGCCGATCGAAGATCTGCCCGCGCGCCAACCCGCGCGCGCCTTGCGCGCTGGGGCTGTCGATCGAATACAGCAGCCAGTCGTCGGCGCGGAACGGACGGTGGAACCACAAGGCGTGATCCAGCGAAGCCATCTGCACGTTCGGCTGGTAGTAGCTGATGCCGTGCGGAAACGTCGCGGTGCCGAGCAGATGGAAGTCGGAGGCGTAGGCGAGCAGGGCGCGATGCAGCTCCGGCGCGTCGCCGACCGGTTCGCTCAGGCGGAACCAGACCTGCTGGAACGGCGGCCGCTTGGGCGGATTGAGTTCGTCGCGCGGATACACATGGCGGAATTCGAACGGCCCTTGCCGCGACAGCCAGCGCTGGACCTTGGTTGGCAAGGTCGCCATGACCTCGGCCGGCACCGCAGGCGCCGGATCGATGTCCTCGGGCTTGGGCACTTCCGGCATCGACAGCTGGTGTTCGCCGCCGTCCTGGTCTTTGTGGAACGAGGCGGCCAGGAAGAAGATCGGCTGACCGTGCTGGATCGCGGTGACCCGGCGCACCGAGAAACTGCCGCCGTCGCGGGTGCGGTCGGCCTGGTAGACGATCGGCGCTTCGATATCGCCGGCCTTGAGGAAATACGCATGCAGCGAATGCGCCGCGCGCGCGGTGTCGAGGGTGGCCTGCGCGGCCGACAGCGCTTGGCCGAGCACCTGCCCGCCGAACACGTACTTGGTGCCGATATCGCGGCTCTGGCCGCGAAACAGGTTGTCCTCCAATCGTTCCAGCGACAGCAGTTCGATCAGTTCGGAGACGGGGGAGGAGGTCATCGGCGCGCGGTTTGGGAGGTCGGGTGGAGTATAGCGGGACGCCCGCCACGGTCCGGCGCGGCGCGGTGGGCCGGTGAGGTTGCGCGCCGACGCCGCGTGACGCGCCGATACCTCAGCGCGGCAACCGCTCCAGCCCGCACCCCGCCAACACCCGCGGCCACGGAAACCACGGGCCCGGATCGAGCTTGCGCTGGACCAGCACCGAGGGATCGTCGCTGGCTTCGACCTGGGTGGTGTCCAGGTCCTCGTGCCCGGCGATGTAGCGCAGCGACGGCAGGCGCTGGCGCAGGTCGCTCAACAGGTCGGTCAGCGCCTGGATCTGCGCTGAGGTGTAGTCCTCGGGCATGGCCTGGCGGCGCGAATCCAGCCAGTGCGGATAACGGCCGATGTTGACCAGTTCGATCCCGATCGAGCGCGGGTTGTAGCCGCGCACGTGATGGGCGATGCGGTCCTCGCCGACATAGCGCAGCACCGAGCCGTCGCGGTCGATGTAGTAGTGGCCGCTGTTGCCGGTGCCGGACTCGGCGTACAGCACCCGCTCGCCGTATTCGCGCGCCGTGGCCAGGTCGGGCAACTCGGTGCAATGGATCACCACCAGGTCGATCGAGGCCGGTTCGCGCGGCGTCAGCCGGGCTTCGTAGGGCAGGGGCGCGGACGTGAGATTCAGGGGCGGCATGCCTGCGGATGCTACCATTCGCCCTCCCACGGAGCCCCCCATGACCCTGCCGCCCGCCGACTCCGCGCTAGGAAAGCTGATGGCCACGTTGCCGCGGCCCGGCCGGGTCGAATGGATCGGCGTGCGTCCGGCGCGGGCGGTGCGGATGCAGGCCCTGGACGAGGTCGTCGCGCAGGCCGGCGCGGGCTTGGCCGGCGACCGCTACAAGGGCGGCAGCGGCAAGCGCGGCGTGACCCTGATCCAGGCCGAGCATTTGCCGGTGATCGCGGCCCTGTCGGGTCACGAATCGCTGGAACCCGCGTTCCTGCGCCGCAATATCGTGGTCTCCGGGCTGCCGTTGCTGGCCTTGAAAGATCGTCGCTTCCGCCTCGGCGGCGCGCTGTTGGAATGGACCGAGTCCTGCGACCCGTGTTCGATGATGGAAGCCGCGCTCGGCCCGGGCGGTTTCAACGCGATGCGCGGCCACGGCGGTCTGTGCGCGCGGATTCTCGAGGGCGGCACGATCCGGCTTGGCGATGCGCTGGTGCCGGTGATCGATGCGGTTGCGGGTTGATCGCGCGATTGGTGCGGATGATCCGGCGTGCTGGTTTGTTTCGCGATCGGTTGCCGCCTCATGATCGCGGGTCGGGCATGACGGTTTCGGCGCGCGCGCCATGATCGCGGGCGTCGGGATGGATTTCATGCGCGATGGTCGCCATGGCTTGTTGTTTGCTGGCGCGATGGGATCCGCGATTGATTCACATCGGTTCTTGGATGATTGCGCGGGAACTCGTGTCTTTGGACTTTCGCGGTGATCTGCAATTACTTCACCTCGGCTCAAAGATGATCACTCCAGGTCACTGCATTCCCGGACTTTCGTCGTGATCTGCCACTACTACACCCCGGCTCAAAGATGATCGCCCCAGGACATTGCATTCTGTCTCATGGCTTCGAAAGCGGTCCCGACGCGACCAAGGTCACCGCCCTGGCCGAGGCGGCGCAGCGTCTTGGCTGGACCCACGAGCGTCCCGACTACACCGACCTGGACGCCAAACGCGAGGTCAGCGATCTGGGCGATGTCTACGCGCGCATCGAGCGTCTGCTCGGGCTGGCGCGCACGGCCGCGCAGCGCGGGCCGGTGGTGCTCGCCGGGTCGAGCCTGGGCGCCTATATTTCCGGCGCGGTGTCGATGCAGGTCCGGCCCGCCGCGCTGTTCCTGATGGCGCCGCCGATCGCGATGGGCCCTGCGCCCACGCTGCAGGCCGCCGATGTACCGATCAGCATCATTCACGGCTGGGACGACGAACTGATCCCGGCCGCCGATGTCGTCGCCTGGGCCCATCCGCGCCGTGCGCGGTTGCTCCTGGTCGACGACAGCCACCGCCTTACGGCGCACGTGCAGGGCAGCGCCGACGCGTTCGCGCGCCTGCTCGAAACATTGTGAGTACCGCGCAAGCATGAGCAAGTTCTACGCAAGCTGCGGCAAGGGTCTGGAATACCTGTTGGCCGACGAACTGATCGCGCTGGGTTGCCAGCGCGCGACCGCCGCCACCGCCGGCGTCAACGTCGAGGGCGAACTCGCCGACGCGCAGCGCGCGGTGCTGTGGTCGCGTCTGGCCAGCCGGGTGTTGTGGCCGATCGCCGAATTCGATTGTCCCGACGAGCACGCCCTGTACGCCGGCGTCGCCGCGCTGGATTGGCCCGCGCACATGGAGAGCGTGCATACGCTCGCGGTCGACGCGCACGTGTCGGGCGAGGCGATCACCCACGCGCGCTACGCCGCGCAGCGGGTCAAGGACGGCGTGGTCGACGTGATGCGCGCGCGCACCGGTTCGCGCCCCGACGTCGACACCGATCAGCCCGATCTGCGTTTGAATCTGGTGATCCGCAAGGGCAAGGCGATCGTGTCGATCGACCTGGGCGGCGGTTCGCTGCACCGGCGCGGCTGGCGGCAGAAACAGGGCGAAGCGCCGCTGAAGGAAAATCTCGCCGCGGCGGTGTTGCTGCGCGGCGGTTGGCCGAAGGTGTACGCGAACGGCGGCGGCTTGTTCGACCCGATGTGCGGCAGCGGGACCTTGCTGATCGAAGGCGCGCTGATGGCCGCCGACGTCGCGCCGGGTCTGCTGCGTCACGGCGCGTTGCCGCCGACGCGCTGGCGCGGGTTCGATTTCGCCGGCTGGCGCACGCTGTGCGAGCAGGCGCGCGAGCGCGAAGCCGCGGGACTGGCCGCGCTGCGTCCGGTATTCGCCGGCAGCGATATCGATCCGCATGCGATCCGCGCGGCGCGCGACAACGAGATCGAAGCCGGGTTGGCGGGAGTGATCGAGTGGAATGTCGCGGCGGTGGAGTCGTTGCAGGCGGCGCCTGAGCGGCTTCAGATCGCGAAGTTTCAAGCCGCGCAGCCTGAAGTCCGTCATCCCCGCCCAGGCGGGGATCCAGAGACTTCAGAGTCAAGTCGCGATAAAGCCCTGGATTCCCGCGTTCGCGGGAATGACGGTCTTGAAGAGGCGATGTCCTCGGGGACCGGCGCAAGCCCGGATGCGAACGCGAAGAGCGATGCGCAGACTCCGGGCCTGGCCGTCTGCAACCCGCCCTACGACGCCCGCCTGACCGCCGATCCCGCGCTGTATCGCGCGCTCGGCGAAGCGCTCAAGCGCACCGTGCCGAGCTGGCGCGCCAGCCTGCTGTGCGGCGATCCGGCGCTGGCCCAGGCCACGACCCTGCGCGCCAGCAAGAAGTACCAGATCTTCAACGGCGCGATCGAATGCGCCCTGATCGTGTGCGAGCCGATCGCGCGCATCGGCCACGCCGAACGCAAGGCGCAGGCCGAAGACGCCGCGCCGCCGCCGTTGAGCGAAGGCGCGCAGATGGTCGCAAATCGCCTGCGCAAGAACCTGCGCAAGCTCAAGAACTGGCGCCAGCGCGAAGCGATCGACTGCTTCCGCGCCTACGACGCCGATCTGCCCGAATACTCGGCCGCGATCGACGTCTACACCACCGACGAACCGCAGCCGCGCACCTATCTGCACGTGCAGGAATACGCCGCGCCGTCCGACATCCCCGAAGCCGACCAGCGCCGTCGTCTCAACGAATTGCTCGCGGCCGCGCGCGAGGTGTTCGCGGTGCCGCGCGAGCGGCTCGCGATCAAGACCCGCGCGCGCGGCAAGGGCGGCAGCAAGTACGGCCAGTTCGATCAGCGCGGCGAATTCATTGTCGTGCGCGAAGGCGCCGCGCGGCTGCGGGTGAATCCGTTCGATTATCTCGATACCGGCCTGTTCCTCGATCATCGGCCGATGCGCCTGCGCATCGCCGAAGAAGCGCGCGGCAGCCGTTTCCTCAACCTGTTCGGTTACACCGGCGCGGCCACCGTGCAGGCGGCGGTCGGCGGCGCCAGCGAGACCACCACGGTCGATCTGTCGGCCACCTACCTGCAGTGGTGTTCGGATAATCTGCGCGAGAACGGCGTGACCGGTTCGCAGCACCGCCTGGCTCAGGCCGACGCGGTGCAATGGCTGGAAGCCGATCGCGGCCGTTACGACCTGATCTTCTGCGATCCGCCGACCTTCTCCAATTCCGCGCGCGCCGACGACTTCGACATCCAGCGCGAACACGTGCGCCTGCTGCGCGCCGCGGTCGCGCGCCTGGCCGACAACGGCGTGCTGTATTTTTCCAACAACTTCCGCCGGTTCCGTCTGGACGAAGATGCGATCGCCCAGTTCGCCCGCTGCGTGGATATCAGCGCGCAGACGATTCCGCTGGATTTCGAACGCGACGCCCGGATCCACCGCTGCTGGCGGCTGGAGCCGCGTTGATGGCGTCCCCTTTTCGTCGTAGCAGCCTCGCGCGTGCGCGTTGCTTGGAGCATCGCGCATGAAGTCGCACCGCAAGCCCGGTACCTGGACCTTCTTCCGTCAGTGGCTCAAGAACCCGTTGCGGGTGGCGGCGGTGGCGCCGTCCAGCGCCGAACTGGCCGCGGCGATGATTTCCGAACTGCCCGACGACGTGAACCGGGTGATCGAACTCGGCGGCGGCACCGGCGCGATCACCCGCGCCTTGCTCGATGCCGGCATCCGCGACGAAGACCTGCTGGTGCTCGAACTCAACGAAGAATTGCACGCGCATCTGCATCTGCGTTTTCCGCAGGTGCCGGTGGTGCTCGGCGACGCGCGCGAGTTGCCGCAGCTGGCGCGCGACGCCGGTTATCTGCGCGCCGGTCCGGCCGACGCGATCGTCTCGGGTCTCGGGTTGCTGACCATGCCGCACCCGCTGCAGCGCGACATCCTCGGCGCGGCGTTCGAATGCCTGCGCGAGGACGGCGTGTTCGTGCAGTTCACCTACGGCCCGGCCGCGCCGGTGGCCGATCCGGTCGCGCGTTCGCTTGGGCTGCAGGTGCGGCGCGGCGATTTCGTATTGCGCAACGTGCCGCCGGCGACGGTGTATGTGTATACGCGGGTGTAGCGTCGGCGTGTACTCCCGGTGGCAACGCCGAGGCCCTAGCGAGCGATCTCTTGCCGAGCCTCGACCGATGCTTTCCCTCTCCCGCTTGCGGGAGAGGGGAGGGTGAGGGCGCTTCTGGGAGCTTTGCGCCATGCTGTTTCCCTCACCCCGGCCCTCTCCCGCAAGCGGGAGAGGGAGATAAGAAGCCGGGTGAGGCAGTGAAACGCGGGCGGACGATAGCGGCTTATTGTTCTGTTTATATGATTGATGATTGCATGCAGAGCGCTATCGTTCTGAAAATGCAGTGGCATCCTATGCCCATCGCCAATCCGGCATCCGCATAGGACAGGACCATGGACACCGCCACCCCCGCCACCGCTTACGCCCGCGTCGGCCGCAAGCTGCGCGGCCAGCCGACCTCCGACGGCGCCGGGGTCCGCCTGACCCGGGTCATCGGCGGTCCGCAGCTGCCCGATCTCGATCCGTTCCTGCTGCTCGACGAATTCGGCACCGACAAGCCCGAGGATTACCTCGCCGGTTTCCCGGAGCACCCGCACCGCGGCTTCGAGACCGTCACCTACATGCTCGACGGCCGCATGCGCCACAAGGACAACCACGGCAACGAAGGCGTGCTGGTCCCCGGCAGCGTGCAGTGGATGACCGCCGGCCGCGGCCTGGTGCATTCGGAAATGCCCGAGCAGGAACAAGGCCGCATGCGCGGCTTCCAGCTGTGGGTCAACCTGCCGGCGCGCGAGAAGATGACCGAGCCGAAATACCAGGAGTTCGCGCCCGACCGCATCGTCCAGGTCCAGCCGGCCGACGGCGTGCAGGTCAAGTTGATCGCCGGCCGCATCGGCGACCTGCGCGGGCCGATCGCGCAGCCGGCGACCGACCCGGTCTATCTCGACATCGCGCTCGACGCCGGCGCGAGCTGGGAGTACGAATTGCCCGAAGGCCACAACGCGTTCGCGTACGTCTACGAAGGCGGCGTGCGGATCGGCGACGGCGAGGACGCGCGCGAACTCGATGCGCAGGAACTGGCGGTGCTGGCGGGCGGCAACGTGCTCAAGCTGGGCGACGCGAAGCCGGGCAGCCGCCTGATCGTGATCGCCGGACGGCCGCTGCGCGAACCGGTCGCGCGCTACGGTCCGTTCGTGATGAACACCAAGCAGGAAGTGATGCAGGCGTTCGTCGATTTCCAGGAAGGCAAGTTCTGATCGCGATTCGTGTGTGAAGTGAAAGACGCAAAAGGCCACGCGCGAGCGTGGCCTTTTGTTTTCGCGCGCCGGTAGTCGCATGCGCGGCGAGCGTGGCTCTTGCTCGAATGCCGATGTTTCACCCGCGATACGTCCGTAACCCGCTGGCGCGCGCGTTGTTTTCTATCGGACGCAACATCGACGCATGCCCGCGACGATGGGCGAAGACACGCGCGCCGCCGCGCAAGCGGAGGTGAGCGTCACAAGGAGCAACATCGTATGGCTACCAAGCTCGATCCCAAGCAGATCACCCTCGTCGCCACGTTCGTATCGGCCGGCGTCGCCAACGGCGCCAGCGGCTGGATGATCGTCGGCGGCAAACTCAAGAAGATCCCGCCGCGCGGCATCAAGCAGCTGCAGGCGGTGTCGCAGATGCTCAACGCCGCCGACGCGGTCGGCAACGCGCGCCTGGCCGCGCAGTTGCAGCAGACCGCGATCGAGGTCGCGAACGAAGCGGTGCGTTAGTCGGTGGCGCATTGACCGGCGACGCGTTGCTGCGTCTACCTCACGCGCTGTTCGTTGTTTCGCTCATGTCGTTGCGGCGAAGTCCGCATTGCATCGCGTCCAGACGATCGATGCATGCCCGTGTCGAAGGCAGCGCGAGCGCCGCGTCGCGCCCAAACGAAAAGCCGCGCAGGTGCGCGGCTTTTCGTTTCCCATCGAGCGAGCTTTCAGTCCTTGCCGAGCCAGCGATACACCGCGCCGCCGAGCAGGCCGCCGACGATCGGCGCGACCCAGAACAGCCACAGCTGGCTGATCGCCGCGGCGCCCGCGAACAAGGCCACGCCGGTCGAACGCGCGGGATTGACCGAGGTGTTGGTGACCGGAATGCTGATCAGATGGATCAAGGTCAGGCCCAGGCCGATCGCGATCGGGGCGAAGCCGGCCGGCGCGTTCTTGTGGGTGGCGCCGAGGATGATGATCAGGAACATCGCGGTCATCACCACTTCGGTCAGCAGCGCGGCGGTCAGCGAATAACCGCCCGGCGACATCAGGTCGTAACCGTTGCTGGCGAAGGTGCCGGCCGCATTGGGGTCGATGGCGAAACTGCCGTTGCCGCTGGCGATCTGCAGCAGGATGAAGCCGGCGAGGATGCCGCCGAGCACCTGGGCGACGATGTAGGGGAACAAGTCCTTGGCCGGGAACCGGCCGCCGGCCCACAGGCCGAAACTCACCGCCGGATTGAAATGGCCGCCAGAGATGTGGCCGAACGCATACGCGCCGGTCAACACGGTCAGGCCGAACGCCAGCGCCACGCCCAGCAGGCCGATGCCGAGCGGATTGCCCGCGCCGCCGAAATTGGCCGCCAGCACGGCGCTGCCGCAACCGCCGAGCACCAGCCAGAACGTACCGATGAACTCCGCACCGAGTCGCTTGATCATGATCGTCATCCTTTGAGGTAGTGGGGCAGGCCCTGCGGATCGACGATCAGCCCTGTTCAGTCTTGGAACGGGGCAGTTCGACCCTGTTCAGCCAGGCCATTCTTATGCTGGCCGATTCCTCAAAAATGAGCAATACATCACAAATATGCAGCGCGGACACAGCAAAGCGACCGCGCTGAGGCCAGCACGGTCGCTTTGTTGGAACTCACTGCCTGAATTACTTGTTCGCGCTCAGTTGGGTCGTCGGAAATCGCAGGCCCTCGGTCTGGCCGATGACCTCCTTGAGCTGGTCCGGCGACGCCGCCTGCAGCCAGATGTGCGCGATCTTGCCCGACCCGATTTCGATCAGCGTTTCGCGGACCTGGATATCGGGTTTGCCGGCGAGCTCGCCGCGATACCAATGCATCGCCTTGCCGTCGATCGTGCTGGCTTCGGCACGATCGCTGCGTTTGGGCGTGAACGGCGATTTGCTGGCGATGTACAGGCCGAAGGCTTCCGAGCCGTCGGCGCGCAGAGCGCGGCAGAAATCCGAATCCGCGCTGGCGCGGTACTCCCAACGCAAACCGGTGCTGGCAG
The DNA here is from genome assembly GCF_057655755.1 of Lysobacter sp. Soil_N_51. Lineage (NCBI taxonomy): Bacteria > Pseudomonadati > Pseudomonadota > Gammaproteobacteria > Lysobacterales > Lysobacteraceae > Lysobacter > Lysobacter sp. Soil_N_51. The sequence goes on along the minus strand of NZ_JBDGLR010000001.1, from coordinate 376,973 downwards.
GCAACGCCGGGCAATTGCCCGGGTCATCCGCAGCGGCGTCCTGGGCTTTGGCGTTGGCACACAATGCAAACAACAACACCAGCCACGGCATAGCGTGCTGGTTCTTTCCCCATGACTTCACGACACTTCCCCCTGCAACCGGATGTATGGTTAAGCGGTGTTGCGAGTCCTATAGGTTGTGACCTTAGTCCACTTTGCGGGGATTGACAAACGCCAGATTCGGAAAAGTCACCGTTCAGGTAATGGAATGAATTCGTGCTCACCCGGGATGTGACCGAATCGTCCTTCGGCCCAGTCCTGCTTGGCCTGCTCGATCCGCTCACGCGAGCTTGAGACGAAGTTCCACCACAGATGGCGCGGCCCATCCAGCGGTTCGCCGCCGAGCAGCATGGCCTTGACCGGGGTCTTTGCGCGCAGGCGCGGCCGGGTGCCTGGGTCGAGCACGATCAGGTGTTTTTCCGGCAGGTCGGCGCCATCCAGTTGCGCCTGGCCTTCGAGCAGATACAGCGCGCGCTCAGCGTGACTGTCCTCGATCTCGAGTTCCTTGTCCGGGTCCAGATCGATGGCCACGTACAGCGTGTCGGCGAATACGCGCACCGGCGATTCCTGGCCGAAGCCGCGGCCGGCAACCACGCGCAACCAGGCACCGTCGCGGTGCAGCTGCGGCAGGGTCGCGGCGGGATGGTGGTGGAACGCCGGCGCGGTTTCCTCGAACGAGCGCGGCAGCGCGACCCAGGTCTGCATGCCGTGCAGCGGATGACCGTCGGCGCGCGGTTTTTCCGGGGTGCGTTCGGAGTGGGCGATGCCGCGGCCGGCGGTCATCCAGTTGACGTCGCCGGGATGGATGTCCTGCACGCTGCCCAAGGTGTCGCGATGGCCGATCGAACCGGCCCACAGAAAGGTCACCGTGGCCAGGCCGATATGCGGATGCGGGCGCACGTCGATGCCGTGGCCGGGTTCGAACGCGGCCGGTCCCATGTGATCGACGAACACGAACGGACCGACCGAGCGCGCCTGCACGCTCGGCACGGCGCGGCGTACCTGGAACCCGCCCAGATCGTGGATGCGCGGGGCGATGATCGTGGTCATGACGGACTCCTGCAGGACTGATACCCGCAGATTGGCATGACTTTTATGCATTCGCGGTGTCGATGCTGCAACTCGGTGTTGCAGTTGCCGGGCTTGGTCGCGGCAGGCGGCGGGATGCCTGCGCCGCATGCGCGATGCGGTGCGATATCGAGCGAGACGGTGCCCATCGCGACAGTTGTCGCCGGCCTCAGCCGGCTATCGATCCGATGGACGACAAACCCGTGATCGGCCTGTCACTTCGCCTGGAATTGCACCGTCGCAAGCGGCGGCTCAGCGAAATCCAGCGCCTGCAATTCGAACGTCCACGCACCCGCGCTCTTGCTCGGTTCCGCCGGCGTGTTGAGCGACACGGTGGCCTGCGTGCCGTCGCTGCCGGTCCATTGAAACTCCAGGGTCGCATCGCCGGCCCAGATGCACTGCAGTCCCGGCTTGCAGCGCGAATCGGCGGTGACGGCGACGAAACGCAGGCGCGAGCGGTCGGGCAGGGTCACTTCATCGCCGGGTTGCATCGACAGCGGCTGCCCCGGCCGGGCGCTGTCGCCTGCTTCGGGCTTGGCATCGGCGGGATCCGACGGCGCGGCGTGCGCGCAGGCGGTCAGGGCGAACACGCACGACAGCATCGAGGCGACCAACGCGGATTTCATGGCGGAACTCCCTGCGGACGGACAAACGAACGGGCAAGAGGCATGCTCGGCGATCTTGGATGACGCGTCCAGCCGCGCGGGCCTGGCCTTACGCGCGCCGCGTCACTGATCGCGCGATTCGCTGTAGCGCGGATGGCCGTCGCGATCGAAGTCGATACGCATGCGCCGGTCGAATTCGGTCTCCGCCACCGGCGTCACCTTGCACTGGCACAGTGCCGCGGCGATGTCGGGCGCGGTATTGCTGTGAGCGACCACCAGCACGGTGCCGGCGGCGTGCTCGCGTCGCAGGGTCGCGGCGAAATCGGTTGCCGGCTGTTTGGCGTCGTAGGTGACGACCTGCAGACGATGCGATTGCGCGGTCGGCTCGCCGGTCTGCTGGGTGCGGCGATACGCGGTGGCGTAGACCGCGCGCACCGGCTGGTTTTTCAGCGCGGCGGCGAGACGTTGCGCGCGCGCGCGGCCGGCGTCGCTCAGGCTGGGATCACGCGGATCGTCGTCGGCTTTTTCGGCGTGGCGCACGATCACGAAACTCGCGCCCGGCGTCGGCGGCGCGCTTGCGCAGGCGGCGAGCAAGACGCTCAAGCTCAGGACGGAAAGACGAGTGATCGGAGCCATGCTGGAATCCCTGAAACGCTTCGAAGTGCGGACGATGCGGCCGGCCTACTTCAACACATCGGCGCCGGCCTGGGCGATCTCGCCGTCCTGCGCGGCCCGCGCGCCGGACACGCCGATGCCGCCGATCACCTGATCGCCGTGCAACAGGCGCACGCCGCCTTCGATCGGCGTGATCGACGGCAGCCCGAGCACGACGTTATTGCCTTCGCTGAGCAGCTTTTCATGGAAGGCGGTATCGCGGCGGTAGTTGACCGCATGCGTGGCCTTGCCGATGGCGACCTCGACGCTGGAGTTCGGCGTACCGTCCATGCGCTGGAAATGCACGAGCCGGCCGGCGTCGTCGACGACCGCGATCGACACGCTCAAGCCCTGGGCGCGCGCCTTGTCCTCGGCGGCCTGGGCGATCTGCTTGACCGCGGCGAGATTGAGGGTGGTGCGTTGGCTGAGTTCGATCTTCATCGCGGCCGTTGCGGTGAGTGCGAGCCCTGACAGCGCCGGTATCAGCAGCGCGAGGGCGAGGAAGCGTGCGTGGCGAGACGGCATGAGGCGCTCGGGTTGGGAAGGGAGCGGCGATGGTAGGGCGGGTGTGGGGTGGGCGTCAGTGTGGAATGTCAGGGTGCGAGGAGTGAGGGGAGAGGAGTGAGGAATGAGTAAAAGCGAAGCGGGCGGATGACACAGGCACAGGAGCGTGTCGGCGGGCATGGTGATATCGCCAATGCCCGCGTCAGTGAAATCCGCGGCGTACCGTTCCCCCCTTTGAAAAAGGGGGGCTAGGGGGGATTTGCTTTCCGCTCACGGTCATCGCAATGAGGCAAAAGCGAATCCCCCGCGCTATCGATCAAGCGGACATCGTGCTGACGCCGGGCGCTTGCCCCCTTTTGCAAAGTGGGCATGGAGTAGCGCGCGGCGCGCGATGTGGGCGGCGCGATGTCCTGCGCGCGATGTCCGCTGCGCAACCTCAGTGCTTGGTATCGAGCAAGGTCAACAAGCCCTTCGCCGCCGCCAGCCGCGCCAGCGCGTCGGGCAGATCCAACTTGATCTTGAGCTTGTCCGGCCCATCCATCTGATACAGCTTCGGCTGTCCCTGGATCAGCTTGATCACCGACATCGGGTCCACGTTCGGCCGTTCGACGAACTGCAAGCGGCCGCCCTTTTCGCCCAGGTCGAGCTTGCGGATGCCCAGGTTGGTCGCGATCAGCTTGAGTTCGGCGACCGCGAACAGATGCTTGGCCGCGTCGGGCAACAGGCCGAAGCGGTCGATCATCTCGACCTGCAACTCACGCAGCTCCTCGCTGTCGCGCGCGCCGCTGATGCGCTTGTACAAGGTCAGGCGGGTGTGCACGTCGGGCAGGTAATCGTCGGGAATCAGCGCCGGGATATGCAGTTCGACTTCGGCGCCGCGCGATTCGGTCGAGTCCAGGTCGGGCAGCTTGCCCTGGCGGATCGAGCGCACCGCGCGTTCCAGCAACTCGGTGTAGAGGCTGAAACCGACCTCGGCCATCTGCCCGCTCTGGTCCTCGCCGAGCAACTCGCCGGCGCCGCGGATTTCCAGATCGTGGGTCGCCAGGGTGAAACCGGCGCCGAGTTCGTCCATCGAGGCGATCGCTTCCAATCGCTTCTGCGCGTCGGTGGTGATCGAGCGCTTGTCGGGCACCACCAGATACGCATAAGCGCGATGGTGCGAACGGCCGACCCGGCCGCGCAGCTGATGCAACTGGGCCAGGCCGAACTTGTCGGCGCGGTTCATGATGATGGTGTTGGCGTTCGGGATGTCGATGCCCGACTCGATGATGGTCGTGCACAGCAGCACGTTGAAGCGCTGCTTGTGGAAGTCGAGCATGACGCTTTCGAGTTCGCGCTCGGCCATCTGGCCATGAGCGACGCCGATGCGCGCCTCGGGCACCAACTCCTCCAGTTGACGCTTCATGCGGCCGATGCTTTCGACATCGTTGTGCAGGAAGTAGACCTGTCCGCCGCGCGACAATTCGCGCTGGAAGGCTTCGCGCAACTGCATGTCGTCCCAGGGCACGACGAAGGTCTGCACGGCCAGACGATGCGCGGGCGGGGTGGCGATGATGCTCAGGTCGCGCAGGCCGGCCATGGCCATGTTGAGCGTGCGCGGGATCGGTGTCGCGGTGAGCGTCAACAGATGTACGTTGGCGCGTAAGGCCTTCAAGGCTTCCTTCTGGCGCACGCCGAAGCGTTGTTCTTCGTCGACGATGACCAGGCCGAGATCCTTGAAGCGCACGTCGCCCTGCAACAGGCGATGGGTGCCGACCACGACATCGATCTTGCCCTCGGTCAGCTTCTCCAGTTCGGCCTTGATTTCCTTGCTACTCTTGAAGCGCGACAACACCTCGACCTTGAGCGGCCAATCGGCGAAACGATCGCGGAAATTGCGGTAATGCTGTTCGGCCAACAACGTGGTCGGCACCAGCACCGCGACCTGCTTGCCGGCGGTGGCGGCGACGAAGGCCGCGCGCACCGCGACTTCGGTCTTGCCGAAACCCACGTCGCCGCAGACCACGCGGTCCATCGGCTGGCTGCTGCCGAGGTCGCGGATCACCGCTTCGATCGAGGAGTGCTGGTCGGGCGTTTCCTCGAACGGGAAACCGGCCGCGAACGGTTCGTACATCGAACGGTCGACATCCAGCGCGAGGCCGGCGCGGGCCTGGCGCTTGGCCTGGATTTCCAGCAGTTCGGCGGCCACGTCGCGAACTTTTTCCGCGGCCTTGCGCTTGGCCTTGGTCCATTGCTCGCCGCCGAGCGAATGCAGCGGCGCGGTTTCCACCGAGGCACCGGAGTAGCGGCTGATCAGGTGCAGTTGCGCGACCGGCACATACAGCCGGTCGCCTTTGGCGTATTCGATTTCCAGGTATTCGCCGGGCTGGCCGCCGGCTTCGAGCACGATCAGGCCGCGATAACGGCCGACGCCGTGATCCTCGTGCACGATCGGCGCGCCTTCGGACAACTCGCCCAGATCGCGGATGATCGCTTCGGGTTCGCGGCCGGCGCGCTTGCGCCGGCGCGGCTGCGAGGCGCGTTCGGGAAACAGCTGGCGTTCGGTCAGGATCGCCAGCGCTGGTTCGCTGAGCGCGAAACCGTCGTCGAGCGGCGCGACCGCGATCGCGAAGCGGCTGGCGCCGTCGCGGAACGATTTCCAGTCGGCGACCACATCGGGCTTGAGCGCCGCGGCCTGCAGCACTTCGAGCAAGGCTTCGCGGCGGCCGGCGGTGTCGGCGGCGATCAGCACGCGGCCGGGATAACTGCTCAGGAACGACTTCAGCGCTTCGGCCGGCGCGGCGTCGCGCGCGGCGACCGGCAGGGTCGGCGCGGGCTGATCGCCCAATGCGACGGCCTTCGTGCGTTGCGGATGCTGTTCGCCGCACAACTCGATGCGCGCGGCCTGATTGAGCCGTTCGCGCAGGCCGACCGGGGTCAGGTACAGCGAATCGGGCGGCAGCAGCGGGCGTTCGAGATCGTGGCGGCGCTGTTCGTAACGCTCGCCGGTGTGACTCCAGAATTGATCGGCCGCGTCCAGCGCGCCGTCGGCGATCACCGGCAGCACCTTGTCGCCGAGGTAATCGAACAAGGTCGCGGTCTGTTCGAAGAACAGCGGCAGGTAGTACTCGATGCCCGACGGTGCGATGCCGGCCTTCAGATCCTGATACAGCGCGCTGCGCCGGGTATCGAGGTCGAAGCGTTCGCGCAACGCATCCAGTGCGCGCTTGAGCGAGGCGTCGTCGAGCGGCACTTCGCGGCCCGGCAACAGGTGCACGCGGTCGATCTTGTCGAGCGAACGCTGCGATTCGGGATCGAACGCGCGGATGGTGTCGATCTCGTCGTCGAGCATCTCGACCCGGAACGGGGTGTCGGCGCCCATCGGGTAGACGTCGAGCAGGCCGCCGCGCACGGCGAAATCGCCCGGATCGAGCACCTGCGGCACGTGCCGGTAACCGGCGGATTCGAGCCGGCGCTTTTCGTTGTCGAGGTCCAGCACCTGGCCGACGCGGACATCGAAGCTGCCGCCGACGATATGCCGCAACGGCGCCAGCCGCTGCAACAGCGTCTGCACCGGCACCACCACGATGCCGCGCTTGAGCGTGGGCAGGCGGTGCAGGGCCGACAGGCGCTGCGAGACGATGTCCGGGTGCGGACTGAACAAGTCGTAGGGCAGGGTTTCCCAATCCGGGAAGGTCAGGACCGGCAACGCGCCGTCGTGACCGGCGTCCGCGCCCAGCAGGGTGCGCAGGTCGGATTCGAGTTGATGCGCGCCGTGGTTGTCGCGCGCGACGACGAGCAGCGGGCCGTCGTAATCGGCGCCGGCGCGGGCGATCGCCCAGGCCAGGGCGGAAGGCGAAGCCGGCGCGCGCCACCAGGCGCGCTGCTGGCCGGTTTTAGGCAGAAGGGCAGACACGTGATTGGGGGAACTCACAGAGGGCGGCTAGGTTAGCCGCCGGGGGAGATAAGGTCACGTCGCGCGCGCGGGCTTTCGCCTGCATGATGGCGCGGCGCCGAAGGACGGACCGGAACAGTTCGTCCGGCGCAGGGGCCGGCGCTCACCGAGCCCGGCTCACGCGGGCCGAAGCCGCCATCGCGCGGCATCGGCCTTACGCTCATGAAGATCATGGAGGAAAGTGCAGTCATGAAGCTCGATTCGTTGGTTTCGCGGTTCCGCCGGCCGTTGCTGGCGTTGGGTGTGATGGGTGTGGTCGTGGCGTCGGCGTCGGCTCAACCGCCGCGTCCGCCGACCGCGGTGTCGGTGACCAGCTACTACACCGACGCCTCGCACGCGTATGTCGCCGGAGTGGTCTTCTTCGGCGATTGCCCGGCGATCAGTTCCGGTTCCTTGATCGGCGCCTCGACGCCGTATTCGGACACCACCACGGTCATGTGCGACGACGTGGACAGCGTGCCGCTGCCGTTCTGACCGGTGTCGCGGTAGTTTCAATGGGGTCGTGATCGGCCCGCGACAAGGCGCCCAGGAACGGGCGCCTTGTCGTTTTTGCGCGAAAGCGGATCAGCGCCGCGGGTGGGGCGGCCGCATCGGGCTTGGTGGTGCCGAACTCAGTTCTGGTTGGCGTTGCAGGTGGCGTAGTGCCAGCTGAACTTCGCGGTCTGCTGGCCCCAGTCCAGCGGCCTCGGGCCGGGGCAGCCGGCGCCTTGATAGCGCATGCCGACGACTCTTTCGATGCCGTCGCGACCGGCCGGGCCGTAGTAGGTGTAGACCAGCCAGCCGCTGCCGGACGGCGGGACCGGCAAGGCCGAGCTCGCCACCGAGAACAGTCCGCCGACCACGATCGTGGCCAGCATGGCGAGGCGTTTGAAACCTGAGCGCTGCGTCGTCGTTTGCATAAAGACTCCTTGTCGTACGCGGTTGTCGAAGGTGTAACCGACCGGCATTGCGCCGCAAACGAATCGCGGCGGCATCCGGCCATGGCGACACGAGCGCAGCCTAGCAGCCAAGCCTTGCCGGTGCGCGTGGGCACGGCGCATTTGGTTTTCCGCGGTGTTTGAACGCCTATGCCGCATGCGAGCGGCAGGCCGCGGCGATCGCCGCGGCGGTGAAGAAGATGGCGATGAGGCGCGTGCCGAAACGCGAGCCGGCCGATCTCAGCTGCCGCGCGTGGTCTCGCCGCTGGCGCGGTCGTCGGCGGCGGCCTTGGTGCTGCGCAGGTCCAGCGATACCCGGATCAGGCCCGGTGCGTCCTGCTGGAATTCGCGCTCGAAGCCCAGCGACTGGGCCAGCGACAGCATCGGCGTGTTGTGCTCGAACACGTCGCCGTACAGGCGGTGCACCTTCTTGCCGCGCGCCCACTTCACCAGCCGGGTCATCAGATAACGGCCCAGGCCCATGTTGGCGATGTAGCGGCTGACCAGGATCGCGAACTCGGCGTCCTGGGTGCGTTCGTCGATCGCCACCCGCGCGACCGCGCCGACCAGGGCTTCGCCCGGCGGCAGTGGCTCGGCCGCGACCAGGGCGAATTCGGTGCGCGGATCGATTCGGGTGAAGCGCTCTGCCATGTCCGGGGTGAGTTCCTTGAGCGCATACAGGAAGCGCTGTCGGATTTCGTCGGGCTGGAGCAGGGCGAAGCCGGCCCGCAGGGGCTCGGCGTCCTCCGGCCGGACCGGACGGATCAGAACTTCGCGTCCGTTGGGAAGACGCTGGCGTTCGTGCCAGGGAGGCAAACGTTCACGCGTGGCCATGGTTGGGATAGTGGCACATTGTGACGAATTTGGCCCTTCATCTTCGTGAGGGGCGCTCGCCGGTGCGGTCGGCGGCGCTGAGCGCGCTGGATCTCGGCTCATCGGACTTGCGCCGGTGAAGGGTGGGCCGGCGCAGGCTCCAGTACAGCGGTTTCGTTGATGCGATGCACGCTGGAAATGAGAATTGCTCGCATGATGGCTGGGTGATGACGGCCTGACAATGCCCCGATGGCCGGCCAAAACGCCAGTGCCCCGCGCGCCGGCCTTCAGCCGGGCGGCGGCTTTCGGCCGAGCCCGTTGCCGGGCCCGCGCTCGGGCCTTGGTGTTCTGGACGGGGGCGGACGGGTCCGGCGACGGCTTGCGTCGCCCGGCGGTGCCGACGGTGAGGTTGAGCCTGCCGCCGCGCTGGCGCAGGACGAATTGGCACCAGCAAAGTGGCGGCCGCGTGCGCGGAATCTGGCGCTGTGCGACAGCCACGAGCCGAATCGGCAGACCGGCGTTTCGAACGGCGATGGCTTTGCCGGCGATGGGCGCGATGTGAGTGCGCCGCGATGTCGTGTCGTTGAATACGGCGCTTGGTCGTGCGTCATTTGCCGCGGGGAGCGCGGTGGGTGGATTGGCGCGGTCGCGGCTTGCGCCGCTCCTACAGGGGGGCTGGCGTTGCTTGCCGGTGGCCGTGTAATCCGCATGGGCTTTCCGTAGGAGCGGCGCAAGCCGCGACCGCGCGACTGCATCCACGCCGCGGGCCCGCCTGCCTGCGTGGATGACGCCGCGCTCGCACCCCCGCACTGGCACCCACCCCGGCCTATCCAAAGGCCAGCATCGGCAATGCTAGACTCCGCCGCTCGACCCGAAGGAGCAGTTCAGTCATGGCAGGTGGTGGCGATTCGACCCGCGCGATTTTGTTTGCACTTGGCGCCAATTTCGCGATCGCGGTGGCCAAGGGCGTGGCCGCGTTCTTCACCGGTTCCAGCGCGATGCTGGCCGAGACCGTGCATTCGCTGGCCGACTGCGGCAATCAGGGGCTGCTGCTGCTGGGGCTCAAGCAGTCCAAGCGGCCGCCGACGCCGGATTACCCGCTCGGATACGGCAAGGCGATCTACTTCTGGTCGTTCCTGGTCGCGGTAATGCTGTTCACCGTCGGCGGCATGTTCTCGCTGTACGAGGGCATCCATAAATTGCAGCACCCCGAGCCGCTGAAGCAGTGGTGGTGGGCGGCCGGCGTGCTGGCGTTCGGCATCGCCGCCGAATGGGTGTCGATGCGTGCCTGCCTGCAGGAAGTGGACAAGGCGCGCGGTCAGCGCTCGCTTTGGCAGTGGTTCCGCGAAAGCCGCCAGGCCGAACTGGTGGTGATCTTCGGCGAAGACCTGGCCGCGCTGCTGGGCCTGGTGCTGGCGCTGGGCGCGGTGCTGCTGGCGGTGTTCACCGGCAACCCGATCTGGGACGCGATCGGCACCATCTGCATCGGCGCGCTGCTGATCATCGTCGCGGTGTTCGTCGCGATCGAAGTCAAGGCGATGCTGATCGGACAGAGTGTGGACCCGATGCGTCAGCAGCAGATCCGCGAGTTCCTCGATTCGCGCCCGGAGATCACCAAGGTCATCAGCGTGATCACCCTGCAGCTCGGCAACGAGGTGATGGTGTCGGTGCAGGCGCAGATGCGCGAAGAGCAGAGCGTCGCCGGCCTGACCGAGCAGATCAACACGGTCGAGCGGGCGATGAAGCAGGCCTTCCCGGAAGTGCGCTGGAGCTTCTTCGAGCCCGACCTCAAGCTCGGCGACTGAGCGTTCGCGCCGTCGCGTAATAACCCGGCCGGGGGAGCAGACGCTCCCCCGGCTTTTTTCTGGGCGCGTTCTGCGGGCGAACGAGGTTCGCCCTCACGGCGTGTTCTTGGCCATAATCCGCGTGGAGAACCGGCAAGCGAATGGACGGCGGACGATGAAGACGGGCAAGGCGGTGTTGGTGTCGGTGGGGATCATCTCGGCGGTGCTCGCGGTCGCCGGCGGCGTGGGCTATTTCGTCTATTACAAGATCGACACCCGCGACAAGCGGGCCGCCGCGCAGGTCGAAGCCGAAGCCGCGCTCGAAGACGCCGACCGCAACGCGCCGCAATGCGGCAGCCAGGACGACGACGAACGCGCCAAGGCGGTGCTGGCGCCGATCGAACCGGCCTTGCAGAACACCCAGCGGCCGGTGGCGCGGATCGCGTTGGAGGCGATGAAGGCCGACGACGTCGCGGTCAGCAAGGTCGGCGGCCGCGCCTACTGGGCGGCCGGGCGCTACTACCCACGCGATCCGCAGGGTCAGCCGTTGTTCCTGCTGGCGCAGATCCAGCTCAGCGAATTGCCGAAGATGCCCGGTTATCCCGAGCGCGGCATGCTGCAATTCTTCATCTCCGGCGACGATTACTACGGCGCCGCCATCGACGCGGCGCACGGCCCCAAGCGCATGGATGCGTTGGCCGAGCCGAAGGGTTTTCGGGTGGTTTACTGGGCCGATGCGAGCGCGCCGGCGATCGCGCCGCCGGCCGCGAGCGCCGGCCTCGACGCGCTGCCGTTCGACCCGGCCAAACCGCGCCGCATCCGTTTCAGCGCCGACCACGAAACCATGGGCATCCACGATGTCGGCCTGGACAAGGTGCTCGGTACCAACATCTATGCCTTGTCTGAGCGCTATATCAGCGCCAACGTCGACGATCGCGTCGCCGTCGAGGATCTGAGCGACGAAGTGTCCGACTACCTCGATCGCACCGGTCATAAGCTCGGCGGCTATCCCGATTTCACTCAGGACGATCCGCGCGGCGCCGACGACAAGCGGGTGCTGCTGTTCCAGCTCGACAGCGACGACGAGCTGATGTGGGGCGATTCGGGCATCGCCAATTTCTTCATCGACCCGGCCGATCTGGCGCGTGCGGATTTCAGCCGCGTGTCCTACCACTGGGATTGCTATTGAGCATGCCGACTTGAGCGAGCCAGTTGCGCGCGCGTACCGCGAAGACGACCACGCCGCCTGCGTGGCGCTGTTCGAATCCAACGTGCCCGAGTATTTCGCCGCGGTCGAGCTCGAGGATTTCCTGCAGACCTTGCGCGACATCGATCGGTATTGGGTGATCGAACTGGCCGGCGAGGGCATCGTCGCCTGCGGCGGCTATGACGGCATAGACGATCAGCCGGGTGTCGCCGCGCTGTGCTGGGGAATGGTGCGGCGCGACCTGCACCGGCGCGGCCTCGGCGATTTTCTGGTCAGCGAGCGTCTGCGCCGGATCGACGCCGACGGGGATTTCAATGCGGTGGTGATCGAGACCACGCGTTTCAGCTGCGACTTCTACGCGCGCTATGGGTTCGAAGTGATCCGCGAACAGGCCGACGGCTTCGCGCCCGGGTACGACCTGGTGGAAATGCGCCGGCCGGTGCCGTGGCCGCGCGCCGCGCGCGGAGGCTAGGCGCCGAGCCGATGGCGTACGCGGTGGCGCGGCGCGCGCACGCACGCAGCGGGCGGTGTCGGTCGCGCGGCGCCGTCGCCGGACCGCCTGCTGGCGCAGGACGATACGGCGACAGCCGACCGGCGTCAGGGCACTTCGCAGCCGGCGCGTCCCATGCAGCCCAGGTAGGCGCGCTCGCACACGTCGGGCGGGAGGCCGTTCGACAGGCAATTGCGTTGGATGCGTTCGCAATTGACGATCGCCTGCGGCGTGCACAGTGCGGCGAGCGCGGTGGTCGACAGGCCGGCGGTGAACACGAAGGTGCAGACGAACAGCAGCGTGGTCCTGGATCGTTTGGTCGGACGGGTCATGGGCAATCCTTTATCGGGGTCAGCGGATTGATGGCAACGATGCCGATGACGAGCGTCGTTGCAACGTGTGGTGAGCGACCGCGGCCTTGTGCGCCGGCAGTCGGAGGTGCCGGGTGGGTCCAGTGGAGCGCGCGGTGGCGGCTGGTCGCCTGGCAATCGGGTGCGAAGGTGAAACAGGCGTCGCCTCGGGTGGCCCGCGGCCGGAGAGGTGGCTCTCCGGCCGCGGGTGAATCGCCTGCCCGATCTCGCGATCGGGTCCCGCGATCAGGGGATGATGCAGCCGCAACTGCGATAGCAGTTGGCGTAGTTCAGTTCGCAATCGGTGGTGTTGGGATCGCACAGGCTGTACGCGCGTTCGCAACCCAGGCGGCAGGTGTTGTTGCACGCGGCGATCGCGGTGGTCGCCATGCCGATGCCGAAGGCGAATGCGCACAGGGCGAGAAGGGTGGATTTCTTCCTGATCATGGGAACTTCCTGTCTGGGCCCGTCATTGGGCACGGGCCGTCATACGCCGAATGTCGGTGTAGCCGCAAGGCGATTTTCTGACAGGTGTGCGATCCGGCCGCGCATGAAGCGGCATGCAAAAATGCCGATATTCGAGTGGTTTTTGGCTTGCTCAGACGGCTCGCGACGGCCGCGCGATGGCGATGCGCGAGGGCAAAATGCAATCGGCGATGGCGTTAGGCGACCAGAGCGGCAGGGTGTCTCGCTGCGCTGCAACGCGGTATCGCGGCGATGGCCCGTGCGACGACGCAGCGCAGGGTGTGATCGGGTGCGCAGTTGGGTTTGTGATCGATCGACAGAACACGACGTGCGGATACGGCTTCGCTCACATCGCGGGATGAAGGTCGGATCGGTGCCGTCCGAGCTGAATCGGCTCGCCTGAGCCGTGAGGCTCAGACGGCGGGAGAAGGCCGGCGTACAACCGCGCGCCGCAGAGATCGTTTAATCGCCCTGCTTGAGCCAGGTGATCGCGGCGGACGCGTCCGCGGTTTCGCCCAAGGTGCGCGCGAGCACCGGCAGCACCGCGTCGAGGGTGCGATCGAATTGCCACGGTGCGTTGAGCAGCAACAGGCCGCTGCCGTTCATGCGCAGCGGCGAATCGTCGGCGCGCACCAGCAGTTCGGCGGTCATCACCGATTTGGCCGGCAGGGTCGCGGCGCGGCGGTAGAACGATTGCAGCGAGCGGCGACGCTTGATCGGATACCACAACACGTAGATGCCTTGCGGCCAGCGCGCCAACGCATCGCGCAGCGCGCCCAGGGCGGTGTCGAATTCTTCCAACTGCGCTTCGTACGGCGGGTCGATCAGGACCAGGCCGCGGTTGAAGCGGGTCGCGCCGAGCTTGGGCGGCAACAGCGCCTTCATCCCGGTGTAGCCGTCGCGGGCGTGGACCGCGATGCGGGTGTCGTTCTCGAAATGATGCTTGAGCTGGGCCGCTTCCTCCGGCTGCAGTTCGCAGGCGGCGATGCGGTCGTCGTCGCGCAGGGCGTGCGCGAGCAGCCACGGCGAGCCCGGATAAGCGGCCGGCCCGTGCTCGGCGCGGCAGGCGCGCACGGCGGTGAGGTAGCGGCCGATCGCCGGCTGCTTGGGCGCCTCGGCGAGCAGCCGGCCGATGCCGCCCTCGGCCTCGCCGGTGCGCTGCGCCGAATTGCCGTCGAGCGGGTACAGCCCGCGTCCGGCATGGGTATCGAGCGCGAACAGCGGCGCCGGCTTGGCGGTCAGCGCGTCGCACAGGGCCAGCACGGCGATGTGTTTGAGCACATCGGCGTGGTTGCCGGCGTGGAAGGCGTGGCGATAGTTCATGGGATTTGGGATTCGGGATTCGGGATTGGGAAAAGCGGGGCACGGCCTTTCGCGGGGCATTATGCGGGTTGGGGCTGCGTAGCGTGCCCGATCGCAGCCGATGAAGCGGTTTTGCGCCGCATCGGGCACCATTGCCGGCATGTCAGTCCCCTCCCGAATCCCGAATCCCCAATCTCGAATCCCGGCTTTATGCGCATCCTGCTAGTAGAAGACGAATCCGCCATCGCCGACACCGTGCTGTACGCGCTGCGCGCCGAGGGCTTCGAGACCACCCACTGCCTCACCGGCGGCGAGGCGCTGCGCGAGGCGCAGCGGGTGGCTTACGACCTGGCCGTGCTCGATATCGGTCTGCCCGACATCGGCGGCTTCGCCCTGTGCCGCGAGTTGCGCCGCGATCGCGACCTGCCGGTGATCTTCCTGACCGCGCAGAACGCCGAGGCCGACCGCATCCTCGGCCTGGAGATCGGCGCCGACGATTACGTGACCAAGCCGTTCTCGCCGCGCGAACTCGCCACCCGGGTGCGGGTGGTGCTGCGGCGCAAGGGCGGGGCGAACATCCCGGCCGAGTCCGAGGCCGGCTTCGTCCACGACGGCGAGGGCAAGCGCATCCGTTACCGCGGCCAGGCGCTGGACCTGACCCGCTACGAATACGGCCTGCTGGCCGCGCTGCTGCAGCGCCCGGGCGCGGTGCTGTCGCGCGCGCAGCTGATGGACCGGGTCTGGGGAGATGCGCTCGACAGCGGCGACCGCACCGTCGACACCCACATCAAGACCCTGCGCGCCAAGCTGCGCGAAATCGGCCCCGACAGCGACCCGATCCGCACCCATCGCGGCCTGGGGTACTCGTTGGAACTGGGCTGAGGCTATCGGCATGCGCATCGGGCTGCGGATCTTTCTGGGGTATTTCCTGATCGTCGCGGTCGCCGCGCTGCTGCTGGCGCGGGTGTTCGTCGCCGAGGTCAAGCCCGGCGTGCGCCAGGCGATGGAAGACACCCTGGTCGACACCGCCAACATCCTGGCGGAACTGGCGGCCGACGATTTCCTCGCCGGCCGCATCGACCACGGCGATTTCGCCAAGCGCGTGCGCGCGCTCGGCGAACGCGACGTCGGCGCGGCGATCTGGGGCTTTCGCAAGCGCGCGACCACGTATCGCGTCTACATCACCGACGCGCGCGGCATCGTCGTGTTCGACAGCGACGGGCGCGATGTCGGCCAGGATTACTCGCGCTGGAACGATGTCTACCTGACCTTGCGCGGCCGCTACGGCGCGCGCTCCAGCCCGGCCGCGCAGAACAATCCGGACGAGACGATCATGTACGTGGCCGCGCCGATCCGCGACGACGCGCGGCGGGTCGTGGGTTCGCTGACCGTGGCCAAGCCCAACAGCGCGATCGCGCCGTTCATCGCCCGCAGCCAGTCGGTGGTGATGCGCTGGGGCTTCGTGCTGATGGGCGTGGCCTTGCTGATCGGCGTGTTGGTGTCGTGGTGGCTGTCGCGCCAGATCGACCTGCTGCGGCGCTACGCGCACGCAGTCACCGCCGGCGCGCGCGCGCCGCCGCCGGATGCGGCGGGCGAATTCGGCGAACTCGGCCGCGCCCTGGAAACCATGCGCACGCGCCTGGAGGGCAAGCAGTACGTCGAGCAGTACGTGCATACCCTGACCCACGAAATGAAGAGCCCGCTCGCGGCGATCCGCGGCAGCGCGGAACTGCTCGAATCCCCGCCCGGCGACGGCACCATGGCCGACGCCGACCGCGCGCGCTTCGCCGGCAGCATCCGTAGCCAGGCCGAGCGTCTGGCGCAGATGATCGACAAATTGCTCGCGCTGGCCGCGGTCGAACACCGTCAGCGGCTGGAGAAACCCGAGCCGGTGGCGCTGGCCGCGATCGCTCAGGAGGCAGCCGAGCAATGCGCGCAGCGGCTGCACCGGACCGGCGCGAAGCTGTTGCTGGACCTGGAACCGAACCTGCCGCCGGTGCTCGGCGATGGGTTTTTGTTGCGTCAGGCCTTGATCAATCTGATCGAGAACGCGGCGGATTTTTCGCCGGCGCAGGGCGAGATCGTGCTGCGTCTGCGCCGCGATGGGGAATCGCAGCGGGTCGAGGTCAGCGACCGTGGGCCGGGCGTGCCGGATTACGCGGTGGGGCGGGTGTTCGAGCGCTTCTATTCGTTACCGCGACCGGCCGGCGGCAGCCGCAGCAGCGGGCTGGGGTTGTGCTTCGTTGCCGAGGTGGCGTCGCTGCATGGCGGTGGGGCGGCGCTGATCAATCGCGATGAGGGTGGGGCGGTGGCTAGTCTGGTGGTGCCGGGGTAGGGCGGTTGGTTGGGATTGTTCGCGCCCACCCTTTATCGCGAAATTGGCTCGTGGAAGATTCGCCCCTGGAGAATTCGCCCACTTTGTAAAAGGGGGCTGCGCCCTGCGTTGCATGAAGTCTGTACTTCGCTGATTGGCGCGGGGGATTCGCTTTTGCTTTTGCTACTACTCGGTGGAAGAGCAAAGCAAAAGCGAATCCCCCTGCCCCCTTTTCCAAAGGTGGGAACAGCAACAGCAGTAGCAGTAGCAACAGCAAACAAGCCGCCGGCAGCAGCGTCCGCTTCTTTTCGTCAGCCCCAGAAAAATCGCCCACTTTGTAAAAGGGGGCTGCGCCCTGCGTCGCACGAAGCCCCACGCCGTCGACTGGCGCGGGGGATTTGCTCTTGCCTTTGCTTCACCACCACTTCACCAACCCAACACCGCAACGTCATCGCCTCCCCGCACACGGCCCCCAAGCTGTGCGCCAACGTCACGGAAGGAGTACGACATGCGGGTGTGGTTGAAGATGCTGATGGTGCTGGGCATGACCCTGGCGATACTCATTCCCTTGCTGATGATCGGCGGGATCATCACCGAGCGGCAGCACTACCGCGCCCAGGCGGTCGCCACGGTGGCGCGCAGCTATGCCGGCGCGCAGGCGTTTTCGGGGCCGGCGCTGGTGGTGCCCTACGAGGACACCTGGGTCGAGGCGGAAACCAACGACAAGGGCGTGGTCAAGCACACCGTGCATCGCGAACAGGGCCGCTGGACCTATTTCCCCAACAAGCTCGCGGTTAGCGGCGACCTCAATCCCGATATCCGCCGGCTCGGCCTGCACAAGGTCCTGGTCTACACCTGGCAAGGCAAGGCCGAGGCCGATTTCGCCGCGAACATCCCGGCCAATCCGGTCGCCGCGGCCGGCACCACGGTGTCGGGCATCACCCGCGTGATCGGCAAGCCGTGGTTGAGCTATGCCTTCGCCGACGTGCGCGGCCTGCGCGATCCCAAGTTGAAACTCGACGGCGCGCAGGCGGCGATCGAAGACGGCCTGGGCACGCGCGACGGCGGCGGCATCCATGCGCGGCTCGCCGCGCCGGCGCCGGGCACGCAGCTGCGCCTGCAGACTCAGCTGGAGTTCGCCCTGGGCGGCACCGAGTCGCTGGCGCTGGTGCCGCTGGGCAAGGACAACCGCTTCGCGCTGAACTCCTCGTGGCCGCATCCGAACTTCGGCGGTAGCTTCCCGCCGAGCTCCGACGGCATCACCGACAAGGGCTTCAAGGCCGAATGGCGAGTGTCGTCGGTCGCGACCAACGCCCAGCGCCAATATCAGGCCGGCACGATCATCCCGTCGGTGACGGTGATCGGCGACGATTCGGTCGACGGCGCGGCCGGCGGCGACATCAACGCCGTCCAGGTCACCATGAAGGACCCGGTCAACGTCTACTCGCAGGCCGATCGCGCGACCAAGTACGGTCTGCTGTTCGTGCTGCTCACATTCGTCGGCTTCTTCATGTTCGAACTGATCAAGCAGCTGCGCATCCACCCGATCCAGTACGGCCTGGTCGGACTGGCGCTGGCGATCTTCTTCCTGCTGCTGGTCAGCCTCAGCGAACACATGGATTTCGGCCTGTCCTACCTGGCCGCGACAGTCGCCTGCATCGGCCTGATCGTGTTCTACCTCAGCGCGGTGCTGCGCAGCGTGGTGCGCGCGCTGGGCTTCGGCGCGATGCTGGTGACCTTGTACGGCGCGCTGTACGGCCTGCTGATCTCGGAAGACAACGCCTTGGTGCTCGGCGCCGGCCTGCTGTTCGTGATCCTGGCCGCGATCATGGCGCTGACCCGCAAGGTCGATTGGTATCAGCTCGGCGGCAACGCCGGCCCGGCGGCCAAGCGCAGTGTCGCTCCGGCACCGGCCAGCGCGGCCCCGCCGCGCGATCCCAGCGTCCCGCCGGCCCTGTAAACGCCCGGCGTTGTAAACGACCGTCCCCCCGGCGGCGGCAGGCGACGATGCCTGCCGCCGCTGTCGTTTCCAGGCCAGGACGCGAGGCCTGGGGCCAGCCCCGATTGGCAGGATCGTCGGCGGCGGCGGAAGATGCGGTTCCGCGATCACCCGATCCGCCCGGCGCCCGCCGCCCCGCGCCGGCCCCCAGCGCTCATCAAGATGCCGATATGAAGAAACCGATGCCCGAGATCCGCAGCTACGCCGGCGCCGAAATCACGCCCTATCTGGACGCGATCGCCGCCCTGCGCATCGCGGTGTTTCGCGACTGGCCGTATCTGTACGACGGCGATGCGGCCTACGAGGCCAAGTACCTGCAGACCTATCGCGATTCGTGGCGCAGCATCGCGGTGCTGGCCTTCGACGGCGCGCGCGTCGTCGGCGCGTCCACCGGCGTGCCGATGAGCGATGAAATCCCCGAGTTTCGCGCCGCCTTCGACGATCATCCGCTCGATGTCGATCACGTGTTCTATTGCGGCGAATCGGTGCTGTTGCCCGACTACCGCGGGCGCGGCGTCGGCCATCGTTTCTTCGACATGCGCGAGGCGCATGCGCGCGCGCTCGGCGGTTTCAACTGGACCACGTTCTGCGCGGTCGAGCGCGAGCCCGGCGACTCGCGCCAGCCGCCGTTTCATCGCGGCAACGAGGTGTTCTGGAAAAAACGCGGTTACACCCATCGCCCGGAACTGCGCGCGAGCCTGCCGTGGAACGAAGTCGGCCGCGGCGAGCGCGAACACACCCTGAGTTTCTGGCTGCGGCCGCTGGGGCGCGCATGATGCGGGTGGCCGTGGCCAAGTACGCGATCGGCGCGCCGCGCACCTTCGCCGAATTCGCCGACAAACAGGCCCAGTGGCTCAGCGAAGCGCGGCGCAGCGGCGCGCAACTGGCGGTGTTGCCCGAATACCTGTCGCTGGAACTGGGCGCGACCTTCGGCGCGGCGACTCAGGGCGACCTGCATGCCTCGCTGGTCGCGACCCAGGCCTATCACGGCGCCTGGCTGGATTTTTTCGCTCTGCTTGCGCGCGAATTGGGGCTGCATATCGTCGCCGGCAGTTTCCTGTTCGATCCCGGTCATGGTCGTTACCGCAACCGCAGCTATGCGTTCGCGCCCGACGGCGGTTGCCTGTGGCAGGACAAGTTGCAGCTCACGGGTTTCGAAAAACAGGCCGGGGTGATCGAGGCCGGCGACGCGCTCAAGACCTTCGCCCTGGGCGAACAGCGCGCCGGCATTGCGATCTGTTACGACATCGAGTTCCCGTTGCCGGTGCGCGCGCAATGCGAAGCCGGCGCGCGTTTGCTGATCGCGCCCAGTTGCACCGACACCGCGGCCGGCGCGACCCGGGTGCGGGTGGGGTGTCTGGCGCGCGCGCTGGAAAACCGTTGTTTCGTTGCGCAGGCGGTGACCGCGGGCGAGGCGTTATGGAGTCCGGCCTTGGACACCAACACCGGCGAGGCGGCGGTGTATGCGCCGATGGATGTGGGTCTGCCGGCGGACGGGGTGTTGGCGCAGACGCGCGGTGGGCAGCGTTGGGCGTATGCGGATCTGGATTTCGTCGCGCTGGAGGCGAGTCGGGCGCGGGCGCAGGTGGCGAATGATCGCGATTGGGTGGGGCAGTTGCGGCCTGGGGTGTTGAGGGCGCAGGTGGATCGGTTTGGGTGATGGGTGGGGTGTTTTTTGCTTCCGAGTGGATGCGGCGTTGATGCGGATTCGCGATCGCGGCTCACGCCGCTCCTACAGGGACGGCGATGTCGACTTGGGCACCAGCCGGTCAGGCCAACGCACGCCGCGCAACCCCTCAACCAAACAACGTCACCCCAGGCACCAACCACAACGAAACCCCGGCCAGACTCGACCCGATCACCGTCGCGGCGACCACATCGCTGGGGTAATGCAAACCCAACACCACCCGCGACGCCGCCACGCTGGCGGTGAACGGGATCAACAGCCAGGCGAGCACCGGGTAATGCGCCATCGCCACCAGGCTGAAGGCCACCGCGTGCAAGGTGTGGCCGGAGGGGAAGCTGAATTCGTCCAGCGGCGCGACCCAGGCGTGGATGCGCTGGTCGGAGGCGAACGGGCGCGGACGGCGGGTCCAGCGCTTGAGCAGTTTGTACAGCGCCAGCGCGATCACCCCGGTCGCGGCCAAGTGCACCGAGGCGCGCAGGCCGTCGTAGCCGTCGACGACGATCAGCGCGGCCATCAGCGCGTACCAGAACACCCCGTCGCCCAGGCGGCTGACCGCTGCGAAGTAGGCGCGCGAACTGTTGCGTTCGCCGAGGCGATTGGCGCGCAGGCACCAACCCGATTCGCCGGCGATCAGACGCTTGCGCAAGGGCAACCGGTTCATACGACCTCCTGCTTGGGTTTGGGTTTGTCGCGTTGCGATGCGGGGGTGTTGCGATTGCGCGGGTTGCGCTGCGCCAAGGCGTGCAGCAGCGCGTCGAAATCGGCCGCGACCTGGGCCGGGCGCAGGCCGCTGATCGCATCGCGGCCTGCGCGGGACATTCCCGCGCGTAGTGCGTCCTGGCTGCCGATGCGCACCGCGGCCTGGACGAAGCCGGCATCGTCGCCGTCGGCGATCGCCGCGCCGTGCAGGCCGTCGCGCAGGTGTTCGCGCGCGGCGCCGTAGTCGAACGCCACCGTCGGTACGCCGCTGGCCATCGCTTCCAGGGTGACGTTGCCGAAGGTTTCGCTGTGGCTGGGAAACACGAACAGATCGCCGCTGGCGAAGTGCTCGGCGAGCACCTCGCCGCGCTGCACGCCGCAGAAGATGAAATCCGGGTTGTCGCGCTGCAGTTTTTCCCGCGCCGGGCCATCGCCGACCCAGACGAAACGCGCCTGCGGCCGTTGTTGCTGCAAGGTGCGGAACGCGCGCACGGCGAGGTCGAGATTCTTTTCCGCCGCGATGCGGCCGACGTAGATCGCGGCGAAGCCGTCGTCGTCCAGACCCCACTGCCGGCGCAACTGCGCGCTGCGCCGTTGCGGGTCGAACAACTGGGTATCGACCGCGCGCGGCAATCGCACCACGTCTTCGAAGCCGCGCGAACGCAGGAACTCGGCGAGCTCGCGGGTCGGCACCAGGGTCGCGTCGGCGCCGTTGTGGAAGCGGCGCATCCACGCCAGCGCGGTGCCGGCGAGGAACGGCGCGCCGTAATCGCGCATGTATTCGTCGAAACGGGTGTGGAAACCGGTCGCCGCCGGAATGCCCAGGCGCTTGGCCGCGCGCAGCGCCGACCAGCCCAGCGGGCCTTCGGTGGCGACATAGATCGCGTCGGGGCGGTCGCGCGTCCATGCCGCGCGCAGACGACCGGCGCAGGGCAGTCCGAAGCGCAATCCCGGATAGCGCGGCAGCGGCAGGCTGTTGACCAGCAGTTCGTGCGGCTGCGGCTGTGCGCCGTCGCTGAGTTGGCGCGGGCGGACCAGGCCGACCTCGTGGCCGCGCGCGCGCAGACCCTGCTCCAGACCTTGCACGGTCAGGGCCACGCCGTTGATTTCCGGCGGATAGGTCTCGGTGACGATCGCGTAGCGCATGCCGCGGCTCCCGGTTTGGGCAATCCTGGGCGTGGGCCGTGTCGCGCTTGTGGCGTTGGCATGACCGGCGGATGACGTCGCCGGGTAATCGTTTTCTTGTGATCGATTCGGCGATTCGCCCGCGCGCGGCGGGTTCGCGCGCGATCCGTCAAGCCGGTCGCGCGCTCGGCGTATTCCAGGTTGTTAACAAGCGCATCCCTACAATCGCCGGGTTTATACGATCCGAGGTGGTTCTTGCAGCGACGCGAATTGCTCCAGGCAGGCCTGAGCCTGCCGTTGGCCGCGCTGGCCGGCGGCGGCTGGTTGCCGGCCCTGGCCGCCGCCGGCCCCGCCCAGCGCTTCGACGCCGGCACGGTGCCGGGGTTGGCGCGCGCGCTGGCCGCCAAGCCCTTTCGACCCGCCGATGCCGACCTGCCCGAGGCGCTGGCGCGGATCAAGTACGACACCTACCGCGACATCCGCTTCGACCCGGCACAAGCGTTGTGGAAAAAGGACGGCCTGCCGTTCCAGGTGCAGTTCTTCCATCGCGCGTTCCTGTTCAAGCATCGCGTCGACATGCATCTGGTCCACGGCGGCCAAGCCACGCCGGTGGTGTACCGGCCGCAGATGTTCGACTTCGGCAAGGCGCCCAAGCCGGCGCAGGACGATCTGGGTTTCGCCGGCTTCCGCCTGCATGCGCCGATCAATCGCAAGGATTATTTCGACGAGGTCTGTGCGTTCCTCGGCGCGAGTTATTTCCGCGCGGTGGCGAAAGACCTGTTGTACGGATTGTCGGCGCGCGGACTGGCGCTGAACACCGGCGCCGGTGGCGACGAGGAATTCCCGGTGTTCACCGGCTTCTGGATCGAGCAGCCGGCGGTCGGCGCGAAACAGATCGTCGTGCATGCGCTGATGGACAGCCCCAGTGTGGCCGGCGCCATGCGTTTCGCGATCACACCGGGCACGCAGACCGTGTTCGACACGCAACTGCGGCTGTACCCGCGGGTGGCGCTCGATCGGGTCGGGATCGCGCCGTTGACCAGCATGTATCACTTCGATGCCACCGACCGGGTCGGCATCGACGACTTCCGTCCCGCCGTCCACGATTCCGATGGTCTGGCCTTGCACAACGGCGCCGGCGAACAGATCTGGCGGCCGCTGCACAACCCCGGATCGCTGCAGGAAAGCGCGTTCCAGGACCGCAGCCCACGCGCGTTCGGACTGATGCAGCGCAAGCGCGCGTTCGCCGATTACGCCGACAGCGAGGCGCATTACGAGCGCCGTCCGAGCCTGTGGGTGGAACCGGTCGGCGATTGGGGCGAGGGTGCGGTGCATCTGATCGAGATCCCGACCAAGGACGAATACCACGACAACATGGTCGCGTTCTGGCGCCCGCGCGCGCCGCTCGCGGCGGGACGCGAGCACCGTTTCGACTACCGCCTGCACTGGTGCGCCGAGCACGCCTGGGCGCCGACGCTGGCGACGGTGCGCCGCACCCGCATCGGCGCCGGCAACGGCGGCGCGCGCTTGGTGGTGATCGATCTCGACGGCGGCCGCCTGCGAGGCTTGGCCGCCGATGCGAAGCCGCGCGCGGTGGTGTGGGCCTCCTCAGGCCAGGTCGTCAACGCGCTCGCGCACGCCAACCCCGGCACCGGCGGCTGGCGGATGTCGTTCGAACTGCAACCCGGGGACGCGCGCGTGGTCGAACTGCGCGCCGTGCTGGAAGACGCACGCGGTCCCCTTTCCGAAACTTGGCTGTATCGTTGGACTGCATGAACGCAACTGTCGCTCCCCCGAAAACAACGCCCGCCGCGGCCTACGAAGCGCTGCCGGCCGAAGCGCCGATGGCGATGCCGGTGCAATCGCTGCGCGTGGGCGAACGCCCCGACCGGCCGCTGCCGAGCGCGCCCAACGCGATGGCGTGGCGCCGGCTGTACGTGATCGGCGGCGCCGCGCTGCTGACCCTGACCGCCGGTTATCACATCCTGCGGGTGCTGTACGTCGGCGGGCTGAGCCTGCTCGAAGGCATGCTGCTGGTGCTGTTCGTGCCGCTGTTCGCCTGGATCGCGCTGGCGTTCACCAGTTCGCTGGCCGGGTTCTGCCTGATCCTGTCGCGGCGGCGCTGGCGCTTCGGCCTCAAGCAGGGCGGCGAGCTGCCGGTGCTGGGGCTGCGCACGGCCTTGCTGATGCCGACCTACAACGAAGACCCCGAGCGGCTGATGGCGGGTCTGCAGGCGATCTACGAATCTGTGGTCGCCACCGGGCAGGTCGATCGCTTCGACTTTTTCATCCTCAGCGACACCACCAAGGAGCCGATTCGCCAGGCCGAGATCCGCGCGTTCCTCGCCTTGCGCGAACGCACCGGCGGGCACGATCGGATCTTCTACCGTCGGCGCAAGAACAACGACGAACGCAAGGCCGGCAACATCGCCGAATGGGTGCGGCGCTTCGGCGCGGCCTATCCGCAGATGCTGATCCTCGACGCCGACAGCCTGATGACCGGCGAGGTGATCGTGAAACTGTCTGGCGCGATGGAACGCAACGCCGACGTCGGTTTGATCCAGACCCTGCCGATGATCGTCAACGGCCAGACCCTGTTCGCGCGCATGCAGCAGTTCGCCGGGCGCGTGTACGGGCCGGTGATCGCCTACGGCATCGCCTGGTGGCACGGCGCGGAGAGCAACTACTGGGGTCATAACGCGATCATCCGCACCCAGGCCTTCGCCGATCACGCGGGCCTGCCGGAATTGCGCGGCTACAAGCCGTTCGGCGGCACCGTGCTGAGCCACGATTTCGTCGAGGCCGCGTTCATGCGCCGCGGCGGCTGGGCGCTGCACATGGTGCCGGGGCTGGTCGGCAGTTACGAGGAAGGCCCGCCGTCGCTGACCGACATGCTGGTACGCGATCGCCGCTGGTGCCAAGGCAATCTGCAGCACGGCGCGGTGGTGTCGGCGAAGGGCCTGCACTGGATCAGCCGCATGCATATGGCGATGGGCATCGGCCATTACTTCACCGCGCCGATGTGGGCGATGTTGATGTTGATCGGCCTGGCGATTCCGCTCGACAAGGAAGGCTTCTTCAACTGGGTCAGCATCCGCCTGCCGGGGTTTTCGCCGAGTTCGTACTGGCGCGATCAGGACCCCGACCGGGTGCTGTGGGTGTTCGTCGCGACCATGGCGGTGCTGCTGGCGCCTAAGTTCATGGGCTTCCTGGCGATGCTGACCGATCGCGAGACCCGCCGCGGTTGCGGTGGCGCGATCCGCGCCTTCCTCAGCATGATCTTCGAAACCCTGCTGGCCGCGCTGATGGCGCCGGTGACCATGTACGTGCAGTCGCGCGGCGTGGCCGAGGTCTTGGCCGGCAAGGACTCAGGTTGGGAATCGCAGCGCCGCGACGACGGCAGCCTGCCGTTGTCGGGCTTGATCCGCAGCTACGGCGGCCTGAGCCTGCTCGGCGTGCTGATCGGCGGCATGGCCTATGTGGTGTCGCCGCCGCTGGCGGCGTGGATGTCGCCGGTGATCATCGGCCTGATGCTGTCGATCCCGGTGGTCGCTTTCACCTCCGCGCGCAGCACCGGCTTGTGGCTGCGCAAGATCGGCATCTTCCGCATTCCCGAAGAAATCACTCCGCCGCCGGTGCTGGTGCGGGCCAAACAGCTGCGCGCCGAGGCGGCGCAGCGCGGGGCGTCGTGATCGGTTTGGGTTGAATCATCCGCGATGCGACCGGTCGTGACGATGCAGCGATGAAAAAAGCCCGCCTTTCGGCGGGCTTTTTCGTACTCAGGATCGGCGCATCACTTGCTGCGAGGCAACGCGCTCAACTGCGCCGGAGTCGGGATGCCGTCCCAGGCCATCACCGCCTTTTCTGTCGCCTCGCCGTTCGCGGTCAGCCATGCGCCGAAATCGTTGGCGGCGTTCTCGCCGTAGACGCGATGAGCATAGATGGCGATGGTGCCGGTGTTGTCGATCAGCTTGATCCGCGCGAACACGGTCTCGACGAACCCCTTGCCCGGCAGCACCGCCACGATCAGGTGCTCGGCGGGGCTCTGCGGGGTACGCGGCTTGGAATCGGTCCTGATGATCTTGCCGGCCTGCTTGTAGCGGGCGAGCACGGCCTCGGCGAGTCCGGCGAGTTGCTCGCCGTCGCGCGCGCTGGCGTTGGTCACCACGGTGATCATGTCCTGCCACTTGCTCAGGTCTTCCTGGCCGGCGGGGGTGAACTCGGCCTGGGTGCTGTCGGACCAGCGATGCAGGTAGCGCGTGCCGTTGAAGTTCACGGTCGCGGCCGATCGGCTTTGCGCGGCGGCGGGCGAGCCGGTCGCGGGCTGCTTGGCCTGCGTCGGCGTCGACAGCGCGATCGGGACGATCAGACACAGCGCGAGGCGCGAAAGAGAAGGGATCATCGACATGCGGGGTTCCTGCCTTGGAATGAGTACGGTCGGCATGCGGCGGTGGGTTGCACAGCGCGTTGTTCGCCCGCGCCGTCATGCGGACTCAATCAGAGAGCAATTGCGCGCACAAAGCAATCCACGGCCAGCCACGGCGGCATCGGTGCCGGAATCGTCATGGGTCGGATGGCTGCAACGCGGACCGGGCAGGTTCGGACGGTTCGCGTCGGCATCCGATGTATAGCCGGTGCAATAGCGCCGGTGAGTTCGCAGGTCGGCCACGGCGCGGCGCAAGCACGCCGGCGCCCGCATGCCATTGTCCCGTTCCCCGGATCACGGGCCCGGGCAGGCGCTTTCGGCCGGCGCATCTTTCAGTTCGACATGACCATAACCGGCGAGCTTCAACAGTCCCAGCGCATCGGCGATCTTCGACATGTCGACGCGTCGCGAGCATGGTGTTATCAGCACCCGGGTAGATTCGGACGCGCCCAGGCCCTTGATGGCGTCCGCCATGGGCACCGCGCCTTGTTCGGTCTGTACATGTCCGTCTTCGCGAATGCGCACAAGCGTATCGGTCAATACCGGCGCCGGTGCATTGGAGGCCGGAAGCTGTACGTCGACCACGGGATTGCAGCCGAGCAGACACAGCGAAAGAAAAACCACGTAGGCGAGTTTCATCGTTCCACTCCAGGGTTGGACGGCCGGGCGACTGCCAGGCATTGCGTCGACGCGATATGCCTACCCAATCGGTCGCCATGGTCGGCGCAGGACATGCATGGGCTCAGCCGCGCACGGGCGGTCACGGCTGCGTCGGGACCATGAGCGCCGAGCCATCGATGCGCGGAAACGGCGGCCTTGGCCCTGCCGGCCCGGTCAGTTGCCCGGTTGCGCCGATGCGGACGGGATCATGGCGACTTCAAGCGCGGCGCCGGCCCTGGAACGCAATCACGGATCGGTCATCGCAACGCCACCCGCGGCGGATCGCGCCGCGGCCTGCGGCTATGCTGTCGCCATGAACGCCACCCACGCCACCCCAGACGCTGCATTGAGCCACGTCGTCGGCGCCACCGCGCCGCCGCTGTTGCAAGAAACCATCGGCGCGATGCTGGCGCGCATCGCCGCGACCTGGCCCGAGCGCGAGGCGCTGGTGGTGCCGCCGCAAGGCGTACGTATGAACTGGCGCGAGTTCGATGCGGCGGTCGGTCGGCTTGCCGCGGGCCTGCTCACACTCGGCCTCGCCCCGGGCGACCGCATCGGCGTGTGGTCGCTCAATCGCGCCGAATGGGTGCTGCTGCAATTCGCGAGCGCGCGGGTCGGCCTGATCCTGGTCAACATCAATCCGGCGTATCGCACCCACGAGCTGGAATACGCCTTGAATCTGGTCGCCTGCCGGGCCCTGGCGATCGTGCCTTCGTTCAAGACCTCGCACTATCTGGAGATGCTGCGCGAACTGGCGCCGGAACTGGATCGGCATCCGCCCGGGTTGTTGCGCGCGCGGCGCTTGCCCGATCTGCGCCACGTGCTGGCGATGGGAGCGGGCGAGCCGCCCGCGGGTACGCATGCGTTCGATGCGATCGCCGCCTGCGACGATGCCGACGCGCATGCGCGACTCGAACAAATCGCCGCGCGGTTGTCGCCGGACGACGCGGTCAATATCCAGTTCACCTCCGGTACCACAGGCGCGCCGAAGGGCGCGACCCTGACCCATCGCAACATCGTCAACAACGGTTTCTTCGTCGGCGAGGCGATGCGCTTGAGCGAGCGCGACCGGCTGTGCATCCCGGTGCCGTTCTATCACTGCTTCGGCATGGTCCTGGGCAATATGGCCTGCGTCACCCACGGCGCGTGCATGGTGATCCCGGGCGAGGGCTTCGATCCGCTGGTCACGCTGCGGACCGTGGCCGATGAGCGTTGCACCGGCCTGCACGGCGTGCCGACGATGTTTATCGGCGAACTGGAGCATCCGCGTTTCGGCGAGTTCGACCTGTCGAGCCTGCGCACCGGGATCATGGCCGGTTCGAATTGCCCGATCGAGGTGATGAAGCAGGTGGTCGATCGCATGCGCATGCAGCAGGTCACCATCGCCTACGGCATGACCGAGACCAGCCCGGTCAGTTTTCAGACCGTGCCCGAGGACCCGCTGGCGCGGCGCGTGGACTCGGTCGGTCGCGTGCACCCGCATGTGGAAGTGCGCATCGTCGACGAAGGCGGCAACACCGTGCCGCGCGGCGAGATCGGCGAACTGCTGACGCGCGGGTATTCGGTGATGCAGGGCTATTGGGGCGATCCGCAGCGCACCGCCGAAGCGATCGACAGCGAGGGTTGGATGCATACCGGCGATCAGGCCGTCATCGACGCGGACGGTTACGCCCACATCGTCGGGCGCTTGAAGGATATGCTGATCCGCGGCGGCGAGAACGTGTATCCGCGCGAGATCGAGGAATTCCTGTATGCGCACCCGGCGATCGCCGACGTGCAGGTGTTCGGCGTGCCCGACGCGAAATTCGGCGAGGAAGTGTGCGCCTGGATCCGTATCGCCGACGGCGCGACCTTGGACGCCGATGCGGTGCGCGCGTTCTGCCAGGGCCGCATCGCCCAGTACAAGATCCCGCGCTACATCGAATTCGTCGACAGCCTGCCGATGACGATCAGCGGCAAGCCGCAGAAGTTCGTGATGCGCGAGCAGATGATCGAGCGGTTAACGTCGTCCGGCGGCGATGAGCATGATTGAACAGCGAAGAGCGGCGATTGCGCGGTGAACTCTATCGATGCGTAAGGGAGCGATTCAGATGTTTTTTAGATTTTCGCAAGCGGCATGGATGTGTTCACAAAAAAAGAAGCCCGCAAAAAGGCGGGCTTCTTTCTAGCGGTCGACAAGTCGCCGCGCGATGCGCTTACTTGAGATAAATCTCGACGATGTTGCAGCCGCTGGTGCGAACAGAGACCTTGCGCTTGTTGAGGAGGGCGCTGGTCAGGATCGCCAGCAGGCCCTTGCCGCCGGGCTGTGCTTCATCGAATGCCAGAACGGAATTGGTGCCCTGGGCGGCGCACTCGGCGGATATGCCCGTGGACAGCCACACGAAGTGCGTGGTCGAAGCCTGATATGCGCCGATCTGAGAGATTTCGGTGGTTTCGATGAATTCGGCGGAGGCGCTGCCGCTGAAAGCGAGGAGGGCGGCAGCGAGCGTGGTGAGAATGGTCTTCATGCGATCAATCCTTTGAGTAGGCGAATGGTGTGCGTCGAGTGATGTATTCAGGCGTCAATTCAGTAAGTAGCTGATGATGGGTGTGTTGTCGGCGAATGCTGCGGCCAGGCTCAACGGCTGCGAATTGGAGCCGCGCGAGAAATGCCGATCGCCGCTGAAGCTTGCGGTGAAGGTTTGTTGTGTGGTGTCCATGGGCATCTGAAACTTCACCGAGTAGCTGGTGGTGTTGAAGCCATAGTAGAAAAAAGGACACGTCGTGCCGAGCTGGGCGCAGCCGGGGTCGTTGATCCAGCCGAGGTAGACTTGATGGGTATTTTCCGGCGCGATCTGGACACTGCCGATGCGCGTCGCGCCGGCGAAGACATCGATGATGCCGCCGATTTTTTGAACCGAATGGTCCGGATTTTCGCACGAAACGGAAAACACTTCGGCGGCCTCGACCAATGCGGTCAAGATGACTTCGTCGCCTGGGCGCGGATTTTCGGGGTTGGCGCTGAGCGCGGTGATCGTGGGCGAATTGCCGAAGCGTTGCGCCTCTTTGCAGCCCACTGCGAACGCGCCGCCGGAATGAAGTACGGCGAGCGCGAAAATAAGATATCGAAGCATACGCGATCCTCTGCGTTGAGATGTGGCTTAGGAAGCGCCGTTCCAGTGCCTGTACGAGCGAAGCACGTGAGAAGCTCTTCCTCTCCTTGGATATCGCTAGTGACCCAATAGCCCGGATTTCGCTTGCACCTCCTGTGCATGAATCGTGGAAGCCGTGCAACGGTCTGCCGCGACATGGCGTGCGAGGCCAGTCGATGCCGTCAACGGAGAGTGTTTATTGAAGCACTCGCAAGTCGCTGAACTTGCGACATCCGCCTGCGCGTATGCGCGATCATCCGGATGCGGAACGAGCGTGGTGGAAAACGAGCGCGAGGGAACCGTGCGATGAGCATGGTGAATTGCCTTTCCTTGGCTGCTTGGACGTAGATTGCCGGCGAAAAATCCGATCGCGCGGCGCCGGCCAATGGCGGCCGATGAACGCAGCTATCCTGCTGCTTTCGCGAATCAATCTATGTCACTTATCTGCGTCGAACAAGCGGTTCATGGCGATACCGCGTGCGAATTGTATTCGCAGACCAGTCTCAGGTGCGGGAGTCGATTGCCGCACGCTACGGCGCGAGTTAAGCCGCCAGCAACTTCAACGCAATCCCCAGCCCCGCCATATCCTGCGGCTCGCCTTCCAGATCGGCGCGGATCAACGGCCGCGATTCCAGCCAGCGCTTGGAAACGGTCAAGGTCAGCGTATTGCCGTCGGCGTGCGCGTCGAGCTGCGGGATCGGGTCGGACTCGTGGGCGCGATGCAGCAGCACCGCCAGGCGCAACAACGCCGAGCTGCGCCGCACCGCCGCGAGCAGGCGGTCGGGCAGGGCGTCGAAGGCGTTCTTTGGAATGCCGCGGCGATGGGTGCGGACCAGCGCGGCGAGGAATTGCTGCTGCTGGCGCGAAAAGCCGGAAATGTCGGAGTTCTCGATCACGTAAGAGCTGTGCACGTGGTACTGGCTGTGCGCGATCACCAGGCCCAGTTCGTGCAGGCGGGTCGCGCGTTGCAGCATCAGGCGGTCGTCGGCGTCGAGGTGCCAGCTCTTGGCGACCTGATCGAACAACCGCAGCATGGTCGCCTCGACCCGCGCGGACTGCTGTTCGTCGATGCCGTAACGCTTGACCAGCGCGACCACCGCGGCATCGCGCGGATCGTCGGCGCCGCCGCGGCCGAGCATGTCGTACAGCACGCCCTCGCGCATCGCCGCTTTGCTGATCGCCATGCGCTGCAGGCCGAGCACGTTGAACGCGGCTTCGAGAATGAGGATGCCGCCGGCGATCACCGGACGGCGGTCGGCGGACAGGCCGGGCAGGTCGATGGTCTCGATCCGGTCGGCCTGCAACAGGCGGTCGCGCAACTGCGGCAGGGCCTCGGCGGTGACCGCGCCCTTGGTCAGCTTCATCGCCGCGCAGATTTCGCCGATGGCCTTGTTGGTGCCCGAGGAGCCCAGGGCCTCTTGCCAGCCGAGCGCGCGGTAGGTGCCGGCGAATTGCTGGAACTCGGCCGACACTTCGGTCAGCGCGTCGCGCCATTTCTTTTTCGACAGCTTGCCGTTCTCGAAGAACCGCCGGGTGGTGGCGATGCAGCCGACCTGCAGGCTTTCGCGCTCGATCGCTTCGAAACCGCTGCCGACGATGCATTCGGTCGAACCGCCGCCGATGTCGATCACCAGCCGGCGTTCGCCGGGCTTGGACGGTTGGGCGTGGGCGATGCCCAGGTAGATCAGGCGCGCTTCCTCGCGGCCGGACACGACTTCGATGGCGTGGCCCAGCGCCGATTCGGCCGGCATCAGGAACGCCTGCGGCGCGGCCAGCCGGCGCACGGTGTTGGTCGCGATCGCGCGCACCCGCTGCGGCGGCACGTCGCGGATGCGCTGGCCGAAGCGCGACAGACAATCGAGCGCGCGCTGACGCACCTCCGGCGCCAGCCCGCCCTTGCGGTCCAGGCCCTCGGCCAGGCGCACGGTCTCGCGCAGACGATCGACCGTGCGCAGCTGCCCGAGCACATACCGCGCGACCACCATATGGAAACTGTTCGATCCCAGGTCGATCGCGGCGAGCAGGTCGCCGTCCTGGAGCGGCAGGCGGGTGGTCGGGAAAATATTGTTCATGCGCGGAATTTTATCCGCAGATCTTGGCGAGCAGGGTCGATTGGGCCGAATGCGGCATTTCGCCGTCGCGCGGCAGCACCCGCGAGTAGTGGCCGTCGGCCTGCAATTCCCAGGCGTTGAGGTTGTCGGCGAGGTAATTGGCCAGGGCTTCGTCGTAGACGCGGGCGCGCAAATCCGTGTCGAGAATCGGGAAACCGGTCTCGACCCGGCGCAGCAGGTTGCGCTCCAGCCAGTCGGCGCTGGAGCAGAACAGGTCCGGCGCGCCGTCGTTGGCGAACCAGTAGACGCGGTGATGCTCGAGGAAGCGGCCGACGATCGAACGCACCCGGATATTGTCCGAAATGCCTTCCACGCCCGGACGCAGGGTGCAGGCGCCGCGCACGATCAGGTCGATCTGCACGCCGGCCTGCGAGGCCTGGTACAGCGCGCGGATCACCTGCGGCTCGTTCAAGGCGTTCATCTTGGCGACGATGCGCGCGGGCTTACCGGCGCGTGCATGCTTGGTTTCGCGGTCGATGCGCTTGAGCACCCCGGCGTGCAGGGTGAACGGCGATTGCAGCAGGCACTTGAGCTTGAGCGACGGCGCCAGCCCGGACAGCTGCTGGAAAATCATGTGCACGTCGTTGCCGATGTCCGGATCGGCGGTGATCAGGCCGAAGTCGGTGTAGGCGCGCGCGGTGCCGCTGTGGTAGTTGCCGGTGCCCAGGTGGACGTAGCGCTTGAGCTTGCGGCCTTCGCGGCGGACGATCAGCAGCATCTTGGCGTGGGTCTTGTAGCCGACCACGCCGTACACGACCTGCACGCCGGCTTCCTGCAATCGATCGGCAAGGCCGAGGTTGGCTTCCTCGTCGAAGCGCGCGCGCAGCTCGACCACCACGGTCACGTCCTTGCCGTTGCGCGCGGCCTGGACCAACTGCTCGACGATCGGCGAATCCTTGCCGGCGCGGTACAGGGTCTGCTTGATCGCGAGCACGTTCGGGTCTTCGGCGGACTGACGGATCAGCTCCAGCACCGGCGCGAACGAATCGAAGGGGTGGTGCAGCAGCACGTCGCCGTCGGCGACGGTGTCGAACAAGGTGTCGACACCGGGCAGCACGCGCTGCTGGTACGGCGGGAATTTCAGTTCCGGGCGTTGCACCAGATCGTAGACCTGGATCACGCGATTGAGATTGACCGGCCCGTTGATGCGGTAGACCGCGTTCTCGGGCAGATCGAAATTCTCCAGCAAGGTGCGCACGATCGGCTTGGGGCATTGTTCGGCGATTTCCAGCCGTACCGCGCGCAGATAACCGCGGCCGATCAACTCGTCGCGCAAGGCCAGGGCGATGTTGTCGACTTCTTCCTCGTCGACCAGCAGTTCCGAATTGCGGGTGACGCGGAACTGATACGCGCCCTTGACCTCCATGCCCGGAAACAATTCATCGACGAACGCCGACAGCACCGAGGACAGGAATACGAAATCGTGCTTGCCGCCGGAGACGTTCTCCGGCATCTGGATGATTCGCGGCAACGAACGCGGCGCGCGCACGATGGCCAGGTTGCCGGCGCGGCCGAACGCGTCCTTGCCCTTGAGCACGACGACGATGTTGAGCGATTTGTTGAGGATCTTCGGAAACGGGTGCGCCGGATCGAGGCCGAGCGGCGACAGCACCGGCATGATTTCATCGCGGAAATATGCGCGCAGCCAGCGGGTCTGGCGCGCGTTCCAGGAGTTGCGGCCGAGCACGCGCACGCCCGATTCCTGTAGCGCCGGGCGCAGCACATCGTTCCAGCATTCGTACTGGGCCTTGACCAGTTCGGCGGCGCGATCATGGATGCGCGACAGCACGGTCTGCGGCGCGAGGCCGTCCGGGCCCGGCGCGAGGCCGAGGTCCTGGGCATGGCGCAGGGTGCCGGCGCGGATCTCGAAGAATTCGTCGAGGTTGGTGCAGGAGATGCACAGGTACTTCAGCCGCTCCAGCAACGGTACCTGCGCGTCCTGGGCCTGGGCCAGCACGCGGAAGTTGAAGTCCAGTTGCGACAGCTCGCGATTGAAGTACAGGGCGCTGTCGCGCAGCGGATCGGTGTCGAGCGAGGTGTCCGTCATCGCGTTCATGGCGCTGTCGCTGGTTCCCTGAGGCTTAAATATCGGAAGGGTGGGCGGGATAGGCAAGGTTATCGGCATATGCCTCGCCGTAGGCATCGCGGCGGCGGATGCGGTCGACTCCGAAATGGCAGGCGAAGGTGCTGCCGCGGCCGACTTCGCTGGCGATTTCCAGGCGCGCCTGATGCAGATGCAATACGTGCTTGACGATCGACAGGCCCAGGCCGGTGCCGCCGCTTTCGCGCGAACGGCTGGTTGAGACGCGATAGAAACGTTCGGTGATGCGCGGCAGGTGCGCGGCCGGAATACCGTAGCCGCTGTCGACCACTTCCAGCACCACGCCGCGCGCGATGCCGGCGCTCTCGGGGCGGAAGCGGATGCGGATGCTGCCGCCGGCCGGGGTGTAGCGGATCGCGTTGCCGACCAGGTTGGAGAACGCGCTGTGCAGTTCCTTGTTCGATCCGAACAGATCGACGCCGGCCAAGTCGTCCATCGCTATTTCATGGCGACCCTGACTCAATGCGTTCGCCTCGCGCTTGAGCGTGGACAGCATCGAGGCCATCGACACGGTGTCCTCGGCCGGCAGGTTGTCCTGCGATTCCAGCCGCGACAGGGTCAGCAGGTCTTCGACCAGTTGGGTCATGCGCTGCGACTGGCGCTGCATCTCGGCCAGCATCGGCGCCCAGTCCGGGTGTTCCTCCGGATCGAGCATGTCGAGATAGCCGTGAACCACGGTCAGCGGCGTGCGCAGTTCGTGCGAGACGTTGGCGACGAAGTCGCGGCGCATCTGTTCGAGCTGCAGCAGCCGGCTGACGTCGCGCGCGACCAGCAGCCACAGGTTTTCCGAATACGGGATCAGGCGCAGGCTCAGGGTGATCGCCGGGTTCCACGGCGAGGCGGCTTCCAGCGGTTCGGCGTTGCGGCCCGAGGCCAGCCAGTGCGCGAGTTGCAGCGGTTGCAGGCGATTGACCACCGGCGCGCCGATGTCGCGCGGGTAGCGCAGGCCCATCAGCCCGGTCGCGGCTTCGTTGAACCACTGGATGCGCTGGCTGTTGCGTTCGACCACCACGATCGCGTCGGGCATCGCCGCCGCGGCGGCGCGGTAGGCGCGCAGCATTTCGATCAGGCGGCGCTTGCGGCCGCGCATTTCCGCCTGGCTGCGGTGCAGCAGGCGGTCGAGCTCGTTCCAGATGCCTTCGCCGAGCGGCGGGGTCAGGCGCTGGCGCGCGGTCAGGCGGATCAGCACCCGCCGCAGCCGCCAGTAATGCCACGCGACCACGCCGAGCGCGGCGGCGGTGACGATGGGCCAGGGGTAGCCGACCAGGATCCCGAGCACGGCCGCGCCGACCAGGATCAGCGCCAGCTGACCGAGGGTGCGGAACCAGGCGGAGCGTGCGCGCGGCGGCATACCTCCAGCTTACGCGGCGAGCGAAGCGGAGAAGCGGTAACCCGCGCCGCGCACGGTCTGGACCATGCCGTCGAGACGGTGCGGTTCCAGGGTCTTGCGCAGGCGGCGGATGTGCACGTCGACCGTGCGTTCCTCGACGTAGACGCTGCCACCCCAGACGTGGTCGAGCAACTGGGTGCGCGAGTAGACGCGTTCGGGGTGGGTCATGAAGAAGTGCAGCAGGCGGTATTCGGTCGGGCCGATCTGGACCGGCTGCTGCTCGCCGCCTTCGGCCTGGGCGAACACGCGGTGGGCGGCGCCGTCGATGCGCAGCGGGCCGACGCCGACGCTGCCGTCTTCGTCGTCCTCGCGCGAGCGGCGCAGCACGGCGCGGATGCGCGCCAGCAGTTCGCGCGCCGAGAAGGGTTTGACCACGTAATCGTCGACCCCGGCTTCGAGGCCGCCGACGCGGTCGTTCTCTTCGCCGCGCGCGGTCAGCATGATGATCGGGATCTCGCGGGTCAGCGATTCCTTGCGCCAGCGCCGGGCCAGTTCCAGGCCGCTGGTGCCCGGGAGCATCCAGTCGAGCAGGATCAGGTCGGGGACGCGGTCGGCGATGGCGGCCTGGGCCTCGCGGGCGTCGCCGGCGTGGACCGGGTCGTATTCGCCCTTGCGCAGGGCGAAGGACACCATGTCGCGGATGGCGGGCTCGTCTTCAACTATCAGGATGCGCTTCTGCACACGGTCACCGAGGGGGAGGCGGAAAGGGTTCGTCCTTGAAACCGCGCCAGTACACTACCGTTTTGTGACGACTCCATGACATGGGACGGGCGGCATTGTCGGCTTTGTGATGTCGTGCCGCTGTGCATGTGCCATCCATACGCGTCCAGGCCTGGCGCGGTTCTGCCGGGGTTGGACGCGCTTTCGCCGCCGTTGCCGTCGTTATCGCCGGAACTGGAGTTTGGCGGGCAGGTTACATGGTGATGGCAGAACGTTGGCCCGGGCGGTGTGTGAAGCGACGTTTTCCGATAACGATTCCACGAAATAATTGCCCCCTTTGAAAAAGGAGGCGGCGCCTTGCGACAGATTGGTTTCGGTCGGGAGTTGCGGCGCGGGGGATTTGCTTTGGCTTTTCGGGTGCTCGGGCGCTGCGAAGAGCAAAAGCAAATCCCCCCTGGCCGCTTTTTCAACGGGGGGGAACGCTTCGGGTGGGTTGCCGGTTGCTGGGTTGCGCGGGCCGGCCTTACTGCCGGCGCAGGTCTTCGTCGCGCACGCCCTGGCGCTTGAGTTCCAGCACGGTCGGGGTGATCGCGGCGATCCGCGCCTCGATCCGGGCGCGGGCGTAGTAGTCCAGGTCGGGCTTGCGCTTGAGCGTATTCAGCTGAACCAGCGCCTGCTCGGGACGGCCGCGCAGGTAGGCGGCTTCGGCGTAGGCCTCGCCGGCACGGATCGAGTCGCCGGCGATTTCGCAGGCGCGGGCGAAGGTCTGCTGCAGCAGCGGGTCGTCGCTGTGGTTGCCGAACAGCGGCCGCAGCACGGCCTGGGCGCGCTGGCCGGCGGCGGCGGTGGCGCGGTCGGTCAGCACCTTGGCGTAGCTCAGGGCGATCGCGCGGTTGTTCGGGGTCTGCCGCAGCAGCGCCTCGAAGCGCGCGTCGGCCGCGGCGTTCTTGCCCGACTGGGCTTCGGCTTCGCCCAGCGCCAGGCTCAGCCACAGCTGGTCGGGGTGCTTGGCCAGCAGTTCGGTCAACGCCGGAATCGCCGCGCCGGACTGGTTGTTGCGCATCCGCGCCAGGGCCAGGCCGTAGCGCTGGGCTTCGGTGTTGGCGCCGAGTTTTTCGTATTCGCGCACCGCCTCGCGCGGCGAATTGGCGCTGAACACCCGGATCCGTTCGCGGGCGTAATCGAACAGCCCGGTGCCGCCGGCGGTCAGCGCCTGATCGGAGATCTTCAGGCCGCTGGGCAGCAAGGGGTTGTCGGTGCCGGTGGCGGTATCGGGCAGGCTGAAGGGGGCCTTGGGAATGCGCTCGACCCGGGTTTCGGTGGGGGTGGCGGTGACCGCGGTGACGCTGTTGCGGTTGGCGATCTGCTCGGCGCGTTCCTTGGCCTCGCTGATGCGGGTGGTGGTGACCGGGTGGGTCATCAGGTAGTCGGGGGTTTCGCCGTACCAGTTGGCCGCGTTGCTGCGCGAGACGACCTGCATGCGGCCGAAGAACCCGGCCATGGCGCTGGTGTCGTAATTGCTGCGGTACAGGGTCTGGATGCCGATCCGGTCGGCCTCGGACTCGTTGGAGCGGGTGTAGTTGATCTGGCGCTGCTGCATCAGGCCCAGACCGGAGGTGATCGCGGCCATGGTCGCGTCGTCGGTGGAATTGCTGCCGGCGCCCTGCGCGGCGACGATCGCGCCGAGCATCGCCAGCAGGATCGGCAACTGATCGCGCTGGGCGCGCTCGACCCCGCGCAGCACGTGCTGCTGGGTGACGTGAGCGATTTCGTGCGAGATCACCGCGGCGACTTCGTCTTCCTTCTCGGCGGTCAGGACCAGGCCCGAGTTGACCCCGATGTAGCCGCCCAGGGTGGCGAAGGCGTTGATCTGGCGCTCGCGCAGCATGAAGAAGGTGAAGGGCTGGCGCGGCTTGTCGCTGTTGGCGGCCAGGCGCGTGCCGAGGGTGTCGAGCCAGCTGTCGATCAGCGGGTCTTCGAGCAGGTAGTCGTAGTGGCGCAGCTGCGCCAGCATCATCGAGCCGTACTCGCGCTGCTTGGCCGGGGTCAGCAGTTCCGCGGCCGAGGAGCCGATGTCGGGCAGCTTGTTTTCCTGCGCGCTCGCGCAGACGCTGCCGAGGGCGAGGGTTACAGCGGCGGTGAGCAGGGCGATGCGGCGCAAGCGATGAATCCTCAAGGCGGTGGTGCGGACGACGACGGGCGGTGCGGGTACAAGGTCGTGGCGGTCATCGCGCTGCGAGTCGATGGCAGGATGCAGCCCGCCGCGATCGATGGCGTGAATGCGCCGTTAATTTCCATCGCAGCCCACCGCGAGAACGCACCCGTAGCGGAAAAGACCGGCCGACCCCACGCCAGCGTACTGAGTCCGGCCGGACTGCGTTCCATCGGCGCGCTTTAAACTGCCAAGCCGCACGCCCATATTCCGACCGCAACCCCTTTCAAGAGTTCAGCAGGAGAACCGTTTTGAGCGACACCGCCCCCAAGCCGCAGATCGTCATCTATAGCACCGCGATCTGCCCGTATTGCGTCGCCGCTAAGAATTTCCTCAAGAGCAAGGGCCAGGCCTGGAGCGAAGTGCGCATCGATCTGGACCCGGCCGAGCGCGAAAAGATGGTCGCGCTGACCAAGCGCACCAGCGTGCCGCAGATCTTCATCGGCGACACCCATGTCGGCGGCTACGACGACATGATGGCGCTGCACCGCGCTGGCGGGCTGGAACCGCTGTTCGCGGCCTGAGCGACGCCTTCGGGAGGCGTTCGTCGCCGCCCGTTTGCGTGCGCTGATGCCTGTTGATCCATGTCCGCCCGGGCGTGATGGTTTGCCGATGATCGCGCCGGAAGGTTCGCGCCGCGCGCCGCGATCGCGTCTGGCGGGCGTATTTCCCTTATTCGAGGAGCTTGTGTGAGCAACGACCGTACCGACGACAACGCGGCCCAGAGCCAAAGCGACCGCGTCGCCGAATTCACCGCCTTCCGCAAGCGCATGAACGAACGCATCCTGGCCGAGCCGAATCAGGTCGTGCGGCGCTTCTTCGCCCTCGACACCCAGACCTACCAGGTCGGCGCGCTCGACGTGAAGACCAAGGAGCTGCTGGGCCTGGTCGCCTCAATGGTGCTGCGCTGCGACGACTGCATCAGTTACCACGTCGCCCAGTGCAAGGAAGCCGGGGTCAATCGCGAGGAAATGTTCGAAGCGTTCTCGGTCGGCTTGGTGGTCGGCGGCTCGATCGTGATCCCGCACATGCGCCGCGCGGTCGATTTCCTCGACAAGCTGGAGCAGGGTGAGGCCGCCGCACCGGCCGGCCACGACCACGGCTGAACCCGGTTTCCCCTTGTAGGAGCGGCGCGAGCCGCGACCGCGCCACCGCAGTGACGACGCAGGCGCGATGTCGCGGTCGCGGCTCGCGCCGCTCCTACAGGGGGATGGCGGGCTTTCACCGCGCCGGAGGCCATGCCGAATCGGGCCGCTTTACAGCCCCCGACCATCGTCCAGTACTGCCCCGAATGCAGGGGCAGGCCGCTTCCGGCATAATTACGGGGCTAAGACCTCGTGCGCCGCGCCGCCTGCGCCGCGCCCTTCAGCTGGAAGAACTCCCTCATGACGCAAACCATTACGGTCATCCGTGGCGACGGCATCGGCCCCGAGATCATGGACGCGACCCTGCACGTGCTCGACGCGATGAACCTGGGCCTGTCCTACGAATTCGCCGACGCCGGCCTGGTCGCGCTGGAAAAGCACGGCGAGCTGCTGCCGGCCGCGACCATGGATTCGATCCGCAAGACCCGCATCGCGCTCAAGAGCCCGTTGACCACGCCGGTCGGCGAGGGCTTCAGCTCGATCAACGTCGAACTGCGCAAGCGTTTCGACCTGTACGCCAACGTGCGTCCGGCCAAGTCGTTCCCGAACACCAAGTCGCGCTTCCCGAGCGGCGTGGACCTGATCACCGTGCGCGAGAACACCGAAGGCGCCTACATCGGTGAAGGCCAGTCGTTGTCGGAAGACGGCGAGACCGCGCTGCTGACCCAGAAGATCACCCGTCGCGGCTCCGAGCGCATCGTGCGCTACGCCTTCGATCTGGCGCGCAAGACCGGCCGCAAGAAGGTCACGGTGGTGCACAAGGCCAACATCCTGAAGTCGACCTCGGGCCTGTTCCTGAAGACCGCGCGCGAAGTGGCGCAGCAGTACCCGGACATCCAGTGCAACGAGATGATCGTGGACAACACCTGCATGCAGTTGGTGATGCGTCCGGAGCAGTTCGACATCATCGTCACCACCAACCTGTTCGGCGACATCATTTCCGACCTGTGCGCCGGTCTGGTCGGCGGTCTGGGTCTGGCCCCGGGCGCGAACATCGGCACCGACGCGGCGATCTTCGAGGCCGTGCACGGCTCGGCGCCGGACATCGCCGGCAAGGGCATCGCCAATCCCTGCGCCTTGCTGCTGGGCGCGGCGCAGATGCTCGACCACATCGGCCAGCCGGAGAAGGCGACCAAGCTGCGCGAGGCGATCATCGCCACGCTCGAAGCCAAGGATTCGCTGACCCCGGACCTGGGCGGCGAGGGCAATACGCTGTCGTTCGCCAAGGCGATCGCGAGCCGCGCTACCGCTTGATCGGTGGGTTATCGCTGAGACACAACGAGGCGCCTTCGGGCGCCTCGTTGCGTTTGGGTGTTCTGCGGCCGATCTGCCCTCACACCCACCCCTCTCCCGCAAGCGGGAGAGGGGCTACAGAGCCCCAGCCCTTGATCCCTTCTCCCGCTTGCGGGAGAAGGTGCCCGCAGGGCGGATGAGGGCAGGTGGGCACGGCCCCCGACCGCCCCCATGAACTCCCCCAAAGCGTTCCACCCCCGGCACTCGACACAGGCCATGCTGCACTGCAAAATCGCGCCGTCTTAAAATCCATTCGGATGAAGCGATGAATGAGCCGCTCCGCCCCGGCACCCCGATCACCCCCAGTGCCCTGGCGCTGACGCCGCTGCTGCTGTTCCTGGCGCTGTTTTTCGGCGCCGGGCTGTATTTCACCGCCAACGGCGACGCGATGGGCTTCTACCAGCTGCATGCGCCGGTGGCGATCCTGCCGGCGCTGGCGCTGGCCGCGTTCATCGCCTGGCGCCGCGGGATCAAGCCGCTGGACACCCTGCTGGGCGGCATGGGCGACCACAACGTCGTGCTGATGTGCCTGATCTTCCTGTTGGCCGGCGGTTTCGTCGAAGTGTCCAAGGCGATCGGCGCGGTCGATGCGATCGTGTCGCTAGGCGTCGGCAACGTGCATCCGGCGTTGTTGTTGCCGGCGCTGTTCGTGGTCGCCGGTTTCATTTCGATGTCGCTGGGTACCTCGATGGGCACGATCGCCGCGGTCGCGCCGATCGCGCTGGGCGTGTCGGACGCGTCGGGCCTGGACCGCGCGCTGGTGCTCGGCGCGGTGATAGGCGGCGCGACCTTCGGCGACAACCTGTCGGTGATCTCCGACACCGCGATCGTCGCCAGCCGCACCCAGGGCTGCACGATGCGGGAGAAATTCCGCGAGAACCTCAAGCTGGCCTTGCCGGCGGCGATCGCCACCCTGGTGCTGCTCGGATTCCTCGGCGAGACCGCGCCGGTGCAGACGCCCGACCCGGTGTCGCCGTGGTTGATCCTGCCGTACCTGATCGTGCTTGGGCTGGCGATCGCCGGTGTCGACGTGATCATCGTGTTGAGCATCGGCCTGGTCATCGCCGGGTTGTTCGGCGTGTTCTTCGCCGAGGATTTCGGCTTCGCCGCCTATACCACGCATATCTGGGACGGCTTCGAGAGCATGGTCGAAATCACCTTGCTGTCGCTGCTGGTCGGCGGCCTGGGCGCGCTGATGAAAGCCGCCGGCGGGCTGGCCTGGGTGGCGCAGACCATCGGCAAGTTCGCGCGCGGCCATCGCAGCCGCCGCGCGGGCGAGATCAGCATCGCCGCCTTGTCGGCGACCACCGATGTGTTCACCGCCAACAACACCGTCGCGATCCTGATCAGCGGCGGCCTCGCGCGCGATGTCGCGCAACAGCACGGCGTGCCGCCGGCGCGCGCGGCGAGCGTGCTCGACATCTTCGCCTGCGTGACTCAGGGCGTATTGCCGTACGGCGCGCAGATTCTGTTGGCGGCGTCGTTGAGCAAGGTCTCGCCGCTGCAGTTGATCGGCAACGTGCATTACAGCTGGTTGCTGGGCGCGGTGACGATCGGGGCGATGTTGTGGCCTTCGCGCAAGCGGGCCCTCACCCCAACCCCTCTCCCGCAGGCGGGAGATGGGCTTTAGTACGGCTAGGCGGTTGAGTTCCCTCTCCTGCTTGCAGGAGAGAGGATTCAGTACGGTGAGGCGGCCATTACTCCCTCTCCCGCTTGCGGCGACCGAAACAAGTGCAGAGCTGAGAGGGTGGGGGTGAGGGCGAGGGGCGACCGGCATCGCGGATCAGCGGCCGCGCGTGCTAGTTGCCCGCCGGGTTGCCCGCATCGATCAACAGCGCCTGTCCCGGCTTGAGCACCGCATCGGCGGCGAGGCCGTTGCGCTTGAGCAGATCGGCGACGCGAATTCGATACCGCTTGGCGATGGTCCAGGCGTTGTCGCCGCGGCCGACGGTGTGGCGACGCATCTGCGCTTTCGCCGAGCTTCCATCGGCGACGGATGTTGCGCCGACACGCTTGCCGCCGTCGTCGCTGCGTGCAACGCGGTCGCGAGCTTTGCCTGTCGATGCCGCCACTTCAACCCGATCGCCCGACACCGAACGCTCCGACGCCTCGACCGACCCGCGCGTGCTCGCGATCGCAGTCGAGGCGCTGCTCGAGCCGCTGGCGACAGGCATGGCCGGCTTGTCGCCGCCCGCCAACTCGACACTCGCCAGATCGATATCGGCCGCACTCATGCCCGGCGTACCGATCGCGCTCGCCGCCACCGCCAACAACGGCGCGCGCTTGCCCGCGCTGCGAGCGATGCGACCGTCGCCGAACACCGGATTAAGGCGCTTGATCTGGGCCAGGTCCTGGTCGGTGCGCGCCGCCCATTCGCCGATGCTGTCGATCTCGGCCGGCACCGTCACCGCCGCCAGCCGCGGCACCGGGCGATCGAGCGCGCTCAGCCATTCTTCGCGGTCGTCGGCCTGTTCCATCAGGCACGACAGCGCGTGCAGCTTGCGCACATAGGCCGTGGTGATGTCGGACAGGCCGGCCAGTTGATCGTGGCGCACGTCGGCGATGCTCAGGCCGCTGCGCTTGACCGCGTTGAGCACGCGGTACTCGCCCGCGTTGTAGGCCATCACGGTCAGCCGCCAGTCGCCGCCGAACATGCCGTGCAGGGTTTTCAGATAGCGCACCGCGGCCTGGGTCGATTCGACCGGCGACAGCCGGCCGTCGTAGCCCTCGCGCATCCGCACGCGGTGGTTGCGCGCGGTCATCGCGATCATCTGCCACAGGCCGGCCGGGCCGGAGGGGCTGCGCGCGCCGGGCTTGTAGCCGCTTTCGACGAACGGGATCAGCGCGTATTCG
This sequence comes from Lysobacter sp. Soil_N_51, assembly GCF_057655755.1. Classification (NCBI taxonomy): domain Bacteria; kingdom Pseudomonadati; phylum Pseudomonadota; class Gammaproteobacteria; order Lysobacterales; family Lysobacteraceae; genus Lysobacter; species Lysobacter sp. Soil_N_51. The sequence continues at coordinate 333,035 of NZ_JBDGLR010000001.1, read as the reverse complement.
GTCGGCAGGTGGGCTTCGCGCAAGGCGTCGACGACGTAGCCGAACAGCGGCAGCAGGTCGTCCTCGCTGGAGGCTAGGCGCTTGGGCGCGGTCGAGAAATGCTGGCGCCAGCGGCTGCTGACCCCGGGTTCGCAGGTCTTGTCGGCCAGGCCGTCGCGGAAGCGCTGGTAGATCTCGCGGCCGTTGCGGCTCGGGCCGGTGCCCGGGTCGGGCGCGGCGACCGCCAGTTGCGCCGCATCGGCGGCGATCGCCGGGGCCGACAGCGCCGCGCTCAGGCCCAGACAGGCCGCCAGCGCCAGGCGCAGCGATCTGCGCGCCGGGATGCGGACGCGGGTATCGCCGCGTCTCACGCGCGGAACCCGTCCTTCCAGCGCCGCAGTTCGGCGAAGGTTTCGGTCTCGTCGGCCGGGGCGCGGCCCAGCCGGGCGGCGATCGCGGCGATCACCGCCGGCTCGCGGGTGCGCAGGAACGGGTTGGTCGCGCGTTCGTCGCCGATCGAGCTGGGAAGGGAGGGACGTCCGGCGTTGCGCATGGCCTGGGCCTGTTCGATTCGGCGCCGCAGCGCGGGATTGGCGGGTTCGACCACGCTGGCGAAGGCCGCGTTGGACAAGGTGTATTCGTGGCCGCAACAGACCCGGGTGTCGTCCGGGAGCGCGGCCAGCCGGGTCAGCGAGACCAGCATCTGGGCGGGCGTACCTTCGAACAGGCGGCCACAGCCCAGGCTGAACAAGGTGTCGCCGCTGAACACAAGGTGGTCGGTGGCGCGGCCGCCGCGCTCCAGGTTGTCCCGTTCGAGGTAGTAGGCGACGTGGCTGCGGGTGTGGCCGGGCACGGCCAGGGCGGTCAGGCTCCAGCCGTCCACGTGCAGGCGGGTGCCGTCGCCGACCCGCGCGGTGGCGCTGGCGATGCGCTCGTCGTCCGGGGCGAACACCGGGATGTCGGGCCAGCGCTCGCGCAGCGCCGACGTGCCGCCGATGTGGTCGTCGTGGTGGTGGGTCAGCAGGATCCCGGCCGGGCGCAGCCCGTGCGCGGCCGCGGCCAGTACCGGCGCGGCGTCGCCGGGGTCGACGACCAGGGCCGATTCGTCGTCGCCCGACAGGGCCCAGATGTAGTTGTCGCTGAGGGCGGGCAGGGCGAGCAACCGCATCGTCGGACTCCTGGCGGCGCGCGGCCGGAGCCGTCGCGGTGGGCGGGGCGCTCGGCTTGCCTGACCGACGCCCGGGGCGCACAGTCGGGGCGTCGCAGACCCATGCCATCCTGGGCCGTACCGAGCTTCCTTGGTAAACGTTCGGGGCCGTGGCATCGGAACCGACCTCGGGACCGCGGGCGCCACGCTGGCCGCGCCTGATCCCGAATCCCCAATCCCGAATCCCGGCCCCACCGAGACGCGACCATGCCCGCCCTGTCCCACGGCCGTCAACCCGATCCCGAATCCGACCCGGCCCTGGCCTGGTTCGGCGAGGTGCCCGGCCACGGCCTGCTCGACGTCGAGTCGGCCTCGATGGCGCGGGTGCTCGCGGCCAGTCCGAGCCTGCCCTGGGCCTGGTTCGGGGTCGCCGCGGCCTCGCCGCCGTTGGGCCGCGGGGTCGCGCTGCGGCGCAGCGCCGACGGCTTCGACGGCGCGGTGCGCTGCCGTCTGCCGCTGCCGCTGGCCAGCGAGGCCTTCGGCGCGGTGCTGCTGCAGCACGTGTTCGACGACGGCGTCGACTGCGCGCCGCTGCTCAGCGAATGCGCGCGCATCCTCGCCCCGGGCGGGCGGCTGTGGCTGGCCACCCTCAACCCGTGGAGTCCGTACCGCCTGCGCTGGGCCGGCAGCGGCCTGCATGCGCGCGACGCCGGCCATTGGCAGACCATGCTGCGCGCCTCGGGCTTCGCCGCCGACCCGGTCAGCCTGCAGTGGCTCGGGCCGCGCTGGCGGGTCGCGCACGGCGAGGCCGGGGTCGGCGCGGCCGACGTGCTGCGCGCCGGGGTCGCCTTGACCCTGACCAAGCGCGTCCACGCCGCCATTCCGCCGGGCCGGCTGCAACAGCTGCGCTGGCAGACCGGGCTGGGCCAGGCCGGGCTGGCGAATGCCGGCCTGCCGCAGGCCGCCCAGAGCGGCCGGGTCGACAGCGGACGAGGCGACGCCCGTCGGGACGCATCCGCGCAATCCAGGATCGATCGCAAAGACCCCGCCGCGGCCGCGGCCCGAATCTCGCAAATCGTTCCCGATCGATCCGATGCGACCCGTGGCGGCGCGCAACAGCGATAATGCTCGGCCGTCGAAAGCGAGTAGCTGTTGCGTGAGCCAAACCACCGCCGAGCTCGATAAAACCGTAAGCATCCACACCGACGGCGCCTGCCTCGGCAATCCCGGCCCCGGCGGCTGGGCCGCGCTGCTGCGCTACAAGGGCCACGAGCGCGAGTTGTCCGGCGGCGAGCCCGACACCACCAACAACCGCATGGAGCTGATGGGCGCGATCATGGGCCTGGAAGCGCTCAGCGAGCCGTGCAAGATCGTGCTGACCACCGACTCGCAGTACGTGCGCAAGGGCATCACCGAGTGGATGAGCAACTGGGTCCGGCGCGGCTGGAAAACCGCCGGCGGCGACCCGGTCAAGAACCGCGACCTGTGGGAACGCCTGCACGCCGCGAGCCTGCGTCATTCGATCGACTGGAAATGGGTCAAGGGCCACTCCGGCCAGCCCGAGAACGAACGCGTCGACGTGCTGGCGCGCGTGCAGGCTGAGCGGCTCAGGCCTTATAGGCCTTGAGCCTAGGAACGAGTGGAGAGGAGTGAGGAGTGAGTGTTGGCACTCGTGGCTCTACTCGTTTCTCACTCCTGTGAACTCGTTCCTCGCTTCGACGTGCTGGCTGAGCGGCTCAGGCCTTATAGGCCTTGAGCCTAGGAACGAGTGGAGAGGAGTGAGGAGTGAGTGTTGGCACTCGTGGCTTTACTCGTTTCTCACTCCTGTGAACTCGCTCCTCGCTTCGACGTGCTGGCTGAGCGGCTCAGGCCTTATAGGCCTTGAGCCTAGGAACGAGTGGAGAGGAGTGAGGAGTGAGTGTTGGCACTCGTGGCTTTACTCGTTTCTCACTCCTGTGAACTCGCTCCTCGCTTCGACGTGCTGGCTGAGCGGCTCAGGCCTTATAGGCCTTGAGCCTAGGAACGAGTGGAGAGGAGTGAGGAGTGAGTGTCGGCACTCGTGGCTCTACTCGTTTCTCACTCCTCTAAACTCGTTCCTCGCTTTTTGAGATAATCGGCAAATGCGTCAAATCATCCTGGATACCGAAACCACCGGCCTGAGCTGGGAACGCGGCAACCGCGTGGTCGAAATCGGCTGCGTCGAATTCGTCGAGCGCCGCCCGAGCGGCCGCACCTACCACCAGTACATCAAGCCCGATTGCGATTTCGAAGCCGGCGCGCAGGAAGTCACCGGCCTGTCGCTGGAGCGTCTGGCCAATGAGCCGACGATGGAGCAGGTGGTCGATGAATTCCTCGAATTCATCAAGGGCGCCGAGCTGATCATCCACAACGCGGCCTTCGACGTGGGCTTCCTCAACAACGAGCTGTCGATCTGCGGCGCGCAGTACGGCAAGTTGGCCGATCACGTTCCCAACATCGAAGACTCGTTGCTGCTCGCGCGCCAACGCTACCCCGGCCAGCGCAATTCGCTCGATGCCTTGTGCAAACGCCTGGGCGTGGACAACTCGCATCGTCAGTTGCACGGCGCGCTGCTCGACGCCCAGTTGCTCGGCGAGGTCTACATCGGCCTGACCTCGGGCCAGGAAGAGATCGGCTTCGGCGATCCGGCCGCGATCGCCGCGCAGCAGAGCCCGGCGAGTTTCCAGATCGACCCGGGCGCGGTGCGGCCGCGGGTGATCGTGCTCGCCGACGAATTCGCCGCGCATCAGGCGCGGTTGGAGAAGCTGCGCAAGAAGGCCGGCGGCAAGTGCGTGTGGGATGTGTTCGATCCGCCGGCGGCGGTGGCTGAGGCGTAAGCGTCGCGATCGCGGCGAGCGATCGGCGATTCGATAGTCAGGTTGCGCCGGCCGTCGCGATAGCGCGGTCGCGGCTTGCGCCGCTCCTGCAGGGGGCGGTCGAAGCTTCGTTGGCTACCTGTAGGAGCGGCGCAAGCCGCGACCGCGAATCCGCAACTACCGCGCAACCAACGTCGCGTGCCGGTCAGCGACCACGCTCGAATATTCGCTGGCGCGATAATTCTGGAAAAATTTAGACGAAGACAAATTCGTCTAAATTTATGCCTCGCCGCCCAGCCTCAATGGCTGCGCACCAACACCACCGTGACATTGTCCGACCCGCCGCCGTCCAGCGCCGCGGCGACCAGCGAATCCACGCATTCCTGCGCGCTGCAGTCGTTGTGCGCCAACACCCGGGCGATGCTGCGGTCGTCGACTTCCTCGGTCAGCCCATCGCTGCACAACAGCAGTTGCATGCCCGGACGCAGCTCGCCGGTCATGGTCTCGACGTTGAGGTTGCGCGGGTCGGTGACACCCAGCGCCTGGGTGACCACGTTGCGATGCGGGTGGCTGCGCGCCTGTTCGTGGGTGATCGCGCCGTTGGCGATCAGCTCCTGCACATAGCTGTGGTCCTGCGACAACTGGGCCAGATGCCCGTCGCGCCACAGGTACACGCGGCTGTCGCCGACCCAGGCCACCTCGAAGCGGTTGCCGTTGATGCGCGCGGCGACCACGGTGGTGCCCATCGGCAGGGCGTCGTTGCGCCGGCGCGAGGTGCGGATGATCTCTTCGTCGGCGATGCGGATGGCCTGGGCCAGCCCGGTGCCGTTGCGGACCTCGCGCACGATCGACTCGCGCGCCAAGGCGCTGGCGACCTCGCCGTATTCGTGTCCGCCCATGCCGTCGGCGACCAGCCATAGGCCGAGTTCGCTGTCACCGTAATAGGTGTCTTCGTTGAGTTCGCGGCGCAAGCCGACATGCGTGAGGTGTCCGAATTCGATCATCTGCCGGTCAGTGCCATTCGCTTCGTCGGGGTTGCCATTGCAGTAACGGAATCATCGCGGCACAGCGGCCTAGTGACAAGAAAGCGTGATCCCTGCACGGCTTCATGCCCGAGATTCGATGAAGACCGCGTGTGTACCGGATCGGTGGAGCCCCGCCTGGCAACGCGCCGGCGCGAGGCCGGCCGCGGCATTTGCCCTGCATGGTGTCGCAAGTCGAATCTCGAGACTGGCTCAGTGCGGCCAAACCAAGCGTGAAGCGTGAACGAAAGCGATGGTCGTCGAACCTGGATTTGCGCGAAGTCTGCCGGAAAGCACAGCCGATATGCGCAACGAATGCAGCCGGTGTGAGTATCCACCCGGGTACGCGATGGCGATCGGATCGCCGCGCCCCGTGTCCGCCGCAGACGCAACCGCCACGGCGCGCAATGTGCCTGTCGCCGTCGCCGCCGAAACGCCGCCGCTGGCTTGGCCCGATGCTTCGACGGCCGACCCTGCCGCAAGCGCGAATGCCCAAAACAACAAGGGCCCCGAAGGGCCCATGTCGTGCGTATCTGGCGGAGAGGGGGGGATTCGAACCCCCGGTACGCTATAAACGTACGCCTGATTTCGAGTCAGGTACATTCAACCACTCTGCCACCTCTCCGGGTGCAGTGAGCCGCGAATGATACGGATACTCGCGACCGCCGACAAGGTTTCTCGCGCATCGGATCGATCCGGACCGCTCCGGCCCGCCTCCGGGCCCGGCGACGCTGGCCCGGACCTCGGCTCGAGCGCCCGCCGGGGCTACACTAAGCGGCCCCCTGATTAGCAAACGGCGGCGTCCCATGTCCGAAATTCTGGTCCCGGTGTCCTTCGGCGAACTGCTGGACAAGATCTCGATCCTGCAGATCAAGTCCGAGCGCATGAGCGACGAGGCCAAGCTGGCCAACGTCCGCGCCGAACTGAGCGCGTTGGAACAGACCTGGATGGCCCATCCGGCCGCCGGCGGCGACATCGGCCGCCTGCGCGCCGAGCTCAAGGCGGTCAACGAGCGCCTGTGGGTGATCGAGGACGACATCCGGATCAAGGAAAAGGCCCAGGCCTTCGACGCCGAATTCATCGCCCTGGCGCGTTCGGTCTACGTCGAGAACGACGTGCGCGCGCGGGTCAAGAAAGAGATCAACCTGGCGCTGGGCTCGACCTACGTGGAAGAGAAGTCCTACCAGGACTACGGCACCGGCGCGTTCTGATCGCGGCGGCCGCGGCACGGCCGGGCCGCTGAATCCTTCGGGCTTGCGTGCGCGGCGGCGCATCGCCGATGCCGACGCACGCGCGGCGGGCGCCCGCTGGGGCCCACTTAGCGCCGCGCCGCCAGACGTTTCGATTCCATGTCGCGGGTGTAGGCGTTGAAGTCGTCGTCGCTGGTGTGGCTGACGCCGATCCACACCGAGACCACGCCCTCGACGCTGTCGTCGATCACCGCGGCGACTCGAAGCCGGGCAGGGCGCGTTCGTAGCCGGCCTGGTGGCATTTCGCCGGATCGCTGGCGGCGTTCGGGTCGGCCAGGTCGTCCCAGCTGCGCACCGCGACGGCGAAGCCGAGCGCTTCGAACGCTTGCGCATGCTCGACGAAGGCTTCGTCGTCGTCGAACACGCGGTCGCCGATCAGCGCTTCGATCAGGCCGCGGCCCTGCAGCAACGAGAACTGGCCTTCGTTATCGAACTTGACGATAGCCGCGGTGGCCAGCGCGGTGCGTTCCGGGCCATGCCAGTAGCCGAACAGATTGCTCTGGTCGTCTTCGGCGAAGAAGCTGATCTGCGCGCAGACCTCGTCGATCGCGACGATGTTGGCGGCGATCGACGGATCGGCGCGTTCGGCCTCGCTGAGGTAGCTGTCGGGATGGAGCAGGGTCGGCGCGTCATCGGCGGCGAGCAGGCGGTAGCCCAGGTCCGACAGCGCGTCGTTCAAGTTCTCGTCGCCGCTGTCGCGCAGGCGCAGCAACTGGCTCAATTCGGGCGAAGGCGGGCCGTAGTCGTCGTCGATCGATCCCAGGGGCATGGCGGTCTCGCTGGCTTGGCGGTGAAAGGGGATGAGCGTGTCAGGCCGAGGTTGCACGCAGACGTTCGCGCACGTCCATCAAGGCGAAACCCAGCAGGTTGAGCCCTTGCCAGGCCTCGGGGCGGGTCGCGTCGGGATGATCGGCGGCCAGGCCGATGCCCCAGATCGGATCGACCGGGCTGGCCTCGACCAGCACCTGTTCGCCCGTGCTCAGCAGGAAATCGCGCAGCCGCGGGTTCTGTTCGAACTTGGCCTGATTGCCGGCGACCACCAGCTCGTAGCGATGCGCGACCCAGCGCGCTTCGTCGAAGCCGGCGATCTTGCGGCCGAGCGCCTTGACCTTGGCCGGGTCGTCGCTGGCGACGATCCGCGCGTGGATCGCCTCGTCGCCGAACAGCCGCGCCTTGCCGGCCATCATCCAGTGTTCGGCAGTGGCGTAACGCTGGCCGTCGCGCTCGAACGGCGCCGGGTACCACTGGCTGAAGCAGCTCTTGCCGACCTGGCCGGGCACGACCCGGTGGCCCCAGAAGCACAGATAGTCGAATTGCGCGCCGGCGCTCAGCGCGGCGCGCAGGTCGGCGAGGGAACGTGGAGTCATGTGCAACGGATCCTTGTCGGTAAAAGGTTTACGTGCCCGGATGATCGGCGCGGTAGCGTTCGAACGCGGCGATGCCGTCGTCGACGCCGATCAGATCCATCACCCCGTCGTGTTCGATCTTGGTGCCCCAGGCGATCTCGCTCGCGGGTTTGCCCAGGTATTTGCGCGCGGCGTCGTCGTAGCGGTCGGTGCAGTAGCGCAGGTCGCTGTACGGGCCGCTGCGCGCCGGGTTGCTGGCCGCGTGCAGGCCCAGCACCTTGGTGCCCATGGCGTTGGCGATGTGCATCGGACCGGAGTCCGGGGTCATCAGCAGCTGGCCGCGTTCGAGCAGCGCCGGCAATTGCTTGAGCGTGTCCTTGCCGACCAGGTCCAGCGCCGGATGGCGCATCGCCGCCATGATCGCGTCGGTGGTGTCGCGTTCGAGTTGGCTGCGGCCGCCGCACATCACCACCCGCCAGCCGCGCTGCGCGGCGTGATCGGCGACCGCGGCGTAGCGCTCGGCGCGCCAGTTGCGCACGGTGTGGCTGGAGCACGGCGAAATCAGCAAGGTCGGCGCATCGTCCCGCGGCCATTGCGCGCGCGCCCATTCGCGCGCGTCGTCGGGCACCGGCAGGTCCCACACCACCTGGGTCTGGCGCAGGCCCAGCGGCTCGCAGAAGCTGCCGATCGCGTCGAGCACGTGGATGCCGGGCCGGTCGGGGATGCGTTCGTTGACGAACAGGCCGTGCAAATCCTTGGAACGCGCGCGGTCGTAGCCGATCCGGCGGCGCGCCGGGACGAACGCCGACAGCAGATTGGCGCGCGCGGCGACCTGCATCTGCAGCAGCGCTTCGAAACGGCCGTCGGCCAGGCCCAGCGCGCGCAGTTCGCGGCCCAGCGCGCGCATGCCGGCCAGCCCGCTCTTCTTGTCGTATTCGACGAATTGCACGCCTTCGAGGCCTTCGAGCAAGCGCCGCTCGCCCTTGCCGATCACCCAGGTGATCGCCGCCTGCGGTCGCGCCTCGCGCAAGGTCCGCACCAATGGAACGACATGAGTGACATCGCCGAGCGCCGACAGGCGCAGCATGCAGAGGGTGGGAGCGGAACTGAGAGACGAATGGGTCACGTGACTTGTTAGACTCGGGCGGATGACGGGTTATGACGCCGCAGAAGGACTGACGCCGTACCGCGACGATAGCGGCTACGGTGCGATTCTGTTCGACCGCGCGCGGGTGCAGCAAGCCGCGCCGGACTGGTTCTCGCCCGCGCACTGGGGCGAAAAGGCGCGGCCGGTCGACAGCGGCGGCCGCGGCGGCGCCTGGTTCGTGGATGCGCCGTTCGGCCAGGTGGTGCTGCGGCGTTACCTGCGCGGCGGCCTGGTCGCGCGCTTCAACCGCGATCGCTACTGGTGGCAGGGCGCCAACAAGACCCGCAGCTTCGCCGAGTTCCGCCTGACCCGCGAACTCGCGCGCAAGGGCTTGCCGGTGCCGGTGCCGGTCGCGGCCTGGTATCGCCGCGACGGCCTGCATTACTACGCCGCGATCATGATCGAGCGCCTCGACGGCGTGCGTTCGCTGGCCGACCGCGCCGCGGTCGCCGGCGACGGCGCGCCGTGGGAGGAGGCCGGCCGGCTGATCGCGCGCTGCCACCGCGCCGGCCTCGACCACGCCGATCTCAACGCCACCAACCTGCTGTTCGACACCGCCGGCCAGGGCTGGGTGATCGACCTGGACCGCGGCGCGATCCGCATCCCGGCCACCGCCTGGCGCGAGCGCAACCTGGCCCGGCTCAAGCGTTCGTTGCTGAAACTGCGCGGTTCGCGCAGTCCCGAGCAGGTCGAAACCGACTTCGGCCGATTGCGCACGGCCTATGAACGCGCCTGGGAACGTGGTTACTAAGTACTTGGGCGAATTAAGAGGGCTGGAATGACTTGGCGGCTGCGTCTGCACGGTGTCGGCAATGCGTCGGCGGTGGAACTGGGTTCGGCGATGGCGACGCTGGAGCGCGACGGCGAGCCGTGGTTGACCGTCGACTGCGGCGGCGAGGGGCTGACCGCCTTTCTCGCCCATTACGGCCGCATGCCCGAGGCCCTGTTCGTCACCCATAACCATCTGGACCACATCGGCGGCTTCGAGCGCCTGTTTGTGGCCCATTACTTCGACGAAACCCGGCGCGGCAAGGTCCGCCTGTACGTGCCGGCGCCGATCGTGCCGCTGCTGCACCAGCGCGTGGCCGACTACCCCAACGTGCTGGCCGAGGGCGGGGTGAATTTCTGGGACGCGTTCCAGCTGATCCCGGTCAGCGGCCATTTCTGGCACCGCGGCCTGCGCATGGAGGTGTTCGCGACCCGCCACCACTGGCCCGACAGCAGTTTCGGCCTGCGCCTGCGCGGCAGCGCGATCTGGACCGGCGACACCCGGCCGATCCCGGAAATGCTGGCCCGGTACGCCGACGCGGGCGAGTTGATCGCCCACGACTGCGCGCTGGAGGGCAATCCCTCGCACAGCGGCATCGAGGACCTGGAGCGCGAATACCCGCGCGCCCTGCTCGAACGCTGCCTGCTGTACCACTACGGCAGCCGCGAAGAGGGCGACGTGCTGGCCGCGCGGGGGTATCGTGTGGGCAGGCCCGGCGAGGTCGTCGATCTCGCCGATCCCAGCGCCGTGCAGGCGCCGTTCGATTGACCCGCCCGGCGTCGTGACCCGCCTGGCTTGAAAGCCATCGATTGAGCGCCATTCGATTGAGAGCTACCGATTGAGAGCCTTCGCGTGAACGCCGTCCCAGGTCTGCCGCTGCCGTCGGTCCCGCTGGATCGCCAGGGCCGGTCGTTGCGCGATCTGCGGTTGTCGGTGATCGAGGCCTGCAATTTCCGCTGCCCCTACTGCATGCCGGCCGAGCGCGTGCCCGACGACTACGGCCTGGATGCGGCCTCGCGCCTGAGCTTCGACCAGATCGAGACCCTGGTGCGCGGCTTCGTGCGTATCGGCGTCAGCAAGCTGCGCCTGACCGGCGGCGAACCCCTGCTGCGCAAGCGCCTGCCCGAGCTGATCGCGCGACTGGCGCGGATCGACGGCCTGGACGACCTGGCCCTGACCACCAACGGCTCGCTGCTCGCGCGCCACGCCCGCGCGCTGCGCGAAGCCGGCCTGCGCCGCCTGACCGTCAGCCTGGACGCGCTCGACCCCGAGCTGTTCCGGCGCCTGTCCGGCGGCCGCGGCGACATCGCCGAGGTGCTGGCCGGAGTCGAGGCCGCGCGCGAGGCCGGATTCGCTTCGCTGAAGATCAACTGCGTGATCCAGCGCGGAGTCAACGAAGATCAGGTGCTGCCCTTGGTCGAACATTTCCGCGGCAGCGGCCACGTGCTGCGCTTCATCGAATACATGGACGTGGGCAACTGCAACGGTTGGAGCGAGCAGGGCGTGGTCAGCTCGCAGGAACTGCGCGACCGCATCCACGCGCGCTGGCCGCTGCGCCCGCTCGAGGCCAATTACCGCGGCGAAGTCGCCTCGCGTTACGGCTTCGCCGATGGCGATGGCGAGATCGGTTTCGTGTCCTCGATCAGCGCGCCGTTCTGCGGCGACTGCCACCGCTCGCGCGTGTCCGCCGACGGCCGCCTGTACACCTGCCTGTTCGCCGCCGAGGGCAGCGACCTGCGCCCGGCGCTGGCTCAGGGCGAGGTGGCGTTCTCGCAGCATCTGGCCACGCTGTGGACGCGCCGCAACGACCGCTACAGCGAACTGCGCGCGATGGATGCGCCGCGTTCGAAGCGGCATGTGGAAATGTTCCTGATTGGTGGCTGAGGAGGCGATGCGATCGGGTTCGTGCGGTGCATCGCGCACCCGGCGTTGAGCGGCTGGTCGCTCAAGCAGGATCGGCATCTCGTGCAACCGCCTGCGACGCTGCTGGAGCGCACGCTCGCGGTGCGTCTGCATCCGGACGTCTGCGGCGCCGGCGACGGCCCCTTGCGCGTGGTGCCCGGTTCGCATCGTCACGGCCGGCTCGATCCGGCGGCGGCGCGCGGCCTGCGCGCCGCGCACGGCGAGGTCGAATGCACCGCGCGGCCCGGCGATCTGCTTATCATGCGACCGTTGCTGCTGCATGCCTCATCCCAGGCCGTCCAACCCAGCGGACGGCGGCGGGTTCTGCATTTCCTGTTCGGCCCGCGCGATCCCGGGTTCGCACTGCGTTGGAGTCTGGCGATTTGAAACCCAAAGCTTCCCTGACCCATGTCGACCGCGCCGGCCGCCCGGCCATGGTCGACGTGTCGGACAAGGCGATCAGCGCGCGCGAGGCCATCGCGCGTTGCCGCGTGCGCTTTCCCGCCGCGGTCGCCGCGCAACTGCGCGCCGACGGGCTGCGCAGCAAGAAGGGCGCGGTGATCGATACCGCGATCATCGCCGGCACCATGGCGGTCAAGCGCACCCACGAATTGATTCCGTTCTGTCATCCGCTGCCGATCGACGGCTGCCGTTTCGCCATCGATTGGGACGGCGCCAACAGCCTGTCGATCGAATGCGCGGTCAAGACCACCCATCGCACCGGCGTGGAGATGGAAGCGCTGACCGGCGCCACCGTCGCCGCGCTGACCGTGTACGACATGTGCAAGGCGCTGTCGCACGCGATCGTGATCGGCCCGGCGCAATTGCTCGGCAAGCGCGGCGGCAAGCGCGATTTCGGTCGTAGTGATGCCGCGGTTGCGGCCCTGCAATCGGGTGAGGCCGAATCGAAACGCGGCGCGGTGAAGCGTGGCAAGCCTTCGACTGAAGTTTCTGTTGGCGCGACTCCCACGCGCGCGGTCAAGAAATCCGCATCCACCAAACACGCATCCGCCAAGCCCGGCTCGCGCAAACGCGCGGGCACGACGCGCGGCGCGCGAGGAGCCGGCGCATGAGCCTGACCGTGCTGTATTTCGCCAGCCTGCGCGACGCCGCCGGTGTCGCCAGCGAATCGGTCGATGCCGACAATGCCGACCTGCGCGGCCTGTATGAGACCTTGCGCGAGCGCCACGGTTTCGCCCTGCCGGCCGAGCGCCTGCGGGTCGCGGTCGACGGCGCGTTCGCGCGCTGGGACGATGCGCCGCGCGCCGGCAGCGAAGTCGCCTTCATTCCGCCGGTATCGGGAGGCTGAGCGATGAAACGATTCGTCCTGTCGCCGCAGCCGTTCGAAATCGCGCCGCTGCGCGAACAACTGCTCAGCGCCCACGCCGGCGCCTACGCCAGCTTCGAAGGCTGGGTGCGCGATCACCACGGCGGCCGCGCGGTCGCCGGCCTGCGTTACGAAAGCTACGCCGCGCTGGCCGACAGTGAGGGCGAGCGCATCCTGGGCGAAGCGATCGAACGCTTCGCCATCGTCGATGCGCGTTGTGTGCACCGCATCGGCGACCTGGCGATCGGCGAACTCGCGGTCTGGGTCGGCGTCAGCGCCGCGCACCGCGATGCGGCCTTCGCCGCCTGCCGCTTCATCATCGACGAAACCAAGGGGCGGGTGCCGATCTGGAAGCATGAGCGCTATGCGGATGGGGATGCGGATTGGCTGCATCCAACGCCGCCAGAGGTAAGTTGACGAGCGCGAGCGTTTCATAGGTGCGAAGGTCGCGGTTGCTTGTGGCTAAAGCTTGAAGTCGCTGAATTTCCGCGTTCGCGGGAATGACGGCCGGGAAGAACGAATCGGCTCGGGCACAGCAGGGCGGATGCCGACGCCGACAATCGAAAAGATCGCCGACATTCCACCTAACGTCATTCCCGCGAACGCGGGAATCCAGCGACTTTCGTTGCCGAGACCGCGGCACGTGAAGCGGTAGCCGCTTTGTTGTAGCGTCGACTTTCCATATCGTCAGACCGGCCGCCCGAATGTTCCGTTCAATATGCTTGTGCTTCTTGCTCTGCGCTTCGGTACCCGCGATTTCGGGCGAGCTTTTGGTAGGCAACAAAGCCGCAGACACCGTCTGGCGCCTGTCACTGAACGACGGCCGCAAGCTCGGCGAGTTCGCCACCGGGCAGGGGCCGCATGAGATCGCGGTTAGCCATGACGGCGCGATCGCATTGGTCGCCAACTACGGCGGCAAGGAGATCGGGCATACGCTCAGCGTGCTCGACCTGCGCGGCGCCACGCCGCCGCGATCGATCGACCTGGGCGAGCACGGCCGGCCGCACGGGCTGCGCTTCCTGCCCGGCGATCGCGAGGCGCTGGTCACCACCGAGGCTTCGCGGCATCTGCTCCGCGTCGATATCGCCAGCGGCAAGATCGTCGCGGCGATCGCATTGGGCGAGGGCAAGGGCCACATGGTCGCGGTCGCCGCCGACGGCAAGGCCGCGTACGTGAGCAAGGTCGATCGCGGCACCGTCAGCCGCATCGACCTCGCCGACAACACCAAGACCGACGAAGTACCGGCCGGCCCGGGCGCCGAAGGCATCGCGGTGCGGCCCGGCAGCGACGAGGTCTGGGTCAGCAATCGCGACGCCGGCAGCGTGACCGTGCACGACGCGAAAACGTTGGCGATCCGCGCCACCTTGCCGAGCCCCGGCTTCCCGATCCGCGTGGTATTCACCGCCGACGGCCGCCACGCGCTGGTCAGCAATGCGCGCGCCGGAACGCTGTCGGTATTCGATGCCAAGCGCAAGAAACCGGTGGCGACGATCGCGCTGCAACGCGACGGCGCGCAGTATCGCGACACCATGCTCGGGCGCGCGGCGTTGCCGATCGGGGTGATCGCCGATCCGAAGCGGCCGCGGGTGTACGTGGCGATCAGCGGCGGCGACGAGGTCGCGGTGATCGATCGCAAGCGCTGGAAGGTGATCGACCAATGGAAGACCGGGCGCGAACCCGATGCGCTGGCGTTGTCTTTCGCAACGGATTGATCGCGGCTGATCGGCGCGATCCAGAGCGGCGTCGAGCCCAGTTAGGCCGGCCTCGAATCCCCAATCCCGAATCCCCAAAAAGGTGGCGGCCCCGCAAGCGTGACTCCGGCGCCCGAATCGGTCGATACCGTTGCTGCCTTCCGGCCCTGGCGGGATTTTCAACTTATCGTCGCGGAGGCGCCAACGGGGCCACCATAGAGATCGCATGCGCGCCGGGGCGCCATGCGGTGTCCGGATCGGAGGCGGTGGCGCCGGGGCGTCGCCGTTTCCTTCCAGAGGGGCGGCATTCTGCCTGAAACCATCGCCGCGACGCAATGCGCCGGCGCCCGGCGTGGCCATCGGCCCGTACCGCAAGGCATTGCGGCCGCGCGACCGCGGCACTCCACGCGGCGGTGCGATGCCTTTGCGGGCCCGCTCAACCCCGCGTCCCGTGGTTCGATCATCGCGGCGACCGCCTCGCCGCAAAGGATAGAATCGCGCCATGCGCATCGCCGTCGTATCCGACATCCATGGCAACCTCGCCGCCCTCGACGCGGTGCTGCGCGACATCGAGCGTCGCGGCGTCGACCGCGTGGTCGACCTCGGTGACCTGCTGTCGGGCCCGCTGCAACCGCGCGAAACCGCCGATCGCCTGATCGCGCTGGGCTGGCCGACCATCGCCGGCAATCACGAACGCCAGGTGCTGACCGACCCGCCCGAGCGCATGGGCGAATCCGACCGCCATGCCGCCGCGCAGATCCGACCCGATCAGCGCGAGTGGATGCGCGGGTTGCCGACGACCCTGCGCTTGAACGACGAGGTGCTGCTGGTGCACGGCACCGCGCGTAGCGACCTAGAATGTTTCATCGAAACCGTCGACGCCGACGGCATGCGCGCGGCCACCGCGGACGAAGCGGCCGAGCGCGCCGGCGACAGCGACGCGCGCGTGATCCTGTGCGGCCACACCCACGTGCCGCGCAGCCTGCGCCTGGCCGACGGCCGCCTGATCGTCAATCCCGGCAGCGTCGGACTGCAGGCCTACACCGGCGAACACCCGTATCCGCATCGGGTCGAAGTCGGCACGCCGCAGGCGCGCTATGCGATCGTCGAACGCGACGACTACGGCGAATGGAACGCGCGGCTGCTTGCCGTCGACTACGACTGGAACGCCGCGGCCGAACTCGCGTCGCGCAACGGCCGTCCGGATTGGGCGAGGGCGCTGGCGACCGGACGGGTTTGAACCGCGCGGCTACCGGGAAGTGAGCCGTCAAGACGAACGTCCGCCGCTTTCGCCGAACGCCGCAATCAAGCAACGAATCAAGGGAATGAATGACATGAAGCACGCATGCCGAATGGTCCTGCTCGGGTCGCTGTTGTTCCCGGCAAGTCAGGTCGCGGCTCAGAGCACCGACGGGCGCCTGGATCAAGCGTCCAGATTGCGGCAGCCCGTGGTCTACCCGAAAGAGGCGATCGACAAGTGCGTCAGCGGAACGACGGTGATCATCGTCGACGTGGACGCCGAGGGGCGATTCGTCAACACGATCGTGGAGAAATCCAGCCGCGACCGGCACCTGGATAACGCAGCGCTGGAGGCCGCGCGCCACTGGGTCTACTTTCCGCCGCGCAACGAGCAGGGCGAGACCGAAGCGGACAGAATCCGAATTCCGCTGGATTTCGAAGAACATGAAAGCTGCTGGACGAAAATCGTCCCAGATACCCCGGCCTATCCCGAGGCGTCCTCGGTGGAACGCTACCCGCCGCAGTGGCCCGGCACGATCGAGGCGAACCGGCTCAGCGGCGAAGTGGTGGTCGTGCTGCTGCTCGAGAGCGATGGTCGCGAGCACTCGGTCCGGATCGCGAAGTCCAGCGGCGATATGGCCATCGACCAGGCGGCCAGATGGGCGGCGAGTCAATGGACCTACGTGCCCGCCGTGGTCGACGGCAAACCGGTGCGTTCGGTGCTGCGATTGCCGATCGCTTACGGCGAGAAGCCGAACTGACGGTGTCGCGGCCGATGCACCGCGCTCGGCCTGTCGCAGCCGATGTTGTCGAAGGGCAGGGCAAGCGACGTGGCGATCTCCGCCACGCCGCTTCAGATCAGCATTGAATCAAGCAACTTCGTCCGCGAACAGCCGAGCGCATTGCGCTGTCCGAACAGTTTCAATGCGCCCGACGCAGACCATGCGCTATGAAGTCACCAACAGCTGAGAAGCTTCCTTGGAAATTTCCTGGCGGATACCGGCGTACTGATCGCCGGAAAGCTCGCGCAGCAGCTGATCCTCGATAAACACGTTGGCGTTTTCGGTGAACGCCTTGAGGTATTTGTCCTCGTTGCCGGACTTGGACAACGCGTCGACCACCTTGCCTTTGAGCAGGTCCGTCGCCGCGCCGTCGGCGGCTTCGCCGGCGCCGGTTTCCAGAACCTTGTCCAGCGCGCGCACCGCGCCGCTGTCCTCACCGAACACCGACTTGAACGAAGAACGCAGCCCGGTGCCCAGGCTGTCGCCGCCCGGCAGCAGGCCGACGAACAGATTCATCATCGACTCCAGGTCGGCCTTGCGCGCCGCGTCGTCCTCGGCCTTGTCGCTGAAACCGTCCAGCACCGCTTGCTCGGTCGAGGCCATGAGATGGGTCAGCTTCTGCGTCGCCTGCAGCTTTTCGTTTTCGTTGTCCGAATTCAGTGCGTTGATGTAGTCCTTCGACCACATGTCGGCATTGCCGGCTAGCTTGTTCAACACCTCGGTGCCTTGCTCGTTGGTCGGCGACAGGCCGGTCAGGCGTTCCAGGTTGGCCATGATCCGCACGTTGCGGGTGGAATTGGTTTCGCCGTCCTCGCCGATGCCCGATTCGCCAAGACGCTTGGTGTCGAAAATCTCCGCGCCTTTCTTCAGCATCAACTCGTTCAAGGCTTCCTGTCGGCCTTCCTTGGGCATGTTCTTGTCGGTGTAGAAACCGTTGTCGCCGTAAGGATTGTTGGCCGACTGGGTGTAGACATATTCGGCCAGATCGCCGGCATAGCTGCGCTTGTCGTCGGAATAACGGCTTTCCTTGTCGTTGGCGACCGCCTTGATGATCAGGGTCATCGGATCGCGGTTGTACGCGTCCGACAGCTTGCTGTCGTCGCGGTTGAGCCACGCGTTCTCGGTGGTCACCTTGCTGAAACCCTTGCTGATGTCGTCGATTACCTGCTCGCGTTTTTCCTTGTCCACGCCGTGCAGGATGTTGTTGATCACCGACTGGTCCGGCCCGGCGCGATCGGCCGCGTTGATCAGCAGGCCCAGGTAATCGCCGCGCGAATTGGCGTCCTTGTCGTTGCCGGGCGCGCCGTCGTTGATCTGATCGATCGAGAACTTCTCGACGAACTTCGAGAACTCCTGATTCACGCCGCCCTTGCCGTCGTCCAGGCCAGCGAGCAAGCGGTCGAACACCTCACCGGTGTTGTTCTCGTTCTCGTAACGAGCGCCGGCGCGACTGCCGGCCGGATTCTTGTCGACGATCTCGCCGTCGACGCCGCCCATCTTCAGGAAATCCCAGGTCACGTCCTTGTCGACCTGACCGTTGTTGTAGCCCGAAGCCAGACTGGTCAACACCGTCCTGCGATCGTCGGCGCTGATGCGGCCATCGGCGACGAGCTTGTCGAGCCGATCGCCCTGCAGCCACGAACCGGTCGCGCCTTTATCGCCATCGAAAATCGCGCCCATGAAGCGGCCGCGGTCCTCATCGTTGAGCTTGGGCAGAAAGTCGCTGGCCAGCGCATCCAGACGTTTGTCGTAATCGTCCTTCTTGTGCTTGATATCGCCGACCGAATGCAGTTCCTTCGCCAGATCCTCCAGCTCGGAGCGGCTGGGCGAATGATAGTTGTCGGCTTGTTTCTCGACGCCGAGCTTGACCGCGTCGACTACGCCTCGGATGGCATCCAGTGCTTCCATGATCGTCACCTCTGTTCACGGGAAGGAAGACGACATTCGCGCGACGGGCGCCACGCTCAGTCATGCATGACTGAAGCGTTGAATTTAGTTCGATCTAATTCAACTAGGGGATTCCCTAGAAAATTGGCGGAAACGGGGTGGTTCGGTGATGTGAAGTGGTGTTGGATCACATCTGGGGATATTCATGCTCGAGCTGAGCATTCGAGCGAGCAGCTCCGTGATCGCGGAACCCTTGGGAAGCGCGTCTGAGAACTCAAATCTGATTATTGGTGCAGTCCATGCCGCGGATCAGGCTGTCGTTGCGCTACATTGGGGGCTACCCGCTGGATACGTTGCGCGAGACCTTGGAGCGAGTTCGGTCGGCCGACAAGCGCATCGAGCAAATCTTCGGCCGCGAAGACGTCGTGGATATCACCCCCGAAATCATCCGTCAGCTTGTAGGACAGGGTTGGGAAGAAGCGACTTTGCTGGAAGCAGTTCGGGCGGGAGCGCAGTATTCGCCCTCGCGAAACACGGTGTTGTATCCGGCGGTGTTTGGAGAAGAGGAATAGGTGAGGGTCTAGCCCTGATCACATGGCTGGCGCCCATTCCATTTGTGGACGCTTCGAAAAAAGCAGAGCCCCCTTTCGAGGGCTCTTATCGGGTCGTTTTTTCTTCTAAGCCGCCTTGCGGCGGTGAACGAGGTAACACCCCCGCGATCGCGGGGAATGACCCGATGCATGGAGGGTAGGGCAGTCAATTCAACTGTCAAGCTGGTGAAGCAAGATGGCGCCGCTCGGGTTAGCCAAACCCCTTCTCGTAGCGAAACTCTCCGAGCAGCCCCCGCATGAGATCCCCATCAAGCTGTTCAAACTCGAGAACGAGTTCCTCGCCAGGTGCCCGCGGCTTCGCTGGACCATCATGCGGTGCGTTCTTGGTGTGTCCCCGGACCCGCTCACCGTTCGACTTGATATAGGGGAGAAGGACAATTCGGCCGAAGTTCGCCGAATGTATCTTGCCTTCGAACCAGATTGCTTCGTCATCCTCGCTGTCTGCGCTTCCACTGCGCTCCTTCACTTGCCAGCCAATACCGCCTTGTTCATACCAGAATACGTAGCTGCCCCAAACTACGGCACGTTTGCCGCGTGTTAGTGCGTCTGCCAGGAGCTGCTGCACACCACGCATCGTGAGGATGCGACTGGCCTCGGGGAGCAGCATCTGCCTGATCGCCGCCTTCGTTCTTCCGTAGTGATCGAACTCGTTCAGGCCGAACCCGTTTGCAATCGGGGCTCGGTGAGCACCTCTGAGGCCCTTGCGATTAGCGAGAAAAGACTTGGACCAAGAGCCATCATCGCGCCGTTGAGCCATGCGTCTGCGTCGCCCATCGCCAAATGCGATTGAGCGAATATAAGGATGCTTAGTGAGTGCCGTTTCGATTTCTATACGGTAGGTTTCGTCATCCGGATGCAGTCGAGCGGGCAGCATGGCGACAGGAGTTTCAGACAACCCACGGGCTCGCCCAATTGCCAGCATTAGTTCTTCTTCTTGCTGCAAGCGTTGGTGCGACTGGCGAGCTTTTTGAGCTCGAAGTTGAAGAGAAAGGCGGCGTTCGGCGTCGGGCTCATTGGCGAGTTCCTGATCAAAAAATGCATTGAGTTCATGTTCGCGCGCCTGCGCCTCCTCCCGTGTAGAAAAAGCCCTGGCAGGAATATTGGGTGTGTCGTTCGGGTGGTGTCGCCGCCAAGATGGAGGCGATCCACCTTTCGCGACAAGGACTTGAACGAACCAAAAGTTGTAGTAAGGATCGAACTCGGTTCGAGCACTAATGTATTGGGTAGTCATATAAAACAACAACGCCTCGTCTATTAGTTTAGAAGCCGCAGACGCGAGCGGCAGCGTCGTCGCTATCTTTCCTTTCGTGTGGCAACGCGCGTGGACCTCGTCCTATTTGCGTGGCCACGGCAGTTGTCCCGTTAGGGCCGGCAATCGCTCATCGTCCTCGTCCCTATCAGTAGACTGCTCAGTTGATCCACCTACGTGCTCGAATGTTAGAAGCGACAAGGTTTGCTTCCACGCCGCCATGTGGAGCGCTTCTTCATAACAAGCGTAGTTGTCTGCGGGTGCGCTGTTGCTCCAATCCGATGCATCGAGATCTTCGGTATCGAAGCGACTTCCGTTGTGAAGCAGCTTGGATGCTGCGGACCCGCTTGGAAGTTTTATCCCCCGTTCGATATAGATCCCGGCATCGCGCACAGCAGCAGATGACAGTGCCAGTTGGATGCTTCCATCCTCGGCATAGACATAGGCGACAAGTTCACGCGAGGCGCGCACAAAGCTCGATGCGATGCATCGATGCGAAGCTTGGAACTGCTCGGTGAGCGTTTGAAGGGTTTCAACCGTGAAGGGCAGGCTAGACGCCAGTGGTCGGATCAGATGCAGAGGCACTAAGCATGCAGCCGCGAAGGCATCACATAGTTTTTCTTCTGGCGGACGACCTGCGAAGCGTTCAAGCTCGTTGGAGGGAAGCATCTCGCCATGCTTAGAAGGAACGTCCAGCACGTGATGGGCGACTTCGTGCAGCATGGTGAAGCGTTGACGATAAGGATCATCGTTTTGGTTGATGCAGATGATCTTTCGGCCAGCTTTGGGAAACGTGTTGCCAGCCTGATTAGGAGGGAGGTCTGCAAACTTGACCTCGAAGCCCAGTCCTTGGGCGATGCCAACTGCGTCGACGGGTGCCGACGCAATGTCCTTGACTAGGGCATGGGCTCTGCCCATTGCAATCAGCTCGTCCATGAGGCGATCTCCTACATCGAGCGCACGAGCTCGATGATCTTCATCCAGTCATCTTGGGTGGTGGGACGGGTGCCACGAAAGCTCATAGTGGCCGCCGGCTCGATGTCTTCAATCGGGATCTCGGGATGCTGGTTGATCAACTCGAAGAGCGCATCATCAATAGGGGTTTTGGACAGGAGGGCCAAGATTTCGGTGTCTCTGGGTCCGAGCTCTAAGGCCCGTGCCATCTTCCCAACCGTGTCCTCAGAAGGTGCCGTGCGATGCCCGCTGGCGAGGCGCCATAAGTAGACGTGGTCCAAGTCTTCCACGCGTTCACTGAGCTGGCGGAAGCTCGTGCCCTCCTTCTTCAAGGAGACAAAACCCTTTAAATCCATGCACTTAGTCTCTTACTTGTACGGTTCTCGCGCGCAGTATAAGCTGTTGCCCGAGTCAGAAACACCGTGCATCAGATGAGGCCGTGAACGCGGTCATATTTTGGACCTCGGTGTTGCCTGGCGAGGCAGCGCCCGCCTCGGCGGGCTTTTTTAGAGTCAGGCTGTTGCCTGGAATGGAAACGAGGAAATGCGCGATGAGCAAGACCAGCGGTTTGAAGCCCGGGCAGACGGCTCCCCGGTCCGGCCAGTATCAGATCACCGGCCCGCGTGGTGGCCAAGGTCCGGAGCGGACGGTTGTGAGGGGCGAACCCCTTCCGCCTACCCCGAGTCCGCGGTCTACCTACACCTTGGTCGATCCGACCAAAACGAAGTAATCACCAAAGTCGCGACCGGTGCGACGGCCATCACATTCAATCCGGTCGCAACTCTTCCGTTTGCCCCTCCGTCCTCTGAGGAGATTTTGATGAAGCCCTTTCGGGTGCTCTGCTTAGACGGCGGAGGAATGCGAGGCGTATATCAGGCCGCTTACCTGCGGGCCTTCGCTGCTCGCGTGTGTGGTGAAGGCGATACCGAACTGGACGTAGGAAGGTGCTTTGACTTGATTGTCGGCACCAGCACCGGCGGCATCGTTGCTTCCGCCCTGGCGGCGGGGGAACCCCTCTCCAAGGTGGACCGGCTCTATGAGGAACACGGCAAGGAAATTTTTCCGGGGCAGTGGATCCGCCGTGTTCCGTGGTTGGGGTTGGTCATTCCGTTACTTGGTCTCGGCACGCGGCGCGGAGAGACGGCGCTCAGGAGCGCGCTCGAAGCGACCTTCCAGGACAAGACCTTTCGGTATGTCCAAGACGTCCGGGGCATCAGCCTGGCGTTGACGTCGATCGATATGGCACGCCACGCGGCGGTCGTGTTCAAAACGCGCCACCTGCGTCGGCTCAATGGCCGCGACGACAACCGCACACTGGTGGATGCCTGCATGGCCACTACCGCGGCTCCGATCCTGCGCGCTTTGGCGCGACTTACCGAGCCGGGCGGTGAGGCCCACGTGGTTTATGCCGACGGCGGTCTGTGGGCAAACAACCCCGGGGCTCTCGGCGCGATCGAAGCGGTCGAAATCCTTGGAGATCGGGAAGAGGCGCGCCCGATCCACCTTTTCATGTTGGGCGCACTCCCGGCACAGGGCGGAGAGGAGCTCTCAGATCGACGCCGGTATCGCGGTGCCTTGGGATGGAAAGGCGGGTTGCATGCGATCAGCGCGAGCCTCAACTCGCAGGCGGTTGGATACGACTACCTGAGCAAGAAGATCCTGGAACTGCGAAAGGACGAAAGCATGGCGTTCCGCTTGCCTGCGCAGTGCCCATCCGAGCAACTCCTCAAATACATCCAGAACATGGATGACGCCAGGCCAAAGGTGCTCAACGCCCTTCGCCGTCAGGCGACTTCCGATGTCGACTACGCATGGGCTCAGTCGGTCAAGCCCGGAAGCGAGATGGCGCACTTTCGCGCAGCACTGACCGATGGCCTTTGTAAGCAGAAAGGAGAAGGGTAATGGCTGTTTTTGATTGTGGCGACGACATGGAGAAATTCCATGACAACAAGATCAACCTGAGCACGAACGAGCGCACCGAGATGCGCGAGCGACGCAATACCGGTCGCCGCCGCTTGGAGATCGGACTGGATGAAGAAGAACATCCGCAGCCGAAGATCACCTGCACTCAGGGATCCTACGCGATGCATACGATGGTTCAGGATCCGGAGTGCGACTACGACATCGACGATGGGATCTACTTCGCCGAAGACGATCTTGTTGACGACCTTGGTTTGCCGCTCACACCGCAAGAGGCCAAGGAACGGGTGTGCGCAGCGCTATCGCGCGACAAGCGCTTCGCCAGCCCGGCAGAAGTGTTTCCCAAATGCGTCCGGCAGGTCTACTACGCGGGTTATCACATTGACATGCCGGTCTATCGCATCCGAAAGGAGGATGATGGCCAAGGCGGCAAGCGGGAGGTCTTCGAACTGGCGGGTGATGGCAGTTGGGACGCATCCGACGCACGTGCGACCACGCGGTGGTTCCGGAAGGAGGTCTCGACGCGGAACGAAACGAACGAGGACGAAGGTGAGCAGATGCGCCGCATCACCCGTCTCACCAAAGGTCAGGCACGTAGTCGTGAAGACTGGAAGGATGAGACGACCAGCGGGATCGTGATCACGAAGCTGGTGGTGGATAACTTCGTGCCCTCCGCCGGGCGCGACGACGAGGCTCTGCTGAATACGTGGAAGACAATCGAGGCACAGCTCAAAAAGTCGACGGTCATAGCTCACCCGGTGAACGCCTCGAACTTGGCAGAGGAGGGCAACCCGAAAGTAGCCTTCTTCCGGGACAAGCTCAGCGAGGCACTCGAAGAACTTGCGATCCTGGAAAAGGGTTGCACGCGGTCTGAGGCTCGCAAGGCGTGGGATGCCGTTTTCGACAGCGGCTATTTCCAGAAGCTCCCCGATCCGACCGTTAAGGAGGACGCCACGAAGGCGTTCTTTATCGCCACGTCGGACAAGTCCGATGTCCGCAATGATGGCAATGGCCGCTTTGGCTGAGGACGAGGCGTCTGGACTTCACGGCAAACCAGGTTGAGGAGATTGAGCAGGGTCTGGATCAGTCCAGGCCCGGCTCGTGGCGCCGCTTGCGTCCGGAAGAGGAAGGCGCGTTCTCGCGCTTTGGGCTGGTAGCGGCATGGCGAGTAGACATGCCCGCGGACTGGCACCGCCATCCGTTGATCGACCACGTTGTGGTCGGTATCAACGCAGTGTTTCCCTTCTCAGACCCGGTTGTCGTCACGCTGCAAGGTGTTGCCAAAGACGCGCCGCATTGGCCGCACATCGACCCGACGGGAAATGTCTGTCTTGGTAGGCTCCGCTATTCCTCGCCTGCGGCAACGCGAATTCTGAGCACCTTGCAAGATGCGCTGACGGTCTTGGATATGCCGGAAGAAGAACGCAACGCTGAGCATCGGCGTGAGTTTCTATCCTATTGGGCGCAGCTGGGACAGCCCACACGCACCCCCTACCTTAGCCTGATGGGTGGGGCGAAAAGTTCCAGGGATATCGCCTATTACAACGACCCGCGCCATGGGGTCTTCTTTGCGGAAGATGCGACGCAGCTCAATGAGTGGCTGGCGCGCATCGGAAAGCAGCCGCCGAAAGTCGCGTCTACTACACACCTCATTTGGCTGGATCAGCCGCTCCTGCCGGATCAATTTCCCAAGACTGGCAGGGAAGTTATTGCATTGGCCGGGGCGCGCGCACTTGAACCACACGTGCGACCGGGAGGTGTGCTTCCTGTGCTGCTCGGCTGTGAGATCGACGGCAACCCGGTGTATGTCTGCGCGGAAATCGAAGGCATCAGCATTAAAGATGCCGCGAAGGGGTTCCGACCATCCAGGCCGCGGCCGCCGGCTCTGATCGCCGCGAGTTTCCATGCGAGACCCGCAGTGCGCAGGAGCGTTCAGCGGGCTGACTACGCGTGGGTGCATGGACGCGGCAAGAATGCCGATATCGAGGTGATGCGTGGCAAACGTGTCGCGATTGTAGGTTGTGGCGCGCTCGGTGGCTCCCTGGCAAAGGCGCTTGCCCAAGCGGGTGTTGGCTCCCTGCTTTTGATCGATTCCGATGAGCTAGTTCCGAGCAACGTCGGGCGACACGTGCTTGGCATGGAGGCCGTAGGCCAGGACAAATCGTCAGCTCTTGCAAAAAGGCTCCGTGCGGATTTTCCTCACGCAGTGGACTTTGACGCCTGGAAGGGGGCGATCCAGAACGCCAGTGCGGAGCAGAAGATTGAACTTGCCGCTTTCGATCTAGTGGTGGCCGCCGGCATCAATCTGGCTGGCGAGTTGGCCTTAAACCACTGGCGGCAGGAACTGGGAACCCCACCACCACTCATTTGGACATGGATCGAGGAGTTTGCGGTTGCGGGGCACGCGGTTGCCCTTGTTGATGGCGCCGATTTGGCCAGATCTCTCAATGCTGATGGAGAATTTCATATGCGGCTTACTTCCGATTGGCCGGCGGGGCAGGGCTACGCGCTAGAAGCCGGTTGTGGTGTTGCATATCAGCCGTATAGCGCTGCCGACATGATGGGCACAATCAATTGCGCGCATCGTCTTTGCCTTGATGTCTTGCTTGGGAAGCAGCAGGGCAGCATCGTTCGGTCTTGGCTGGGTGATCGGGATATCGCCGCCGCAAGTGGATGCACGATTGATGGCGCGTTTGAACGCTCATTTTGCGAAATTTCACGTGTTTGGGGCTGGTAGGTGACCATCGTTGCCACATTGCCAGAAAGCTCACAGCGCATCGTGATTGAGGAAGGGGTGTTTGGCCATATGGCGCGGCATCGGCAACTATCCTGGTATTCCAGAGAGGCGGGGGGCCAACTTTTCGGATCAATCAATGAGGGTGAAGTGGTGGTCTCGGTCGCAACGGGGCCCTACCGCGGAGATCAACGTTGGCGGTCTAGCTATCGATCCAACGCTAAGGCTGCTCAACGGGCGATCGACTGGCATGCCAAGAATGGGCTTCTCTACCTAGGGGAGTGGCACACGCACCCGGAAGAGCATCCAAAGGCGTCCACGGCTGATCAGGACGCGATGGCAAGCTTACGTCGTGCGTCGCAGACTCGTTTGAACAACTTACTCATGGTGATCCAAGGCTGCTCGGATGGAGTTGGTGGCTTAGCGCTCTACTCATTTGGGTCAGCGGGGCTCGTCCGATGGGCAATCATCGATGATCGTCAGCCGAGCCTTGGCTAGTATATGCGTGAGGTAGGTTGCGGTTGACAACAGCCGATCTTGCCCTAGCTTCATGCCTTTAGAAGCGAGGGCTGGGGTAGATGAGGAACGAATATGAGGGGTGCTCGATAAATGATGCGGAGAAGCGGATCTGGCTGACCGCATATCTCCGCGGACTGGCTGCGGGTGCGCCCGATGACGCAGCAGAGGCTGCAGAGTATGCAATCCGCCTTTATGCGCAGCGCTGGACGGACAAATCGCCTATGACTCCGGCTGAGACTGAGCGAGAGGCGGCATTTCAGGCTGCGGCCCGCCGCGCCTCAGAAATTCTCGATCGTCAACACCGCTAGCGTCGGGGTGTCCGCGATTTCACTTCCGGGTGTCGATCATGTTCGAGGGGAGCAGGATAGCTCGATGAAGCTCGACGGCGATGCGCACCACTTCTGATCGTGCTTGTGTCGTCAGGAGAGTCGAGTTCGTAGGCCTTTACGATCCGATGTAAGGCGCCGGTCCTTCCCACGATATCAAATACGGATCCCTTAGAAGATGTGATGATGGCGCAGAAGGGAATGTCTTCATCACTGCATAGAAAGTTCACGTATTCCTGAAATTCCTCGAGTTCTAAGCCCAAGTGGCGCCAAGCCACGCCGTTCGCTGCGAGATTGGTTTCGGCCGCGATCCTAGCTATGCGAGTGTGCACCATATCCAGCGTGGCCTCGTTGACGTCTACGCAATCAATATCCTCGTGATCTTCCTGATCTAAGTCCGATTCAGATGCAGAAAGTGTGTATCTGTCCAGGAAGGCGGAAGCCCCGCCGCAGTGTCGATCTAAGAGGCTCTGCGCATGCAGACCCAATAAATAGGGGGCGACTACCGGCTGTGCCTGTGGCCCACGGTCGCCAGGCCGCCAGTATGCAAAGTGGTGCGCAGCGAGAGACTGCGCGACGATGCGATTTTTTGGAGATAGAAATGGGTCTTCGTTGCTCTGGTTTTGTATGGCGATAATTTCGGAAACAAGCTTTCTGTAGGCGGACTTTTCCCGTTCGGCACCTGTGACCGACTCCCTTTCATACTTGAACTTATCCTTGTTTGCTTTAATTTCAAACAGAAAAAGGCGCTCTCCCATCTTAATTATATTGTCGCCGAGCCGACGCTCAGATTTGTTGCTGAGCTGCAGATTGAGTTCGACTGGCTTATTTGCAGATATGCCTTTCCGATATTGCCAATCGATGATTGCCTTTACTACTGACTTTTCATCGGGAGTCAAAGTGGTCATTGCAAATTCCGTTTGCCATGGGTGAGTAGCTAGCTTAGTGACGTGAGGGCGGCGGCGAAATAGAGAGCCCCAAGTCCGGGCGTCGAGAACTGACCGGACTTCACACCGTGCAACTTCTCTAACGGCGTGAACTCACGGCTATACACGGCGTGGTGTTCGTCATCGAGCTCGTGCCCGACGATCTGAGCTCGCATTTCGGATGCGACGCCCTTGCCTTGCAGCTCCTGGATGACCGATTTACGAAGAGAGTGAAAGCCTCGCTTGGCCGGCGGCATTGGCTGCCCACCTTCTTCAAGTAGTTGCCGACGGCCTTGGTGATCCAGTTGCCTCGGCCATTGATCGCATCGATCTTGCCCTTCGGGAAGAACTGCGACTCATTGGCCTTGACCAGGGTCTGCACGTGATCGAGGAAGCCCAACCGAATGAGCTCGGGGTGGATAGGCACCACGCGCTTGCTAGGCTCGCTTTTCAGACTCTGACCTTCGCCTTCATCTGTGAAGCTGAAGCAGAGAATGCTGTCTAGCTCGATGATGTCCAAGATCCGGAGCTGGCCCACTTCCGCAACGCGCGCGCCGGTATACAGCCCAATCAGGCATGCCCACCGCGCGTGGAACGAAAGCTTGGCGAAGTTCTCCGGGGCGAAAAGGATCTGGATCTCTTCCGCGGTGAACGCCTTGAAGCCGAACTTCCTGCGCTTGCGCTTCTCGTTGGCGGTATAGGACACGTGCCCGGCGGCGGGGTTGTCGCCTGCGGGTAGTGGCCAGACGCCATCGCCCAGGCGAAAAAACCGTGCTTGCCACCGATATACGACTGCTTGTTGGTCAGAGTGGGCGTTGAGATCTTCTCGTCGCGCAGGTGCTGATACCAGCGGGCCAGATCGGGTCGGGTGAGAGAGTGGACCTGGCGTGTCTCTCCCACGAAGCGGACTAGCCCTTCGATCTCGGCTGATTTGATGCTCAGGGTCTTCTTGGTCGTGCTGGGGGCGATCGACTTGATCCAGGCCTCTTTGGCCTGCTTCATTGAAATGACTTCGGCGACCTTGGGGACGGGTGGAGCCGTCGGCTCGGGCGAGCGGGCCAAGAAGCCGACCGATCCGATGCGCGCCAGCGCATCCATCGCCAAGGCATGATCCTCAGGCCCGTCGACTTTCAGCCGACCCGATTGCAAGTCGAGTTCGTAGCGGCTCAGGCCATTGGCCTGCACGCTGGCGAGGATGTCCTCAGGCTTCGGAGGTTTAGGCATTCCTTGCCAACCCAGCTGCTCGAAAATCTGAGCATAGCGGGCGGCCAAGCTAAGTGCTTGCTGTTGTGCGAGACGTGCGTCGGTCGTGCACAAGGCATGCTTGATGACCGAGCGCTTCATCAGTGCTTGAAGTGCACGCGGCACACGCAGGCGGAAAACGAAACGGCCTGAGGGATTGCGAACCAGGTAGTGGGGAAGTCGCATCGGGAGTGTCCCGATCGGTGTCTCACAAGCGATTCTGAATCCAAGAAAAAAGCCGTTGAAAATCAACGGCTTATTCTATTTGGCGGAGAGAGGGGGATTCGAACCCCCGAAGCGCGGTTTAGACGCTTACACACTTTCCAGGCGTGCTCC
The DNA here is from genome assembly GCF_057655755.1 of Lysobacter sp. Soil_N_51. NCBI lineage: Bacteria > Pseudomonadati > Pseudomonadota > Gammaproteobacteria > Lysobacterales > Lysobacteraceae > Lysobacter > Lysobacter sp. Soil_N_51. Next base: position 303,896 of record NZ_JBDGLR010000001.1, on the reverse strand, counting down.
TTCAACCACTCGGACACCTCTCCGGACCTGTCCGGCCGCATGCGCGGGCCGTGCAGAGCCGGGGATTCTAGCGGCGACGGGTCGCGGTAACAAGCCACGCCGTGGGTCGGGCGCCGGGAGCGGGGCGGCGCTCGGGCGCGAGGGTGGGGCGTGGCACAATGCCGGGGTGCGTTTGGGTCCGCCGGCGGTGTCCGCCCGGGGACCCGTGTCGCGGCGGCCGCGACGGTCGCCGGCGCGGGCATCCGGCCGGTCCGGACGCCCGCCGCCGGTCCGTCGCACGCCCCAGCCGTCGCTCTTCCGCCCCGCCTGCTCAACGTTTTCAAGGATCCGATGTCCTATCTCGTCCTCGCCCGCAAATGGCGCCCCAAGCGTTTCGCCGAACTGGTCGGGCAGGAGCACGTGGTACGCGCGCTGACCAATGCGCTCGGCACCGGCCGCGTGCACCACGCCTTCCTGTTCACCGGTACCCGCGGCGTCGGCAAGACCACGATCGCGCGCATCTTCGCCAAGTCGCTGAACTGCGAGCACGGCACCTCGGCCGATCCGTGCGGGCAGTGCAGCGCCTGTCTGGACATCGACGCCGGCCGCTACATCGACCTGCTCGAGATCGACGCCGCCAGCAACACCGGCGTGGACGACGTGCGCGAGGTGATCGACAACGCCCAGTACATGCCCAGCCGCGGACGGGTCAAGGTCTATCTGATCGACGAAGTCCACATGCTGTCGAAGTCGGCGTTCAACGCGCTGCTCAAGACGCTGGAGGAGCCGCCGGGGCACGTCAAATTCCTGCTCGCCACCACCGACCCGCAGAAACTGCCGGTGACGGTGCTGTCGCGCTGCCTGCAGTTCAACCTCAAGCGCCTGGACGAGCAGCAGATCAGCGGGCAGATGACCCGCATCCTCGCCGCCGAGGGCATCGGCGTGGACGAATCGGCGATCCGTCAGTTGGCCAAGGCCGCCGACGGCAGTCTGCGCGACGGTCTGTCGTTGCTCGATCAGGCGATCGCGTACGCCGGCGCGGGCGGCGATGCGCCGCTCGAGGGCGCCGCGGTCGCGGCGATGCTGGGTTCGGTCGACCGCACCCGGGTCGGCGCGGTGTTGTCGGCGCTGGCCGATGGCGAGGGTCAGCGCCTGCTCGATGAGGTCGCGACCCTGGCCGAATTCTCGCCGGACTGGGGCAGCGTGCTTGAAGCGCTCGGCGACGCCTTGCACCGGATCCAGGTGCGGCAGTTGGTGCCCGAGGCCTTGGTCGAGGCCGATGGGGTCGATGTCGATCATCTGGCCGCGCAGTTGCGGCCGGAGCTGGTGCAGCTGTGGTACCAGATGAGCGTCAACGGCCGCCGCGATCTGCCGCTGGCGCCGAGCCCGCGCGCGGGTTTCGAAATGAGTGTGTTGCGCATGCTCGCGTTCCGGCCGAGCGCGGCGGGCGAACCGGCCTCGGCCGGTCCCGGCCCGTCCTCGGGCGGTCGCAGCGAACCGGTGCGTTCGGCCAACGCCGCCGCGCAGGCCGCAGCCGCTATTCGCGAGATGGGGACGCCTGGCCGCAGTGCCGCGCCGACTCAGAGTGCGCCGCTCGACAGCGCGCCGAAATCGGCCGCGCCGCCGCAGAATCCGCTGCGCGAGGCCGCGCCGCCGTCGCGCGAGGCAATGCCGTCGCGCGAGCCGGCGCCACGCGCCGCCGCGCAGGAACAGACCGACGATCGGCCGCCGTGGGCGCTGCCCGAGCCGGCGCCTGTGCGCGCCGCGCCGCCGGTGTCGGTCGAACCAGCGATGCCGACGCCGCCGCGCAGCGAGCCTGCCGCGCCGCGCACTGCGCCGGTGTCTGCGGCCAGCGAGCCGGCGCCGTCGATGCGGGTGAGTGAGTCCAGGCCGGCCGACGCATTCGTCGCCGTCCGCGACGAACCGCTGTGGCCGGAAGACGAACCCCTGCACGACAAGCCGCCGGCGCGGGTCGCCGCGGCAGCGGTCGACGCCAGGCCCGAGCCCACGGTCGAAAAGAACGTCGCGCCGGCCCCGATCGAAACCTGGGCCGAGCCGACGCGTGAGCCCGCGCATGACACGGCGGCTGCGCAAACGGCATCACCGGCGATGCACGGTGAACCGCAGCGCAGCACCGCGGCGCCGGAAGCCATCCACTGCGAACCGCCGCGCGACGATATGTTCGCCGCGCCGTCCGCGCCTCCCGTCGCGGCGGCACCCGTCTCCGAGCCGATCACCATGCCCGCGCGCGCCGCCGCGACGGGTTCGTCGTCTGCGGGTATCGCCGACGACGATGCGTGGCATGCCATCGTCGACGCCAGCGGCCTGCGCGGCCCGGCCCGGATCCTGGCCGAGCACGCCGGTTTCATCGGTTACGCCGACGGCGTGCTGAACCTGTCGCTGAGCCCCGACGACGACCACCTGCGCGCGCCGGCCCTGATCCAGCGGGTCGCCGATGCGTTGGCAACACGCCTGGGCGTGGCGCCGCAGATCCGCTTCGAAACCGTCAAGTCCGGCGAGTCGCTGCATGCGCGCAACCAGCGCGCGCGCGATCAGCGCCAGGCGGCGGCCGAGGACATGTTCATGAACGATCCCGACGTGCGCCGGCTGATCGAGGATCACGGCGCCAAGGTCGTGGCCGACTCGATCCGGCCGTTCGACGACGCCTGAGGCCGCGCGACCGCGGCGGCCCTTGCGTCGGGCCGCTTGCGGCCCAAAAACAGGATCGGTATTCATACCGATGACGTGTGGCCGCGCCATCCTCGCGGCGCTCGCACAGATCACTGCACCACCCGACCAGACAACTCACGACAGGCAGGACACCATGCGCGGCAACATCGCCCAACTCATGCAACAAGCGCAGAAGATGCAGGAAAACGTGCAGCGCGCCCAGGAAGAATTGGCCAAGATCGAAGTCACCGGCAGCGCCGGCGCCGGCATGGTCACCGTGACCCTGACCGGGCGCATGGAATGCCGCAAGGTGCGGATCGATCCGTCGGTCATCAGCGACGCGGAAATGGCCGAGGACCTGGTCGCCGCGGCGTTCAACGACGCGGTCAACAAGATCAACGCCGAGTCGCAGACCCGCATGTCGGCCGCCACCGCCGGCATGCCGATGCCGCCGGGCATGAAGCTGCCGTTCTGATAACGAAACCACGGAACGCACGCACATGGGTTTTCATATCGGCCTCACCGCCGCGCTGATCGCGGCGATCCTGCTGGGCCTGGACGTCTACACGACCTGGGCGATCTGGCGCGAGCCGGACCTGACCGGCGCGCAGAAAGCGGTGCAATCGGCCTTCGTCTGGCTGCTGCCGCTGCTCGGCGCGATCGTCTGCCTCAACGTGGTGCGCGCGATGAATCGCGAACCGGTCGCGCGCAGCAACTTCACTCCATCCGAGTGAACGTCGTCGTGCCGACCGTCGCGCGTTCTTGCTCGCTCATGCGCCTGCTCGTGAGCCGGACCGGCGCATGAGCAGCGCGTTGCTCGAACAGCTGATCGACGCGTTCCGGGTGTTGCCCGGTGTCGGCCAGAAGTCGGCCCAGCGCATGGCCTACCACGTGCTCGAACGCGAGCGCGCGGGCGGCCAGCGCCTGTCCAACGCCCTGGCCGAGGCGATCGAGAAGATCGGCCATTGCGTGCGCTGCCGCGACTTCAGCGAAACCGAGGTCTGCGCGACCTGCGCCAGCGGCTCGCGCGACGCGCATCTGCTGTGCGCGGTGGAATCGCCGGCCGACCGTCTGGCGATCGAGCAGGCCACCGGTTACCGCGGGCTGTATTTCATTCTGCAAGGCCGCTTGAGCCCGCTCGACGGCATCGGCCCGCGCGAACTGGGCCTGGACCGTTTGGCCGCGCGTCTGGCCGAGGGCGAGGTGCAGGAACTGATCGTCGCGACCAATCCCACCGTCGAAGGCGAGGCCACCGCGCATTACCTGGCCCAGCTCGCGCGCCAGCACCAGGTGCGTCCGAGCCGGCTCGCGCACGGCGTGCCGCTGGGCGGCGAACTCGAATATGTCGACCGCGGCACGTTGTCGCATGCGTTCGGCAGTCGTAGTGAGATGGGTTGAGAGCGGGGATTTGGGATTGGGGATTCGGGATTGGCAAGAGCGGGTGGATCGGCGAGGTCGGTGCAGGCTCGGCACGCGGACCGGCGTCGGCGAAATCGTCGCTTATCCGGTGTAACGTAATCCCTAATCTCCAATCCCGAATCCCGGCCCTCATGACCGACTCCACCATCTTCGGCAAGATCATCCGTCGCGAACTGCCCGCCGACATCGTGTACGAGGACGACGATCTGATCGCGTTTCGTGACATCGCGCCGCAGGCGCCGGTGCACGTGCTGTTCGTGCCCAAGACGCCGATCGCGACGCTCAACGATCTGCAGGCAGAGCAGGCGGTCATCGTCGGCAAGTTGGCGCACGCGGCCGCGGCGTATGCGCAGCGCGAAGGCTTCGCGCAGGACGGCTATCGGCTGGTGATGAATTGCAACGAGCATGGTGGGCAGACCGTGTTCCAACTGCATCTGCATCTGCTGGCGGGCGCGCACCTGGGGCGGTTCGGTACGCCGCATTGATCGGTTTGCGGGTTGGGCGATCCGCCTCCTTTGCCTTTGCTATTCCCCCCTTTGCAAAAGGGGGGCAGGGGGGATTCGCTTTTAGCCCCAATAGCCCGCAGCAAGAAGCAAATCCCCCGGCGCATTGAGTCATCGCAGAGACCTCATGCATCTCAGGCGCCAGCCCCCTTTTTCAAAGTGGGCAATGTTTAGCGTTTCCCCCGGGACGCGATGTTCAGCGCTCGCCGGTTTGCATTGCGTTGGCGATCCGCATACAGCGAAGGCATTCTGCGCGGCGATCCGTCGACACAACGCCACGCTCAAAACGTGAGTCCACCGCGACCCTCGCCATAAACCACAGCCCCAAAACGACCGAAGGCGCTTTCGCACCTTCGGTCCGCATCACCATTCGCGATTGATCATCGCGACGGGTTCACCACCAGCCCCACCACGGCCACGGCGCCGGGCGTTCGATCACGTCGACCTGTTGCCGCACCGGCCACAGATAGACCACGTCGGCGTCGAGCTGCGGGAAGCGGTAGTCGTACTGACCGATGCGCCGCGTTTCGTAACCCGAGACGCGGCCGGTGAAGGTCACTTCGCGGTTGGTCTCGAACAGCGCCGGATCGTAGAACCCGGTGCGGCAGGCGAGGAAGCGGCCGCCGGTGTCGTCGGTCGCCCAGTACGGACGGCCGGTGTCGGTCAGGCGGGTCGAGATCATTTCGAAGCAGGTGCGGTTGGCCTGCGGTTCGACCGAGACGATGCGGCCGCCCCAGCGCACCACCGCGCCGGTGCTGTCGTTGGCGGCGGCGTCGGCCGGGGTCAGGGCGGTGAACGCCCCCTGCAGCGGTTTGGGCGCGCTCACGCAGGCGCTGAGCAGCGCGACGCTGGCGGCTAATAAGGCAAGACGGAGCTTCATCGAGGTTCTCCAGTGCGGCCCGGACGGTGTACGCGTAGCGCCCGGACCAGTTCGTTGCGCAGTTCTCGGGCCTCGCGCCGCCCGGCTTGGGCACCAGCGTACCGCCAATCGCTGAAGCGTTGGCTAAGTTGGAGCAGTCCGATCGTCAAATCGGGACGCGCCTTTCCGACACGTTCAGCCCAGGCCAGGGCCGGCTCGTGCGGTTCGCGCGCCAGGCCCAGCCGGCGGTAGCGCCGGCCCAGGGCGTGCCAGGCGCGCAGCACCGGGTCGCGTTCGCGCTCGCCGCGGCTGCTGAGCCAGATCATCCACAGCCCGGCGACGCTCGCGAACAACACGAACAGCACAATCAGCTTGCTGCTGTCGAGGCGATCCACGCCGAACGGCTGCAACAGCCGTTGCTGGCGGTTGGCGTCGAAGCCGAGCACGAAATCGTTCCAGCCGCGGCGCATCCAGTCGCTGAGATTGAACAGCGGCGTGACCGCGCCGATCGAACCGAACAGGCCGCTGGCGCCGGGCGCGCGATCGGCCAGGGTGTCGTAGATGCGTTCGGGCGCGACCGCCGCGGTCGGATCGACCCGCACCCAGCCGCGGCCAGGCAACCAGACCTCGGCCCAGGCGTGTGCGTCGGAGCGGCGCACCAGCCAATAGTCGCCGATGCGGTTGTAGTAGCCGCCGGCATAACCGGTGACCACGCGCGCGGGGATGCCGGCCGAACGCATCAGCACCACGAACGAGGAGCTGAAGTGTTCACAGAACCCGGCCTTCTGGTCGAACAGAAACTCGTCGACCGAATGCCGGCCGAGCAGCGGCGTGGTCAGGGTGTAGGCGAACTCGCGGTGGATCATGCTCATCGCGCGTTCGACGATGGCCGCGTCGTTGCCGCCGAGTTCGCGGCGCCAACGCTGCGCCAACGCCAGGGTGCGCGGGTTGTAGCCCTCGGGCAGGGCGAGCGCGGCGCGGCGCATGGTTTCGCGCAGTTCGGGTTCGTAGTTGGCCGGCGGCGAGGACTGCAGATGCCAGCGGCTGAGCGAGCTCAAGGTCTGCTCGGCGTAGATGCCGTGATCGAGCGACAGTCGCGAATTCGGCGGCGCGGCCAGCGGCAGATCGAGGGCGACGAATTGACGGTCGTCGGTGGCCTCGACTTCCAAGTCGTAATCCCACAGCACCCGGCTCGAGCGCACCGGCGCCGGCGGCAGACCGCGGAACCAGCGCGGCTGGGTCCATTGGCGGCCGTCGAAATTCCACAGCACCGGACCGCGCCAGTACATCTGCGACGTCGGCGGCGCGGCGCCGCGGAAACGCGCGCGCAGGGTGACGGTCTCGTCGTTCATCAGATCGACCATCTCGCCCGGCGTCATCTTGTCCGACAGGCCCGGGCGCGCGAGCGCGCGTTCGGGCACGCCCCACAGCGGCGACCCCAGGCGCGGGAACAGCCAGAACACCGCCAGCGCCAGCGGCAGGCCGATCCCGACCAGGCGGCCGATCGCGCTCAGGCGTTGCCACGGCGACAACGCCGGTTCGACCGCGCGGCCCGGCTCCGGGCGCGCTTCGACTTCGGCCAGACGTTGCAATGTCGCCAGCGCGAACAAGGCCGCGGCCAGACCCAGGATCAGCGACAACGGCCCTTGGTCGAGCAGGAAGGTCGCGAACGGGCCGAACAGGGCGAAGCCGATCAGGCTGCGCGCATCGCGCAGGGTGTAGGTCTCCGACGGCTTGAGCGCGAACATCGCCGCGAGCAGCGCGCAGCCGGTGTCGCGGCCGATGGCGAAGCGGGTCAGCACCAGCACGGTGCCAACCAGCGCCATCACCATGACCAGACGCAACAGCGCCGGCAACGGCCGGCGCCACGACAGCACGCCCACGCCGATGCCGGCACCGGCGATGGTCAGGGCGATCTGCAGCGGCAATTGCAGCAGCAGCGGCAACAGGCAGCTCGCGCCGGCCAGCAACGCCCAGCGGCGCGAGGTCGGTTCCAGTGGCGGTGCGTTGGATCGGGCCAACCGAAAGAATTCCTGACAGGCGAAACGACACAGGCGAAGGAGCATGCGAAACAGGCGCGCTCGGTCGCATCCCAGGTGATGATGCGAACGCGACGCCGTCGTGCCGGTCAATGGCGACGGTGCGTATGCCAATTCGACGCGACCGCGACTCGCACAGTTGTCGATTGCGGACTGCTTGGCAGGCGCTATTGCCGATTACGTTTTGCGTTGTGGCGCAGCGCGTCTCGGCGCCCAGTAGTAGACCGCATGGACGCATTCAGGACAAGGACGCCGGTCGCGGTCGAACGGCGGTCGCGCGGCGTGCGATGCCGACAGCTTCGCAGACGTTGGCGACAGACATGGCGTCGCGGTCGCCGCACGGTCTGCACGCGGACCAAGCCGGCTTGACAAGCCCCGACGGCGCGGGCTATCTGGACCGTGCGCTCCTGTCGCCGCGCGTCGCAGACGATGCCCGCGGCGAGCGGGGCGATCCGGGTCGGAGGCCCGGGTCTCCATCGAGCCCGATCGAACGGGCCGGTACATTCCACTGCATCGCGCCAACTACAAGGAATCGTTATGGCCACCGGTCCCGCGCCGATCCTCGTCCACGGCACCACCGTTCCGCCCGGCAGTCCGCCGCCCGTGGCCGGTTCCACCACCGACGGCAAGCCGACCAGCAGCCAGGAGCTGTTCCGCCAGGGCGATGTATTCATCACCCGCGAAACCGTCACCGCGACCGACCCGAACTCGCGATTGCAGTTCGCCGACAAGCTCGTCATCAACACCGGCTCGGGCGACGACAAGGTCGAGATCGGCCAGCGCAACAACGGCTTGCTCGATGTCAGCATCAACGGGCAGAAATATCAGATCACCCTCGGCCCGGATCAGCAACTGGGTGTGCGCAGCGGCGACGGCAACGACGTGATCCAGGCCGCGGCCAGCGTGCGCGTGGACATGGACGTCGACGGCGGCGCCGGCAACGACACCATCACCACCGGCAAGGGCCGCGACCGCGTCGACGGCGGCGCCGGCAACGATCGCATCCAAGGTGGCGACGGTCGCGACGATTTGTTCGGCGACATCGGCAACGATCGCATCGACGGCGGCCGCGGCAACGACGTGATCTACGGCGGCGACGGCGATGATCGCCTGCTCGGCGGCGACGGTCGCGACTATCTCGAAGGCGGCAAGGGCCACGATGCGCTCGAGGGCGGCAAGGGCAACGACATCCTGTCCGGCGGCCTGGGCGACGACAACTTGCGCGGCGACCGCGGCAACGACGTGGTGTACGCCGGCGCGGGCGCCGACCGGATCGACAACCGTTCCGGTATCGACACCGTTTACGCTCAGGCCGGCGCCGACAACATCAGCCACGCGAAGGGCGCCAGGAACAAGTTCACCGAAGTCGACATGACCGCCGCGGTCGGTTCGACCATCACCGTCAGCGGATCGACCCCGTCGAACGCGTTCGAACAGCGCACGCAGGCCGATCTGGAGATGCTGCGCGCGTCGCCGAACGGCCGGCAGATGCTGTCGGAACTCGATCGCGGCGCCGATCCGACGCTCGGCAACGGCAAGCGGCTGACCATCGACGAACTGCAGAGCGAATACAACGGATTCACCGGTCCGGTGACCAATCCGACCTATCTGCAGACCGATGCCGCCGGCGTGACCACGCCCGGCACCGGCGAGCACACCCGCATCCAATACAACCCTTCCGATCACGACGAACGCTTCCCGGTGCCGGCGGTCACGCTGTATCACGAGCTGTCGCATGCCTACAACGGCATCAACGGCACCGCCCAGCGCGATCCTTTCAGCGGCGTCGGTGGTCCCGGTGGCGTCGACAGCGGCCAGAACAACGACGAGCGTCAGGCCGTCGGACTGGAAAACGACGGTGTCCCCTTCGATTTCGACCGTGACCCCAGCACTCCCAACACCACCGCCAATCCAAAGCCGCTGACCGAAAACGGGTTGCGCGAGGAAATGGGCCTGCCGTTGCGGCCGAGCTACGACGTCGGCACCTGGTCCGGCGACATGGCGGCGAACAGCGCGTCCATGCCGGGCGGCGGCACCACCGCGCTGGCGAGCCATCAGGCGCGCATCGACGCCTTGCTCGCGGCCGCCGGTTCCGGCGATCCGGCCGCGCTGCGCGCGGCGACGCAAAGCGTGGCGGCCAGCCCGCTCGGGCAGTCGTTTCGCGAAGAAGCCGCGCAGGCCGCCACGGCGCAGGAACAGGCTGCGCGGGTGTCCGCGCCGGTGCCCGAGGTGCAATTCGAGCAGGCTGGCGCGATCGCGATGGGCCCCAGACGATGAGTCGATCGAACACCAAGCTGCGCGCGCGCACCCTGTTGATCGGCGGGCTGCTGATCGCGGGCGTGGCGACGGGATGCGCGCAAGTCAAGCCAATCGACAATCCGGAGAACACCATGAGTTCCAGCGCTACTCACACGGCGAGCGCCAATTCGGCGAGCGCCGCGATCCGATCGCCGGATGCCGACCTGCAGGCTCAGTTCGATTACGACACCGCCTCGCGCATCCTGAGCGTGAGCTATAGCGTGCGCAACGCCAGCACCAGCGCCGCCCTGGTGGTGTTCGATCGCGGCAACGCGAGCGCGGTCGCTGCCGGCCGGCAGACCTTCGGTGCGGTCGGCGCGCCGTTCGAACAAGCGCAGGGCGAGGACGTCGAGCTGACCCACGCGGTGTTTGCGCTGCGCAAGCCAACGCCGACCGTGCCGCCATCGCCGATCGCGATTCGGGTCGAACCGGGCAAGGGCGTGGCCGGCCGGTTCGACGTCGCACTCAAGGGCTCGGTCGCACCGAAACGCTTGCGCTGGTGCGTGGGGGTCGCGGCGTTCGATACCGATTACCTGCGCGAGCCGCGCGACAGCGCGCAAGGCCAGTTGTGGACCGCGTCGTTCACGGCGGTGGATCACCAGCGGATGCTATGCACGCCGTGGTACGACGTCGCCACCGGAAAGTTCGAGTCCTGAGTGGATCGGTGTCGCGCGGCTAAGCGCGCGGCATCAACGCCAGCGCCTTGAGGCAGGCATGCCGATGCGCCGCGCCGGCCCCGGGCCCGAGCGCGGGCTGGTTGGGCAGGTTCAATCGATAGCGGCAGCCGTCGCGTTCGGCTTCGTCGACCCAGCGCGCCAGCCGCGAGATCCGCGCTTCCTGAGTCAGGCCGGCCAGTCGGTGCCACTCCAGTTCGACGTCGGCGCCGACGGGTTGCTCGTATTCGCGCACCAGCAGCATGTCGCGCCGTGCCGAATGCTTCCAGGCGATCGCGCGGCGTGCGTCGCCGGGGCGGTAGGCGCGCAGATGGTGGACGTCGTCGCCGGCCGGATGCAGTCGGCTCACCGCCTGATCGCCACCGCCGACCGGCAGCGGAGGGCCGTGCGCTTCGGGTGTCGGGTAGACCAACAGCGGCGCTTGCGGCCACACATGCGACCAGGCGCGCGCCAGGCCGAGCGGGCGGGTGGTGGACACGCGCAGTTTCGGCAGATCGAGCCAGCCGCGATGTTCGGTGAGCACCCGCAGTTCGGCTTCGCCCGCGCCCTGATCGAGATCCAGGCGCGCGCCGCTCAGTTCGGCCGCGCCGGGCGCGTCCACATGCAGGCCGCGCCGCACCCGGTCGGGCGCGGCGCGCGCATGCACGCGCACCAGCAGCGCGGTGCCGGCCGGGACCGGTTCGGCGTCGATCGCGACGATGCTCAGACCGGCCAGTTGCAACTGCGCCGCGATCAGGCTGGCCAGGCCGGCGCCGGCCAGCAGCAGCGCCAGCAGGAACGCCGGGTTGTTGTTGTAGTTGAGCGCGCCCAGCAGCATCGCCGCGAGCAGCGCGGCGTAGAACGCGCCGAACCCGGTCGGCAGCACGTAGATGCGGCGGCGGTCGAAACGCACCGGCAGCGCTTCGGGCCGGCGCGGCCGGGTCAGCGTCATCATCCGGGCACGCAGTGCCTGGACGTAGCGCGCTCGGATCGATGGTGCAGGCTGCGGCGAAGTGGCGGCCATGGCCGGGTTCAATCCACCGTCACCGCGTACAGGATGGACTTGGCGATGTCCGGGCCGGCGTCGGCTTCGGCGACCAGTCGATGCGAGGCGACCGCGGCGAACAGCGCCTGCACGTCCTCGGGCACCACATGCGCGCGGCCGAGCAGCAGCGCATACGCACGCGAGGCGCGCAGCAGCGCCAGGCCCGCGCGCGGCGACAGGCCTACGCGCACGCCCGGGTGCTTGCGGCTGCGCGCGAGCAACGCCTGCACATAGGCGATCAGTTGTTCGCTGGCGTAGACCGCGTCGACCGCGCGGCGGATCGCGTTGACGTCCTCGCTGCTCAGCACCGGTCGGGTCTGCGCGATCAGGTCGCGGCGATCGGCGCCCGACAGCAGATTGCGTTCGGCGGCTTCGTCGGGGTAGCCCAGTTGCAGCCGCAGCAGGAAGCGGTCGAGTTGCGAATCGGGCAATGGATAGGTACCCGACAGGTCCACCGGGTTCTGCGTGGCGATCACGAAGAACGGATCGGGCAGGGGATGGGTGCGGCCGTCGACGGTGACCTGGTGTTCGGCCATCGCTTCGAGTAACGCGCTCTGGGTGCGCGGCGGCGCGCGGTTGATTTCGTCGGCCAGCAGCACCTGGGTGAACACCGGGCCGGGATGGAACTGGAACTGGCGCGACTGCGGATCGAACACCGACACGCCGACCACATCGGCCGGCAACAAGTCGGAGGTGAACTGCACGCGCTGGAATTCCAGGCCCAGCGCCGCGGCCAGCGCATGCGCGAGAGTGGTCTTGCCCAGGCCGGGCAGGTCTTCGATCAGTAGATGCCCGTCCGACAGCAAGGCCACGAACGCCAGCCGCACCGCCTGCGCTTTGCCGAGCACCAGGCCGTTGACCTGGGCCTGGGCCTGTTCGAGGGCCGTGCGCAGGGCATCGGGTAGGATGCTGGCGTTGCCCGCCGCGCCGCTGTTGTCCGCGCGGGTCGCTGCGAGTGTGGCGCCTGCGGTCGCGGAACCTGCGGACGGTGTTGCGCTCGTCGGTGCTGCGGTCATCGTTGCGTAAGTCCTGAGTCTGTAGGGTCGAGCGTACCGCGTGCCATGGCGGTCGGTGCGACGGCGCGGGCGGGCGGCATGATCGCCCGCGGGTTCCGTCGGCTGCATTGGACGACAGGTTTTCTGGGATGAGCGTCAACAAACGCGCCTGTCACGGCGCTCCCCCCGGATGGCGCTGTGTCGCCCGACATCCACCCCATCCACCGTGGGCAGTGCCGGTCGCGCCGGCACGTACATCCATCCGAAGTGTAGCGAGGTCGAGTATCGATGCGGGACAAGGACGAAACCGGCGCGTTGCGCGATCTGCCGATTGAGCGTGTGTTCTGGAGCCTGTGGTCGCTGGTGTTGCTGCTCAAGCTCGCCGTCGCCGCGAAACTGCCGTTGTTCGTCGACGAAGCGTTCTACTGGCAGGAGGGCCGGCATCCGGCCGCGGCGTATTCGGACTTGCCCGGGCTGACCGCGTGGCTGGCGCGGGTGGGGGTGGAACTCGGCGGCAACCACACCCTGGCGCTGCGCGCGCCGTTCCTGTTGATCGCGGCGTTGGTGCCGTGGCTGCTGGCGCGGATCACCGCGCGCGAATTCGGCGAGCGTCAGGGCTGGATCGCCGGTTGCTTCGCGATCCTGTTGCCGTTGTCGGGCACCTTGGGTGTGCTCGCCTTGCCCGACGCGATGATGGCCTTGGCGACTTTGTTGTGCCTGGATGCAGGCGCGCGCTTGTTGCGCGAGGTCGATGCGCGCACCGCGGTCGAACTGGCGGCCGGATTGGCGCTGGGCGCGTTGAGCCATTACCGCTTCATCGCGGTGATCGGGGTCGGCTTCGTGGTGTTGCTGTTGTTGCCGGAAGGGCGGCGCGCGTTGCGCGACGTGCGCCTGATCATCGCGGTCGCGATCGGCGCCTCGGCGTGGGCGCCGCTGGTGGCCTGGAACATGGACAACGCCGACGCGGGCCTGCGTTTCCAGCTGGTCGACCGGCATCCGTGGTCGTTCCACCTCGACGGCCTGTGGTTCATCGCGATCCAGGCGCTGCTGGTGACCCCGGCGCTGTTGCTCGCGCTCGCTCTGGCCGGCGCGCGTGGCGCGCGCGCGGTGTCGCCGGTGACGCGTTACTTCGGCTTGCTCGGCAGTCTGGTCGTGTTGGGATTTTTCGTGCTGGGGTTTTTCGCCGACACCGAGCGGGTCAGTTTTCACTGGCCGCTGCCGGGCTTCCTGGCTCTGTTGCCGCTGCTGCCGGGCGTGCTCGCGGCGTGGCCGGGCTGGGCGCGGGTGCTGACCGTCGCCTGGGCCGGTGCGACCTTGCTGGCGATGCTGGGCTATTACGTCGCCGTGTCGATCCCGGGTCTGCGCGCGCACAGCGCCGGCGAGAAATGGTATCCGTCCAATTTCGCCGGCTGGGACGAACTGGCGCGCGCGGTGCGCGCGCGCCAAGGCGCGATGCCGCCGGGGACGCGCATCGTCGCCGACAATTTCAAGGTCGGCGCCGAGTTGGGATTCGCGCTGGACGATCCGCGCATCGCGGTGCTCGATCATCCGATCAACCACAAGCACGGCCGCGCGCCGCAGCTGCAGTTGTGGGGCCTGCACAGCGCCGGCCGCGCCGACTGGGGCGCCACGCCAGTGCTGTTGGTGGTCGGCGTGACCGAAGTCGAATACAAGAACCTGTTGCAGCGCTATCACGCCTTGTGCGCGATGGCCGGGCCGTTGCCGCCGCCGCAGATCCTCAATGTCGATCACGGCCGCCAGCGTTTCGCCTTGTTCGCCTTCGACGGCACGCTGCGCGCGGGCGAGTGCACCACGCCGGCGATGGCCTGGGTCGATGCGCCGGTCGCCGGCGCGAAGGTCGGCCGCGAGTTCGAGGTCAACGGCTGGGCGTTCAAGGACGGCGTCGGTCTGGCGCGGGTCGAGATCATGCTCGACGGACGCGTCGTCGCGCAGGCGGACTACGGCGGCGAGCGGCCGGGCGTGCGCGAGTACTGGGCCTTGCCGGACGGCAAGTATTCCAGCGATCCGCAGCATCCGAGGATCGGTTTCAGCGCGAAGATCGCGCTTGATGCTGAACCGCCGGGCCGGCATTGGCTGGGCCTGCGCCTGCACGGGCGCGATGGCAGCGTCGAGGATTGGGCGGAGCAGCCGATCGAGGTCAAGCGGCGGTGAGGTGTGTTCGGCGGATCGATAAAGCTCGCGAGTGAATCCGCGCGGATTTTTATCGCAGCGGCTTCAGCCTCGATGTGTTTCGTTTCGATCGTATCGATGCCGTATCGGGCCGTGATCGCAAAGCGTCGGGTTGAAGTCGCACCAACAAAAGCTTGGGCAAGATTGATCGCGATTGGGCATTGCGCGCAACGATCGCAACCTCGATCAATGCAGCATCAGTCAGTACCGCATCACGGCAACCGATACCCCGCCTCGCGCAACAACCGCGCCGTCGCGATCAGCGGCAGGCCGATCAGCGCGGTCGGGTCGCGCGATTCGATCGCCTCGAACAAGCTGATCCCCAGGCCTTCGGACTTGAAACTGCCGGCGCAGTCGTAAGGCTGCTCGGCGTCGACATAGCGCGCGATCTCATCGGCGCCGAGTTCGCGAAAGCGCACGACCGTGGTGTCCAGCGCGGTCAGCGGCGTCTGGTCGTGGCGCAGCACGCACAGGCCGGTCAGGAAGCGCACCTCGCGTCCCGACATCGCAGTCAGTTGCGCCAGCGCGCCGGCGCGGTCGCCGGGTTTTCCGATCGGCCGACCGTCGAACTCGGCGACCTGATCCGAACCGATCACCCAGGCCTGCGGATGCAGCGCGGCGACCGCCACGGCCTTGGCCACGGCCAGGCGCGCGGCCAGCTCGGCCGGCGCTTCGCCGGGCCGCGGGGTTTCGTCGGTCTCGGGCCGGGCGGTGTCGAACGGCAGGCCTAGGCGGCTTAGCAGTTCGCGGCGGTAGGTAGAGGTGGAGGCCAGGAGCAGGGGCATCGGGCTAGAAGAGAGTTGAGAGGAGTGAGAAAAGGAGTGGGGGGAGCGGCTAGTCGTCTCGCTAGGTATCGAGACTTTGCGTTTTCACCCCAGCGGCGCGGTCCGGACCCGCTCGATCTCGTTCAGCAACTGCTCGATCTTGACCCGGGCCGCGTCGATCGAGGCGCGGACCTCGATCAGCTGGGCCGGGCTGGCGCGGCGGCCGTGGTCGCGCAGCCACAGGCGCTGGCGCAGCATTTCGCGCATCGCGTCGCCGACCGGGTCGCGGCCCTCGTCGCCGGCGACCGCCTCGATTTCGGCGCGCGCGGTGCGCAGCCGGGCTTCCAGCGCATCGGCCGCGTCGAGCACCTCGCGCATCGCGCGCTGGCGCCGGGCCGGGCCGAACAGCCAGATCAGGGCCGACGCCAGGGCCGCCAGCACGGCCACGGTCAGGAGCAGGACGACGTTCAAGGGCGGGCTCGGCGCGGCTGCGGTGGGCCGGGCAGTCTGCACGGAGCGCCGGGGCGGCGGCAAATCCCGGCGGCAAATCCTCGTCCGGCCCGGGGCTTACGGTTTGACACAGCCCCGCACGGTCTCTAACATTCCGCGGCTTATGTCAGCCGATGTGCCATCCGGGCGGGTGCCCGATCTTCTCGATGCCTGGCGCCTGGTGGCGTCCCGGCGTGGTGTGGAAGGGCGTCTGCCGTTGTCGGCGCTGACCCGGTTGCAGGCCAGTCTGCTCGATACCGAAGGTTTCGTTGAGTACTCGCTGGATTTCGACACCGACGAGCTCAAGGTGCCGTACGTCGAGTTGAAGATCGATACCGAGTTGCCGTTGCTGTGCCAGCGCACGCTGGAACGGTTCCTGCTTCCGGTGCGGATGGTGCAGCGTCTTGGTCTGATCCGCGAGGAAGCCGACGAAGCCGCGCTGCCGGAAGGCTACGAGCCGCTGCTGATGCCCGAAGACGGCATGCTGCGGGCCTCCGAGCTGGTCGAGGACGAACTGATCCTCGCCGTGCCGGTGGTGCCGATGGCGCCGGGCACCGAGGCCATCGAGCGCGACTGGCCGGCGCCGCAGGAAGAACGCGACGCGGCCAACCCGTTCGCGCAGCTGTCCTCGCTGAAGAAGAATTGACGCAACACGCAACACCCCGCAATAACCGTTCGACCCAAGTTTCCTTCCGACCTGCAGGCGAATCAGCAAGCCGTTCCTGCTAATCGGGCTACGCTATCCACCTCAGGTTTCGACCGCTTTTCCGGAGCAAGACCATGGCTGTCCAGAAGTCCCGCGTTTCCCCGTCCCGCCGTGGCATGCGCCGCGCCCATGACGCGCTGACCAGCAAGCAGCTGGCCACCGACCCGACCAGCGGAGAGACCCACATCCGCCACCACGTGACCGCCGACGGCTATTACCGTGGCAAGAAGGTCATCGAGACCACTTCGCGCGTCGCCGACGAAGAGTAAGCTTCGTCTGCAAGCCGCGCCGCATGCCGTGAACGGCATGCGTTGCCGCTGATCTGGGCCGGCGCCGATGCGATCCGCATCGTCCCGGCACCGATCCGGGCCGTTCGCCAAGAACGGCCCCGACCGCAAGCAGACCTGCGGCCGCCGCGACTTCTACCTGCCGCCAGCTTATGCTGGCGGTCCTGTTTTCCGGTGGCCCGCGTTTGCCTGTCTCGCGCTGAGGCGCAAGCACCCTGCGGACCGCCTTACGGCAACGCCGCGGAGTGGTGATGACAGATCGGATTTACGCCCGTATCGCGGGCACCGGCAGCTATCTGCCGGAAAAGGTGTTGACCAACGCCGACCTCGCCCAATTCGTCGATACCAGCGACGAATGGATCGTCAGCCGCACCGGCATCCGCGAGCGTCATGTCGTCGCCGAAGGCGAGACCACCTGCGACCTGGCTTACCACGCCTCCGTGCGCGCCCTCGAGGCGGCCGGCGTGGACGCCAGCGAGATCGACCTGATCGTGCTCGGCACCACCACGCCGGACCTGATCTTTCCGTCCACCGCCTGCCTGCTCCAGCACCGCCTGGGCGCGAACGGCTGTCCGGCGTTCGACGTCAACGCGGCCTGTTCGGGCTTCGTCTATGCGCTGACCGTCGCCGACAAGTTCATCCGTTCCGGCGCGGCCAAGACCGTGCTCGTGGTCGGTTCGGAAACCCTGACCCGGATGCTCGACTGGAGCGATCGCGGCACCTGCGTGTTGTTCGGCGACGGCGCCGGCGCGGTCGTGCTCAAGGCCGACAGCGAAACCGGCATCCTCAGTACCCATCTGCACGCCGACGGTGGCAAGAAGGAGCTGCTGTGGAATCCGGTCGGTGTGTCGGTGGGCTTCAAGCCCGAAGAGCACAATGCCGGAGTCAAGGTTTTGATGACCGGCAACGAAGTGTTCAAGCATGCGGTCAAGGCGCTGGATTCGGTGGTCGAGGAGACCCTGGAAGCCAATGGCCTGGACCGGCATGAAATCGATTGGCTGATTCCGCATCAGGCCAATCTGCGCATCATCGAAGCCACGGCCAAGCGCCTGGACATGCCGATGGATCGCGTCATCGTGACCGTCGATCGTCACGGCAACACCTCGTCGGGTTCGGTACCGCTGGCGCTGGACGAAGCGGTGCGTTCGGGCAAGGTGCAGCGCGGGCAGTTGCTGTTGCTGGAAGCGTTCGGTGGCGGTTTCACCTGGGGCTCGGCGCTGCTGCGTTATTGATTTCTTGCTGGTTGCGAGGGCGGCGTTGGCCGTCCTCGTTCGATGTCCGGTTTTTTTGCGCGGATCGGGCTTGTCGGGTTCGGCTCGCATAGTGCAGCTCGCATGTTGCAGCTTGTTGATGCGGTGCGCGTTGGCCGGCCGTTGGTTTCGACGCGGTTGTTGATTCGCGGTCGCGACTTGCGGCGCTCCTACAGTCGGATACGTAACTAACGCTCCGCGTGCGCCACACACTTGTACGAAAGCCGCGTATCGCACTGTAGGAGCGGCGCAAGCCGCGACCGCGCAGGCATGAGTTCGCGGCGCAAGCGTGTGCGCGCACCGCGCAATCGTCATCGGCGCATCATCGCGTCAATCAAACGTTCCTCGGCGCATCGCCGCCCATCGCGCTTTCATTCCTTACGACGTCGCTCCATCTGTCGAGCAACCCAACGCCACGCCCGAATGTGACCCCGTACCGTCGGGTACAGACGATCGCGACGGTTCGCCCGTATCATTCGCGATCCTCACCGATCTGGCAGCACGCGTGACCGATCAGCGACTTTCTTTCGTCTTCCCGGGCCAGGGCTCGCAAGCCATCGGCATGCTCGCCGAGCTGTCGGAACTGCATCCGCAGATCCGCGACGCCTTCGTCGAGGCCAGCGATGGCGCCGGGGTCGATCTGTGGGCGCTCAGCCAGGGCGGTCCCGAGGAAATGCTCAATCGCACCGAATACACCCAGCCGGCGTTGTTGGCCGCGGGCGTGGCGGTGTGGCGCTTGTGGCAGGCCCGCGGCGGCGCGCAGCCGACCTTGCTCGCCGGTCACAGCCTCGGCGAATACAGCGCGCTGGTCGCGGCCGGCGCCTTGTCGCTGCGCGACGCGGCGCATCTGGTGCGCCTGCGCGGTCAGTTGATGCAGGAAGCCGCGCCCGCCGGCACCGGAGCGATGGCCGCGGTGCTCGGCGCCGAAGACGCGCTGGTCGAGGAAATCTGCCAGGCCGTGTCGGGCAGTGAAGTGGTGGTGCCGGCGAATTACAACTCGCCCGGCCAGATCGTGATCGGCGGCCATGCCGGCGCGGTCGACAAGGCGTTGACCCGCCTGGCCGAAGCCGGCGTGCGCAAGGCAGTGAAACTGTCGGTCAGCGTGCCCTCGCATACGCCGTTGATGCGCGAAGCGGCCAACCGTCTGGCCGAGGCCATGAACGGTCTGGCCTGGCAGGCGCCGAGCATTCCGGTGGTGCAGAACGTCGATGCGCAGGTGCATGCCAGCGTCGAGGCGATCCGCGACGCGCTGGTGCGTCAGCTGTACCTGCCGGTGCAGTGGACCGGTTGCGTGCAGGCGCTGGCCGCGGCCGGTGTCGGCCGCATCGCCGAATGCGGCCCGGGCAAGGTCCTGGTCGGGCTGGTCAAGCGCATCGACAAGTCTATCGACGGCCGCCCGCTCGGCACGCCGAGCGACTTCGAGACCGCGCTCGCCGATTGGCGGTGAGCGCGGACCGATCAGTCCGCGATCATTTCGCCGCGATGCCGCCGTCCACCGGCAGGGTCACGCCGGTGACGCCGTAGGCTTCGTCCGAACACAGCCACAAGGTGGCGTTGGCGATCTCTTCGGGTTCGGACATGCGCTGCATCGGCGACTGTCCGGCCAGGAAGGATTTCATTTCATCGCTCAGGAAGGCCTTGGTCGCTTCGGTGGCCACCGCCGCCGGAGCCACCACGTTCACCCGGATATGGTTTTTCGCATACATCACCGCCGCCCATTTGCTCATGTGGATCATGCCGGCCTTGGCGGTGCTGTACGACAGGCTGGTGAAGTCGACATCGACGATCAGCCCGGCGATCGAGCCGGTGTTGACGATGGCGCCGCCGCCTTGTTTGAGCATTTGCCGGATCTGGTACTTCATGCCCAGGAACACGCCGCTCAGGTTCAGCGCGATGTTCTTGTCCCAGCCTTCTTCCAGCGTGTCGTGCACGCCGGTGCCCAGTTCGTCGGGCGCCAGGATGCCGCCGGCGTTGTTGACCGCGACATCGAGCCGGCCATGCTGCTGAGCGATGTCGGCGACCAGGCGTTCGGATTGGCCCGCATCGGTCACGTCGGATTGGACGAAGCGCGCCTGCCAGCCTTGTTCGCGGAGCTGCGCTTCGAACGCGGGGCCGTGATCGGCCGACAGGTCGGTGAACACCACCGTCGCGCCTTCGCGCGCGAACGCGGTCGAGGTGATCTTGCCGATGCCGGTGGCACCGCCGGTGACCAGCACGATCTTGTTTTCGTAACGTTTACGGCTCGCGGTCATGGATCGCGCCTTGGAAGAGTGGGCGAAGCGGGGAAGGGTGGGGAGTGCGGGCGTGCCGGCAACGACGCGGCAGCGGCCATGGTGAGCGGCGAGTATTGCGCCCGCATGGCGCGGCTGAACGCGGTCTGCGTCACGTCGGCCGACGCGCGCGCAAGGCGCTTGGCGCGGATGCGCGCACGGTCCGGTTCAATCCGTGATGCGGGCCGCCGCGACGGCGCGGGCGCCGGTTCGCGCGCTACTCATCGCCACCCGCAGCCTGTACGCTTTGCTGCGGTCGCAACATTTCCGATCCGGCGCCCCCGCGGCGACCGTCCCGGCAATGCCGTCGCGATCGCGACCCGATACGATCGGGCTTGGCCCCATCGCGCGATCGCGCGCAGGTCCAGCCCGCACCGGACACGTGTTTTGAACGGAGTGAATGCATGAGCACTGCCCCGCTTTCGGGTGAAATCGCCTTGGTCACCGGCGCCAGCCGCGGCATCGGCGCCGCCATCGCCGACGAACTGGCCGCGCAGGGCGCGACCGTCGTCGGCACCGCGACCAGCGAGGCCGGCGCGCAGGCGATCGGCGAGCGCCTGGCCGCCCACGGCGGCCACGGCCGGGTGGTCGATGTCGCCAGCGCGGCCTCGATCGATGCCTTGATCGACGGCGTCAGCAAGGACATCGGCGCGATCTCGATCCTGGTCAACAACGCCGGCATCACCCGCGACAACCTGCTGATGCGGATGAAGGACGAGGACTGGCAGGCCATCCTCGATACCAACCTGAGCAGCGTCTACCGCACCAGCAAGGCGGTGATGCGCGCGATGATGAAGGCGCGCAAGGGCCGCATCATCAATATCGCCTCGGTGGTCGGCGTGACCGGCAACGCCGGCCAGGCCAACTACGCCGCGGCCAAGGCCGGCGTGATCGCCTTCAGCAAATCGATGGCGCGCGAGATCGGCAGCCGCGGTGTGACCGTCAACGTGGTCGCGCCCGGCTTCATCGACACCGACATGACCCGCGACCTGCCCGAGGATGCGAAGAAGGCCATGTTCGAACAGATCGCGCTGGGTCGCTTCGGCGAACCGGCCGACATCGCCCGCGCCGTGGCGTTCCTGGCCAGCCCAGGGGCGGCCTACATCACCGGCGAAACCCTCCACGTCAACGGTGGCATGTACATGCCGTAAGCCCTTGACGTAGGCTAGTAAGCGATTGAACCCAAAGGGGTTTCGTCGAAACCGGGGTCCGGTCTCGCGAAACCGCTCGATTCCATTAGACTATTCCATCGAAAACCCCTCACGGGAGGAGCAGCATCCATGAGCAGCATCGAAGAACGCGTCAAGAAAATCGTGGTCGAACAGCTCGGCGTCAAGGAAGACGAAGTCACCAACAACGCTTCGTTCGTCGACGATCTCGGCGCGGATTCGCTCGACACCGTCGAGCTGGTGATGGCGCTCGAAGAAGAGTTCGAGTGCGAGATTCCGGATGAAGAAGCCGAGAAGATCACCTCGGTGCAGCAGGCGATTGACTACGTCAAGGCGCACGTCAAGTCGTAACGCGCCTGGCGCTGGCCGCATGCGTTACGACGCCTGCGGCAAGCGCGCAGTACGCATTATCAAGTGACAACTCGGGGCCGCATTGCGGCCCCGTGCTTTTCCGGCCGGTCAATACGCCGGCGTAGCGTCCGCAGACGGAATCAACAGAGGCAGCGTTGCATGTCCAACCGATCCTTCAACCGCCGCGTGGTCGTCACCGGCCTCGGTCTCGTTTCCCCGCTCGGCAACGACGTTGTCAGCAGCTGGGACGGCATCGTCAATGGTCGCTCCGGCATCGGTCCGATCACCCATTTCGATCCGGCCTTGTTCACCACCCGCATCGCCGGTGAAGTGCGCAACTTCGACATCACCAACTTCGGGGTGAGTTCGAAAGACGCCAAGAAGATGGAAGAGTTCATTCATTACGGCGTGGCCGCATCGCTGATGGCGTTGCAGGACGCCGGCATCACCGTCGACGATTCCAACGCCGAGCGCATCGGCGCGCTGATCGGTTCGGGCATCGGCGGCCTGCTCGGCATTGAAGAGCAGACCATCAAGTACCATGAGGGCGGCCCGCGCAAGATCTCGCCGTTCTACGTGCCCAGCACGATCATCAACATGCTGCCCGGCCAGGTCTCGTTGCTGACCGGCATCAAGGGCCCGAATTTCTCCGCGGTCTCGGCCTGCGCCACCTCCAACCATTCCATCGGCATGGCGATGCGCATGATCCAGTACGGCGATGCCGACGTGATGGTGGCCGGCGGCGCCGAGCGCGGCTCCTCGCCGACCTCGGTCGGCGGCTTCTGCTCGATGAAGGCGATGTCCACCCGCAACGACGATCCGATCCACGCCTCGCGGCCGTGGGACAAGGAACGCGACGGCTTCGTGCTCGGCGACGGCGCCGGCATCCTGGTGCTGGAAGAGTACGAGCGCGCCAAGGCGCGCGGCGCGCGCATCTACTGCGAACTGGCCGGTTTCGGCGCCAGCTCCGATGCGTTCCACATGACCGCGCCGAGCGAGAACGGCGAAGGCCCGGCGCGCTGCATGGTGTCCGCGCTCAAGGACGCCGGCCTCAACCCCGAGGACGTGGATTACCTCAACGCGCACGGCACCTCGACCCCGCTCGGCGATCTGGCCGAGACCCTGGCGATGAAGCGCGCGTTCGGCGACCACGCCTACAAGATGATGGTCAGCTCGACCAAGTCGATGACCGGGCACCTGCTCGGCGCGGCCGGCGGCGCCGAGGCGATCTTCTCGGTGCTCGCGCTGCATCACGACATTGTCCCGCCGACCATCAACCTGGACGAGCCGGGCGAGGGTTGCGATCTGGACTACGTGCCGAACACCGCGCGTCAGGTCAAGATCGACGTGGCGATGTCGAACGGCTTCGGTTTCGGCGGCACCAACGGCACGCTGGTGTTCAAGCGGCTGTAATCAGCACGAACGCCTGAGTCGCCGCGAGGCCCGCGAAGTCCCGACTTCGCGGGCCTTCGCATTTGCGATGCCCGCCTGTAGGAGCGGCGTAAGCCGCGACCGCGACCCCGCATCTGCGACGCAACCCTCGCCATGTCGCAGAACCCGCAAACACGACGCACACCGTCGCTCCGACAACCCCGGCCCCACCGCGTACGATGCCGCCATGCCGACCGCATCCCCCGCGCCATGACTGACTTCCGCCTGTTCCGCGGCGCCGACCGCATCGACGCACTGTCGCCGTCCGACCGCGCCTACGCTTACGGCGACGGCGTATTCGAAACCATGCGCGCGCACCGCGGCGAACTGCCGTGGTGGGACCGGCACTGGGCCCGGCTGCGTCACAGCGCGCCGCGGCTGGGCTTGACCCTGCCAGACGAAGACCAGGTTCGCACCGAAGCGCAGTCCCTGCTGGCCGGCGAAGACGCGGTCCTCAAGATGATCCTTAGCCGCGGCGAAGGCGGGCGCGGCTACGCGCCGCCGCCGCAGTCGATCCCGACTTGGACGATTTCGCGCCACCCGCTGCCGCCGCCCGCGCCGCGCGAGGGCCTGACCCTGCGCTGGTGCGAGTTGCGCGTGTCGCTGCAGCCGGCGCTGGCCGGGATGAAACACTGCAACCGCCTGGAACAGGTGCTGGCGCGCGCCGAATGGGACGATCCCGACGTGCATGAAGGCCTGCTGCTGAACTCCGACGGCGAACTGGTCGGCGCGACCGCGGCCAATGTGTTCATGCTGCGCGCCGGGATCTGGCTGACCCCGCCGGTGGACCGCTGCGGCGTCGCCGGCGTGTGCCGGCAGGCCCTGATCGATCTGGCCGATATCCAGGTGCGGCCGCTGAACGCCGCCGACCTCGCGCGGGCCGACGCGGTTTTCCTGTGCAACGCCGTGCGCGGTATCCTGCCGGTGGCGCGGCTCGGCGAGCGGCAATGGGCGCCGCATCCGGGTCCGACCGGGTTGCGGCGCCGGCTCGGCTCCAGCCATCCCGCCTTCGCTGGGCTCGACGACTAGCGCCGCACGCATCGCGGCCGCCGGTCGCGGCGGCGCGCGGCGGGTCGAATCGAATGACGGAGGTTTCGTGGCAGAAAAGAAACGCAAGCGCGGCTGCGGTTGCCTGATCGTGATCGTGGTGCTGCTGGCGGCGCTGGCCGCCGCGGGCGCGTGGCTGTGGCAGCGCTACAACGCCTTCGCCGTCGCTCCGATGAGCGGTCTGGAGAAGGGCGAAACCCTGTTGGTCGAACGCGGCGACTCGCTGCCGACGGTGGTGCGCAAACTGCGCGAGGCCGGGGTCGAGGTCGGCGAGCCCATGCAGTGGCGCGTGTTGGCCAAGCAACTCGGCGCGGCCGGGCGGCTGCAGGTCGGCGAATACGCGCTGGAGCCGGGCACCAGCCCGCGCGCGCTGCTGATCGCGATGCGCGACGGCAAGATCATCAGCTACCGCTTCACCATCGTCGACGGTTGGAACATGCGCGACCTGCGCGCGGCCCTGGCCCGTGCCACGCCGCTCAAGCAGCAGATCGGGCAGCTCGACGACCGCGCGCTGATGAAGGCGCTTGGCCATCCCGGCCAACACCCGGAAGGCCGCTTCCTGCCGGAGACCTACCAATACACCGGCGGCGACACCGACCTGGACGTGCTCAAGCGCGCCTATGCGGCGATGGACAAGGCGGTCGCCGCGGCCTGGGCCGCGCGCGATCCCAACAGCGTGCTCAAGAGCCCGGCCGAGCTGCTGATCATGGCCTCGATCGTGGAGAAGGAAACCGGCATCCCCGAAGAGCGCGCGCAGATCGCCGGGCTGTTCGAACGCAGGCTCAAGCTCGGCATGAAGCTGGAGACCGACCCGACCGTGATCTACGGCATCGGCGCGGCCTACGACGGCAACATCCGCAAGCGCGATCTGCAGACCGACACGCCGTACAACACCTACACCCGCGCCGGCCTGCCGCCGACGCCGATCGCGATGCCGGGCCTGGCCGCGCTCAAGGCCACCGCCAATCCGGCCCCTGGCGACGCGCTGTTCTTCGTCGCCTCCGGCGACGGCAGCGGCCGCAGCCTGTTCGCGGCGACCTACGCCCAGCATCAGGCCAATGTGCGCATCTACCTGCAGCGCTATCGGCAGAACCAGACCCGCGGCCAACCCGAAGAGGGCAAGGCGGTGCTGGAGGAAGCGGCCGAAGCCACCGATGCGCAGGCGCCCGCGCCGGCCTCGCCCGGGGCGACCCGATGACGCTGCGGACCCACGCGCGCTTCGTCACCCTGGAAGGCGGCGAAGGCGCGGGCAAGTCGACCGTGCTCAGCGCCTTGCGTGAGGCGTTCGAACGCGCCGGCATCCAGGCCGTATACACCCGCGAACCCGGCGGCACGCCGCTGGCCGAACAGATCCGCGGCCTGATGCTCGATACCCACCATGAGCCAGCCTCGCCCGAGACCGAATTGCTGCTGGCGTTCGCCGCGCGCGCCCAGCACGTACGCGCGACGATCCTGCCGGCGCTCGAACGCGGCGAGTGGGTGGTCAGCGATCGCTTCACCGATGCCAGCTACGCCTATCAAGGCGCCGGTCGCGGCCTGGATACGCAGTTCATCGCCGAACTCGAACGGCGCGTGGTCGGCATCCGTCCGGCGCTGACTTTGTTGCTCGACGTGCCGGTCGAGATCGGCCTGCAACGCATGCGCGGCCGTGGCGCCGCCGACCGGATCGAAAGCGAACGCAACGATTTCTTCGAGCGCGTGCGCCAGGGCTATCGCGACCGCGCCGCCGCTGAGCCCGAACGGTTCGAACTGATCGATGCGAGCCAGCCGGCCGACACTGTCGCCACGCAGGCGGTCGCGCGTCTGCATGCCTTGATCGCCGCGACCTCCGAGGTCGCGCGATGAGCGGCGCCGTGTTCGCGCCGTGGCAGCGCCGCATCTACGACCAGGCCAAGGCCTCGATCGATGCCGGCCGTCTGGGTCACGGCCTGCTGTTCTGCGGCCCGGCGCAGTTGGGCAAGCGCGCGGTCGCCGAGCGCCTCGCACACGGCCTGCTGTGCCGCGACCGCGACGCCGCCGGCGAACCCTGCGGCCGTTGTCGCAGTTGCCTGCTGCTCGCCGCCGGTACTCATCCGGATTACCAGTTGGTCAGCTTCGTGCCGAACAAGGAAGGCACCAAGCTGCGCACCGAAATCGTGATCGATCAGATCCGCAGCCTGTCCGAACGCCTGTCGCTGACGCCGCAGTACGGCGGCGCGCAGATCGCGATCATCGATCCGGCCGACGCGATCAACAACGCCGCCTGCAACGCCTTGCTCAAGACCCTGGAAGAACCGGTGCAGGGCCGTTATCTGTGGCTGGTAAGTTCGTATCCGGCGCGGCTGCCGGCGACCATCCGCAGCCGCTGCCAGCGGCTGGAATTCCGCCTGCCGCAGGCGGACGAATCGCTGGCCTGGCTCAAGGCCCAGGGCCACAGCGAGGCCAGCGCGCGCGAGGCCTTCGACGCCGCGCGCGGGCATCCCGGCCTGGCCCACGAATGGCTGAGCGGCGACGGGCTCAAGCTGCGCCGCGAAGTCGCCGCCGACCTGAGCAAGCTCGCGCGCGGCGAGACGTCCGCGCCGGAAGTCGCGCAACGCTGGGTCGGCGACGAACACGCATCGCTGCGTCTGCGACACGCGTCGGACATCGCGCTCGCGCAAGCCGCGTCCGGCTTGACCGACCCGGCCCGCGCGCGCAGTCTTGCGACTTGGTTCGATCGCGCCAACCGCACCCGCGATTTACTGCGGACCACGGTCCGCGCCGATCTGGCCGTCGTCGAATTGTTGATGGCCTGGCGCGCCGACGAAGCGCGCCGCGCCGCAGGAGGAAGCAGGGCATGAATGCAACAGCGGGCGCAGCGCGGCAGGGCATCTTGTCGTTGACGATCAAGGACAAGGCGGCGCTGTACAGCGCCTACATGCCGTTCCTGAAATACGGCGGCATCTTCGTCGCCACGCCCAAGCGCTATTTCCTCGGCGATGAAGTGTTCCTGCTGCTGACCCTGCCCGAATCCAGCGAGCGCATGCCGGTGGCCGGCAAGGTCGTCTGGGTCACCCCGACCGGCGCGCAGGGGCATCGCGCGGCCGGCATCGGCGTGCAGTTCGCCGAGACCGCCGAGGGCGATGCGGTCAAGGGCAAGATCGAGGCCTTGCTGGCCGGCACCTTGTCGGCCGAGCGGCCGACCCACACGATGTAATTCAACGATCGAGCAACGCAACGATCGAGCAACGCAGCGGTCGATCCGCTCGCAAGGAGGCGGGATGTCTTCAGTGTGTGCCATTTCCCCGAGCGACAAGCGCGCCCAGGCCCGACGCGTGGGCGACGACCTGCTGCGCCATCACGGCAAGAAGCGTTACTACAGCGTCGAGGAAGTGAAGGCCGCGAACCGTCGCAACCAAGTGCCGTTCGACGTCGAGTGCTGGTCGCATGCGCTGTTCAACACCCACGAAGATTTCGACGCGATGCACGCGGCGCTCGGCGAGGCCTGCGATTACGTCGGGATGAAGGCGCAGATGTTGCAGGCGGTCAGTGTGGGCGAGGGTGGGTGGTTCGACTTCGATTTCGATCTGTCGTGGCTGGAGTTTCCCGATATCGATTGGTCGGTGTTCGATTTCTTCGATTGAGGGTGGTGCTTGAGTGGCGAGTGGCGAAGTGCGCAGTCGCCGTTGTGTCAGTCACATTTCTCGGCTTGCCCTGCTTTTGCGATTCATCGCGGTGCGTTTCGTCCTCGAGTCACTGTGCTTGGCTTCATTGCGTGCTTTGTCTTCAGCATCCTTGGATGCTTGCTCCCTGGTCAGGCGAAATTTCGAGGCGCGCGCGTTCAAAAAAATATGCATTGATGGTGTAGTCGCGTCGGAGCCCCTGTAGGAGCGGCGCAAGCCGCGACCGCGGGAGTGCGGTTACGACGTAGGTTTCGACGCTGCCGTAATGGCGCGGTCGCGGCTTACGCCGCTCCTACAGGCAGGCCATGTGGCTGCGTTGGCCCGCGGCACTCAAAAACGAAGAAGCCGCGCAATGCGCGGCTTCTTCGTTTGCGATTCGCCTGGCGCGCCTACTTGCGCAACGCCGCCGAATCCCAACCCGGCCGCGGCGCGAACCGATCGCCATAACGCGCCTGCAACTGCTGCAAGCGCGCGAGCACGTTCTCCACGCCGGTCTCGCGCACGTATTGAATCGGACCGCCGCGAAAAGGAGCGAAGCCGGTGCCGAAGATCACCCCGGCGTCGAGCAGGTCGCCGTCGCTGACCACGCCGTCGTGCAGACAGGCCACTGCTTCGTTGATCAACGGCAGGATCAGGCGATCTTCCAGATCGGTCGGCGCCTTGTAGTCCTTCGGCAATTCGGGCTTCTGCGCGCGGCCGTTTTCCCACTTGTACAAACCCTGGCCGTCCTTCTTGCCGCGCTTGCCCGGTTCGACCGTGCTCAGCGCGGCCGGTACGGTCAGGCCGAGGAACGGCGCCAATTCCGCGCCGACACCGGCGGCGACGTCGAGGCCGACGGTGTCGATCAACTCGATCGGCCCCATCGGCATGCCGAACTTGATCGCGGCCTTGTCGATCGCCGGGCCCGGGATGCCTTCGGCGAAGGCATTACCGGCTTCGAGCAGATACGGGAACAGCACGCGGTTGACCAGGAAGCCCGGGGTGCCGGCGACCGGCACCGGCAGTTTGTCGATCGCCTTGCAGAACGCCGCCAGACGCTGCTCGGTTTCCGGCGCCATCGCGTCGTGGCGGATGATCTCGACCAGCGGCATCAACGCCACAGGATTGAAGTAATGCAGGCCGCCGAATTGGGCCGGACGGCGGATGTGTTCGCGCAGTTCGTCGAGCGGAATCGAGGAGGTGTTGGTGGTCAGCAGCGCATCGGCTTTCAAACGCGGCTCGACCTGGTCGTACAACTCGCGCTTGGCTTCGGGTTTTTCGATGATCGCTTCGATCACCAGGTCGGCGATGTCGGCGCCCGCGCCGGCCAGATCGCCTTTCAGACGCGCGGTCACCGCCGGACGCTTGGCCTCGTCCTTGACCTTCTTGGCGAACAGTTCCTGCGCGCGTTCCAGCGCACCGTCGATGAAGCGCTGCTCGCGATCGGACAGGGTGACTTCGAAGCCCTTGTAGGCCGACCACGCGGCGATGTCGCCGCCCATCACGCCGGCGCCGACGACATGCACGTTCTTGATCCCGTGCTCCTTGCCGCCCTGGCCCTTGAGCCGTTCCTGCAGGAAGAACACGCGAATGAGGTTGCGCGCGGTCGGCGTGCCCGACAGTTTCACCACCGACTTGCGTTCGGCCGCGAGCTTGGCCTGGATGCCGCCGCCGGTGCGTTCCCAGGTCGAGATCAGCGCGTACGGCGCGGGGTAGTGATCTTTCTTGGCCTTGCGCGCGACCTGCTTGACCAGCATCGGCGCGAGGATCTTGCGCGCGAGCCAGGTGTTGGTCGCCCAGCCCATGAAGCGCTGCTTGAACGGACGGTCCGCGCCGCGCAGGGCGAGGCCGGCGGCGGTGTCGACCAGCACCGCCGGTTCGGCGATCTTGTCGACCAGGCCGATCGCGCGCGCGGCCGAGGCCGACAGGGTGCGGCCGGTCAGCATCATGTCGAACGCGGCCGGCGCGCCGACCAGGCGCGGCAGGCGCACGCTGCCGCCCCAGCCCGGGTAGATGCCCAGTTTCACTTCCGGCAGGCCGATGCGGGTCGAAGGATCGCTGCTGGCGACGCGGTAACGGCAGGCCAGCGAGATCTCGGTGCCGCCGCCCATGCAGAAGCCATGGATCGCCGCGACCGTGGGGCAGGGCAGTTCGGCCAGGCGCTGGAACACCTGCTGGCCGCGACGGATCGCATCGCCGACCGTGCCCTTTTCGTCGAAGGTCTGGAATTCCTTGATGTCGGCGCCGGCGATGAAGCCGCTGCTCTTGGCCGAGCGCAGCACCAGGCCCTTGGGCGGGTCCAGCGCGAGACGCTCGAGCAGGCCGTCGAGTTCGATCAGCACGTCCTGCGCGAAGGTGTTGACCGGCGATCCCTCACGGTCGAAAGAAAGCACCAGTACGCCGTCCTCGCGCAATTGGGTGTGCCAGTGCCGGGCACGGAGCCCGGCAAACGCGGGGAGGCCGTCGAGGGCTGCAGTCATGCCGCACCATCCGTTCAGGTATGGAATAGGTCGCTATCATCCCGATCTTGTTTCGTCGCCGTCAAATCGGCACCGCCGAAGTGACGCCCGCAGCTCAACACGACCGCGACGCAAACGAGGGAATTGGCGACCACAATGGACCGTCCCGGCCGCTGGCGCATCGCCTATGTGACACTTGGCGGTTGCGCGAGGTCGCCGGTGGCCCCATTAATCCAGCGATTGAACTTTTCCCCGACAGGGTTGTCCCATTGTTCGGCCATGGCCGAGCTGACAGGAGTGCCGGCGCGGTATGGCCGAAAATGAGTTGTTGGACCAGGAGCTGGTCAGGCGTGTCCAGCGCGGCGACAGCACGGCCTTCGATGTATTGGTGCGCAAGTACCAGCATCGGATCACCGCGCTGATCGGGCGCTACATTCCCGACTGGAGCGAATGCCAGGACGTGGCCCAGGAAACCTTCATCCGCGCGTACCGCGCGATGGCGAATTTCCGCGGCGACGCCCAGTTCTATACGTGGTTGCACCGGATCGCCGTGAATACCGCCAAAAACTACCTGGTAGCGCAGAACCGCCGGCCGCCGACCGACGACATCGACGCCGGCGACGCCGAGCAGTTCGATACCGGCACCCGTCTGCGCGACACCGACACGCCGGAACACGAACTGCTGCGGCAGGAAATCGAACGCACCGTGATGAAGGTGGTCGATTCGCTGCCGGAGGAATTGCGGGCCGCGATCACCCTGCGCGAGGTGGACGGCCTGAGTTACGAAGAGATCGCGCAGAAGATGGCTTGCCCGATCGGTACCGTGCGTTCGCGGATTTTCCGCGCCCGCGAGGCGATCGATACGGAACTTCGGCCCCTGTTGGACAATCAAGACCAGGGTAATCACCGCCCCCGGGAGCGCGCCCACTGATGACTTCGACCCCATTCCATAGCGATGCCCACCGCGACGAGCGCGAGAACCTCAGCGCCTTGTTCGACGGCGAGCTCGATGCCGACGCGGCGCGTTTCGCGCTCAAGCGGCTCGGTCACGACGTGCAATGGCGCGACACCTGCGGTCGCTGGCAGCTGTGCGGCGACCTGCTGCGCCGCCAGGCCGGCGCGGGCGTGACGCCCGGTTTCGCCGATCCGGGTTTCGCCGACCGCGTCGCCGCGGCGATCGCCGCCGATGCGGCGCTGCAGAACGTGCGCGATACCGCGACGGCTCAGGAGGCCGGCATCAAGCCGCGCCGGGCCGCCGGTTCGCGGCGCGGCTGGATCGGTGGCGCGGCCCTGGCCGCTTCGGTCGCGGTCGCGGCCTTGTTCGTAGCGCGGCCGTTCTCCGACGAGGCCGGCGGCAACGCCGACCCGGCTCAGATCGCGGCCCAGACCACTACTGTGACGCCGGCGCAGAACACGCAGCCCGCGCAGCAGCCCGCCCCGCAGCCCATTCCAGCCGAGCCGGCGCAGGCGCTCGCGTCGGTGGCCGACGCCGAGCCGTCGTTGACTTCGGCCGATGCCTCCGGGCTCGCCGCCGGTGTGGTCGCGGTCGCGGAAATTCCGCGCCGCCTGGCCGAGCGCCGTTCGCGCGGGCAGAGCCAGCGCGCCGCACTGCGTGCTTCCGAGCGTCAGGCCGAAGCGCCGGTGCAGGTCGCCGCGGCCGGCGGCGCCAGTTCGCCGGTGCTGGCCGACGCGACCCACGCCAACCCGTTCCGTCCGCAGCCGCAGAACGAATCGCCGGCGGCGCGTCCGTGGCCGCGCGCGGCATTGCCGAACTATCAGACCGCGGGCAGCGGTTACACCGCCAGCTACGGCAACTCGCCGTCGTTCTATCCCTTCGAGCCCGCCACCCAGGCCGAAGAGGCGCGAACCCGGCCGCCGGTCCAGGAACGGCCGCAGCCCTCGCCGTAAGCTGACCCAGTCGAGGTCGGCCTTGGCTGCTCCGTCAGCGCCAGGCCGACCCGCGCCGCAGCCGAACGCGTCGGACCGGACTCGCCGGCCCCTCGCTCCAACCTCCAGTGCCATGCGCGGCGTCGCCGCGCAGCGGGTTCCTGTTGTCTTTTCACAGCCTTTTCCCCGAA
Source organism: Lysobacter sp. Soil_N_51 (assembly GCF_057655755.1). Lineage (NCBI taxonomy): Bacteria > Pseudomonadati > Pseudomonadota > Gammaproteobacteria > Lysobacterales > Lysobacteraceae > Lysobacter > Lysobacter sp. Soil_N_51. Next base: position 271,325 of record NZ_JBDGLR010000001.1, on the reverse strand, counting down.
CTCCACGTCGTATCGAGGCCGCTCCCATGACCCCATCGCCGATGAATCGCTCGTCCATCCGCACTGCGCCGGCCCAATCGCGGCGCGCGCGTCCCCTGCAGTCGCTGGCCCTGTTCGGCGCGATCATCGCCGCGCTGCCGGTCGCCTGCACCGCGCAGGCGCCGACCACCCCGATCGCGCCGCCGCCGGCGGCGACTCCGGCCGCGCCGCTGGTCGCCGGTCTGCCGGACTTCACCAACCTGGTTCAGCGGGTCGGGCCGGCGGTGGTCAATATCAGCGCCGAAGTCACGCCCAAGCGCGCTCGCGCCGGCGCCCGCGGCGGCCTGCCCGACGAAGACCAGATCCCCGAATTCTTCCGCCGCTTCTTCGGTCCCGACGGCATGCCGGGCGGTCCGGGCCAGCAGGGCCCGCGCCAGCCGCGCGGCGGCGGTCGTTCGATCGGCAGCGGCTTTCTGATTTCGCAGGACGGCTATGTGCTGACCAATCACCACGTGGTCGACGGCGCCGACACGGTCACGGTCAAGCTGGCCGACCGGCGCGAGTTCAAGGCCAAGGTGATCGGCAGTGACGAGCAGTCCGACGTGGCCCTGCTCAAGATCGAAGCCAAGGGCCTGCCGTTCCTGCGCGCCGCCGCGGCCGGGCAGACCAAGGCCGGGCAATGGGTGGTCGCGATCGGCTCGCCGTTCGGCCTGGATCACTCGGTCACCGCCGGCATCGTCAGCGCGGTCGGGCGCAGCAATCCGTATGCAGAACAACGCTACGTGCCGTTCATCCAGACCGACGTGGCGATCAACCAGGGCAACTCCGGCGGCCCTCTGCTCAATACCAGCGGGGAGGTGGTCGGCATCAATTCGCAGATTTTCTCCAACTCCGGCGGCTACATGGGCGTGAGCTTCGCCATTCCGATCGATGTGGCGATGAATTCGGCTGAGCAGTTGCGGGCCGGCGGCAAGGTGAGGCGCGGACAGTTGGGGGTGAAGGTTCAGGCGGTCAGCAGCGAAAGCGCGGCCGGTTTCAATCTGCCCGACAGCAATGGCGCGCTGATTTCCGAAGTGCTGCCCGGCAGCCCGGCGGAAAAAGCCGGTATCGAGGCGGGTGACATCGTTCGCTCGGTCAATGGAACCAAGATTTACGAATCCACCGATCTTCCGCCGTTGATCGGCTCGATGACTCCGGGATCGAGGGCCAAGGTCAAAGTATTCCGCGACGGCAAGGAAGTCGAACTGACTGTGGTCGTCAACGAACTCGATGAGAGCTTAGCGGGCGATGGCGGCGATGCCCAAACGCCGGAGCGTGGCGGTGCCAACCCCGCCCCGCGAGTGGCGGGGAATCCGTTGGGATTGGTCGTCCAGGACCTGGACGCAGCCACTCGCCAGCGTCTCGGAGTGAAGAGCGGGGAAGGCGTGGTCGTGCGCAGCCCCGGCCAAGCGGCCGTGGATGCCGGCGTGCGCCCCGGTGATGTGATTCTGTCGGTTGGGCGGACGGCGGTTGGCAATGCCGGCGCATTGGATCGAGCCTTGTCAGGGGTCAAGCCGGGCCAGACCGTCATGTTGTTGGTCCGCCGAGGCGGCGCGACCCAGTTCATCGCGGTGCAGGCCGGTGAGGATAAATAAGGGGCTCAAGAACGAGTTATTAACTCTGTTCGGCATTTTCCAGTCGCTGGACGCTTGCTAAGTCCGAACCGCTGCGACGGCGTGAGATTATGCTCGGGTCGCGGTGTGGGATTTGCGTTGCCGCATGAGGGTCGAATGCCATTTTTAACAAATACATAAAGGAATATGATGAATATCAAAATGGCAATTTTGTTTGTGGGGTTGGCTTTTGCGTTTTCGGGCGTCGGCACGGCCTATGCGGTCGAGGACCCAATTCCGACCGATGTCACCGTCACCGGTTCGCGTTTCCTTTATCAGACGCACGACGGAGCTGGTAATCCGTACGCCATTTTTGAAGTCACTTACAGCGACGGATCGGTACGGGAGGTTGCGGTTCCGGGTTTGTACACTTGAATTGAGCCATCTCGATTGAGGCTTGAAGCCCGGGGTCGTCGACCCCGGGCTTTGTGGATTGGGTACCGTTTCTACCGGCGTATGCAAGCCTCAGGCGCTGTGCGACAATGTTAAGTTGGATTTCTTGACTGGCGACCGGTGCGCCGTCCTTCATGCAACTCATCCGAAACTTCTCCATCATTGCCCACGTCGACCATGGCAAGTCGACGCTCGCCGACCGCATCATCCAGCTGTGCGGAGGTCTCGAAGCGCGCGAGATGGAAGCGCAAGTGCTCGACTCGAATCCGATCGAGCGCGAGCGCGGCATCACCATCAAGGCTCAGTCCGTCTCGCTGCCGTACAAGGCGAAGGACGGCAATACCTATCAGCTCAACTTCATCGACACCCCGGGCCACGTCGACTTCAGCTACGAAGTCAGCCGTTCGCTCGCCGCCTGCGAAGGCGCGCTGCTGGTGGTCGACGCGGCCCAGGGCGTGGAAGCGCAGTCGGTCGCCAACTGCTACACCGCGGTCGAGCAGGGCCTGGAAGTGGTGCCGGTGCTCAACAAGATCGACCTGCCGACCGCCGACATCGAGCGCGCCAAGGCCGAGATCGAAGCGGTGATCGGCATCGACGCCGAGGACGCGGTCGCGATCAGCGCCAAGACCGGCCTCAACGTCGATCTGGTGCTCGAAGCCATCGTCAAGCGCATCCCGCCGCCGAAGCCGCGCGATACCGACAAGCTGCAAGCGCTGATCATCGACTCGTGGTTCGACAACTACCTCGGCGTGGTCTCGCTGGTGCGGGTCATGCAGGGCGAGATCGTGCCGGGCAGCAAAATTCTGGTCATGTCGACCGGCCGCACCCATCTGGTCGACAAGGTCGGCGTGTTCACGCCCAAGCGCAAGGACCTGGCCCGGCTGGGTCCGGGCGAGGTGGGCTGGATCAACGCCTCGATCAAGGACGTGCACGGCGCGCCGGTCGGCGACACCCTGACCCTGGCCAGCGACCCGGCCGCCAAGCCGCTGCCGGGCTTCCAGGAAATGCAGCCGCGCGTGTTCGCCGGCCTGTTCCCGGTCGACGCCGAGGACTATCCGGCGCTGCGCGAAGCGCTCGACAAGCTGCGCCTCAACGACGCCGCGCTGCGCTTCGAGCCGGAAAGCTCCGAGGCCATGGGCTTCGGCTTCCGCTGCGGCTTCCTGGGCATGCTGCACATGGAGATCGTGCAGGAGCGCCTGGAGCGCGAATACGATCTCAACCTGATTTCGACCGCGCCGACGGTGATCTACGAAGTGCTCAAGACCGACGGCACCGTGATCCCCATGGACAACCCGGCCAAGCTGCCGCCGGTCAACATGGTCGAGGAAATCCGCGAGCCGGTGATCCGCGCCAACATCCTCACGCCGCCCGATTACATCGGCAGCGTGATCAAGTTGTGCGAGGAAAAGCGCGGCGTCCAGATCGGCATCACCTACATGGCCAGCCAGGTGCAGATCAGCTACGAGCTGCCGATGGCCGAGGTGGTGCTGGACTTCTTCGACAAGCTCAAGTCGGTCTCGCGCGGCTATGCCTCGCTGGACTACCACTTCCTGCGTTTCCAGGAAGGCCCGTTCGTGCGCGTGGACACGCTGATCAACGGCGACAAGGTCGATGCGCTGTCGATTATCGTCCACCGCAGCCACGCCGACCGGCGCGGCCGCGAGCTGTGCGAGAAGATGAAGGACCTGATCCCGCGGCAGATGTTCGACGTCGCGATCCAGGCCGCGGTCGGCTCGCAGATCATCGCCCGCAGCACGGTCAAGGCGATGCGCAAGAACGTTTTGGCCAAATGTTATGGTGGCGACATCAGCCGCAAGAAGAAGCTCCTCGAGAAGCAGAAAGAGGGCAAGAAGCGGATGAAGCAGGTCGGCCGGGTCGAGATTCCGCAGGAAGCCTTCCTCGCGGTGTTGTCGACCGACAGCAAGTAATTCGGACGGGAATAGGGAATGGGGAATCGGGAATCGTCGACGCGTCGGCCGGGATCCGGATTTTCTGAAGTTTTCGTCTCCATCAACTAGCGCGGGAGGCGGGTGAGGCAGGTTCGGGAGTGGGTGCAGCGGCTTTGGCCGATTCCCGATTCCCGATTCCCGACTCCCGGCCGTTCCCGCCCAAAGGAACAAGCATGCGTTGGTTCGAAATCGCCCTGGTCTCGCTGACCCTGATCACCGGCCTGGTCTGGCTGCTCGACAAGATGGTGCTGGCCAAGCGCCGCGCCGCGCGCGAGGGCCTGCTCGACGACGGCAAGGAGCCGGTCCTGGTCGACTACTCCAAGGCGTTCTTCCCGGTGCTGTTCGTGGTGCTGATCCTGCGCAGCTTCATCGCCGAGCCGTTCCGGATCCCGTCGAACTCGATGATGCCGACCCTGCTGACCGGCGACTTCATCCTGGTCAACAAGTTCACCTACGGCCTGCGCCTGCCGATCAGCAACCAGAAGGTGCTGGCGATGGGCGAGCCCGAGCGCGGCGACGTGGTCGTGTTCCGGCCGCCGCACCATCCCGAGCAGGACTGGATCAAGCGCATCATCGGCCTGCCGGGCGACAAGGTCAGCTACCGCGACGGTCGCCTGACCGTGAACGGCGAACCGATCATCTACGCCCCGATCGGTACCTACCAGGGTCGCGGCAACGGCACCGAGATGACCGGCTCACAGGAATTGCGCGAACAGATCGGCAAACATGTGCATCGGATCCTGCTGCGCACCGAATCGCCGCTGCTCGACCAGGGCGAGGGCGATTGGGTCGTGCCCAAGGGCGAGTATTTTGTGATGGGCGACAATCGCGACAACAGCGAAGACAGCCGATACTGGGGCTTCCTGCCGGAGCAGAACCTGCGCGGCCGGGCGTTCCTGATCTGGATGAACTTCGATGGGGGCGTGGACTTTTCGCGCATCGGCAACAGCATTCCGTAACGGCCGGTCGCCGTTGCGGTGGGGACGCGGTTTGGACCTGGGCCAAATCCGGATCGGTAGCGGGATCAACTGCAGTGAGATCAACTGGGGATCGAAGGTATGAAGCGTAAGCAGAGCGGCATTACCCTGATCGGGTTCATCATCATGCTGGGCGTGGGTGGTGTGTTTGTGTACATGGGCATGAAGCTGGTGCCGATGTATTCGGAGTTCTACTCGGTCAAGCGCTCGCTCGCCGATCTGGCCAAGGAGCCGGGTGCCGGGCAGATGGACAGCGCCAAGGCGCGCGATCTGTTTTTCCGGCGCATGGACATGAGCTATGTCGACAGCGTGAAACAGGAAAACTTCAAGATCAAGCGCACCGACCGCGGCATGGAAATCACCGTGGACTACGAAGTGCGCCGTCCGCTGATCGCCAACCTGGACGTGGTGGGTCATTTCAACGCGGTGCAACAGTTGAGCTCCAAAGAAGGTGATTGATCGGATCGCCCATCGTTTCGCCAATCCCGCACTGCTCGATCAAGCCCTGACCCACCGCAGCGCCGGGGCCCCGCACAACGAGCGGCTGGAGTTTCTCGGCGATGCGCTGGTCAATCTGATCGTGGCCGAAGCGCTGTACCAGCGCTGGCCGCAGGCCGATGAGGGCGCGCTGACCCGCGCCCGCGCCGAACTGGTCCGCGAATCGGCGCTGGCGCCGATCGCGCGCACCCTGGAACTGGGCGCGCGCCTGACCCTCGGCCCCGGCGAAATGAAATCCGGCGGTCACCGCCGCGACTCGATCCTGGCCGACGCGCTCGAAGCCGTGGTCGCGGCGATCTACCTCGATGCGGGATTCGAAACCTGCCGCGCGCAGGTATTGCCGTGGTTCGTGCCGGCGATGGAAGCGCTGCCGCCCGCGCACAAGGTCGGCAAGGACGCGAAGACCCGCCTGCAGGAATGGCTGCAGGGTCGGCAGAAACCCTTGCCGGTGTACGCGCTGATCTCGGAAAGCGGCGAAGACCACGCCAAGACCTTCCGCGTCAGCTGCACCCTCAGCCAGCCGCCGATCAGCGCCGAAGGCGAGGCCGGATCGCGCCGCGCGGCCGAGCAGCTCGCCGCCGACGATGCCTTGCGGCAGCTCAAGGCGGATGATTAAGGGGCCGGGATTCGGGATTGGAGATTCGGGATTCGTTCAAGCAAGTACCTCAAGCCCGCCATCGGCGGGCTTTCGCTTTTTCGACGCCCCGTCTGCGAACCGCTCTTCCCTAATCCCCAATCCCGAATCTCCAATCCCGAATTTGCCCTGCCGCCCCCAGGGGCGGACAATCCGCGCCATGACTTCTTCTTCGTATCGCGCCGGCCACGTCGCCGTCATCGGCCGCCCCAATGTCGGCAAATCCACCCTGGTCAACGCCCTGGTCGGGGCCAAGGTCAGCATCGTCTCGCCACGTCCGCAGACCACCCGTCACCGTTTGCTCGGCATCGCCACCTTTCCCGACGGCCAGCTGCTGCTGGTCGACACCCCCGGCATCCACCGCGAACAGAAGCGGGCCATGAACCGGATGATGAATCGCGCCGCGCGCGGTTCGATCGACGGCGTCGACGCCGCCCTGCTGGTGGTGCGCGCGGGGCAGTGGGACGACGAGGACACGCTCGCGTTCGAGGCCCTGCGCAACGCCGGCGTGCCGGTGGTGCTGGTGGTCAATCAGGTCGATCGCATCACCGACAAGACCGCGCTGCTGCCGTACTTGGCCAAGGTCAGCGAAGGTCGCGATTTCGCCGCGGTGCATCCGATCTCGGCGCTCAAGAACAAGGGCCTGGACGCGTTGGTCAAGGAAGTGATGGCGCTGCTGCCCGAACAGCCGGCGCTGTACGGCGAGGACGAGATCACCGACAAGAGCCAGCGCTTCCTCGCCGGCGAGATGGTGCGCGAACAGCTGATGCGCCAGCTCGGCGAAGAACTGCCGTACGCGACCACGGTCGAGATCGAACGCTTCGTCGTCGACGGCGCGCTGCTGCGCATCGGTGCGGTGATCTGGGTCGAGCGCGACGGCCAGAAGGCGATTGTGATCGGCAAGGGCGGCGCGCGCCTGCGCGAAGTCGGGGCCAAGGCGCGAGTGCAGATGGAGCATCTGTTCGGCTCCAAGGTGTTCCTGGAAACCTGGGTGCGCGTGCGCGAAGGCTGGTCGGACGACGAGGCCGCGTTGCGCTCTCTTGGTTACCATGACTGAAACAGCGGTAGGCGCGGCGGCGCGATGTCGATCCGCCGCGCTGGCGCTGTTGCTCGCGCTGCCCTGCCTGACGCCGGCCTGGGCGAACATGGGCAAACCCTGGCAGGACGCGCGGGTGAGCGCCGAGCCGCAGGGCTTCGATACGGTGCGAATAGACAGCGAAAGCCTGCACATCGACTTGAGCGGTCTGTCCGGCAAGTCGTCCGAGGCCAAGGTTTTCGTCGATTATTGGCTCGACAACCCCGGCCCGGCGATCCGACTGCGGCCGGTGTTCGCTACCGGCGCGCCCGATGTCAGTCAATTCGAGGCGACGCTCGACGGTCGCGCGATCGCGGCGCGGCCTTGGGATCTGCCGACGTTGCCGCGCAGCTGGCAACCGCCCGAAACCACGCCTTCGCTGACCGGCGAACGACCGTTGTCGTACGAGGTTCAGGAGCCTTCGAGCCTGGCCCTGGATTTCGTGTTGCCGCCGGGACGCCACCGGTTGCGCGCGAGTTACCGCGCCGATGCGATGCAGCGCAAGGGCGATGGCCCGACCCTGCTGTACCAGTTCGCCTATGTGTTGGCGCCGGCGCGCACATGGGCCGGTTTCGGCAACCTGCATCTGACGGTCAGCGTGCCCGATGGATGGCGGATCAAGACCTCGCTGCCCTTGAACGACGAGGACGTACAGCACACCGATACATCCCGCGACACCTACCACGGCCGTTATCCGGGCTTACCTGCCGACGCCATCGCGATCACCACCCAGGCGCCGCCGGGCGTCGTCTACCGCGTGCTCATGGTGGCGAGCGTGTTGTGCTTGATCGCGGTGGTGCTTGGCGGCGGCGTGGCATGCGCGTTGATCGGCGGCGCGATCGCACGGCGACTGCGTCGCGACGGCAAGCGGCGGCGCTATCGCGTGTGGCCGTATGCCTTGACGGGTCTTGGGTGGGGCGTGGCGACGTTATGCGCGGGGCTGGCGACGATCTACGGCCCTGACTATTTTCTGCCGGCCGGTCAGGCGTATCGCTACGGCTACGGACAGGCGCTGGGCAGCCTGGCGATTTGCGCGCTGTCGTTGTTCCTGATCGGGATCGGCTGGCTGGTGACGCGGATGACCGCGATGCGGCATTTGCGTGGTGCCGGCACCGATGGCGCTTGAACGCATGCGTTTGCGTCGTCGCGGCGCCATCGCGCGGGTCTCGCGCGAGCAGCTTCTGAGCTAGTGTGAGCGCATGCGTCTGACCGCCGAATCCGCCTACGTCCTGCACACGCGCCCGTGGCGCGAAACCAGCTTGCTGGTCGAAGTGCTGAGCGAGCGGCAGGGCCGGGTCGGCCTGATCGCGCGCGGTGTGCAAGGACCCAAGCGACAGGTCCTGCGCGCGGCCTTGCAGCCGTTCCAGCACATCCGCTTCGACGCGTTGCTGCGCGGCGAGTTGGCGCGATTGATTTCGGCCGAAGCGCTGGACGCGGCGCCGCGCCTGGACGGCGAAACCTCGCTGGCCGGTTTCTACATCAACGAACTGCTGCTGCGCTTGGTGCCGCGCGGCGATCCCTTGCCGGAACTGTACGATCTTTACGCCCGCACTCGCGCGCAACTGCGCGGCGGGCAACTGGCGTGGAGCCTGCGTTGCTTCGAGCGCGATCTGCTCGAAGCGCTGGGTTCGGGTTTCGATTGGAGCGTCGACGCCGACGGCATCGCGATCGATCCGGCCGCGCGTTATCGCCTCGATCCGGAGCAGGGCCCGCGTCGTTTGCTCAGCGATCGCGGCCATGGCGAGCGCAGCGCGGCGGCGACCGGGCGGGCCTTGCTCGCGCTGACCGGCGAAACCGCGCCGGACCCGTCGGACCTGCCTGGATTGCGGCATGCGATGCGCGCGGTGCTGAGCCATCACCTCGGCCCGCGCGGACTGAAATCCTGGGAAATGCTGGCCGAACTGGCGCGCGTCGCGCCTAAACGCGAAGCCGCCGATTCGCAGCCGGATTCGGCCGCCGACAGCGACCGCTAAGGTCACTGCATCGAGCGTGACGTCGCGCTCGATGCGAGCGCTGTAGCCGCCATCGATCAAGCGACGTCAGCCCCTGTAGGAGCGGCGCAAGCCGCGACCGCGAACTCCCGGACACCGCGAACCCATCGGTTCAAGCCCGCAGCATGCGGTAGCAAATCGATACGAGGCGCCGTATCCGCACGCCGCGACAAAACTCAACCCGTCTGCTCAACCGTATCCGAAGCCACCTGATCGAACCGCTGCAACAGTACGCTCGAATCCGGTTGCGCCTGCAAGGCCTGCACCGCCTGGGCCAGGCGCGCGGCGCCGACGAAGCCGCAACTCGCGCGCAGCTTATGCAGCTCTCCGCGCAACGCTTCGATGTTGCCGATCTGGGCCGCGGCGCAGATCGAACGCCGCGCGTTGGGCAGTTCCTGGGTGAACAAACCGCGCAGGGTGGCGATGTGGACCCGGTTGCCGTTGAGCGCGCGCGCGGCGATATCGTCGTCCCATATCGGCGCTTCTTGCTGCGGTGCCGCCGCCGACGACGCGGGCGCATCGTGTTCGGGCAGGCCGAGCAGGCGCCGGATCGCGCAACGCACCGCCGCGGCGGGCAAGGGCTTCACCAGCACGTCGGAGAAGCCCGAGGCGATCAGGCGGTTGCGTATATCGCTCTCGCCGGTCGCGGTGTGCGCCAGCGCCGGGGTCGCCGGATGCAGCCGGCGCAGGCGTTCGAGCAGATCGATGCCGCTGCCGTCGGGCAGATGCGCATCGAACAGCCATAACTGGTAATCCTGGGCATTGCCCAGCGCCATCGCCGCGGCCAGGGTGTCGGCGCCGTCGACTTCGGCCGGCATCGCCTCGACCGCCGCGGTCAGAAAGGCTCGGCTGGTCGGGTCGTCCTCGACCAGCAATACGCGTGGGACCTGTGGATTCTTCATTGCCGGTTCGCTTCCGCCCGCTATCCTGCTTCCATGCTGCGGACCATGTTACGCCTCCTGATGCTGTTGTCGCTGCCCGCCTTGTGGGCGGCGCCGACCCATGCTGAAGCGTACACACTGAACGCCAGGATTCAGCGCGTCGCGACCGCGGTGGTGACGCTGGAGCAGGTCAAAGTGCGCCTGTCCTGGCCCGCGCGGGCCGAGCACGGCGAACTGGAATTGCAGGCCGGAAACATCCAGGCGCCGGATCTGGGTTATCGCTTCCGCGACGTGGTCTGGCGTTGCCCGCTGCGGCGCGACGGCCGCGGAGGCTGGCGCTGCGACGGCGAATTGCGCGGCGCCGGCGGCAAGCCCTTGCGGCTGGCGCTGGACCTCGGCGTGGCCAGCACCGATCTGCGCTTGAGCCAGGGCGCCGCCGCGCTGGCCTTGCAGCGCGCGGTCGCCAGTCCCGATCTGACCCGCATCGACCTGACCCGCGTGCCACTGGCTTGGGCCCAGGCGCTGGTCGCGCAGGCGTGGCCGGCCGGGCGGATCAAGGCCGGCACGCTCGACGGCCGGCTCGACATCGCCGCGCCGCAACATAAACCGTTGAGCATCACCGGCCCGTTGCGCCTGCAAGGCGGCGCGCTCGACACGCCCGACGGATTGATCGCGGCCGAGAACCTCGGCGCACAGCTGAACCTTTCAGCTCAGCTCGACCGTACCGATACGGTCGCGATCGACGGGCAATTGCAAGGCGGCGAGTTGCTGTTCGGCAACGCTTACGTTTCATTGCACAAACGCGCGGTCGACTTGCGGGTGCAGGCTGAGCAGCGCGAAGGCGAGGGCTGGCGACTGCCGCGGTTGATGTGGCGCGACGACGGCATTCTCGCGCTCGAAGGCAGCGCCGCGTTGACGCCCGACGCGAGTCTGGCCGCGCTCGATCTGGACCTGCGCAGCGCCGACCTCGCGCCGCTGCGCGACGGCTATCTGTCGGGTTTCCTCGGTCTGGCCGGGTTGGGGCAGTTGGAACTTTCGGGCGCGGCGCAGGCGCGCGTGCGCATGAGCGGCGACGAACTGCAGCTGGCCGAAGCCAGCCTGCAACAGGTGTCGATGAAGGACCCGCAGGGCCGGTTCCGCTTCGACGCTCTCGATGGCCAGGTGCGCTATTCGGCCGATGCGCCGGTCGCCAGCGAACTGGGTTGGCGCGGCGGTGCGCTGTACGGTCTGGAATTCGGCGCGGCGACCTTGCCGTTCTCCAGCGGCGACGGCGAACTGCGGCTGCTGCGCGCGGTGAGTTTCCCGATGCTCGGCGGCCGTGCCGGTTTCGATGGGTTGCGGCTGCGTCCGCCGGCGGGCGGCAAGGGCCTGGACGTGCGGTTCGGCCTCAATCTCGACCGGCTCGATGTGGGCCAGTTGGCCAAGGCGCTGGACTGGCCGGCGTTCACCGGGGAACTCAGCGGGCGCATTCCGCAGGCGCATTACGCCGACGATCGGCTCGAACTCGACGGCGGCCTGACCATGCAGTTGTTCGGCGGCACCGTGGCGGTGTCGTCGCTGGCGATGGAGCGCCCGTTCGGGGTCGCGCCGACCCTGAGTTCGGATCTGGCGCTGGACAATCTCGATCTGGAATCGCTGACCGGCGTGTTCGGTTTCGGCAGCATCACCGGGCGTTTGTATGGACGCATCGATCAAGTGCGTCTGGTCGACTGGCAGCCGACCGCGTTCAACGCCGAACTGCACACGCGCAAGACCCCGGGCGTGCGCCAGCGGATCAGCCAGCGCGCGGTGCAGGACCTGTCCAGCGTCGGCGATTCGTCGTTCGTCGGCAGCCTGCAGGATCGGCTGATCGGGTTTTTCGACGACTTCGGTTACGCCCGCATCGGCATCGCCTGCCGCCTGGCCGACGAGGTCTGCCACATGGACGGCCTGGGCCCGGCCAAGGCCGCGCCCGACGGCAGCCGCGGCTTCACCATCGTGCAGGGCGCGGGCGTGCCGCACCTGGACGTGGTCGGCTACAACCGCCGGGTCGACTGGGCGACCTTGCTCGAGCGCATGGAGGCGGTCAGCAAGGGCGAGGTGAAGCCGGTGGTGCAATAGCCTTGTCGTTCAACAGCGCCGTGGTTCAATAGGCGCCGTGCTTCAATAAACGTCGTTCGATCAACCCCCGCCCGGACCCGGCGGAACCCGCGCAGGACGCGCACAACCAGAAGGATTCGCTCATGCGCCGTTGGATGGGAATACCGGTCGCCGCCGTGATGTTGACGGCGTGCGTGACCATCAATGTCTATTTCCCGGCCGCCGAGGCCAAGGAAGCGGCCAAGGAGTTCGTCGAGAAGGTGATTGGCGATCAAGCCCCCGCGGCCACGCCGCAGGCTCAGCCCAGCGATGGCGGCAAGCCCGGCGGCAGCGCCTCGGTATCGCGTCCGGGCCTGCAATGGGGCCAACTGGCCAGCCGCATCGACTGGTTGTCGCTGGCCGGCATCGGCAGCGCCCACGCGCAGTCGCCGGACATCTCGATCAAGACCCCGGCGATCCAGGCGATCCAGTCGCGCATGGCGCAGCGCTTTGACAGCCAGCTGCGCGCGCATTTCGATTCCGGCGCGCTCGGTTTCGCCAGCAACGGCACGGTCGCGGTGCGCGACGCCTCGAAGATCCCGCTGTCCGACCGGGTCGGCGTCAATCAGGCCGTGGCCGACCAGGGCCGCGATTCGGCCGCGGTCTACCGCGAGATCGCGGTCGCCAACAATCACCCCGAATGGGAAGGGCAGATCCGCCAGGTGTTCGCCCGCCAGTGGGTCGACAGCGCCAAGGGCGGCTGGTGGTATCAGGATGCGGGCGGCGGTTGGAAGCAGAAGTGAGTAGCCGGGATTAGGGATTAGGGATTAGGGATTGGCAAGAGCAAAAGCCCGCGCAAGCGGGCTTTTGCGTTCCTGAAGCCCGGGTGCGGGATCGCTATGCAGCCAGCCCGCGGCGGCGGTTTTTTAGCCCTTGCCAATCCCGAATCCCCAATCCCCAATCCCGGCCATGCCACAATGCGCCCCCTTTGATTCCTGCCAGCAGCTGTGGCCCGCATCGATCAAACTCCCTTCGAGGCCGCCATCACCGGCCTTACTCACGACGGCCGTGGCGTCGCCCGGCGCGCGGACGGCAAGGCGGTGTTCGTCGCCGGCGCGCTGCCCGGCGAACGGGTCATGGCCAAGCAGACCTCGCGTTCGCGCAGTTTCGATGAAGCGGTGACGCTGGAGGTGCTCGAAGCCGCGGCCGATCGTGTTGCTCCGCGTTGCGCGCACTTCGGCGTGTGCGGCGGCTGCGCGCTGCAGCACATGGCCGAGGATCGGCAGATCGTGGCCAAGCAACAGGTGCTGATGGAAAACTTCGAACGCATCGGCCATGTCACGCCCGAGCGGATCCTGCCGGCGCTGACCGATTCGGCCTGGGGCTATCGCCGCAAGGGCCGGTTCTCGGTGCGCCGGGTCGAGAAGAAGGACAAGACCCTGGTCGGGTTCCGCGAAACCGACCCGCGCTTCGTCGCCGAGATCGCGCGCTGCGAAACGGTGATCCCCGAAATCGGCGATGCCATCGGCGCGCTCGCGCGATTGATCGACGGCCTGCAGGCGCGCCGCGAAATTCCGCAGGTCGAGTTCATCGGCGGCGACCGCATGCACGGCGACAACGCGCACTGCGGCATCGCCTTGACCTTCCGCCATCTGTCGCCGCTATCGCAATCCGATCGCGACGCGATCGTCGCCTTCGCCCAGCAGCACGAGTTCGCGGTGTTCCTGCAGCCCGGCGGGATCGAGAGCGTGCATCCGCTGTGGCCGGCCGATCCGCGGCTCGCGTTTACCCTGCCGCAGTGGAATCTGGAACTGAAGTTCCGTCCGCTCGATTTCATCCAGGTCAACGCCGGCCTCAACGGCCACATGATCCAGCACGCGATCGACCTGCTGCAGCCGCAGCCGGAGGACCGGGTGCTCGACCTGTTCGCCGGCCTGGGCAATTTCACTTTGCCGCTGGCGCGCAGCGTGCGCGAAGTGGTCGGCGTGGAAGGCGAGGCCGGGCTGGTTCAGCGCGCGCGCGAAAACGCCGAGCACAACGGCCTGGGCAATGCGAAGTTCTACGCCGCCGATCTGGCCAAGGACCTCAGCGGCGAGCCGTGGATGCGCGAAGGCTTCGACCGCCTGTTGCTCGATCCGCCGCGTTCGGGCGCCGATTTCGTCCTGACCCAGCTGCCGCTCAAGCAGTTCAAGCGGATCGTTTACGTGAGCTGCCATCCGGCGTCGCTGGCGCGCGATGCGGGTTACCTGGTGCGCGAGAAGGGCTGGAAACTGCGCGCGGCCGGGGTGATGGACATGTTTCCGCATACCGCGCATGTGGAATCGATTGCGATGTTTGAGCGCTGAGCGGGGCGCGGTGCAGCGGCGCTTGGCTAGGCACGGTGTGACCTGGCCGTTGTCGTCTTGCCTGGTTTCGCCGCGGGTTGTTGATTCGCGGTCGCAGCTTACGCAGCTCCTACCGTCGGAATCGGGGCAATCTTCGGCGACGGCAGCGGCTGCCCCTGTAGGAGCTGCGTGAGCTGCGACCGCGGTCTCGCCCGGCGCATCGAAACTCATGGATTCAATGACGCGGCGTGATTAACGCACGCCGCGTCGATCCTTCGCGGCTCAACGCTCCAACAACGACCAAACGCGTCCATTCAACTGAAACCGCTGCGTCGCCGAAGGCTCGCTGCCATCGGGCAAGCGCAGCCGCACCTCGCACTCCACCGCGCCGCTGTCGTCATCGAGCTCGCACGAATTCATCGCGCTCACCGTCGCTTCGGCGGCGGCGCGTTCGAATTCGGCCTTGCGCGCGAGGTCTTGCTGGCGCGCGCCTTCTTCGCCCAGGCGCTGGCGGATCAGGCCTTGCGCTTCGGCCTGGCTCGGCGCCGGTATCGCGGCTTCGACGCTGTTCTCCAGCGTCCAGGTCGCGCCGTCATGGCCGAACCGATAGGCCTGATAGCCGCGGCGCATGCCCGCATCGACACCCACGATGCAGGCGACGAAGACGGCATCGACGCGTTGGCAACCTTGCACGGCGTCGATCTTCATCGCCGCGAGCAGCGAGGCCGAGACCAGCGACGACGGTTCGGATTTCGCGCGGACGTCGGCTTCCAGCGCGCGCCGATAGGCTGCATTGGCCTGTTCGACATCGGGCATCGCGTCGGCGCCTGACGCGGCGCCGGCCGCGCCGGGCAGGGCGATGGCCAACGGAAACAACACTGCGGAAATCAGGCGCTTCATGGCGGCCTTGCCGATTCGGCGAATTCGCGCGCGCTGCGCGGGGCGCGCATTCTACAGGCGCGACTGCGTCCGGCGGCTGGGCCATAATGGCGCATGGGCATCGAAATCGAACGCAAATTCCTGGTCGTCGGCGACGGTTGGCGCGCGCAGGCGCACAAGGTCGTGCCGATGGCGCAGGGCTATCTCAACGATCTGGCGGCGATGGACGCGGGCGGCGACGGCCGCGCGGCGATGAAGGCGTCGGTGCGCGTGCGCATCGCCGGCGAGGAGGCCTTTCTCAATCTGAAATCGCGCGAGCTCGGCCACACCCGCCAGGAGTTCGACTATCCGATCCCGGTCGCGGATGCGCGCGATCTGCTCGCACTGAGCGTCGGTGGATTGGTCGACAAGCGCCGGCATTACGTCGAGCACCAGGGTCATCTGTGGGAAGTCGACGAATTCCTCGGCGACAACGCCGGCCTGGTCGTGGCCGAGATCGAATTGGCCAGCGCCGATAGCGAATTCGCCAAGCCCGATTGGGCAGGCGCCGAGGTCACCGACGCGGTGCGTTACTACAACCTGGCCCTGGCGACCCGGCCGTATGCGCAATGGAGCCAGGCCGAGCGCGACGGCACCGTTTGAGGGCATTGGCGTAGCCGCGAGGTCGGTGCGGGCTTTCCGCCGACGCGAGAATTTTTCCGATCGGGTGTGTCTATATTCGGCGCCGCCGAACCGAGAACGCCGGGGTAAAAGCACTCTCGCGAAGATTTCACGTCCCGCACGGTGCCCTCGGGCCGCGATTGCGGCGGAACCGGCGCTTCTCCGGCCGCCCGGGCCGGGCAGGGTGCCCCCACCGCGGCATCTGCGCGACAATGCACCCTGCGCATACCGCGCTGTTTCTCCCTCAGGAGTTCCGCATGCTCGTGATCGGCGTCGCCGGTACCGAACTCACCGCGCAGGAACGCGACTGGCTGCAGCACGATGCCTGCGCCGGCGTGATCCTGTTCAGCCGCAACTTCGCGTCCAAGGCCCAGGTCGCCGAGCTGTCGGCCGCGATCCGCGCCGCCGCGCCGCGTCCGCAGTTGATCTGCGTCGACCAGGAAGGCGGGCGCGTGCAGCGCTTTCGCGAGGGCTACAGCGCCCTGCCGCCGCTGGAGGTGTTCGGCAAGCAGTACGCGCATGACCCCGCCGGCGCGCTCAAGCTGGCCGAGGAACACGCGCAGCTGATGGCCGCCGAAGTGCAGGCCAGCGGCGTCGACCTGAGCTTCGCGCCGGTGGTCGACCTGGGCCGCGGCAATCTGGCGATCGGCAACCGCGCCTTCGATCCCGATCCGCAGGTCGTCGCCGAGTTCACCCGCGCCTACGTGCGCGGCATGCACGCGCGCGGCATGGCCGCGACGATCAAGCATTTCCCCGGCCACGGCTCGGTCCTGGCCGACACCCACTTCAACGACGCGGTCGACCCGCGCACGCTGGAGGAATTGCGCGCGACCGACCTGATCCCGTTCGTGGCCGGCATCGAAGCCAAGGCCGACGCGGTGATGATGGCGCATGTGTCGTACCCGGCGGTCGCGCCGGAGCCGGCCGGTTATTCGCGTCGCTGGATCGAAGAGATATTGCGCGTCGAGATGGGTTTCCGCGGCGTGGTCTTCAGCGACGACATCGGCATGGCCGCGGCGTTCTCGGTCGGCGGGATCAAGGCGCGCATCGACGCGCACCTGGATGCCGGCTGCGACGTCGTGCTGGTCTGTCATCCGCAATTGGTAGAAGAGTCGTTGGCCGCGGTCGAAGGCCGCCGCCTCAACACCGCCGCGCTGCTGGGCCTGATCGGCCGCGGCGCGATGGGCTGGGACGGCCTGATCGCCGACAGCCATTACGGCGAAACCCGCACCCGCTTGGAAGGATTGGCTTGATGAACGTGAAACACGAGTCCGGGCACGACCTGGCCCAGGCGCTGGAAAACGCCGATCTGATCTTCGATCGGCGCACCCTGGAGCGCGAGATCGCGCGCATGGCGGTGAAGATCCGCAGCGATTACGCCGGCAGCCGTCCGGTCTATCTGACGATCATGCACGGCGGCATGCCGTTCGCCGCGCAACTGGCGATGGAGCTGGGCGAGCGCGGCCTGGACCTGGAATTCGATTACCTGCACGCCACCCGCTACCGCGGCGCGACCACCGGCGCCGATCTGGTCTGGAAGCATCGCCCGGCGACCCCGCTGCGCGGCCGTCGCGTGCTGCTCGCCGACGACATCCTCGACGAAGGCCACACCCTGCACGGCATCCGCGAATGGTGCCGCGAACAGGGCGCGATCGAAGTGCGCATCGCCGCGCTCGCAGTGAAGGCTCACGACCGCTGCGTGGAAGGCGTATGCGCCGACTACATCGGCGTGGAAGTGCCCGATCGCTACGTATTCGGCTACGGCATGGATTACCACGAGCAGGGCCGCAACCTGCCGGCGATCTATGCGCTGAAGTGAAGCCGCAGCCCGGCGCGGGAATCAGCGAACCGAAGTGCGTGAAGGCCCGATAAGCTCGCACCGCCACAACGCCCCGCGCACCCACTGTTTCCTCACTCCTCTCAACTCATTCCTGTTTCCACTCCTCCGGACCCCGCAATGACCCAACCCATCGACCTCGCCCTGATAGGCGGCACCGGCCTGTACCGCATCGCCGAACTGCAGGACGTGGAATCGCATCAGCCGGTCACGCGCTACGGCGCGCCGTCGGGTCCGGTGCGGATCGGCACTCTGGGCGGACGCCGGGTGGCGTTTCTGGCGCGTCACGGCGAAGGCCATTCCTTGCCGCCGCACCAGATCAACTACCGCGCCAACCTCGCCGCGTTGCAGGCGCTGGGCGCGCAACGCGTGCTCGCGCTCAATACGGTCGGCGGCATCACCGAACGGTTTGGCCCGCGCGTGCTGGGCTGTCCGGATCAGTTGATCGATTACACCTGGGGTCGTATCTCCACCTTGTGCGAGGAGCCCGGCACCGAGGTGCTGCATGTCGATTTCGGCGAGCCCTATACGCGCGCGTTGCGTGCCGACGTGATCGCCGCGGCGGCGAGCGCGGGCGTGAGCCTGGTCGACGGCGGCTGCTACGGCGCCACCCAGGGGCCGCGCCTGGAAACCCGCGCCGAGATCGCGCGCATGCGCCGCGACGGCTGCGATCTGGTCGGCATGACCGGCATGCCCGAAGCCGGGTTGGCGCGAGAATTCGGCCTGGATTACGCCTGCCTGGCGATCGTCGCCAACTGGGCCGCGGGCGCCGGTCCGGACCTGGACGAAGTGATCACCCTGCAGGATGTGCTCGACAACGTGGCCGCGGCGTCCGCGGGCCTGCCGGCCTTGCTGCTCGCCTTGCTCGACCGCCTCGGCGCTTCGGTGACCCCAGTCGCATAACTGCGATTTGGGTGCATCCGGCGTGGCCGGATATTGCTTCGAAACACGTGCTGGATGTTGTCACGCTGAACCGTTGTCATCTAGCGGCACAGTTTGCATACTCGGTAGTGCGTCTCGCGCCACATCCGGCGGCGACGCACGTCAACGCATCCAGCATGAGGTCAATAAGGATATGCAGTACGGCACCGTGAAGTGGTTCAACGACGCCAAGGGCTTCGGTTTTATTTCTCCCGAAGATGGCAGCGCGGATGTATTCGTGCATTTCTCCGCGATCAACGCAAAGGGTTTCCGCAGCTTGCAGGAAGGCCAGCGTGTCAGCTATCAGCTGACCCAGGGACCGAAGGGCGCGCAAGCGTCCGAAGTGGCTCCGGTGGTTTGATTCGCCTTTGCCCCTAGGGGCAATGTCTGGCCGAATCGCATCGGACAGTTTCCAAGGCTCCGCTTCTGGCGGGGCCTTTTTTCTTTTTGGGTTGGTGGCGATGGGGTGGGTTGGTCGTGCGGGGTCGCGACGCAGGCTTGCCGCGGTGCAGCAGGGTGCGATCGCTGGGCCGGTTGCGTACGAACGGTCGGTGTTTGAATCGCGCCCACGTGGAACTCCGGTTTCGTGAGGCGACCAGGATCAGTCGGCACCACGGACGCATCGCAT
Source organism: Lysobacter sp. Soil_N_51 (assembly GCF_057655755.1). Classification (NCBI taxonomy): domain Bacteria; kingdom Pseudomonadati; phylum Pseudomonadota; class Gammaproteobacteria; order Lysobacterales; family Lysobacteraceae; genus Lysobacter; species Lysobacter sp. Soil_N_51. Next base: position 251,989 of record NZ_JBDGLR010000001.1, on the reverse strand, counting down.
CCTCCAGCGCCGTCATCCCCGCGCAGGCGGGGATCCAGGGCTTCACCGCGGCATGACTGTGAAGTCTCTGGATCCCCGCCTGCGCGGGGATGACGAGCCAAGGCGAATGCGTGATGCCGTGACTGCAGTGCGGCAGTGCGGCAGTGCGGCAGAGTGCGACTGTGCGGCCGTGCGACAAGGCAACAAGGCAACAACGCAACAACGCAACAACGCAACAGGGCGATGGCGCGACTGTGTGACTGTGTGACTGTGTGACTGTGTGACTGTGTGAAGTTGCGTGACGACGCCACCCATGCGGCGCCCCCGGAACATGTAGCCGCCGCAGCGACACGGCAATCCGAGGCTGCGTGGCGATCCAGGGCCACGCAGCCACCCGACGTGAGGCAACCCGAAGCAGCGCACCAACACGGCCGCATCGCATCCCCAATACCTTCATCCCCGCGAACGCGGGGATCCAGCGACTTCAGCGTCATGTCGCGATCAAGCCCTGGAGGCCGACCTTCTCGACGAACACGAGCGACAGCGCACCCGCCGCGGAATCACTAGAATCGCTGCAAAGCCCCCACGGAGAGTCACCCTCATGGACACGCTGCCCCCGTTCGCCACCCATCGGGTCGAGAACCAGCCGCCGCCGTTCGCGCCGCGCGATCTGTGGCGCGACGACCTCGCGCTGCGCGACGCGGTCGAGCGCGAAGGCGGCGCGGGCTTCGCCGAAAATCTCGCGGCGTACGGCGCACTCGCCGGCAGCGATCTCTACGAACTGAGCTTCGACGCGCATCGCGACAAGCCGCGTCTGCGCAACTTCGACGCCTACGGCCATCGCATCGACCGGGTCGAATTCCACCCGAACTACCACGCCATCATGGGCCACGCGATCGGCCACGGCGTCGCCGGCCTGTCCTGGCACGATCCGCGCCCGGGTTCGCAGGTCGCGCGCGCGGCGCTGAGTTATCTGCACCATCAGGTCGAACCGGGCACGAGTTGTCCGCTGACCATGACCCACGCCAGCGTGCCGGTGTTGCGGCACGCGCCGGCGCTGCACGAGTGGATGCGCAAGGCCGCCGCGCCGCACTACGACGGCCGCGATGTCGGTTACGGCGACAAGGCCGGATTGACCCTCGGCATGGGCATGACCGAGAAACAGGGCGGCTCGGACGTGCGCTCCAACCAGACCGTCGCCACGCCGATCGGCAACGACGAATACGAACTGGTCGGCCACAAGTGGTTCTTCTCCGCGCCGATGTCCGACGGTTTCCTGGTGCTGGCGCAGGCGCCGGGCGGGCTGAGCTGTTTCCTGATGCCGCGCTGGCATCCGCACGGCGGCAAGAACGCGATGCGGCTGATGCGGCTCAAGGACAAACTCGGTGACTGGTCCAACGCCTCGTCGGAGGTGGAATTTATCGGCGCCTGGGCGCAGCGCATCGGCGAGGAAGGCCGCGGCGTGGCGACGATCATCGAGATGGTGATGCTGACTCGCCTGGACTGCATGCTCGGTTCGGCCGGCGAGATGCGCATGGCCCTGGCGCAGGCGCTGCATCACGCGCGCCATCGGCGCAGTTTCGGCAAGCCGCTGATCGAGCATGCGCTGATGCGCAACGTGATCGCCGACCTGGCGATCGAATCCGAGGCCGCCACCGCGCTGGCGATCCGCGTCGCCGGCGCGATCGATCGCGCGCCGTCGTCGGCGCACGACGCCGCGTTCGCGCGCATCGCCACCGCGATCGGCAAGTTCTGGATCTGCAAGCGCGCGGCGGTGTTCGTCAATGAAGCGCAGGAATGCCTGGGCGGCGCGGGGTATGTCGAGGAATCGATCCTGCCGCGGCTTTACCGGCAGGCGCCGCTGAATTCGATCTGGGAAGGCAGCGGCAACATCCAGTGCCTGGACGTGCTGCGCGCGCTCGGCCGCGAACCCGAGGCTGGACGCGCGCTGTTGCTCGAGCTGGAACGCGCGCGCGGCCGCGACGATGCGCTGGATGCGCGCATCGACGAACTGGCACCGGTGCTCACCGGTGCGGCAGCTTTGCACGAGGCGCAGATGCGTGCGTTCGTCGAACGGCTCGCGTTGGCCTTGCAGGCCGCGCTGCTGTTCGTCGCCGACAGTCCCGCCGCGATCGCGTTCTGCCGCAGCCGCGTCGGTGGCGCGCATGGGCTGGGCTTCGGCACGCTGCCGCACGACTTGGAACTGGATGCGATCGTGGCCAGGAGCCTGCCGGTATGAAATGGATTTCCGTGAGTTTTTTCGCCGCGCTGCTTGCTTGCGTGTTGGCCTGGGCGCCGGCTTGGGCGAGGACCCCGCCGGCGATGGCGCCGGCCGCGCAACGCGCCGACCGCATTGTGGTCGACAAGGCGCAGCGGCGCATGCAGTTGTTCCACAACAACACGGTGATCCGCACCTATTCGATCCTGCTCGGCGACGCGCCGAGCGGGCATAAGCGTCAGCAGGGCGACGAACGCACGCCGGAAGGCGATTACCGCATCAGCGGGCGCAATCAGAACAGCCGCTTCCATCTGTCGCTGCGGGTGTCGTACCCGAACGAAGCCGATCGCAAACAGGCCCGCACGCGCGGGGTCGATCCGGGCGGCGACATCATGATTCACGGCGGCACCCCGGCCGGCTACCGGCGCGACTGGACCGACGGCTGCATAGCGCTGACCAACCAGCAGATCGAGGAAGTGTGGAGCCTGGTGCCGACCGGAACGCCGATCCGGATCAATCCCTGAGCCGCCGCGTCAGCGTCGGCGCATATCAGCGGCTGCGATGACGACTTGCTAGGCTGCTCGTGTCCGCGACGACGCCAGGGTGCGGCAACGCATCGCGAACGGACCGGCCGCGTGGACGCAAGCTGGTTGTGTGCTCATCGGTGAAAACCCACTGACAAGGAAGACAGACCATGAAGAAGATCCGCCTCGCTCCCGCGCTGTTGTCGCTGGCCCTGGTGCTGCTGAGCTTCAGCGCCTCGGCCTTCATCGTCCAGGACAAGGACGGCACCTGGCTCGACTGCAACTGGATCAGCAACTCGGCCGGCGAATCCAGGCTGCAATGCGAGCCGCTGGTGTCGCAGCCGCCGGATCCGAATCCCTGATTCTCGCTTCGATCGCAAGGGCGGCCGGGGCAACCCGGCCGCTTCGGATCGACTCGCGAATGCAACGACCGATCGGCCCGACGCGCCTATCGTCACCGGCGAACGACGCTTTCGCAGCAGCGAGGCTGACCGCCGATAAACCTTCAATCAGACCTTGATCCAGACCTTCATTACGGAGCGCGTTCGAATGGGCATGACATGGAGCGCGACCGCGGTCGACGCGGAACGCACGGCGGCGTTGTTGCGCGCGCCAGGGCAAATCGTCGAGGCCCTGTACGCGGACTACGACGCCGACGAGGCGGCCGGGCGCGTGGCGTACCTGGACAAGGCTTGGCATGCGATTCATTTCGTTCTCAATCAGTCGGCCTGGGAAGGCGAGCCGCCGTGGAACTGGGCGATCTTCGGCGGCGAGCCGGTTTCGGACGATCCGGACGAGGACGCGCCGCGGCATGTGCCGGCCGATCATGTCCGCCAGATCGCCACCGCGCTGGCCAGCTTGCCGGCGGACGAGTTCGCCCGTCGCTACGATGCGCAGGCGCTGGCGGACGCGGACATCTATCCCGACGTGATCTGGCTGCGCGACGGCGATGAGGCCAAGGATTACGTCGTCTCGTATTACACGGTGCTGACCGCGTTCTATGCCGATGCGGCCGCGCGCGGCGACAGCGTGTTCACTTCGATCGGATGAGGCGGGGCGATCGGACACGCGCGCGCCCGCGGCGATCAGCGCAGGCGTTCGGCATAACCATCGCGGACGTGACGGTTGATGTAGGTATTCAACCCGCGTCCGCCGCGCGCCAGTTCGTGCATGCGCGCGATCGCCTCGGCGCCGGCGCTGTCGGCGGTGTACAGATAGACCGAGCCGTCGCCGAACTCGACCGCGATCGCCTGCGGTCCGATCGCGTAACCGCGTACGCCCGAGTCGCCGCTGAGATTGAGATAGGGCTGGATTTGCGCGTCGTCATGCATGGGCTCGCCGATCGCCGGCCGCGCGCACACGAGCGCGTTCGCCGGTCGTCGCCTGTACGGGGTAGGGTGGCCCATCCTGCCCCGGATGGGTGTAAGGTCCGGTGAGGCGGCCATGCGGGCCGTCGCGGGAGGTGCAACCATGCGTGGTTCGCGTAAATCCCAGGCCCTGGCGCTGATCGCGCTGGCCGCGATTCCGCCGCCGGTGCACGGCGCGGACTTTTCCCTGGCCTTGTTCTGGCTCGGCCGTGGCGCCGGTGTCGTCGCCGTGGTCTTGCTGACGGTGTGGCTGTTGAGCGAGTTCGCTCGAGCGGATTGAAGCCGGCGATGGGATGCGATGCGGCCCGGTAGGCGTATGCCGGCAGTTCCTGTGCATGTGCGAGAAACCGGGCGATGCGCGTACGCATGGATTACTTCGCGAGAGCGATGATTGAGTGTGAAATGAGAAGATGCGCGTGTCCGACGTCGCGTCCCGCATTTCAATCAACGGTCTCGCTATGCCCGCATTCGAAAAAACCATGGCGTGCTTGAATATCCTCGGCGACGAGTTGATCCCCGATGAGGTCAGCCGTCTGCTCGGCGCGGAGCCGACCGGCGCGCGGACCCGCGGCGAGGTCCTGGTCGGCAAGGCCACCGGCCATCGTCGTGTCGCCCGTGCCGGTGTGTGGTCTCTGCAAGCGCAGGACCGATCGCCCGGCGATCTGGATGCACAGATCGACGACATCTTCGCCCGACTGAACGACGACCCGGCGGTGTGGGCGCAATTGCAATCGCGTTTCAAGCTGAATCTGTTCTGCGGCTTGTTCATGGGCTGCCGCAACGACGGCGAAACGATCAGTCCGGCCAATCTTCGCTTGCTCGGCGAGCGCGGTATCGAATTGCAACTGGATAGTTACTCGCTGGATCCGGAAGAGGTGATGCAACACAGTCAGTGATGTCGCTAGCGCAGTGATGCCTTCATAGGAGCGCTGCTGATGCCCGCGCGAATCCGTCGATACGCGTAACGCTGCACTGCAGCAACCACCATGGCCGATACGCACGATACGTAGGCGCATCCAGGGCGTTAACGGTTCATGTCCTTATGCCAATACCGCGTCTTGTGACGTGGCTCGGACTCTGCGTGTGATGCCGCCTTATGTGCACACCTTGCGTATTAAGCGCACTTCTTTTTAGCTGGAATGGCCTCGCGAACAAAGCGTGCATCCGGATTGCGCGCGGGTTCGCCGACGAGAGGCCGCCGCCATTGCGCGGCGTCGAGAAGCCGCTCGGCTTCATTCCATCGATCCCATGTCAGATTCCTTCAGGAGTTCTTCGCATGTCCGTATCGAAGTCCAATGCGCGCCGTTTCGTGCGCGCTTCCGTTTTCTGCGTCGCGGCCGCGGTCGCCACGCTGTCTTCCGGCGTCGCCTTCGCCGCCGATGAGGTCAGCCCGGAGCTGAAGTTCGCGATGCAGCGCGACCTGGGCATTTTCCCCGGCCAGATCGCCCAGTACCTGCAGACCGAAAAACTCGCGCGCACTCAGGCCTCGGCGATCGAACGCGAGCTCGGCAGCCAGTTCGCCGGCAGCTGGATCGAACGCAACGCCGACGGCTCGTTCAAGGTGGTCGCCGCGACCGCGGGCGCGCGCAAGGCCAGCGCGATCGGCGGGGTCGAGCTGCGCAATGTGCGGCACAGCCTCAAGCACTTGCAGAACTCGATGGCGCAGCTCGATGCCGCGTCCAATGCGCGGGTCAAGGGCATCAGCAAGCCGCTCGACGGCGTGCAGAGCTGGTACGTCGATCCGGTCAGCAATGCGGTGGTGGTGCGGGTTGATCAGGGCGCCAGCGAGCGCGCGGTGGATTTCGTCGCGGTCAGCGGCGCCGATGCCGGCGCGGTGCGGATCGAAGAAGTGCCCGGCACCTTGCAGACTTCGGTCAACGTTCTGGGCGGCATCGAGTACTCGATCAACAACGCCACCCTGTGTTCGGTCGGCTTCTCGGTGACCCGCGGCGCCACCAAGGGCTTCGTCACCGCCGGTCACTGCGGCGGAGTCGGCGCGATCGTTCGCATCGGCGGCACCCAGGTCGGTTCGTTTGCCGCGCGCGTGTTCCCGGGCAACGACCGCGCCTGGGTCAGCGTGGGCAGCACCCACACCCTGCAGGGCGCGGTCAGCAACTACAGCGGCGGCACGATCGCGATCCGCGGCAGCGCCGAAGCCGCGATCGGCGCGGCGGTGTGCCGTTCCGGCCGCACCACCGGTTATCGCTGCGGCAACATCACCGCCAAGAACGTCACCGCCAACTACGCCGAAGGCGCGGTGCGCGGTTTGACCCAGGGCAATGCCTGCATGGGCCGCGGCGATTCGGGCGGTTCGTGGTTCACCAGCGCCGGCCAGGCGCAGGGCGTGATGTCCGGCGGCAACGTGCAGTCGAACGGCAACAACTGCGGCATCCCGGCGTCGCAGCGCAGCAGCCTGTTCGAACGCGTGGGGCCGATCCTGAGCCAGTACGGGCTGAGCCTGGTCACCAGCTGATCGCGATAGCGTCACTGCGATCGTCCCACAACGCCCCGCCTCGCGGGGCGTTGTGGTTCGCGCCGTTGCCTGCGGCCATGCCGCCGCCGGATTGCGACGGTGATGGGATGGGATCGATCCGTATGCGGGCCCGCGATCGGTTTCGAATTCAGTGGTGACGCACGCAAGCGACGCTTTGCGTGATCGGGGCGAGACGGTTGTGTGCGTTCGTTGATCGTCGATTCGTCCATACGCAGGACGATGTACGCGCAAAGTGCTGTTAGCGCAGATTTTAATGTCGTGTGGGCGCTTTAATCGGGCCTTAATCGAGGTGTTCGCGAGCGGCGGATCGGCTGGCTACGGCGCGGGAACGATTTTTTCGCCATGACATTCGCGTTCCTGTGACGGGCTCGGTTTTTTTTGTCGCGACGGTGCGCGGCTTCGTCTTGCTAAACCCTATGGCATCGTCTTTATCTGTTTATGTCGTTCGGTTTCTTGGTGCGCGTCGATGGTTCAGGCATCGCACTTCGAAGCAACGGCCACTGTCGCTCACGGCGATGTCGTTGCGGTCGCGTCTTTAGTGGGCGTCGGCCGTGTTCGCGTACTCAAGTCAGGAGTTCTTACATGTCCGTATCGAAGTCGAATCTGCGCTCGCGCGCCAGCCTGGTCGCGGCTGTCGCCGCGCTGTCCGCCGGCAGCGCCATGGCCGCCGATAATCTCAATCCGACCCTCAAGCTCGCCATGCAGCGCGATCTTGGCCTGTCGTCGGCGCAAGTCGCGCAGATGATTCAAGCCGACCGCATCGCCACCACCCAGGAATCCACGCTGCGTCGCACGCTCGGCGGTGGCTACGCCGGCAGTTGGGTCGAGCGCAATGAAGATGGCAGCTATCGGGTGGTCGCGGCGACCGCGGGCGCGCACAAGAGCGTCGGGGTGGCCGGGGTCGAACTACGGCATGTCAGGCATAGCCTGAAGCAGCTCAACGATTCCATGGCGGCGCTCAACCGTGACGCGCAGCGGCGCGTGCCGGGCATCAGCAAGCTGCGCAGCGGCGTGCAGTCGTGGTACGTCGATCCAACCACCAATGCGGTGGTGGTGACCGTTACGCCGGGCGCGGATGAGGAAGCGATCGATTTCGTCGCTGTCAGTGGCGCGGATATCGGTTCGATCCGGATCGAGGAAGCGGTGGGCATCCCGCAGGTCACCGCTTCGGTCCAGGGCGGCATCGAGTACCGCATGCCGCTGTCAGACGGCACCGGTCGAGTCGGCCTGTGTTCGGTCGGGTTCCCGGTCACCAAGGGCACGATCAAGGGCTTCGCGACCGCGGGGCATTGCGCCAAGGCCGGTCAGAGCGTGCAGATCAGCGGCGTCAACGTGGGCACCTTCACCGCTTCGCACTTCCCCAATACCGACCGGGCCTGGGTGACGATCGGCGCGAGCCATACGCTGGTCGGAAGCGTCACCAACTACACCGGCGGCAGCGTCGCGGTGAAGGGCAGCACCGAAGCGGCGATCGGCGCGGCGGTCTGCCGTTCGGGCCGTACCACGCAGTACAAGTGCGGCACGATCACGGCCAAGAACGTGACGGTCAACTACGGCAGCCTCGGCAGCGTGAGGGGCTTGACCCGGGCCAACAATTGCACCGGTCGCGGCGATTCGGGCGGTTCGTGGATCACCGCCGCCGGTCAGGCACAGGGCCTGACGTCGGGTGGCAATCTGCCCGTAGGCCAGAACGACAATTGCTCGGTGCCGACCTCGCAGCGGCAGACGTTCTTCGAGCGGATCAACCCGGTGCTGAGTCAGTACGGGCTGGCCTTGGTCACGAGCTGATCGGGTCACACGCGTGAATCGGCTGCGCCATGCCTTCGGGCTGAGATGGCGGGCCGGCTGATCGCCGCATGTTCGATAAGAACGTAGCTGTTCGCAACGCCCCGCCTCGTGCGGGGCGTTGCATTTTGCGACCGCGCCGCGGGCGGGTCGCGCCGGATCGTCGGCTCATGGCACCGCGTTCGCGGCTTCGTCGTAGCCGGCCTTGGCGGCAGTTCCGTGACGAGCGACGGCCGCATCGCGCGCTTGGCTGTAAACCCTCGGCCACCGTTCGACCAACGCAGGCGCGAGCCCGATAACCCCGATGCCTACCTCGCTCGCTGCTCGATTGGCTACGAAATACTTTCGCAGGTCAGCGGCGGACCGAAGATCCGCGCCAGTCGCTGGCAGCGTAGAGGCCCAGCGCCAACCCGCTTCGAACTTCGCCGGCCGTTGGATCGGGCGCAACGCCGATGGCTCGTTAAAACCCGGGGCCGCCACCTCGGGCAGCGGCAAGAATGCGGGGCTGCCAGGCGCCCAAGTCCGTCATGTGCGCACAGTCTCAGAAACCTGGAATCGATCCGGTCCTCGCTCGATGCGCAGGCACGCGCTCGCTTAGCCGGCGTGGGCGGCTAAGCGTAGGAGTGGCGCGAGCCGCGAGCGCGGACCCGCGATCGCCAACGCCAACCGCTATGCCCCGCGCCTCAATCCAGAAACTGCAACTTCGCCAGTTCCGCATACAACCCGCCCTCGGCCAGCAACTGCGCATGGGTGCCCTCGGCGACGATGCTGCCGCGGTCCATGACCACGATCCGGTCGGCCTTGAGCACGGTCGCCAGGCGATGGGCGATGACCAGGGTGGTGCGGCCTTCCATCAGCGTTTCCAGCGCCTGCTGCACCGCGCGTTCGCTTTGCGCGTCGAGCGCGCTGGTGGCTTCGTCTAGCAGCAGGATCGGCGCGTCCTTGAGCAGGGCGCGGGCGATCGCGATGCGCTGCTGCTGGCCGCCGGACAGGCGCGCGCCGCGTTCGCCCAGTTCGGTCGACAGGCCCTCGGGCAGGGCGCGGATGAAGTCCTCGGCATGCGCGGCGCGCACCGCCTGATCGACTTCCTCGTCGCTGGCGCCGAGCCGGCCGTAGCGGATGTTGTCGCGCGCGGTGGTGGCGAAGATGGTCGGTTGCTGCGGCACCAGCGCGATCGATTCGCGCAGGTCGGCCGGATCGGTATCGCGCACGTCGATGCCGTCCACGCGCACCGCGCCGTTCTGCGGATCGTGGAAGCGCAGCAGGATCGAGAACACGGTGCTCTTGCCGGCGCCGGACGGGCCGACCAGGGCCACGGTCTCGCCGGGATTGACCCGCAGGCTGAAGTTCTGCAGTGCCGGCAGATCCACGCGTTGCGGGTAGTGGAAGGCGACGCGGTCGAACACGATCTCGCCGCGCAGCGGCCGCGGCAGCGCGAGGGGCTGCGCCGGCGCCTGCACTGCGTTGTTTTCGTTGAGCAGTTCGCTGATCCGGCCCATGCCGCCGGCCGCGCGTTGCAGGTCGTTCCAGACTTCGGCCAATGCGCCGATCGAGCCGCCGCCGATCAGGGCGTACAGCACGAACTGGCCCAGGGTGCCGCCGCTCAGGCGGCCGGCGACCACGTCGTGCGCGCCGGACCACAACACCAGGGTGATCGCGCCGAATATCAGGGTGATGGCGGTCGCGGTGACCAGGGCCTGGGCGGTGATGCGCTTGCGCGCGGTCTGCACCGCGATCCGCAGCGATTCGCTGAAACGGCCTTGTTCGTAGGGTTCGCGCGCGTGCGCCTGGACCGTGCGCACCGCGCCGAGGGTTTCCGCGGCCAGGGTGTTGGCGTCGGCGATGCGGTCCTGGGTGGAGCGCGAGATCTTCTGCAGCTTGCGTCCGCCGAGGATGATCGGCAGCACCGCCAGCGGGATGCCGACCAGGGCGTAGGCGGCCAGGCGCGGGCTGGTATAGAACAGCATGCCCAGGCTGCCGATCACCGTGACCGAACTGCGCAGGGCCACCGACATGCTCGAGCCGACCACGCTGCGCAGCAGTTCGGCGTCGGCGGTCAGGCGCGAGACCAGTTCGCCGCTGCGGGTGCGGTCGTGGAAGCCCGCGTCCAGCGCGATCACATGGCGGTACAGGGTTTCGCGCAGGTCGGCGACGACTTTTTCGCCGAGCAGCGAGACCAGGTAGAAGCGCAGCGCGGTGGCCAGGGCCAGCGCGATCGCGACCAGGAACAGGATCAGGAAGGCCTGGTCGATCGCGCCGCTGCCGCCGCCGGTGGCGCTCTGGGCGAAACCCTGGTCGATCATTTTCTTGAACGCCAGCGGCATGCTCAGGGTCGCGGCGCTGGACGCGGCCAGGGCGAACAGCCAGGCGATGAACAAGCCGCGGTACTTGCGAACGAACGGCCACAAGGTGCGCAGGCTGCCGATCGGGGCTTTCTGCAGGTCGCGGCGGGTGTCGGCTCGGTAGCCGGCGCTGGAGTCTGTCATCGGGTGGCGTTCATCGGCTTGGGCTCCGTTCGCCGGGATCGTCCAGGCGCACGCGATTACGAGTGGCGTCGCGCAGCTGCGCTTTCAAGGCGGGCAATTGCGACGTAGGCAGGCGAATTCGCACGCGCACCCCGTCGGCATCGAAGCGTTCGTGGTCTTTGTGCGCGCCGAAGGCGTTCAACGCGGCATGGACCGCGCCGATGTCCTCGAACGGATAGGCCAGGTCGAGTTCGTGGTAGTGGACCAGTTCGCGGCGTTCGGCGCGGCGCAGGCACTCGGCCGCGCTGCCGCCGTAAGCGCGGACCAATCCACCGGCGCCGAGCTTGATGCCACCGTACCAGCGCGTCACCACGGCCACCACCTGGTCCAGGCCCTGGCCGTCGATCGCGGCCAGGATCGGCCGCCCGGCGGTGCCGGAGGGTTCGCCGTCGTCGTTGAAGCGGTATTCGCCGCCGATGCGGTAGGCCCAGCAGTTGTGGGTGGCGTCGGGGTCGGCGACGTCCTGCACGAAGGCCAATGCGTCGGCGGGGGTGGTCACCGGCGCGGCCAGGGCCAGGAAGCGGCTGTGCTTGACCTCGATCTGATGGCTGGCGCGCGCGGCGAGGGTCGCGGTCGGGGCGCCGTCGCTCATCGACGTGGGCTCATCGGAGCATGCTCATCGGAGCGGGCTCATGACAGCGAGCTCATGCGCGCGCACGGATGCATGCACGCGGCATGCGTCGGACCGGGCCGGCAACGGCCGCGCCGAGGCGGCCGCGCTCATTTCAGCAGCGCGCGCAGATCGTCCGGCACCCGCGTGTGCGGGTGGGCGCGACGGAAGCGCTGCAGGCTCTCGCGGGCGCGCCCGGTCTCGCCGGCATCGCGGTAGCCGCGGATGCGATCGAGCCATTCGCCCGGGGCCAAGCGGCTTTCGTTGCCAGCGTCGTCGCCGATGCGGCTGCTGGTCACTTCGATCCGATCGAGGGCCGGCGAGGCATTGCTGCTCTTGCTCGACGGCTCGGGCGCGGCCTGGACGTCGGCGCGCTCGCTGTAGCTTTCGGCCTTGCCCAAGGTCGCCGCGTCGGCGGCGACGGCCGCGGCCTTCGCGGCGCGCTGGCTGCTCAGGTTGTCCGCGGGCGAGGCCCATCCAGCGTTGGCGGCGGGCGCGGCCTCGACCGGCGCGGGCGCCGACATCACGCCGATCGGTGCCGGCGGCGCGGGCGGCGGCGGGGGCGGTGCCATCGCGGGAGCGGACTTGAGTTCGCGTTCGGCCGGCGCGGCCTTGATGCGACGCAGGGGTTCGGTCGCACGGGCATCGGTTGCGGTGGCCTGCTGGCTGGCCGGGGCCTCTTCGGCGCGGCTGCGCTTGGCGGCTTGGTCTTCGACGATCGCCTTGGGCGGCGCCGACGGTGCGGGTGGTGCCGACTGGGCGGTCGCCGGAGCGGGTTTCATCGCCATCGGCGCGGCGGCATCGGCCGCGCGGTCGGCGGCCATGCCGGCGCCGGGCGCTACCTCGGCCGGCATCGCCGGCGCGGCGACCGAATCGGCGGCGGACACCGCTGCCGGCGCTGCCGCGGCCGCTTCGGCCTGGATGTCGGCCGATTGGCCACCGCCGCTGTCGGCGATCGGCTCGACCTGGGCGCGTGCGACCACGGCCGCGTCCTGTTCCTGCTGGACCGCTTCCATCTTCGTGTCCGCCGGCCGCAGTTGCCAGGCGATGCCGACCGCCAGGCTCAGCGAGGCGGCCACGCCGATCCACATCGGCCAGCGTTGCTTGGGCTTCGCGCGCAGGCGCGGCTGCTCGCTCGCCACCGCGGCGTGCGCGGCGGCGAGGATGCGCGCGTCCAGCGCCGGCGAGGGGCCGTCGCTCGGGCCCAGCCGCAGCAGGCGCTGGGCCAGCTCGCGTTCTTCGGGCGACAAGGGATCGGGAGCGTCGGGACGGCGGTTCATTCGGTCAACCTCGCGCGCAACTTGTCCATCGCGTAGCGCAGCCTGGATTTGACCGTCTCGCGGCCGGCCCCCGTGATCTCGCCGATCTCCTCCAGACTCAGTTCCTGTTCCAGTCGCAGCAATACCACTTCGCGCTGCTCCTCGGGCAATTCCTCGATCGCGCGCTGCAGGCGGCGGCGCTGTTCGAATTCGGACAGTTCGCGCTCGGGCGTGGTCGGGTCGGGCACGCGCGCGGCGCGCTCGTCGCCGTCGTCGGGCGCCGGCGGGCGGTGCTTGAGGCCGCGCCAGTGATCGTTGAGGCGGTTGTGGGCGATCCGGAACAGCCAGGTGCTGAACTGCGCATCGGGCTTCCAGCCATGGCGCGCGCCGATCACGCGCTGCCAGATGTCCTGAAAGAATTCGTCGGCGAGCGCCGAATCACGGATCTGCCGCAGCAAGAAGCGGTACAAAGGGCCGCGATGGCGCGCGTACAGAACCTCGAACGCGGCGACGTCGCCGCCCGTCCAGGCCAGCATGAGTACGTCGTCGCTCGCATCCGCAGCGGAATTCATCCGCGGCAGGGTACGGCCTGGCGGCGCCGACGGGAAGCGCTTGCGCGAGCAAAGCGGGTCGTATAGCGAAGGTTGCAGGGCCAGTTGCATGCAGGTAACAACGGCCCGGGGGCGGGGATGGGGTTGCCGGCCAGGCCCCGGCCTGCGGCGCTGGCGTGAAGCTCGCGTTATCCTGCGTCCTGCGTAGAAGGCGGCGAACCGGTGCGGAACGAAGTAATGCAAGGGGCAACGGTCAGCGAGACCTCCACCGACGAGGCCTTGGCCTGTGCGCTGCAGGAAGCGCTGCCGGCCGGGACCCAGGTGGTGGTGTGCTGGCGCGCCGCGCCGCACGGGCGCATTTGCGAATCGTGCACCCCCGGCGGCGAGCACGCGCTGCGCGATGCCGCGCGGGTCCTGCTCGAGCGCGATCCGCCCGCGATCGGCGCTTCCGACGACCGTTACGGCGACCGCATCGAGGCGGCGTGGTGGCTCGAGGACCGCAGCCGCGCCAGCATCGTCGCGCACCTGCCGCAGGCCCTGCCGACCGCGTTGCGCGCGGCCTGGCTGGCGATGGCGCGGCGGATCGTCGCCGCCGACCTGTCGGCGGTGCGCGCGCATGCCCGCGCCGAGGCGCTGGAAAAATCCGAGCGCCTGCAGCAGGCCCTGTACGGCATCGCCGACCTGGCCGGTTCCGGGCTGGAGATGACCGACCTGCTCAGCCGCATCCACGGCGTGGTCTGCGGGCTGATGTACGCCGAGAATTTCTACATCGTGCTGTACGACGACGTACTCGACACGATGCGCTTTTTGTACTTCGCCGATTGCAACGACCCCTACGTGGCCGACCCGCTCAAGGCGATCCGCGGCGACGAGATGCCCAGCAGCCTGACCCTGGCGCTGCTGCGCCATGGCGAAGCGCTGCAGGGCAGTTCGGCCGACCTGCGTCAGCGCCTGGGCGTGGCCGACGACGATTACCACGGCCCCGACAGCGCCGACTGGCTCGGCGTGCCGATGCGCCGCGACGAACGCGTATGCGGCGCGATCGTGGTCCAGCATTACGACAGCGCCGGCAGTTACGGCGACGAGGACCGCGCGCTGCTGTCGTTCGTCGCCCAGCACATCCTGACCGCGCTCGACCGCTTCCGCGCCCGCGAGGAACTCGAACGCCGGGTCACCGAGCGCACCTACGCGCTGCAGCTGAGCAACCGCGACCTGCAGGCCGAGATCATCGAACGCCAGCGTTCGGAGCGGCTGCAACGCGCGCTGTTCCGGATCGCCGAACTGACCATCACCTCCGACACCCTGGAACGCTTCTATTCCCAGGTCCACGACGTGGTCAGCGAACTGCTGTACGCGCGCAATTTCTATATCGCGCTGCTGTCGGACGACGGCGAGCGCCTGCAATTCCCGTATTCGATCGACGAACGCGACGTGATCCGCGAAACCCGCCGGCTCGCCGACGGTCTGACCGAATACGTGATCCGCCAGGGCCGGCCGCTGCTGGCCGACCGCCACCGCATCGCCGAGCTCAACAGCCGCGGCGAAGTGCGCAGCCACGGCTCGGCCGCGCATTGCTGGCTCGGCGTGCCGCTGTTCCGCGACGACACCGTGGTCGGGGTGATCGCGATCCAGAGCTATTCGCGCGCGATCAGCTTCAACGCCCGCGATCAGGAACTGCTGACCTTCGTCGCCCACCACATCAGCATCGGCCTGGCCCGCAAGCAGGCGCAGGACCGGCTGGTCACCGCGCACGGCGAACTCGAGCAACGCGTCGCCACCCGCACCCGCGAACTCGCCCACACCAACGCCGAACTGGTCGCCCAGATCGGCGAGCGCGTGCGCGCCGAGCAGAAACTCACCCATCAGGCGCTGCACGACGCGCTGACCGGGCTGCCCAATCGCGGCCAGTTGCTCGAACGCCTGGATTACGCGATCGCCCACGCCCAGCGCGACAACCGCCCGTTCGCGGTGCTGTTTCTGGACCTGGACCGGTTCAAGCTGGTCAACGACAGCGTCGGCCATTCGGCCGGCGACGAACTGCTGATCGAAAGCAGCCGGCGCATCGTCGCCACCGTGCGCAGCGCCGACATGGTCGCGCGCCTGGGCGGCGACGAATTCGCGATCCTGATCGAGAGCATCGACGGCTTGATCGTCGCCGAAGACCTCGCTCAACGCGTGCTGCGCGCGCTCGGCGAGCCGTGCTGGGTGGCCGGGCGCGAGGTGTTTCCGTCGGCCAGCGTCGGCATCGCGATGTGGCATCCGCGCTACCGCAGCGGCACCGAGCTGCTGCGCGACGCGGATGCGGCGATGTACCGCGCCAAGGGCGCCGGGCGCGGACGTTTCGCCGTATTCGACGAAGAAATGCGCGAGCAGGCGCTGCGCATCCTCGACCTGGAAGCCGACCTGCGCCGCGCCATCAACGGCGACGCCTTCATCGCCCACTACCAGCCGATCGTGCGGCTCGACGACCAGACCGTGATCGGCCACGAGGCGCTGCTGCGCTGGCGCCACGAAAAACGCGGGCTGTTGTTGCCGCGCGAATTCATCGGTCTGGGCGAGGACAGCGGCTTGATCGAAGAGGCCGACTGGATTTTGTATGCGCGGGTGATCGCGCAGCTCGCGCGCGGCGGCCATGGCTATATCTCGGTCAACGTGTCTCCGCGGCATTTCCGCGCTCACGATTTCGCCGACCGCCTGCTGCGCATGATCGACGAGGCCGGCGCCGATCCACGGCGGCTGCGCATCGAAATCACCGAGGTGGCGCTGCTCGACGACGTGCCGCGCGCGCTGCGGATGTTGCAGACCTTGCGCAAGCACGGGGTGTTGGCGCAGTTGGACGACTTCGGTACGGGGTTTTCGGCGTTGTCGTACCTGCACCGATTCCCTATCGAGTGTCTGAAGATCGATCAGAGTTTCGTCGCGGGCTTGGTCGGCGAATCGCGGCCCGAAAGCATCGCGGTGGTGCGCGCGATCCAGGCGCTGGCCGGCACGCTCGGCATCCACACCATCGGCGAAGGCGTGGAGACCCACGCGCAACGGCTGGTCCTGCGCGAACTGGGCTGCACCTACGCCCAGGGCTATCTGTTCGGGCGACCGGCCGAAGTGATCCGCGGTGAATCGCGGATATTCGACGGCGAAGACGTGCTGGACGGTTCGGCCGATGCATCTGGCGAGGCGTTGAGCGACGCCGCGCCGCTCGATGGCGGACAAAAAGAGGGTGCCGTCCGCGCGCAGTTCGACGAGCCTGACATCGTCGAACCCGCCACGGACGACACCCGCAGCCTTACTCGCTGATCGCCACGCCGCTGCTCGGCTTGAGTTCGCCGATCTGGGCCTTGGCGCGTTCGACCAGGCGCACGAACTCGGCGCGCTGACCGGTGGGATCGGCCTGCTTGAGACCGCGCGCGGTCGCGGCGATCTGGTCCCAGCCCCAACCGTCGTACTGGCTGGCGCCGCGCAACCCATCGGCGAAGGCCGCGACCGAGGCGGCCATGCGCATCGGTTCGCTCGCGACCACGCGCAGGCTGGAGCGCTGCACCGGGGTTTCGATCAACACGCTGCGATCCTCGCCCGGGCGCTTGTAGCGCAGCTTGAGATTGGCGATCTCATTGCCGCCGCCGCTGCTCGCGGCCTCGTTGGCGTAGCGCAGCGCCGGCAGCCGGGTCGCGCTGGAACCGACCGGGGTGAGTTCGTACAACGCGGTGACTTCGTGGCCCGCGCCGATATCGCCGGCGTCGACCTTGTCGTTGGCGAAGTCCTCGCGCTTGAGCAGGCGGTTTTCGTAGCCGATCAGGCGGTACTCGGCGACCTGCGCCGGGTTGAACTCGATCTGGATCTTGACGTCGCGGGCGATGGTCATCAGGGTCGAACCCATTTCCTCGACCAGCACCTTGCGCGCTTCCTGCACGGTGTCGATGTAGGCATGGTTGCCGTCGCCGACATCGGCCAGCTTCTCGGACAATTCGTCGTTGTAGTTGCCGCTGCCGAACCCGAGCGTGGTCAAGGCGACGCCGCTCTTGCGCTGATCGGCGACCATGGTTTCCAGCGCGTTGTTGTCGACCGTGCCGACGTTGAAATCGCCGTCGGTGGCCAGGATCACCCGGTTGACGCCGTTCTTGACATAGGCCTGTTTGGCCATCGCATAGGCCAGGCGGATGCCGTCGCCGCCGTTGGTGCTGCCGCCGGCCTGCAGGCGGTCGAGCGCGGCGAGAATTTCTTCTTGACGGTCGCCCGGGGTCGGCGGCAACACCAGTCCGGCCGAACCGGCGTAGACCACGATCGAAATCCGGTCCTGCGGGCGCAGCTGCCGGGCGAGCATCGAGAACGCGCTCTTGAGCAGCGGCAGCTTGTCGGGCGAATTCATCGAGCCCGAGGTGTCGATCAGAAACACCAGGTTGGCCGGCGGCAGATTCTTCTTCGGCACGTCATAACCCTTGATGCCGATCATCAGCAGCTGACGCTGCGCATTCCACGGCGCCGGCGCCAGTTCGGTGCTGACCTTGAACGGCGTCGCCAGCGAGGCCGGCGCGGCGTGGCCGTAGTCGAAGTAGTTGATGAATTCCTCGGCGCGCACCGCGTCGGCCGGCGGACGCAGGCCGTCGTTGAGCATGCGCCGCACATTGGTGTAGCTGCCGGTGTCGACGTCGATCGAGAAGGTCGACAGCGGTTGTTCGCGGGTGCGCTGGACCGGGTTGTCTTCGCGCTGCGCGTATTTCTCGGTGTTGGCCGGCTGCGAGTAGGACGGCGCGGGCGGAGGCGGGGGCGGCGCGAGGAAGCCCGGCGCGGCGGCGGCCACGGCGGCGGGCATCGCCATGCGCTTGGCGTAGGTCGGGGCGATGCGCGAGCCGGTGACTTGGACCCGGTCGAGCGACCGCTCGCGCGGGGCGGCGTGGTTGGCGGGCGCAGCGGATTTCGCTTCGATGCTGCCGGCGGGTTTCGCGACGGTCGCGGCGCCGAGGTTGGCGCGTTCGGCTTCGGGCTTGGCGGCGGGCTCGGCTGCGGCGGCCGCATCGGCCGGTGCGTCGTTGCGTAAGCGGGCGTCGGCGGTGGTGTCGGTGCCGGCGGCTTCGTTCTTGGCCGGCGCCTGCGCCGCCGTTTGCGACGGGGCCAGATCGCCGGTCGCCTGGCAGGCCGCCAGCGACAGGGCGAGCGCGGCGGCCAGCGCCGCGCCGAGGTGATTGCGGATCAGGCGCGGTGAGGCGGCGGGCGAGGTGCGAGCGTGCATGGCGGCTTCCCTGGTGTGTGGACCTGGGAAGTGAAACGCGCCGCTGTGATGGGTGGGGTTAGCGGGGGTGAAGATTTTTTGGTAGTGGGCGCCGAGCGTCTCAGGACTCCTGGTTTGGGAGTGTTGCTGCCGTGGGGATTTGGAAAGGCAGAGCCTCGGAGGCAGCCGGAGATACGTCAATAGCGACCGCCGGAAGCGAAGCGGGGCTCGCGGCTTCCGGCAGCGTTGCAGTAATGGTTCTGGCGGGGACTGGCTTCGGAGACGGCCGGGGTTACTTCGCTTCGGTTGGATCGCGAATCACCAGCAAACGCTGCTCGCTCATGTCCTCGATCGCATAACGCACGCCTTCGCGGCCCAGGCCGGAATCCTTGACCCCGCCGTAGGGCATGTTGTCGACCCGGAAGCTCGGCACGTCGCCGACGATGACGCCGCCGACGTCGAGCAGGTCCCAGGCCTTCATCGCGTGATCCAGGCGACCGGTGAACACGCCGGCCTGCAAACCGAAATCGCTGTTGTTGACCTCGCCGAGCACGCTGTCGAAATCGTCGAACGGTTCGATCAGCGCGACCGGCCCGAACACTTCCTTGCGGTACAGGTCGGCGTCGTGCGGGACTTTCTCCAGCAGGGTCGCCGGAATCATGTTGCCTTCGCGCGGGCCGCCGTTGATGCGCTTGGCGCCGCCCTTGACCGCCGCGTCGATCCACGACTGGATGCGCTTGGCCGCGTCTTCGTCGACCACCGGGCCGATGAAGGTGGTGTCGACCCGCGGATCGCCCATGCGTAGCGCGCCGATCGCGGCCTTGAGCTTCTTGCGCAGCTTGTCGTAGATGTCGGCATGCGCGTAGATGCGTTGCACGCTGATGCAGCTCTGACCGCTTTGGTAATACGCGCCGAACACCAGCCGCTCGACCACATGGTCCAGGCTCACGCCCGGATCGGCATCGACGATGCAGGCGGCATTGCCGCCGAGTTCCAACGTCACTTTCTTCTTGCCCGAACGCGCCTTGAGGTCCCAGCCGATCAGGCCGCCGGTGAAGCTCAACAACTTGATCCGCTCGTCCTCGACCAGCAGGGACGCATCCTCGTTGGAACAGCACAGCACCGAGAACGCGCCTTCGGGCAGGTCGGTCTCGGCCAGCACCTCGGCGATGATCAATGCGCCGATCGGGGTCTTGATCGCCGGCTTGAGCACGAACGGGCAGCCGGCGGCGATCGCGGGGGCGACTTTGTGCGCGACCAGGTTCAACGGGAAATTGAACGGGGTGATGAAACTGCACGGCCCGATCGGCACGCGCTTGACCATGCCGCGATAGCCGCGCGTGCGTTCGGAGATCTGCAGTTCGATGATCTGGCCGTCGATGCGGGTGGCTTCGCCAGCGGCGATGCGGAAGGTGTCGATCAGGCGGGTGACTTCGCCGCGCGCGTCCTTGATCGGCTTGCCCGCTTCGATGCACAGCGCCAGCGCGAGTTCTTCGAAGCGCTCGCTGAAGCGACGCACGCAGTGTTCGAGCACATCGCGGCGACGGTCGGGGGTGAACGCGGCCATCGCCTCGCGCGCCTTGTGCGCGGCGACGATCGCCTTGCGCACCGCGGCCGCGTCGGCCATCGCGACCCGGGTCGCGCGCTTGCCGGTGTACTTGTCCAGCACCTCCAACTCGGTGTTGGCGGCGACCGGGCGGTTGGCGAGGTAGTAGGGGTAACTGGTCTTGAGTCCCTTGGCGGGCTTGGCGGTGTTTTTCTTGTTCGGCTTGGCCATTGGGTTCTCCTGGCTAGTCAAGGTCGGGAAGATTGATCGCATCGAGGATCGGGCCGGGCCGCGAGCAGGTTCGCTCACTGCACCGCCGCGGCCAGACGCGGAATGTCTTCGTTGAGAATGCGGTCGTCGTCGCGGTAATCGATCGGAACTTCGATCACATCCACGCCCGGCGTTTCCAAGGCCTCACGCAACAACGGCAGGAACGCATCGCTGGATTCGGGCCGATGCCCGCGCGCGCCATAGCTGCGCGCATAGGCGACGAAGTCGGGGTTGCCGAGGTCCATGCCGTAACTCGGATAGCGTTCGTGCGCCTGTTTCCACTTGATCATGCCGTAGGCGTCGTCGCGCAGCACCAGCACGACCAGGTCCAGGCCCAACCGCACCGCGGTTTCCAGTTCCTGCGAATTCATCATGAAACCGCCGTCGCCGCAGACCGCGACGACCTTGCGGTCCGGACACACGATGCGCGCGCCGATCGCCGAGGGCAGGCCGGCGCCCATCGTCGCCAGGGCATTGTCGAGCAACAGGGTGTTGGGTTCGCGGCAGCGGTAGTTGCGCGCGAACCACAGCTTGTACAGGCCGTTGTCGAGGCAGACCACGTCGCGCGGCGACAGCGCGCTGCGCAGGTCGGCGACGATGCGTTGCGGCGCGAGCGGAAAACGGTCGTCGTCGCTGCGGTCGCGCAGGTGTTCGAGCATCGCCGTGCGCACCCGATCGAAGAAGGCGAAGTCCCAGTGCGGCTGCGGCTCGATCGCTTCGGACAATCGCCACACCGAATGGGCGATGTCGCCGATCACTTCGATCTGCGGGAAATACACCGCGTCGACCTCGGCGCTGGCGTAGTTGACGTGGATCACCGTGCGCCGGCCTTCGCGCATGAAGAACGGCGGTTTTTCGATCACGTCGTGGCCGATGTTGATGATGCAGTCGGCCGCGTCGATCGCGCGATGGACGAAATCGTGGTCTGACAGCGCGGCGTTGCCGAGCCACAGCGGGCCTTCTTCGTCGAGCACGCCCTTGCCCATCTGGGTGGTGAAGTAGGGGATACCGAGTTTGGCGACGAAGGCGTCGAGGGTTTTCGAGGTGGTCTTGCGGTTGGCGCCGGCGCCGATCATCAGGATCGGATGGCGCGCGTTCGCGATCGCCTCGGCGGCGCGTTCGATCGCCTTGTCCTCGGCGACCGGGCGGCGCGAGAACGAGGCCGGGATCAGCCGTGCCTGGGTCGGGTCGCCGGCGATGTCCTGCGGCAGTTCCAGATGCACCGCGCCGGGGCGTTCTTCCTCGGCGCGGCGGAAGGCTTCGCGCACCCGCGCCGGGATGCTGTCGGCGGCGACGATCTGGCGGGTGTACTTGGTCAGCGGGCGCATCGTGTCGACCACGTCGACGATCTGGAAGTGACCCTGCTTGCTGGTCTTGATCGGTTTCTGCCCGGTGATCATCAGCATCGGCATGGCGCCGAGCTGAGCGTAGGCCGCGGCGGTGACCAGGTTGGTCGCGCCCGGTCCCAGCGTGGACAGGCATACGCCGGCCTTGCCGGTGAGGCGGCCGTAGGTCGCGGCCATGAAGCCGGCGGCCTGTTCGTGGCGGGTGAGGACGAGTTCGATCGTCGAGGTGCGCATCGATTCGAGCAGGTCGAGGTTTTCCTCGCCGGGAATGCCGAAGACGTATTGCACGCCCTCGGCTTCGAGCGCGGCGACGAACAGGTCGGACGCCTTGGTCATGCGGGACTCCGGATGCGGGCCTGGCCCGAATTGTCCGATCCTCGCGCAAACGGTGTTAGCGGTGGGCGATGGTGGTGGAACGGTGCGGATCGGCGGTGGCCGCTTCACCAGATCAGGTAACGCCGCGAAGCCTTTTGTGGGAGGGGCTTCAGCCCCGATGCTTTTCGTTCCGGTCGCTTCGACAAATCGGCTTCGAGATTCGGGCGATCTGATCGAAAAGCATCGGGGCTGAAGCCCCTCCCACAAAAAACCTCTCCAACTCGCGGCGATCGGTCGATCGGTCGATCCTGCGAGCATGGGGTGGTAAGCGATTTCGCCTCGGCCGACTGTAAGTCCTTAGTCCTCGACCCGGACTTTCAACTGCCCGTCGTGCACCCGCGCGGTGAGGCGATCGCCCGGCGCGGCGTCGAGCACGCTGCGCACCACCCGCCCGTCTTCGTGCTGGACGATGGCGTAGCCGCGGGCGACGGTGGCCAACGGGCTGATCGCCTCCATCGAGCGGGCCAGTCCGCGCAGGCGCAGCGCGTCGTTGCGCAGGCGCCGCGCGATCGCCGCCTGCGGACGCAGGGCGAGCGCGCCCAGGCGTTCGCGCAGTTGCGCGATGCGGCGTTGCGGGTGGCGCGCGCGCAGCACCGCGTCGGCGTGTCGCAGATGCGCGCGTTCGCGTTCGAGCTTGAGGCTCCAGGCCTGCTGCAGCCGGCGCAATGCGTCGTCCTGACGGCTGCGCAAGGCGGCCAGCCGCGCCTGCGGCCGTTGCGCGTTCAAGCGCAGGCCGGCGCGGTCGGTGCGTTGCATCGCCTGACGCAGGCGCTGGCCTTGCAGATTGGCCAAGCGCGCGTCGAGCACGCGCAGGCGGTGCAGCAGGTCGTCGCGTTGCGGCACCAGCAGTTCGGCCGCGACCGACGGGGTCGGCGCGCGCACGTCGGCGGCGAAGTCGGCCAGGCTGAAGTCGGTTTCGTGACCGATCGCCGACACCACCGGCACCGCGGACGCGGCGATCGCGCGCGCCAGGCGTTCGTCGTTGAACGCCCACAGGTCTTCCAGCGAACCGCCGCCGCGCGCGAGCACGATCACGTCATAACGTTGCGAGGCCTGCGCGCGCTGCAGCATCGAGGTGATGCGCTCGGCCGCGCCGTCGCCCTGCACCGGCACCGGCAGCACCTCGGCCTCGACCAGCGGGAAGCGTCGCGCCAGCACGCTCAGCACGTCGCGCACCGCCGCGCCGCTGGGCGAGGTGATCACCGCGATACGGGTCGGGAAGCGCGGCAGTTCGCGCTTGCGCTCGTTGTCGAACAGGCCTTCGGCGCTGAGCCGAGCCTTGAGTTCCTCGAACGCGCGCCGCAACGCGCCTTCGCCGGCCTCTTCCATGTGATCGAGCACGAGCTGGTAGTCGCCGCGCGCTTCGTACAAGGTCAGCCGGCCGCGCGCGAGCACCCGCAGGCCTTCGCGCGGGACGAATTTCAGCCAGCTGCTCTTGGGCTTGAACATCGCGCAGCGGACCTGGGCGCGCGCGTCCTTCAAGGTCATGTACAGATGCCCGGACGAGGGCCGCGACAGGTTGCCCAGTTCGCCTTCGACCCAGATCAGCGGGAAGGTGTCTTCCAGCAGGTCGCGGGCCAGGGCGTTTAGCTGGCTGGGGGTCAGGACTTCGTCGGCTTGGCTGGGGGGCATTTGATGGTGTGGCTGGTGGCAGGGGGCGGGCGTAGGTGCGCTTTTTTTGACGGGCTGGGAGATGCGTATTTCGTTGCAGCCTCGTCGCTGTCGATGGTATCGCGGTGAGCTCGCTACCGGCTTCACCGCCTGCCGGCCTTCGCCTTGCGCTGGCCTTGCCCTGGCTTCGCGGAGCCCGCGCCATGCAACCCCGCGACCCGCCGCACCACACCGTTCCCCCCGCGCTTCACCTCAGCGACACGTAAGCCGCGTGCCCCGGCGTTACAATGCCGGCCATGAATTCAGATGCCGCCTTGCCCTGCGCCCATCCCGGTTTCGGCCCCCTGCCGCGACGCCTGACCCGATCGGTGACGGTCGGCGGGGTCCAGGTCGGCGGCGGCGCGCCGGTGGTGGTGCAGTCGATGACCAACACCGACACCACCGACGTCGCCTCCACCGCCAAGCAGATCGGCGAATTGTGGCGGGCCGGCTCGGAACTGGTCCGCATCACCGTCAATACCGTCGAGGCCGCCGCGGCGGTGCCGCGGATCGTCGACAAACTCGCGATGATGGGCATCGAGGTGCCGATCATCGGCGACTTTCACTACAACGGCCATCAACTGCTCACCGCCGAGCCGGCCTGCGCCGAAGTGCTGGCGAAGTACCGGATCAACCCCGGCAACGTCGGCTTCGGCAAGAAGAAGGATAGTCAGTTCGCCACCCTGATCGAGTTCGCGATCAAGTACGGCAAGCCGGTGCGCATCGGCGCCAACTGGGGTTCGCTGGATCAGGCCCTGGCCACCCAGCTGATGGACGAGAACGCCGCCCGCGCCGAACCCTGGGACGCCGGCCGGGTGCTGCGCGAGGCGCTGATCCGCTCGGCCCTGGATTCGGCCGCGCGCGCGGTCGAACTGGGCCTGCCGGCCGACCGCATCGTGCTCAGCGCCAAGGTCAGCGGCGTGCAGGAACTGATCGCGGTGTATCGCGAACTGGCCACGCGCGGCGATTACGCGCTGCACCTGGGCCTGACCGAGGCCGGCATCGGCAGCAAGGGCATCGTCGCCTCCAGCGCCGCGCTCGGCGTGCTGCTGCAGGAAGGCATCGGCGACACCATCCGCATTTCGCTGACGCCCGAACCGGGGCAGTCGCGCAACAACGAAGTCATCGTCGCCCAGGAACTGCTGCAGACCATGGGCCTGCGCGCGTTCACCCCGATGGTGACCGCCTGCCCGGGGTGCGGCCGGACCACCAGCACCTTCTTCCAGGAGCTGGCGCAGACCGTGCAGGAACACGTGCGCAACAAGATGCCGGAGTGGAAGATCACCCATCCGGGCGCGGAGAACCTCACCCTCGCGGTGATGGGCTGCATCGTCAACGGCCCGGGCGAATCGCGTCACGCCAATATCGGCATTTCCCTGCCGGGCACCGGCGAGACCCCGTCGGCGCCGGTGTTCGAGGACGGCGAGAAGACCGTGACCCTGCGTGGCGAACACATCGCCCAGGACTTCGTCGCGCTGATCGACAGCTACGTCGAACGCAATTACAACGCCCGTGTCGCCGGCGCCTGAGTCGCGCGCCGCGGCCGAGCGCGCCGCCGCGGCCGATCAGGCCGCCGCGGTCCGGGGCGGTTCGAACGCCAACGCCGTGCAGCAGGTCACCCGCTTCGGCGCGGCGGTGCTGCGCCGGCACGGCTGGCTGTTGCTGCTGGTGTTCGCCGGCCTGCTGCTGCCGCTGTGGGGCTTCGCCGAACTGGCCGACGAAATCCACGAGCAGGAAGCCATCGTGTTCGACGTGCCGGTGCTCGAGTACGCGCACGGCCTGACCCGCGAGGGCTACGACAAACTGTTCGTGATTGTCTCGCAGTTGGGCTATCAGTACGGCGTGGTGCCGTTCGACATCGGCCTGGTCGTGGTGCTGGTCGCGCTGCGCCGTTTCCGCGAAGCGATCTTCGCCGCGATCGCGCTCGGCGGCTCGGGGCTGCTCAATATCGCGGCCAAGCAGTTCTTCGCCCGCGAGCGTCCATCGCTGTGGGAATCGATCGCGCCGGAACACAACTACAGTTTTCCCAGCGGGCACGCGATGGGGTCGATGACCCTGGCGGCCACCTTGATCCTGCTCAGCTGGTCGACCCGCTGGCGCTGGCCGGTGCTGATCGTGATGGCGCCGTTCGTGCTGCTGGTCGGCTTCTCGCGCCTGTACCTGGGCGTGCATTTCCCCTCCGACATCCTCGCCGGTTGGGCGGTCGCCACGGCCTGGGTGGTCGCGGTGTACCTGGTGGTCTATCGCGGCGGCCTGCTGCGTCCGTGGCCGAAACGCTGACCCGCGCGTCGGCGCGCTGATCCCGCCTTGTCAAGCCCGAAGCGGTCGCCGAGCGACCGCTGGTCGGGCCGCTGCATGACCCGTTCATCAGAAACGGCACTCGCGTCGCACGCCTGGGGTGGGGTAGTGTCGACTGGCACGCGTTGTGGATATCAGGGGTGGTTTTTACCCGCGTGTGACACCTCGGCAGTCGAATCATGATCACGGACCACTCCGCTTGCGCCATGTGCGCGGGCGGAGCGGATTGTTTTGCAAACTGGAGTGGGGGACGTTTCAGATGCAGCAGGTGTTGAAGAAATCTTCGATTGCGCTCGGTATCGCCGCGGTAGCCGCGATCGCCGGCGCCAGCGTGTTCGGACTGAGCGGTGGGGGCGGCGCCGGAAAGGCGGCGATCGGTGGCGCTCCGGCGCCTTCGTTGGCGGGCGAGGCCACGCTCAATCAGCAGCGTTACATCGTGGTTTATCGCGAAGCGCCGTTGAGTGCCTACAAGGGCGAACTCAAAGGCCTGGCGGCGCCCAAGCGCCTGCCCAGCGCCGTCGGCGGCGCCGGTCGCATCGACGTGCAGAGCGCGGCCGCGCGCAGTTATGTGCAGTACCTGGGCGGGGTCCAGGCCGATCATGAGCGCCGCATCCACGGCCTGCTCGGTCGCAGCCCGCGCGTCGACTTCCGCATGCGCCATGCGCTCAACGGCATCGTCACCGAACTCACCCCGGCCGAGGCCGACCGCATCTCGCAACTGGACGAAGTCCGCTTCGTCGAGCCCTATCAGGTGTACGACCAGGCCACCGACGTCGGCCCCGGCCTGATCGGCGCGCCGGCGCTGTGGAACGCCACCCCGACCGCCTACCGCGGCGAGGGCATGGTGATCGGCATCATCGACTCGGGCATCAACTTCGGCAGCCCGGCCTTCAGCGCGATCGACGACAGCGGCTATCACCACGTCAATCCGCTCGGCGCCGGCACCTACCTGGGCAGCTGCGCGCCCGGCGGCGTCGACGAGGGCCGTTGCAACGACAAGCTGATCGGCGGCTACGACTTCGTCTGCGCCGCGCCCGGCAACCAGTGCGGCGTGGCCGACATACGCGAGGAGCCCGGCTTCGGCGACACCAACAGTCACGGCAGCCATGTCGCCGCGACCGCGGCCGGCAATGCCTGGAACACCACCTTCCGCGGCAACAACCTGCGTATTTCCGGTGTCGCTCCGCGCGCCAACATCATCGCCTACGACGCCTGCTACACCGAGATCTCGACCGGTCGCGGCCGGTGCCCGAACACCTCGACGGTGCGCTCGATCGATCAGGCCATCGCCGACGGCGTGGTCGACGTCATCAACTACTCGATCGGCGGCGGTTCCAACCCGTGGGGCGAGGCGACCTCGCTGTCGTTCCTCAACGCCACCGACGCCGGCATCTACGTCGCCGCAGCGGCGGGCAACGACGGCCCGGATTCGTTCACCAGCGACCACCTGGAGCCGTGGGTCGGCACCACCGCGGCCTCGCAGCACGGCCGCGGCAGCTTCGAATGGGTGCTGGCGATTTCCGGCCCCGGCGCGGTGCCGGGCACGGTCCAGGCCATCGAGCTGACCGAGGGCAATGGCGGCACGCCGTTCGCCGTTTCGCTGCCGAGCACCACCCCGGTCCGGGTGAGCGCGGGCATCGACAGCGCCAACGACGGCTGCGCCGCGTTCCCGGCCAACACCTTCCAGGGCGCGATCGCGGTGGTTCGCCGCGGTACCTGCAACTTCACCGACAAGGTCGCCAATGCGGCGGCCGCCGGCGCGGTCGCGGTGGTCATCGCCAATAACCAGATCACCGGGCTGAGCCCGTCCGTTCCGGGCGCGACCGTCCCGGCCTTCGTCGCCAGCCAGGCCGACAGCAATGCGCTGCGCGACTTCGCCGCGAGCAACGGCAACACCGCCACCGGCGGCATTCCGTTCCCGGCGGTGATCATCCACAACACGCCCGACCAACTGGCCGATTTCAGCTCGCGCGGTCCCGCCGCCGACCTGGATATGGTCAAGCCCGATATCACCGCGCCCGGCGTGGACGTTCTGGCCGTCACCGCGGGCACCGCGATCAGCGGCAGCGAACAATCGGTGGGCCTGCTCAGCGGCACCTCGATGGCGTCGCCGCATCATGCCGGCGCCGCCGCGCTGGTGCGCCAGGCGCGTCCGACCTGGACCGTGGCCGAGGTCAAGTCGGCCCTGATGATGACCGCCAAGCAGGAAGTGCTGAAGGAGGACGGCGTCACCCAGGCCGACGCGCATGCGATGGGCGCCGGACGCATCCAGATCGATCAGGCCATTCGCGCCGGTCTGGTGCTCAACGAGACCAAGGCCAACTACCTCGCGGCCAACCCGGCCACCGGCGGTCAACTGGCGAACTTGAACCTGCCGAGCATGGCCAAGTTCAACTGCGCCGGCTCGTGCTCGTTCACCCGCGTGGTCCGCAACACTTTGAGCACGCGTCAGACCTGGACCGGCAAGGTGCAGGGCCTGAGCGCGCTGGTCTCGCCGTCGCTGTTCACGCTCAACCCGGGCGAAACCAAGTCGATCAAGATCACCGTCAGCACCAACGGGTTGCCGCAGACCGGCGCGTTCAACTTCGGCAAGCTGGTGTTGACGCCGTCCGGCGGCAATGCCACGCAGCCGGTGTTGCGCCTGCCGATCGCGGTCGCGGTGCAGCCGCCCAAGATCGACGCCACCCCGGCGGCCACGGCTTTGTCGCTGCCGGCCGGCGGTAGCGGTTCGGTCGCGCTGCGGATCGGCAACATCGGCGGTTCGAGCCTGGATTGGCAGATCGACAACACCGGTACCGGCAGCCGCACCCTGGTGGCGACGTTCGGCAACGGCGCCAACGGCCGTCGTTCCACCCGCTTCACCGATGCGGCCACGGTCGGTGCGCGCGCGCAGCTGTCGGCGGAGGATTTCACCCTGACCGATGCGACCGCGATCACCCAGATCCGGGCTGACGGCTTCGTCAACGGCGGCACGCTCGCGACCGCGCAGAGCATCAACTGGTCGATCTTCCGCGATGTCGGCGACAACCCCGAGGGCAATTCGGAATCGACGCCGCAGTTGGCGGTGTGGAGCTACACCGCGGCGCCGACCGCGGCGGGCGTGTCGACCTCGGGCTTCGCCACCATCAACCTCAATCTCGCGACCGCGGGTCAGAACGTCAATCTGCCGGCGGGCCGTTACTGGTTGGTGGTGTCGGTGCGCGCGCCGCTGGCGACGAGCTGGTTCTGGTTCAACGCCACCAGCGGCGACAACGTCTACCGCGGGCTGATCGTCAATCCCGACGGCAGCGGCGCGTGGTCGGCGCTGGCCGGCGCTCCGGGCCTGGCCTATGGCCTGCAGGGCGCCAACAACTGCGGCGCGAGCTGGATCGGCGCGCCGACCCGGGCGTTCGGCCGGGTCGCTCCGGCGGCGGGCATGGACACGCAGGTGCAGATCAACGCGGCCGGTCTGGCCGCGGGCAGCTACGTGGGCTACGTCTGCGTCGCCAGCAACGATCCCAGCCGTCCCAAGGCGGCGCTGCGGGTGGCCCTGACGGTCACGCCCGCTCCCTGAGTGCGAGCCGCATCGGACCCTGGCATGCGCCCGGGTCCGATGCCGAATTAACCCGGCGGGGCCGCATGCGCGGCCCGCGCCGACGAATCTTTCCGCCGCCGCGCGCGATCACCGCGTCGCCGCGGCGCACGACACCATTCCGGGGGACCGTTTGAACATTACCCACAAAACCATTCTCGCCACCGCGCTGTCGCTGGTCTGCGCTTCGGCCTGGGCCGGCGAACCCTGCCTGCTCGACGACGGCTTCGGCGGCACCACCAACGGCGGCGCCACCGCGCCCGGCGGCAGCGCCGTGGCCTGCGGTGAAGGCGCGACCGCCAGCGGCGACTTCTCGGTGGCCACCGGCGCCGGCGCGACCGCCAGCGCCGTCGGCGCTTCGGCGATCGGCGCGGGCAGCACCGCGTCCGGCGACCAGAGCACCGCGGTCGGCACCGGTTCCACCGCGTCGGGCGCGAACAGCAGCGCGATCGGCGACAGCGCCGTGGCCGACGGCGAGTTCGCGACCGCCAGCGGTTCGAGCAGCATCGCCAGTGGCCAGTTCGCCACCGCCAACGGCGCCGGCAGCTCCGCGAGCGCGGTCAACAGCACCGCGCTCGGCGCCAACAGCTCGGCCACGGCCGACAACGCGGTGGCGCTTGGCGCCAACGCCCAGGCCGACCGCGCCAACACCGTCTCGATCGGCGCGGCCGGCGCCGAGCGCCAGCTCGTCAACGTCGCCGCGGCCACCGCCGACACCGACGCGGTCAACCTGTCGCAGCTCAACACGCTGACCGGCGCGCTCGGCGGCGGCGCCAGCTTCGGCGGCGGCCTGTTCACCCCGCCGACCTACGTGATCCAGGGCGGCAACTACAACGACGTGGGCTCGGCGTTCGCCGCGGTCGACGGTCGCCTGACCGATCTGTACACCCGGGTCGGCGCCGGCGTGGCCTCGTCGGTGACCTACGACGACGCCTCGCGCAGCCAGGTATCGCTGCAGGGCGCGGGCGGCACGCGCGTGTCCAACGTCGCCGCCGGCACCGCGCCGACCGACGCGGCCAACGTCGCCCAGGTCCAGGCCGGCGACGCGGCGACGCTGCGCAGCGCCAACACCTACACCGACGCGCGCGTGACCCAGATGCTGGCCGCGCCGACCGAGGCGGTGAACCGCCTGCGCGACGACATGAACTGGCGTTTCAACAAGCAGGACCAGCGCATCGACCGGATGGGCGCGATGACCTCGGCGATGGTGCAGATGTCGGCCAGCGCCGCGGGCCTGCGCACCACCAACCGGGTCGCGGTCGGCGCCGGTTTCCAGGGCGGCGAGCAGGCCTTGTCGATCGGTTACCAGCGTGCGATCAGCGATCGCGCGACGGTCACCGTCGGCGGCGCGTTCAGCGATTCGGAAAGCTCGGTCGGCATCGGCGCGGGTTTCGGCTGGTGATCCAGGCGGCGCATCGGCTGCCGGTTTGGAGGCGATGACGCCGATGCGGGATCGGCCGGTGGGGTGAACGACCGGCCGGCCCTGATACTGCGATGCGATACACGACGGCGCCTGTGAGGGCGCCGTTTTTTTGTCGGCTTCGACATCAGAGTGCATCGATGCGGGTTATCGATTTCGCATCTGCCCCGGCTGGGTGCAATTGGCGTCGCGTGTTCGGGTCGGGTGATTCGACGCGGCGGAACGAAAGGCGTCGGGGCTGAAGCCCCTCCCACAAACGGCTTCGGGCTTGCGCCGATTTCGTATCGATTGCGGGGGTGTGCGATCACATTGCATCGAACCGAACCGAACCGAACCGAACCGAAACGAAACGAAACGAACCGAGGCAAGGTGGTCCAAGGTGATTCGAGTCGAGTCGAATCAAGGCGAAGCGAGTTGTCGTAAGCACGAAGTCTGTTGTGGGAGGGGCTTCAGCCCCGACGCTGTTCGCCCAGCTCGCCACGATGCACCGCAGCACGCCGGTTCCATACGCACAAGCACGGCGGCAACAAAGCCCGCTCGCGAAAGACGCGTGCGCAATGCGCGAAGCGCCGCATCCCGATTCATGAGGTTGCGGCGTTGAAACATGCAGAAAAACCATCTGCAACGGCACCGAAACTGTGCCGATGATCACGCCGTAAGCTTTCGCTCTCGCGCAGTGTGTGCGCAGGTGGGGAGTGCCTGCCGGGGACGTATGGGAATCGGCCGACGCGTGCACCGCGCCGGTCGCTGCGTCCGCGGCGTCAGGCCGCCGGCATTCGTCGGGGGCGATGCTCCCTCCTGAACTCTGGACCGCGACGTGCCTGGACAGGGCAGGCATGGGGCGGTCTCTTCGCGAACGAACGTGGAGGACCACTCGATGCCACATGCAGTCAATCGATTGACGATCGCCGTCAGCCTGATCGGGCTGGCCGCGCTCGCCGGCGCCGCGGTACGCGGCCTGAGCGGCGACAGCCCGGCCGACGCCGGCGCGATCGGCGGCGCGCCATCGCCGCAACGCGCCAACAGCGGCCTGGAAACGCAAACCAGCCGCTACATCGTCTTGTACAAGGAAGCGCCGCTGAGCACGTATCACGGCGAAATCGCCGGCCTGCCCGCGCCGCAGCGCCTGGCCGGCGCGCAGAACGCCAACAGCGCCGCGGCCAAGAGCGCGAGCGGCGGCACCAGCCGCATCGACGTCCACAGCGCCCAGGCGCGCAGCTACGTGCGCCATCTCGACACCGTGCAGCGCGATCACGAACGCGGCATCAGCTCGCTGATCGGCCGTCCGCTGGCGATCGAGCGGCGCATGCACCACGCGGTCAACGGCGTGGTCACCCGCATGACCCAGAACGAAGCCGCGCGCATCGCCAAATTGCCGGGCGTCGAACTGGTCGAGGAATACCGCGAGTACCCGCTCGCCACCGACGTCGGCCCGCAGCTGATCGGCGCGCCGGCGTTGTGGAACGCCAACCCGACCAACTTCCGCGGCGAAGGCGTGGTGGTCGGCATTCTCGACACCGGCATCAACTTCGGCAGCCCGGCGTTCGCGGCGATCGACGACACCGGGTATCACCACGTCAATCCCAACAGCAGCGGCAACTTCATCGGCACCTGCGCGCCCGGCGGCGTCGACGAAGGCCGCTGCAACGACAAACTGATCGGCGGCTGGGACTTCGTCTGCGGCCCGCCCGGCAATACCTGCGGCGTGGCCGGCCTGCGCGAGGAACCCGGCTTCGGCGACACCAACAGCCACGGCAGCCATACCGCCTCGACCGCGGCCGGCAACGCCTGGACCGCCAACTTCAAGGGCCGCGACATCCGCATCTCCGGCGTCGCGCCGCGCGCCAACATCATCGCTTACGACATCTGCTATACCATCGCCGCGACCAACCAGGGCCAATGCCCGAACACCTCGGCGGTGGCGGCGGTCGACCAGGCGATCGCCGACGGCGTCGACGTCATCAACTACTCGATCGGCGGCGGCGCGTCGCCGTGGGGCGAAGCGGTGTCGCTGGCCTTCCTCAATGCCTCCGACGCCGGCATCTTCATCGCCGCGGCGGCCGGCAACTCCGGTCCGGGCCCGAACACCACCGGCCATCGCCAACCCTGGACCTCGACCACCGCGGCGGCCCAGCACGGCCGCGGCACCTTCGCCTATCTGTTGCAGGTGACCGGCCCCGGTGCCGTGCCGCCGGCGCTGCAGGCGATCGAACTGACCGAGGGCAGCGGCGGCACCGCGTTCGCGGCGTCGTTGCCGCCGACCACGCCGCTGCGGGTCAGCGCTGGCATCGATGCCGCCGACGACGGCTGCAACCCGTTCGCCGCCGGTACCTTCAGCAACGCGGTCGCGGTGATCCGCCGCGGCACCTGCAACTTCTCGATCAAGATCCAGAACGCCACCGCCGCCGGCGCGGTCGCGGTGGTGATCGCCAACAACCAGCCGGCCCTGACCACGCCCAGCGTCCCGGGCACAACGATCCCGGCGTTCATGGCCTCGCAGACCGACAGCGATGCGCTGCGCGATTTCGCCGCCGGCAACGGCAACACCTCCACCGGCGGCATCAACTTCCCGCCGTCGCCGATCCCGAATACGCCCGACGTGCTCGCGGCGTTCAGCTCGCGAGGACCGGCCGCGGGCCTGGATCTGATCAAGCCCGACGTGACCGCGCCCGGCGTCAACGTGCTCGCGGTGATTTCCGGCACCACCCTGACCGGCAGCGAGAACCTGGTCGGCCTGCTCAGCGGCACCTCGATGGCCTCGCCGCATCAGGCCGGCGCCGCCGCGCTGTTGCGTCAGGCGCAGCCGACCTGGACCTCGGCCGAGATCAAGTCGGCGCTGATGATGACCGCCAAGCAGGAGGTGTTCCGCGAAGACGAGGTCACCCCCGCCGACGCGTTCGACATGGGCTCGGGCCGGATCCAGGTCGATCGCGCCACCCAGGCCGGTCTGGTGCTCAACGAGACCACCGCGCGCTTCCTGGCCGCCGACCCGGCGACCGGCGGCGATGTGTCCGCGCTCAATCTGGCGAGTCTGGAAAAGAGCGAGTGCGTGGGTTCGTGCACGTTCAAGCGCACCTTCCGCCATGCTCAGGGCAAGCCCGAATTGTGGCTGGCGCAGGTCAAGGGCCTCAACGGCATCGCCTTCCCGCCGATCTTCGTTTCGGCGCAGGGCAGCAGCACCACGGTCAACGTGTTGGTGCTGAGCCAGAACTTCGCCAAGGACGGAAGCTGGCACTTCGGCAAGCTCGAACTGCAGCCGCTGTTGAACCGCAACGCGCCGCAGCTGCATCTGCCGATCGCGGTGTCGGTGCCGCCGCCGGCGATCGAGCTGAGCCCGTCGCAGGTCGCCTTGACCCTGCCGGCCGGCAGCCGCGGTTTCGCCGACTTCAGCATCGGCAACACCAGCGCCGCGCCGCTCGAGTTCCAGGTCGACAACACCGGCACCGCGTCGCGCACCTTGATCGACGCCAGCGCCGAAGGCGTCAACAGCGGCTTCCGCAGCACGATCTATACCGACCCGGCCAGCGCCGGCGTGCCGGCGCAGTTCTCCAGCGACGACTTCACCCTGGCTGAAACCACCCAGCTGTCCAAGCTGTTCTCGGCGGGCTTCGTTTCCAGCGGGCAACCGCTGGCGAGCACGGCGGCGAGCTTGAACTGGGCGGTGTACGCCGACAACGCCGGTAGCCCGAGCAGCAATCCGCTCGCCGGCAACGCGGTATGGAGCTACACCGCCGCGCCCACCGCGACCGGGGTGAGCGTGCAGGGCGCCAACATCACCCTGGACCTGGCGGCCGCGGGCCAGAACGTCGAACTCGCGCCGGGCCGCTACTGGCTGGTGGTGAGCGCGCGCACCAGCTTCGCCAACCGCTGGGTGTGGTTCGCCTCGAACACCGGCGACAACCAGTTCCGCACCATCGCGCCGAACGCGGGCGGTGTCGGTAGCTGGGGCGCTGGCGAGGGCTTCGCCGGGCTGGCTTACAGCATCGACGGGCAGAGCCAATGCGGAGCGCCGTGGATCGGCGCGCCGCAGCGGGCGTTCGGGCGGGTGCCGGGCAACGGCAGCTTCGCCAACCGGGTACGCATCAACACCGCCGGCCTCGCGCCGGGCGCGCACAGCGGCTACGTGTGCGTGGCCAGCGACGATCCGATCCGGCCGAAGGTGGCGTTGCGGGTGGCGTTGACGGTCACCGCGCGCTGAGTCGCGGCATTCGAAAAGCCGGGTCCGTGCGCGGGCCCGGCTTTTTGTTGCGTGGGCGTCGGCTGGTTTTGCAATGGTTGTGGTGTCGCGGTCGCGGCTCACGCCGCTCCTACAGGGAGCCCATGTAGGAGCGGCGTGAGCCGCGACCGCAAAAATCCAACAACGACGAACCTCGAACGCGGCATCGCAACCTTCAGCCGCGACTCACCACTCCCGCCACTCCTCGGTAATGTCGTCACCCTCGGCGCACAGGCCGGCCACCACCGCCGCGCCCAGGATCAACTCGCATAACCCTTCGCGCTGATCGGTCTCGATCAGGCTGTGCCCGCAGCGCGCATTGAGCGCATTCAAGCCCAACACCGCGTCCTTGACCGCGCCGTGCGCGGCGGCGCTGTCGCCGCGTTCGGCCGCCGCGCTCATGGTGTCCAGAAAGCGGTCGATGATGCCTTCGCATTCGTCGATCTGTTGCGCGCTGTAGCCGGCATCGACGCCGTCCTGCGCGAGGTCTTCGCGGTAGCTGCGCATGCCGTCGAGGATCTCGCTCTTGAGCTCGACGTAATTGTTCGTTTCCACCTGCACCTTGCCCTCCATCGTGGCGATCCGTGGCCGGCGCCGCGCTCGTTCGCGGCATCGCCTTGCCGTGGTGAGTCTATCGGTTCGACATTGCAGGCAGTGCGGCAGCGCCCCGTTCCACGGTCGCGCAATCGCTGTGACGGATATCGATGGTTGAGGCTGTTGCGCTCCAGTCGCATTGACGCCGCCGGGCCGGCATGCTGCATCCGGCTGTCCGATCAGGCGCGGGCAGGGCCGGGAACGGCCGGTTCAGACCGTTTTGTTAGACTGGCCGCCGTGACCCGCCGTCCGCGAAAACGGTGCCGACGCGCCGTAACCCGGACACTTACCGGACGTGGTGCCGTGCACAAACCGCAAATTCCCGCAAACGAAACCGCGCGCCTGGAAGCGCTTCGCCATTACGGCGTGCTCGACACTCCACCGGAACAGGACTTCGACGATCTGGTTGCGATCGCCGCGGCGATCTGCGACGTGCCCACCGCGCTGGTCAGCCTGATCGACGCCGATCGCCAATGGTTCAAGGCGCGCATCGGCCTGGACGCGCAGCAGACCCCGCGCGATCTCGCGTTCTGCGCACACGCTATCCTCGAGCCGAACCGGACCATGGTCGTGCCCGATGCGCGCAACGACGAACGCTTTTTCGACAGCCCGCTGGTCACCGACGATCCGCATATCCGTTTCTATGCCGGCTCGCCGCTGGTCACCCCCGGCGGCGAAGCGATCGGCACCTTGTGCGTGATCGACAGCGAGCCGCGCGAATTGCAGCCGCATCAGTTCAACGCCTTGCAGGCCTTGTCAAAACAGACCTCGCGCCTGCTCGAACTGCGCCGGGTCAGCCGCGCGCTGGCGCAGCAGTTGCAGGAAAGCGATTGGTACGAACACAAACTGCTGCAGTACCAGGCCGAACTGGAAGCCAGCAACGCCGACCTGACCGCCTTGACCCGCACCGACCCGCTGACCGGCCTGCCGAACCGCCGCGCGTTCGCGCTGGCGCTGGAACAGGCGGTGGCGCGCAGCGACGCGGCGGCGCCGCTGCAGGTCGCGGTGCTCGACATCGATCATTTCAAGCTCATCAACGACGTCCACGGCCATCCCGAAGGCGACCGCATCCTGCAGGCCGTGGCCGACGCCTTGCGTCTGTATTCGGCCGGTCCCAACAGCGTCGCGCGCTACGGTGGCGAAGAATTCCTGATGCTGTTCGAAGCGCCGTCGGCGCAGGCGCAACTGCAATGCGAATTCGTGCGCGAAGCGATCGCCAACCTGCCGGTCGGCCTGCCGCTGACGGTCAGCATCGGCCTGGCGGGTCATCGCGCGGGCGAGGAGACCGCCGCCACCTTCGCGCGCGCGGATCAGGCGTTGTATGTGGCCAAGCGCAGTGGGCGTAATCGGGTGATTGTTGCCGACGAGGTGTAGTTACAGCGAGTAGACGCAGCTTCCCGAAGCATTCCCCCCTTTGAAAAAGGGGGGGCTAGGGGGGATTTGCTTTTATCCGCAGATCACCGCGCCCCGCACGAAGAGCAAATCCCCCGCGCGAATGAGCGAAGTACAGACATCTCGCGTGCGCAGCGCGCCGCCCCCTTTTTCAAAGTGGGCTGATTGACGTGCAACGCTGCGAGGGCGAGATGGCGCGCCGATTCCAAACCAAGACGCAGCTTCCCGAAGCTTTCCCCCCTTTGAAAAAGGGGGGCTAGGGGGGATTTGCTTTTACCCGCGGATCGCCGCGTTCCCGAAAAAGAAACGGGAGCATTTGTCACGATCCGTACGCGGTCGCGAAAACAGGGTGCCGGAAATAGGAACCGAACCAACGACCTGTCGAAATCTGCTGGCGGAGCAGCAGAGACGATGATCGCTGCTCGAATCAGCAATCACCGATACACCCGCTCCCGCTCCGCTTGCAACCGCTGACGCAGATACTCGTCGCGCGTGACGCCGCCGGGAATCTGCTGCATCGCCAACACCTCGGCGACCACCACGCGTTCGCGCTGCTTGTAAGCCTGAAACTTCGTGTCGCGCTGCTGCTGTTCGATCCACTGCTGCTCGCGGCGTTGCGCATCGGCGCGGTAACGCGCAGCCAGTTGCTGCACCATCGCCGCCTGCTGCGCTTCGTCGGCGACGGTGGCCTGGATCAGGCCGACCCGCAGCAGCATCGATTCGCCGGCCGACAGCTCGCTCGCGTTTTCGTAGCGTTCGATGTCCTCGCGCAGCGCCTGCGCGCGGCGTTCGCGTTCGGCCGGCCCGAGCGAGGCGGCCTTGCGGAAGAAGTCGTGGGCATCGGACTGGAACTGCTTGCGTTGCTGGTAATCGCGCGCTTTCGGCGTCGCCAGCAGGTTGTGCAATGAAGGATCGGGATTGCCGGCGGCGAGCGCGGCTCCCGTCGATGTCGTGGGCGCGGCCTGCGCGCGCGCCGGGCGCAGCGGGTTCCAGCCCAGGCTGACCGCCGCGGCGCAAGCCGCGACGGTCAGTGCCACACCCAGCATGAGGATGTTGCGATTCATGCCTTATCGTCTCATCAGGCCAGCAGCTGGTCGACCAGCCAGTACAGCAGGTTGAACGGCTTGGCCTTGTCGGCCGCGTCGCTGGCTTCGCTGGCGTCGAGCACCTTGCCGTTGCCGTCGAGCACGCTGTCGATGAAGTTCTTCAACTCCAGGTTCTGCGCCTGCACGTCGCCGTTCTTGAAGTCGACGATGGTCGTGCAGTGGCTCTCATTCAAGGCGCGGTACTGCGGGAAGTAACCGCCGAAGTTGTCCAGCGTGTTCAAGCGCGCGGCCAGGCGGGTGGTGTCGGCGCCCCACTTGGCGTGGATCAGCGCTTCCTTCGCGGCCTGGTTCGGCGCCTGGGCGATATCGTCGTGGAAACGCTCGTACGAGTACGACGAATAGTTCAGGTCCTGCCAGAAATGGGTCTGGCCCAGGCGGTCGTTGCGGTGCTTGTTGGCCAGCGCCGGATAGATCGAACCCAGTTCGTTGAGGTCGATCTGCGGCAGACCGGCGGCGAGGAAGGCCAGCGGGCCGTTCGGCGCGTCCAGGCCCCACACGTCGCGGATCTTGTTCATCAGCGGCTGCGAGGGGTATTCGGCCGGATTGCCGTTGCGCGGGGTCGGGAAGATCGGGCCGGAGTCGTCGATCAGGTACGCGCTGCTCGGCGCCAGATCGCTGCGCACCGAATCGTAGGCGATCAGGCTGCCGGCGCCGCCGGCGCTGCAACCGGTGCTGAGCATCTGGCCCGGACGCGGCAGGTTGTCCTTGAGCCAGGCGGTCATCGCGCGGGTATTGCGCAGGCCGTTGTGGTGCCACACCAGCGGCTGCTGCTGTCCACTCGGATCGGGATACACCGCGACCTTGTCGCCGCTGTAAATATCGCCGGTGCAGTAGGGCACGTAGACCATGTTCCAGTTCTGGGTCTTGACCGCATCGAACGGGCTCACCCGCGTCACGAACGGGCTGACCAGGCTGGCGCCGGGGTTGAGCAGCTTCATGTAGTCGTCGGGCACGCCGTTGGGATTGCGCGCGCCGCGCACGCCGGTCGCGCCGGTGCAGCTTGCGTAGTCCCAGCACGCGCCGCCGCCTTCCATGTAGATGATGGTGTTGGTGGTGTTGGGCACGCGGTTGACGAAGATCTTGTACGGCGAACCGTTGCCGCAGATCGCGCCGGTTTCCGCCGGCAGTTGCACGGTCTGCCATTGGTAGTACGCGGCCGGGTCGAAACCGTCGGCGCGCGCGGCGTCGCGGCTGAGCAGCGGGTATTGGCCGGTGCGTTGCGCGGCCTGGACCTTGTTGTCGGCCTTGGGCGGCGACACCAGGTTGCGAATGGTCTGGAAAAATCCGTAATCGCCCTGTTCGGCCTGCGAGGGCAGGCTCGACAAGGCGACGGCGCCGCCCACGAGGGCGACGGCCAGATAGCGGCTTACTGCCATGATGTCTCTCTCCTTTGAATCGTCATGAAGGGAGGAGCGAAACGCGTATTCGGCGCGTGCTAGGGCGTGCGCGCGGCCGGTTCCCCTCCGTACTGCAGCGTCCGGAATAGCGGTGGCGACGTGACGGGTCAATCGCGACGGCGCGTGTTTATCGGCCGCGCCGCAGATTGGCCGCGAATGCGGCTACCGGTGGCCGCTATTGCCCCTGAAACCGTCACGAAACGGCGCGGCGCGCGCGCGGCTTCGTGCGCTGCAGCATGTGATCCGCATCGCCTATTGCGCGCGCGTGTGCCGCGTCACTGCGACTGCGTGTCGGCGGTGACGTGTCGGCCGCTGATGCGGGGACGGATGTGACGTGGGCCGCGGCCGCGATGGTGCGTATTCGCCGCGATCGATGAGCGCGCGGTCACCGAGTGGTTTCGCATCGCGGGGTAGGAGCGGCGTAAGCCGCGACCGCGCCACATCACGTTCGCGATGAAAGACGGTTTTGTCGCGATCGGTTGGTTCGCGGTACAGCTAGCCCAGGTCGCTGTGGCTTCGTATTGCACTGTAGGAGCGGCGCAAGCCGCGACCGCGCTGGATCATGTTCGCGGCGAACGATGGTTTCGCGGTTATCGGTGGGGGCGCGGTCGCGGCTTGCGCCGCTCCTACAGGTAGCCCAGCTCGCTGCCTCGCTACTCGCCAGGCACCGCGCCCGCCGTCGATGCGGCCGACGCGCGCCGCCGCGCCAGCACCGCTTCGCGATGGGCGATGTAGGCGTTCGATCCGAGAATGATCGCCGCGCCGATCACCGTGTAGATGTCCAGCGATTCGCCGAACCACAGCCAGCCCGCGGCGGCGACCAGCGGCAACTGGGTGAAGCTGATCGGCGTGAGCGCCGAGACCTCGCCGAGCTTCAACGCATGCGTCCACAGCACCTGACCGCCGGTGCCGAACAGGCCGGCGGCGGCGATCCACAGCCAGGTGATGCCGTGCGGCCATTGCCACACGAACAAGGCCGGCAGCAGCGACATCGGCACCCAGAACGCATAGGTGTACAGCACGATGGTGTTGGCCGAATCGACCTTCGACAGTTGCTTGATCTGGATCGCTATCACTCCGCCGAGCACCGCGGCGAGCAGCGCCGCCAGGCTGTCGACCGAGAACTCCGCCGAGCCCGGCCGCACGATGATCAACACGCCGATGAAACCGGCCGCGACCGCGAGCCAGCGCCGCGCGCGCACGTGTTCGCGCAGGAACAGCACCGCGGCGATGGTGACGAAGATCGGCGTGGAGTAGGTCAGCGAAATCGCCTGCGCCAACGGCAGATGACCCAGCGCCCAGAACCCGGCGAGCATCGAGAACATGCCGATCAGGCAACGCACGAAATACTTCGGCAGTTGCCTGGTGCGCAGTTCGGCGCGCTGCGCGCCCAGCAACAGCGGCAACACCGCCAGCAATCCGAACAGGTTGCGGAAGAACGCGATCTCGAAGGTATGCAGCGAGGCCGAAGCCAGCCGGATCGCGATCGCCATGACCCCGAAGGACAAAGTGCTCGCCAACATCAGCCCGGCGGCACGCAGCGGATGCGCCGGGGTTGCGCTCACCAGCGCGCGCCGACGATGCGCGGCTCGGGTTCGATCGCGACTGCGAACCGCGCCTGCACCGAGTCGGCGATGCGGCGGGCGAGGTCGAGCAATTGCAGGCCGCTGGCGCCGCCGTGGTTGACCAGCACCAGCGCATGCGCGGCGGACACGCCGGCGTCGCCGTCGCGATGGCCTTTCCAGCCGCAGGCGTCGATCAGCCAGGCCGCCGACAGTTTGCGCGTGTCGGCATCGGCGCCGCGGAACACCGGCATCGCCGGATGCTGCGCGAGCAAGGCCTCGGCCTGCGCGGCGGCGACGATCGGGTTCTTGAAGAAGCTGCCGGCGTTGCCGAGCACCGCCGGGTCGGGCAGTTTGCGCCGGCGGATCGCGATCACCGCGTCGGCCACTGACTGCGGCGTCGGCGTGTTCACGCCCATCGCCGCGAGTTCCTCGCCGATGCCGGCGTAGTCGAGCTTGAGCGCGGGCGCGCGCGGCAGCGCGAATTCGACCGCGGTGATCAGATAGCGATCGGGCGATTGCTTGAATCGGCTGTCGCGATAGGCGAATGCGCAGGCCGCGTTATCGAAGCGATGCCATTGCCCGCTGGCCGGTTCGAAGGCTTCGACCGCATGCACGAAATCGCGCACTTCCACGCCGTAGGCGCCGATGTTCTGGATCGGCGAGGCGCCGACGGTGCCGGGGATCAGCGCCAGGTTCTCCAGGCCGGCGAGGCCCTGGGCGAGGCTGTGCATGACGAACTCGTGCCAGATCACTCCGGCGTCGGCGCGCACGATCGCGCGATCGCCGTCGCCGCCGAGGGTCGCGATGCGGCGGCCGCTGAGTTCGAGCACGGCGCCGGCGGGATCGCCGGCGAACAGCAGATTGCTGCCGCCGCCAAGGGTCAGCGCGATGCCGTCGTTCAACGGCCCGGTCTGCAAGGCCTGCGGCAGCGCCGCGGCATCGTCGATCGACACCAGCCAGGGCGCGCGCGCGGCCACGCCGAAGGTATTGCGGTGTTGCAGCTCAGCGTCGCGCACGATGCGCGGTTCAGCGGTCATGCGCGAAGGCCGGATTGGGAGACATCGGGAAGCGGGCGGACTCGAAAGCGATGGCGGCGGCTCAGATCGTCGGCGGCACGTGGCCGCGACTGGGCGCTTCCTTGCGGCGGCGGATGGCGTCGACGCATTCGTGCACCAGCGCCGGGCCGCGGTAGACCAGGCCCGAATAGCACTGCACCAGGCTCGCGCCGGCGGCCATCTTGGTGACCGCGTCGGCGCCCGACAGAATGCCGCCGACCCCGATCATCGGGATGCTCTCGGGCAGGCGCGTGCGCATCTTGCGCAGCACCGTGGTCGACTGGGTCATCAGCGGACGGCCGGACAGGCCGCCGGTCTCGTTCGCGAATGGGCTGCCTTCTACGCCGTCGCGGGCGATGGTGGTGTTGGTCGCGATCACGCCGTCGACCTGCAACTCGCCGAGCACGCGGCCGGCGGCCTCGATATCGTCGTCGGACAGGTCCGGCGCGATCTTGACCAGCATCGGCACTCGCTTGCCCTCGCGCGCGGCGAGCTTCTCCTGCGCCTCGCGCAGGTTGCCGACCAGTCGCCGCAGCGACTGTTCTTCCTGCAGTTCGCGCAAGCCCGCGGTGTTGGGCGAGGAAATATTGACGGTGATGTAGTCGGCCAGCGGGTACACGCGTTCGAGGCAGTAGAGGTAATCGTCCTCGGCGTTCTCGTTGGGCGTGTCCTTGTTCTTGCCGATGTTGATGCCGAGCAGGCCGCGCTTGCGCCGGGCCTTGGCGACGTTGCGCACCAGCGCGTCGACGCCTTCGTTGTTGAAGCCCAGGCGATTGATCACCGCCTGCTGTTCGGGCAGGCGGAACATGCGCGGCTTGGGATTGCCGGCCTGCGGCTTGGGCGTGACCGTGCCGATTTCGATGAAGCCGAAGCCCAGCGACAGCAGCGCGTCGATATGCGCGCCGTTCTTGTCCAGGCCGGCGGCCAGGCCGACCGGGTTGGGGAAGCTCAGGCCGAGGACTTTGGTCGGCAGCGGCTTGGGCGGCCGCGCCATCAGCGGGTTGAGGCCGCTGCGATAAGCCGTCTCCAGCGCCGTCAGGCCGAGGCCGTGCGCTCGTTCGGCGTCCAGTCCGAAGAGGAAGGGGCGGGCAAGGCTGTACACGAGGTCGGGGGGCGCTCGGGTCGGGGAACGCGGATTATCGCCCAAGCGGGCGCTTGGGGGCGAGCCTTGCGTGGCAGTGCGGCGCATGCGCGGCATCGGCGCGTTGCTGCGACGCGAGCGGCCTGACGCTGGGCCGGGTGCCCTCCTGTAGGAGCGGCGACCGCGACACTGCAACCGCGACGCACGCGAGCTATCCCGGTTTACGACCCAGGCGAGGTGTCGCGGTCGCGGCTTACGCCGCTCCTACAGGGGGCTGCGTGCGATGGCGCTTAGTCCGGATCCGCCGCGTGCGGGCGTGGTTTGCTGCGGCCTTGCGTGCATTTGCGTTGCTGTGCGACGCATGCCCGGCATCGGTGCGTTGGCGCGACGCGAGCGGCCTGACACTGGGTTGGGTGCGTTCCTGTAGGAGCGGCGTGAGCCGCGACCGCGACACTGCAACTGCGACGTACACGAGGTAACCCGGTTTGCGACGCGGGCGAGGTGTCGCGGTCGCGGCTCACGCCGCTCCTACAGGGGGCTGCGTGCGATGGCGAGCCGTGTGAGCGGACATTCCAAGCCGGTCTGGTTGAATTCCACGCAGGCGATCGCGA
This sequence comes from Lysobacter sp. Soil_N_51, assembly GCF_057655755.1. NCBI lineage: Bacteria > Pseudomonadati > Pseudomonadota > Gammaproteobacteria > Lysobacterales > Lysobacteraceae > Lysobacter > Lysobacter sp. Soil_N_51. The sequence goes on along the minus strand of NZ_JBDGLR010000001.1, from coordinate 207,981 downwards.
AACACGCACCCGTCCCTTGACCCTTCCCGTCGGCGCCGCCTAGCGTGACTCCGCCAGAACGCACTGGCATCACAGGAGGGATTCTCGTGAACATGAGCTACCGCAGCATCCGCCTGACCGCGCTCGCGGTCGGCCTTTTCGGCTTCGCCGCCTCGCTCGCCGCAACGGCCGGCGAGGAAGATTGCGAACGCTGCCGACTGCTGTTCCAAATGTGCATGACCAGCACCCCGGGCGACCTGGCTTGTTACGAGCAACTTTGGGATTGCGAGCGCCAGGCCGAGTGCCCGATCGGTTTGCAAACCATTTGAGTCGAGTGCGCGCGAGCCGGCGCCCGGACGTCCAGGCCGCATCTGCGCGCGCTTGGACGTGGCTGGGCGTTGCGGCGTTTTGAGCGGCCGCGGTGTTCGTGCGTGGTGTGGGCGGACGGCATGCGGTTGAGCGGGGCCGTTCTTGCGGGAGCGGCCTCCTGCGTCGGATTGGCTTCGGTCGTGAGCCGCGCCGCGCTGCTTCGTTCGCGGACTAAGCCGCGACGCCTGAGGTTTGTCGTGATTGCGGTATCGCGGTCGCGGCTTGCGCCGCTCCTGCAGGGCGCTGCGTGCGATGACGCTTAGTCCGGACCGCGCCGTGTGCGGGCGCGGTCCGGGACGAATCAGATTTCCTCGACCGGGCAATCGAGCGTGCGCACGCACTGGGCGTAGCGCACATCGCAATTGCCGCCGCCGGGAATTTCGCTGAACATCAGGCAGTTTTCGTATTCGATCCGGCATTGACGGCAGGCGGTATCGTCGGAGGCCACCGCCGACAGCGAGGCGGCAAAACCGAAGGCGGCCAGGGCGATCAGGGCCAGGCGGGTGGAACGGGTGCGGGTCTTCATCGGGTCGGTCCTGGTTGGGATGAGTGTGGCGGTGCAATGAAAGCGAGCGCGGCGAGCGAAAATGCCGGCGAAAACCGTAGCGTTCGCGTGGCGCGGGGCATCGCGGACGGCTGGCGGCGCGAAAATCGCATAGCCGCGGGCCACGCGGCGTTAATCGATCGTGCGCCGGACGCGCGCGCCGACGCGCGGAACGTCGTGCGCGCACACGGGCGAAGCTGGCCGACGACCTCGGTCGCGGCCGGCCCGAAGGCTCAAGGCTCGATTACGATCTGACAGCGGTTCGCGGTCAGGCAGGCGCGATACTGCAGCCAGCAGCTCGGCGTCGCATCGGGGGTGTTGGCCTCGCACCACTCCAGCACGTCGGTATAGCACTGGTGGCATTTGTCGACCGCGGCGAACGCGGTCAGCGAGGCGGAGAAGCCGAAAACGCCGGCCGCGATCGCGCTCAGGCGGGCTGTACGGGTCCATGTCTTCATCGAGTGTGTCCTGTCCTTAGCGCCAGTCCATCTGGCCGGGCCAAGCTTGTGACCAGGACGCGCGCGGAACAAGCTGCGCCGCAGCACTTTACGGCGCGCGCCGCTCAAATTCGCCAAGTCGCGGTGCGCCGGGGCCGGGCCTGTCCCGCAACCGGATCAATGATTCGCGGCGAACGCGAACACCGCGGCCAGGCCGCCGAAGAACAGCACCACCACCAGCAGGGTCAGCAGCCCCACGATCACCGACGACCAGCCCAGCACCAGTCCGGCGATGGCCATGCCGTCGCCGTCGTAACGGGCCGGTTCGCGACGGATCTGCGCGCGCGCCATGTGGCCGCAGACGATGGCGGCGGCGCTGCCGATGATCGGCAGCGCGATCCAGCTGAGAATACCGGCGATCAGGCTGATCACCGCCATGGCATTGGTTTCGCGTACGGGTGCTTGCATGCGTGACGATCCTTCGTGGGAGTAACGCCGAAGCATACCCGCGTGGCCGCGAGCGGGCCGTGCATGCACCGGCCGTAAGAAACGCGGGAAGAAATTGCAACCGAGCCGCGGGCGGCGTGTTGTGCGGTCGTGCAAGTACGACCAAGCCCGCGAATGCGCATTCGCGGGCTTGGTCGATAACGCCTCCGGCACCGCCGGCCGCGACCGCGATCAGAAATCCGGCGGCAGGCTGATCATGCAGCCGTTCGAGGTCTGGCAGTTCCAGAAGTCCGTCAGACATCCGTCGCGGTTGTCGGGATTGGCGTTGACGCAGTCGTAGTAAATCGGCAGGCAGTGGTCGCATCCCCACGGCCCGGCGAGCGCGCTGAGCGAGGCGGCGAATCCGAACGCGCCGAACGCGACGGCGGTCAGGCGAAGACTACGGGTCCTTTTGTTCACAAGGCATCCTTCATGTGGCGCCAGTCCATCTGGCGCAGCCACGCTAGGCAGGCGAACGGGCGCGGTCAAGTTAACGCCGTCGCAGTCCGCGCTTGCGGTTTCGCGATCATGGGCCGCGACGTTTTTCGTTCGCACACGCCGCGACGATCCGCGCGCCACGAGCGTGGAATCGTGGATGCGGATGGCGTGTTCGGACCATTGGTCGCGCGACGATCCGGATCGTGGCGGCGTCCGCCGATGCGACTATCGCGGGGTCGACGCAAGGCCGGCGAATCGACCTTCGCGGGCCTTGCGTCGTACCGCGTGCGCGATGCTCAGAAATCCGGCGGCAGGCTGATGGGGCAGCCGCCGTCCTGCTCGCATTGCCAGAATTGCTCCAGGCAACTGGGTTGCGCGTCGGGCGTGTTGGTGCGGCAGGCGTAATAGCCCGGCAGGCAGTGGTCGCATCCCCACGGGGCGGCGAAGGCGGTGAGCGAGGCGGCGAAGCCGAATACTCCGACGGCGACCGCGGTCAGGCGAATGCTACGGTTCCCTTTGTTCACAAGACGTCCTTCATGTGGCGCCAGTCCATCTGGCGAGGCCACGCTAGGCACGCGTGCGGGCAGGGGTCAAGCGATGCGCTCGCAGTCTGCGACCGCGCGCTCATGGCCGGTGCGGGGCTGATTGAAACGCCGCATTCAGGGTAGGGCGTGGTCGATGGGGCGAGGCGTGGATCGCGAAGGCGCAACTCGCAGTCGCAAAGTCGCCAGGTTGTTCGAGGTCTTTCGTGGGCGGAGTTCCAGCCTCGAAACTCTCGGCTCAGGTCGCCGGAAACTTCACTGCTTGGTAGCGAACGGCATCGGGTGAAACTCACCCTACAAAAGTATCCGCCCGACCGTTCGATCAGAAAAGCCGCGTTGGCAGTCAAGCCGACACGTCATGCGATCGCTCAGCGAATCACCACCACTTTCCCATCCGCGATCGCCTGCCGGTAATCGTGGACATGGCGCGTCCTGTCGCTGGATTCGCGCAGCAGTTCGGGCTCCTCGATGGGTTTCATCCGGCCCGAGCGCAGCGCTTTCTTGTTGGCGGCGATGCGTTCGCGGAACTTGCACATTTCCACCCACCAGATCCGATACTGAAGCAGATCGACCCGCTGCGGATCGACGAAGCCCAGCAGTCCGAAGATGCGCGTGGGCGCTTCGCTAGGCGCCAGCATGCCCCAACTGCCGGTCAAGGCCATGCTGCCGCAGACGACAGCGCAACCGGTCAGGACCAGCAACTGCAGTTGCAGCGCATCCCATCGGCCCGGCCCCAGCAGCCACACCGTCGCGGCCATGCACGGATATGCGAAACAGAAGGTCCACCACGCGAACAGGCGACCCTCCTTCGCGTCCGCGGCGCTGCCCAATGAGTGATGCGTCCAGACATAGCCTTGCTGCGGGTCGAGGATCGCGCGCGCATACAACACGCCGCCGCTGCGGGAAACCACGGCCTTGACGCGATGGCCGGGCTTGAGCTTCTCGGCGCCGGCGAATTCTCCGCACACCACTTGTCCCTCGATCAGGCAGGCGAAGTACTGCACGTCTTCGGAGAAATACAGCGCGCGCTCGATATCGTTCGCCGCCTGCGCGATCAGCGCGTCGATCGGAGCGTTGGCGCGGTCACGGACGATCGCATCACGAGGCGGTTGCGCGATCCGGCGCAGCAGTTGCTCCGGGTCGTCTTCGACGTGCAACTTTTCGAGCACGCCTTCGATCAGAAACAGCGCATCTTCGCGTTGCGGCAGCGGCGGGACGTCGCGATTGGTGCTGATCTTCATGATCCCTCAGCAAGGGCCAAGAGGCCGTGTCGAAATCCGTCGACTGTGCAGTGGTGCGTGGCGCGGGCTTGCGGCACCGGGTTCTATAAATAGCCTGTAGTGTTGCCTGGTTAAACAGATTCGCTTTCGAGAACTACTTCGGTTGGTCTCAGGCTGAACCAAGGCGCGTGTTCGCCGAACCAAACAAACCCGTAGCCATCGATTTCCAGCACCGGCAGCACCTGGCCTTCAACGCTGCGCAGATGCGCGACGTCTTCGGCGGGCAGATCATGGATCAGCGAGTGCGGCATGACCGGGATGCGGACCCGGCTGCCTTCGACGATGGGCCGTCCCGACGCGTCCACCGCCGCCAGGGGAAACCCCGGCGGCAATGGACCTTGCGGCGGATCGAAAAACGCCACGGTCAGCGTGTCGGCTTACAGATCGAACTTGATGCCCTGCGCCAGCGGCAGCGCATCGGAGTAGTTGATCGTGTTGGTCTGACGGCGCATGTACGCGCGCCATGCGTCCGAACCGGATTCGCGGCCGCCGCCGGTTTCCTTCTCGCCGCCGAACGCGCCGCCGATCTCGGCGCCGGAGGTGCCGATGTTGACGTTGGCGATGCCGCAATCCGAACCTGCGGCCGACAGGAACGCTTCGGCCGCTTTCAGATTCGCGGTGAAGATCGACGACGACAGGCCCTGCGGCACGTCGTTCTGCAGCGCGATGGCTTCGTCGAGGGTCTTGAACTTCATCACGTACAGGATCGGCGCGAAGGTTTCGGTCTGCACAACTTCGGCGTCGTTGGTCAGGCCGGTGATGATGGTCGGCAGGACGAAGTTGCCCTTGCGTTCGATCGCCGCGCCGCCGGTGGCGACGGTGCCGCCGCTGGCCTTGGCCTTTTCGATCGCGTCCAGATACGCCTGCACGCCGTCGCGGCTGTTGAGCGGGCCCATCAGATTGGTCGGATCGGTCGGATCGCCGATCTTCTTCTCGACCTGCTTGAACGCGGCGACCAGCTTGGCCAGCACGTCGTCATGGATCGATTCGTGCACGAACAAGCGGCGCGTGGTGGTGCAGCGCTGGCCGGCGGTGCCGACCGCGCCGAACGCGATCGCCGGGATCGCCAGTTTCAGATCGGCCGACGCGTCGACGATGATCGCGTTGTTGCCGCCCAGTTCCAGCAGCGAACGGCCCATGCGGCGCGCGACGCGCTCGCCGACGATGCGGCCGACCTTGGTCGAACCGGTGAAGCTGACCAGGCCGATGCGCTTGTCGTCGACGAAGTTCGACGCCAGCTCGGTGCCGGCATCGTTGAACAGGAAGAAGATGTCCGGGAAGCCGCCGGCGCGCAGCGCTTCGTTGCAGACCTTCATCGACGCGATCGCCGACAGCGGGGTCTTGGGCGAGGGCTTCCAGATGGTGATGTCGCCGCAGATCGCCGCGATGAACGAATTCCACGCCCACACCGCGACGGGGAAGTTGAACGCGGAGATGACGCCGACGATGCCGAGCGGATGCCACTGCTCGTACATGCGGTGGCCCGGGCGCTCGGAGTGCATGGTCAAACCGTACAGCTGACGCGACAGGCCGACGGCGAAATCGCCGATGTCGATCATTTCCTGCACTTCGCCGTCGCCCTCGGGCTTGGACTTGCCCATTTCCAGCGCGACCAGCGAACCCAGCGCGTCCTTGTGCTTGCGCAGCGCGTCGGCGCACAGGCGGATGGCTTCGCCGCGGCGCGGCGCCGGGGTGGTGCGCCACACCGCGAACGCGGCCTGGGCGCGCTCGACGATGGTGTCGTAGTCGCTCTGCGAGGAGGCCTGCACGCGCGCGAGCACTTCGCCGTCGGTGGGGTTGACCGGTTCCAGCACGCCGGCGTCGGCGGTCTTCGCCCATTCGCCGTGACCGAGGTAGGTGCCGGACTCGGTGTCGTTGAGTCCGAGTGCGGCGAGAACGGGGTGAGTCATACCGAAAGCTCCATGTGATTGCACGCCGGTGGCGCGGCATATAGCGGTGGATTGGCACGCGTCCGGTGGACGCAGACGGCGCGCGACAGGGCGCGCGGCCGTGGAGGTGGCGACCCCGACACGATTCGAACGTGTGACCTTCCCCTTAGGAGGGGGATGCTCTATCCAGCTGAGCTACGGGGCCGAAGGTTTGAAATTCAAGCGGTTGCACGATCCGGATCGACTATCCCGGAGCCCGCGCGGCGACGCGTCGCCGTGCAGGCACGATCGACGCGACCGGCCCGGATTGTACTCGGCCGGGCCCGCGCGCCGCCATGCCGCGGCCGGCGGCGAGGGAGCATGAACGCCGATTTGATTGCCGCGTGGGCGTAACGCTTCGCTCACAAGCGCCTGATGTGGGCTGGTTATGCTCGGCCCGACGCGATCGGTCTGCCGCGTCGTTCGCCGCGCCGATGCGCCGCGCGGCGCGGCAGCCAGGGATTCGATCCGCCGGTCCGTCGGGACCCTGTAGCGACTCAAGGAGCAGTGCATGTCATTCGATCGACTCGGACGTACGTCCTCATCCCCCCAGGCTTCATCCCCCTGGTTGTTCAAGACCGCGGTGGCCGTTGCCCTCGCGCTCGCCGCCAATGCCTCCTGGGCGCAGAGCGATGCGCAGGTGTACGAATCGGCCATCGCCGAAGCCGCGCGCCTCTGCCCCGGCCATTCCAAGGAACGCACCACGCCCGGCATCCGCGCGGTTCCGGTCGGCGCGCTGCGGGTGTTGGCGCAGCGCAATTACACGATGTGCCCCGATCGTCGCCTCGACGCCGCGACCCCGGCGGTGTGGTACGGCGCGGCCGGCGTATTCGCCTGGAATCCCGACAACAAGGGCGCGGCCAAGCTGATCGCGGGCAAGGTCGATGCGATGACCCGCAAGGAAGAGTTCCCGGCCGAAACCCTGGTGTGGAAGGCCGATGGCAGCGAGGCCAAGGGCGTCACCGTGCCGATGTTCGAACCGCGGCCGCGGCCGGCCGGCGCGTACTGATCCGATTCGGTCGGGACTGGTTCGGTAGGGAGCAATTGCTGATAAAGAGCGACTGATCGAGAGGGCGACTGCCGCGAGGCCTCTTGGAGGGGCGCTGGTCTCGATGCTTTTCGATGAGGTCGTCGGTCACGACGCCGCTTCGGATCGAAAGGCATCGGGGCTGAAGCCCCTCCCACAAAAGACCTCGTTGTTACGCTGGTGGCGGGTGCCTGATCGGCGCAACCATTGATGGCCGGGTGGGCTGGATCCTCAAACGGCGAGTGGTCCGGGCCCCGGCCGAACCCTGGGCAGCTTTTGTGGGTGGGCTTCAGCCCCGACGCCCTTCGCTCAGGTCGCCGATCAGCGGCATCGCTTCGGACCGACTGTGCCCAGGTCGCTTGTGGTCTCATCGCTTCAGAACGGAAGGCGTCGGGGCTGAAGCCCTCCCACAAAAGACCTCGTTGCTGCGCGGGTTGTTGATGCCTGATTGGCGTAGCGACCGGCGGCCGTGTAGGCCGTAGCTGCAAATTGCGACGGATGCGGTGGTAGTTCGCCCCCCCAACCCCGTTGCGGCTCATTCCCACGGCGCCCCGACTCGCCGCCCCCAGCGTCCACCTGCATCTGACCGCCCCCCTGAACACGTACCACGGCACATCAATTACGAACTAATTGTGTTTGTGACGGCCGTTTTCGGCGCCTGATTGCGTTACATGCCAGTAACCCTGGATGTTTCAGGACAGTAACGGCCACCACGGCGACCTCCCGACGAGCGGGATTGCTGTGGAGGAAGTACGTATTTAATGTGTGATCGGGGTCGCATGTTCGAGGCGCGCCGTCAGCGGCGCAGTCAGAGGCATCGGTTTTTTCGGCCGCGGGGAAGCGGTCGTCTAGGGGACAACATGATCGGTTTGAAGAACTGGGCGCTGCGCGCCCGTGCGGCGCTGCGCGCGAGTGCGAGTCCGTCGACGCGGTTGGGCTGGGTGTTGCTGTTGCCGGGCCTCGGCCTGGCCGGCGCGGCCCAGGCCCAGAGCTGCGGGGTCGGTGAGGTCCCGGCGGCATTCGGGTTCACCGGCGGCGAGCAGACCACCACGGTCCCGGCCGGCGTGCATTCGCTGACCGTATACCTCAGCGGCGCGCAGGGCGGCGCAGGGCGCAGCGGCGCCGGCAGCATCGGCGGCAGTCCGAATTCTCCGGGCGGCACGGGCGGCCTGGGCGGCCGCGTGCGCGGCACCCTGGCGGTCACGCCGGGCGCGGCACTGTCGATCTGGGTCGGCGGCCAGGGCTCGCAAGCGGTCAATCCTGGCGGCATCGGCGAAGGTGTCGACGGCATCGGCGGCGGCGCCACCGATCTGCGCGTGGGCGGCAACGGCATCGGCAACCGGGTCGGCATCGCCGGCGGCGGTGGCGGTGGCGGCAACGCCGGCTGGAGCACGACCAACGTGATCGCCGGCGGTAACGGCGGCGTCGGCGGCGGCGGCGTGGGCGGCGTGGGCGCGACCGTGCCCGGCGGTCCCGGCCCGTTCGGCGGCGGCGGCGGTTCGGTCGGCACCGGCGGTGCCGCGGGCGCGGGCTGCGGCGGCTTTCCGGCCACCGCCGGCAACGCGGCCAACGGTAACGGCGGCGACTCCTTCAACTTCTCCGGTTCCTTCACCGGTGCCGGTTACGGCGGCGGCGGCGGCGGCGGCGCCACAGTCGGCGCGGGCGGCGGCGGTGCCGGCGTCGGCACCACCGGCTGTCAGCAGAACTGGAACGGCGGCGGTGGCGGCGGCGCGGGCGGCAGCTCGGGCGCGACCGGCCTGACCGCGGTCACCATCAACAATGGCGTGCAGGCCGGCAACGGCGCGGCGCTGATCTGTTTCGCGCCGACCCAGTTCTCGGTCGGCGGCACCGCGACCGGTCAGACCGGTCCGGTCACCCTGCAGCTCGCCGGCACCAACCCGGTCAGTTCGCAGCAAGTCGTGGTGGCGCAGGCCGCGACGAGCTTCGTGTTCCCCACGCGTCTGCCGCAGGGCGCCAACTGGACCGTCAGCGTGCTCAGCGCGCCCGCGGGCCAGCTGTGCTCGGTCACGCCGGCCAGCGGCCTGGCGATCAACGCCGACGTCACCAACGTCGCGCTCAGTTGCGTCACCGTCGCGGTGACGGTCAATCCGGCCACCTTGCCCAACGGCGCATTCAATACGGCGTACTCGCAGACGCTCAGCGCCACCAGCGCCAACGGCGGCACCGCGCCGTACACCTTCGCGGTCACCGCCGGCGCGTTGCCGGCCGGGCTGACCTTGTCCAGCGCCGGTGTGCTGTCGGGTACGCCGACCGCGGCGGGTTCGTTCAACTTCACCGTACAGGCCACTTCCAGCAACGGCTTCAGCGGCACTCGCGCCTATACCCTGGCGATCGCCCAGAACGCGCAGGCCATCACCGCGTTCGCCTCCAATCCGGTTTCGCCGGTGTACTCACCGGGCGGCACCTTCACCGTGTCGGCGACCGGCGGCGGATCGGGCAATCCGGTCGTGTTCGCCAGCACCACGGCGGCGGTGTGTACGGTCGCCGGCAACACGGTGACGATGGTCGCCGCGGGCAATTGCGCGCTGACCGCCAATCAGGCCGGCAACGCCAACTACAGCGCCGCGCCGCAGGCCAACCTGGCGGTGACGATCGCTGCGGCCAGCCAGGCCATCACCGCGTTCGCGTCCAACCCGGCTTCGCCGGTGTATACGCCGGGCGGCACCTTCACGGTGTCGGCCACGGGCGGCGCGTCGGGTAATCCGGTCGTGTTCGCCAGCACCACGGCGGCGGTGTGTACCGTCGCCGGCAGCACGGTGACGATGGTGGCCGCGGGCAATTGCGCGCTGACCGCCAACCAGGCCGGCAACGCCAACTACAACGCCGCGCCGCAGGCCAACCTCGCGGTGACCATCGGCCTGGCGAATCAGGCGATTACCGGTTTCGCCGCCAACCCGGCCGCGCCGGTGTATACGCCGGGCGGCACCTTCGCCCTGTCGGCCACGGGCGGCGCGTCGGGCAATCCGGTCGTGTTCGCCAGCGGCTCGCCGGCCGTGTGTACGGTCAGCGGCAGCACCGCGACGATCGTGGCCGCGGGCACCTGCTCGCTGACCGCCGATCAGGCCGGCAACGCCAACTACAACGCCGCGCCGCAGGTGGCGTTGGCCGTCGCGATCGGCGTGGGCACCCAGGCGATCAACAACTTCGCCGCCAATCCGGCCTCGCCGGTGTATGCGCCGGGCGGCACCTTCGCGGTCTCGGCCACGCCGGGCGCGTCGACCAGCCCGGTGGTGTTCGCCACCACCACGCCGGCGGTGTGCAGCGTCGCCGGCAGCACGGTGAACACGCTCGCCGCGGGCACCTGCTCGCTGACCGCCGACCAGGCCGCCGACCCCAACTACGCCGCGGCGCCGCAGGTCCTGCTCGACGTGACCATCGGCGTGGCCGCCCAGACCATCACCGACTTCGCCGCCAATCCGGCGACGCCGGTGTACGCGCCGGGCGGCACCTTCGCCGTCTCGGCCACGCCGGGCGCGTCGACCAGTCCGGTCGTGTTCGCCAGCACCACCGCCTCGGTGTGCACCGTCAGCGGCAGCACCGTGACGATGCTGACCGCGGGCACCTGTTCGCTCACCGCCGATCAAGCCGCCGACGCCAACTACAGCGCCGCGCCGCAAGTGACGCTGGACGTGAACATCGGCGCGGCCGCGCAGGCCATCAGCAACTTCAGCGCGAATCCGTCGGCGCCGGTGTACACCCCGGGCGGCACGTTCGCGGTGAGCGCGAGCGGCGGCGCCTCGGGCAATCCGGTGGTGTTCGCCAGCACCTCGCCGGCGGTGTGTACGGTCAGCGGCGGCACCGTGACCATGCTCGCTTCGGGCACGTGCGCGTTGACCGCCGATCAGGCCGGCAACGGCAACTACAGCGCCGCGCCGCAAGTCGCGTTGCAGGTCTTGATCGGTGGCGGCACGCCGACCCTGTCGTGGATCGGCGATGTGTCCAAGACCATCGGCGAGGCATCGTTCGATCTGCCGAACCCGACCAGCAACAGCAGCGGCGCCTTCACCTTCTCCAGCAGCAACACCGCGGTGGCGACGGTGAGCGGACGCACGGTGACCATCGTCGGCGCGGGCGTGGCGACCTTGGTCGCGACCCAGGCCGCGGCCGGCAGCTACCTGCAGACCACGATCAGCGCGACCCTGACCGTCGCCGACCGCCCCGATCCGACCCGCGACCCGAGCGTCGTCGGCGGCTTGCAGGCCCAGGTCGACGCCAGCGTGCGCTTCGCTTCGGCGCAGCAGTCCAACATCCACGACCGCCTGCGCCAGCAGCGTTTCGCCGGTGCCAACACCTCCAGCGACGGCCTCAGCCTCAATCTGAGCAACCGCTCGGGCGGCGCGATGTCGCTGACCGCGGGCCAGGTGGCCTCGGTCGATAACGTGCGCCTGCCGGAAGGCTGGGGCTTGTGGACCGCCGGCAGCATCACCAACGGCCAGCGTGAGCCCAACAGCCGCAGCGACGGGTTCGACTTCCGCAGCGACGGCATCACCGTCGGCGCCGACTGGCGCATGGGCGAGCGCTTCCTGCTCGGCGTGGCCGGCGGTTTCGGCTGGAACGACACCGACCTGGACGACGGCCGTTCCAAGCTCGACGCCAAGCAGCGCGCCCTGTCGCTGTACGGCCTGTGGCGCCCGAGCGAGCATTGGTTCGTCGACGGCATCATCGGTTGGGGCCGCCTGGACTTCGACATCCGTCGTTACAGCGCGACCGCCGGCGCCACCGCCACGGCCGAGCGCGACGGCGACCAGGTGTTCGGTTCCTTGACCGCCGGTTACGAGCACCACGGCGACGGCATGACCCTGACCGGTTACGGCCGCTTCGACACCAGCCGCACCAAGCTCGACGGTTACCGCGAACACGGCCTGGGCATCTACGACCTGAACTACGGCTCGCAGACGGTCGAGAACAACGGCGCCTCGCTGGGCCTGGAGGGCAGCTTCCCGATCGTGACCACCCGCGGCAGCATCTTCCGTCCGTACTGGATGGTCGAATACCGCGAATCGCTCGACAACCGCAGCGACGTGAACTTGAACTACGTGGTCATGCCGGTCGCCAACGACTACAGCCTTTCGCTGCGCAGCTACGGCGACAACGCGCTGACCTACGGCGCGGGCATGGACATGGACTTCCGCGCCGGCTGGAAACTGTCGTTGCTGATGCGCCGTCAGCACGGCAACGGCCAGGACCCGAGCACCAGCTTCGGCCTGCTGCTGTCGTTCTCGCCGAGCATCCAGCCCTCGTCGCTGACCGCCCCGACCGCGCAGGAAGTGGCCGAGCAGATGGACGCGACCGCATCGACCAAGGAGCCGCAGACCGGCCGTTGAGCGAGCGACGGGCCGGTCGGATCAACGACCGGCCTGTCGAGACAGGTGAGGCATTCGACCGGCACCGCGAAACGCGTTGCCGGTCGGTGGTTTCAAGCCGTGTCGTGGTCGGGAAGTTTGAAGATGCAGCCGCTCGACCAAGTGGATTCGCATCAGCCGGCCACGAAACAGGTCCGCGAAAAACCGATCGCCAAGCGAACGCTCCCGGTTAACCCCGTGGAGCGTTCTGCTTTGGGCAGGTGCAAGATTGTGTTGGCGTATTCTTCGACCATCGTGAGTTCGCGGTCGCAGCGTGCGCCGCTCCCGCAGCGAAGAACGAACCCGCGATCACCCCTGTAGGAGCGGCGCAAGCCGCGACCGCGACACCTCATTCGCGGCGAAAGATCATTCGCGCGAAGGATCATTCACGTGAAGCATCACGCAAGCCGCAAGCGCCGCCCGTACCCTCGCTTCACCCTGCGCCACCTTCCACACGCGACACCAGCAACTTATCGACGATCGCCTGATACAACGACGCCGCGAATTCGGCATCGTTGCCGGTATCGTCGGTCATGGCGTATTGCCCGCTGGCCAGCATGCCCGCCGCCAGATGCGCTGCGACTTGTTCGGCTTGTTCGCGATTCATGTCTAACTCCCTATGAGGTGTACGAGTAGCGCCCACAGCACGCGTTGAGCGCATGAATTGCAGCCTACGCCCGCGTGTGCAAGAAGCAGGTCGCGAAAATGGAACTGATTGGGCCAGCACAATCGTCACGACTAATTGGGCAATACACCATGGCCCAACTCGGCAAACCCAAACGGTGGGCCGACGGCGATTCGTTGAAATAGTGACCGTTGGGGTCACCGGACTTTCAAGCCGGTACCTGATCGTTTTGAGCAGGTTCGATGCGCCGACACATCGTACTCTCGATCCGATTTGCGTTGCGGTTGCATCTTTGATGTCGGCCATCGAATCGGTGGATGTAAACGGAAAACGACAATCGATGATGGCGAATACGAACATCGACGATCGGCAGGCGGCCGCACCAAGTGCCGGAGTGAAGCCGCTTTGCATAGGCTGTCGATGGAGGTTTTCGGGATCTTGCACTGGATTGCGCGCCGACTCCCATCGATTCTGCGTAATTCCCTCCACCCGCGTTCTGGTCCATCCTGAGCGTCTTTCCCGCCGACCCGCGCCGTGCCCAAGATCATCTGCATGCTGGTGTATGCCGACGCGCAGTCGCTGGACATCAGCGGGCCGCTGGAGGTGTTCGCGCTCGCCAGCCGACAGGCGCAGGAGGACGATCCGGCCTGCGAGCCGTTGTACCGGCTACACGTGGTGGCCGAGCAGGCGGGCCCGGTCGTGCTGGCGTCGGGGATGCAGTTGCTGCCGGACTTGCTGTGTTCGCAGATGCCCGAAGCGGTCGACACGCTCTTGGTCAGCGGCGGCATGGGCGATGCGTTGGATCGGGTGCGCGCGAATGCCGGGCTGGTCCGATGGCTGCGCGAAATCGCGCCGCGGGTAGGGCGGATCGCATCGGTGTGCAGCGGTGCTTTATTGCTGGCCGAGGCCGGGGTGCTCGATGGCCGCAAGGCGACCACGCATTGGCGCGATCTGGCCGAGTTGCGCCAGCGCTATCCGCGGGTGCAGGTCGAGGCCGATGCGATCTACACCCACGACGGCGCGGTCTGGACTTCGGCCGGCATCACCGCCGGCATGGATCTGGCGCTGGCGATGGTCGCCGCGGATCACGGCCTGCCGCTGGCGTTGAAGGTCGCCAAGCGCATGGTGATGGTGAGCAAGCGCTCGGGCGGGCAGAGCCAGTTCAGCCGGCAATTGGACGAACTCGATCTGCCCGATCAGTTCGCGCAACTGGCCGCGTGGGTGCGCGAGCATCTGCGCTCGCGCCTGGACGTGGGACGGCTGGCGCAGCAGGTGCATATGAGCCCGCGTCAGTTCGGCCGGAGGTTCCAGTCGCTGTTCGGCACCACGCCGCAGAAATACATCGAGCAACTGCGGGTCGAGGCGGCCAAGCCCTTGCTGGAAAGCACCCGCAAGGAATTCAAGCGGATCGCGTCCGATTGCGGGTTCGCTTCCGACGAAGCGATGCGGCGCGCGTTCGTGCGCCAGCTCGGCATCCGTCCGAGCGATTACCGCGAGCGCTTCGGTTCGCCTTGAGCGGGGCGTAAGGCCGGCCGATCGCCGATGTCCGAAAGCGCGGCTTCGATGTCCGCCTTTGCGCCCCGCGTTTGCGCACGCTGACGGCCTTCCGAACGATTTCAAAGGCTCATTGCATGCGCGCTGGATCGACGAACGTGGCGACGTGGTGGCTGTCGCTGTTGCTCATGCTGCTGCCGCTGTCGGCCTGGGCCGCGCACGCGCCGCATTCCAAGCCGGAGGTGCGGGTCGGCATCGTCCTGTTCGACGGCGTGCAGATCATCGATTTCGCCGGGCCGTACGAGGTCTTCGGCACCGCCGGGTTCGGGGTAACGACGGTGTCGGCGGACGGCAAGTCGGTCAAGACCGCGATGGGCTTGACGGTCACGCCGGACACCAGTTTCGCCGACGCGCCGGCCTTCGACGTGCTGCTGGTGCCAGGTGGCGACGTCGACGCCGCGCAGAAAAGCACCGCCGTGCTCGACTTCATCCGTGCGCGTTCCGCGCCGTCGCGTTACGTACTGTCGGTCTGCACCGGCGCCTTCATCCTCGGCGCGACCGGATTGCTCGACGGCCTCAAGGCGACGACGTTCCGGCCGGCGATCGAAGGCTTGGCCGCCGAGTTCCCGAAGATCGAGGTGATCTCGGACGTGCGCTGGGCCGACAACGGCAAGTTCATCACCGCCGCCGGCCTGTCGTCCGGCATCGACGCGGCCTTGCACGTGGTCGAGAAAGTGCGCGGCGACCCGTTCGCCCGAGCGACCGCGCTGCGCCTGGAATACGACTGGCAGCGCGAACACGGCTTCGTGCGCAGCAAGATGGCCGATCGCTATTTCCCCAAGCAATTTTCCACCGTGGTCGCCTGGCCGAAAGACATCAAATTCGAAGGCCTGATCTCGGTCGGCGATGCGCAGCAATGGCGCATCCGCTACCGAGTCACCACCGCCACCTCGGCGGATGCGCTGTCAAAGTTGATCGATTCCGGCGTGATCAAAGCGGGCGGCTGGACGCGCGAACCGGCGCCGAGCGGCTTGCGTTGGCGCGGAGAGCAGGAAGGCCATCGGCTCGTCATGGCGCTGGGCACGTATTCGTCCGATGTGGGTGGCAGTTATGAGATCGAGATGACGATCGCGGTGGACGATGCGTATGTGCCGGATGCGGCTGCTGGCGTCGGGGTTACGAAACCCGCGGCGCCTTGAATCGCTTGGTGAGACGCTCGGCCGGCACGTTTGAGCTCAGGGTCGTCATGACGTCTGCTCTCAAGCTGCGGCGAAGCGGGGCGGCATGGGGTCATGCCGCCCAAGGCCAAAAAAGCGGTGCTATCTAGGGTGTCGGCTCAGTGGCACGCGTCAAAGCCTGCGCCAGCCCTGACTTGCACAGTGAAATCAGCGAGCGCAAGTATTCACGCTTGCAACGAGCGCGATCGGTTGTTTACGCGGAGGAAATCGCCAACTCTCGACGATGCGCTTCGCCGCCAGGTCGCATTGCATATTCATGGATGAACGCCTGAACCTGATATGGGTGACGGCACCGGTCGGCGATACCACAAACTGCATTTTCGCCATCGGCACAAGTGCGTCATCGGGCAGGCATCGCGGCTCGGCGCCACCCTTGTTTATCGGTTTCGGCGCCGTTTCCCTGGAGCCGATAAGGTCGGCCAGGCGCAGGTCGGGCCCTCGTTTCCATGAAATCACCCCGGTATGTTTCCCGATCAGAATCGCATCTTGATCGGCGACTCCGGCTACTCCCGTTTTTGGCGTGATTACCCAGTCCAGGTTACGGTCGATGGCCGGATAGGCTGAGCTGCACCCGCCGATAAAACGCTGACAATAATAGTGAGCCATTGTTTCGGCTTGTTTCTGGGTGATGCCTGCGTTGAGGTCGACTCGGCCGATTTCACCGGCCAGTTCATCCGCCAGCGTTTTGATATCTTGCGCATGAACCGGCGCGCACAAGATCAAAGCCAAGGCTGCGATAAGTTTTTTCATCATGTCGGCCAAGCTGGATGACAAAGCGGCTATGGGAGATGCGTTGCGAGGCGGAAGCCCGAGCCACTATCGGCATGGCCCGTCATACGGCCCGACTCTTGGCTGAGCATAGTGGCAACAGGGCTCGTTGCGCGCCACAGGCTCAGGGTATGGCAACGGCACGCTCAGCCTGAGCGCGCGGCGCGAACCTCGACCGCGCTCAAACCGTCCCCAACATGCGCCAACCCATCATTCACGGACCGCCGACGTGACTGTCAGCCGCACCGCGCAGTTACGATGAGCCAACCGTCAAGGAGCCCCTAGCCCCATGAGCACCGAGATCGAATCACTGCAATCCGACCTGCGCCGATTCGCGGACGAGCGCGAGTGGGGGACGTTCCACACGCCCAAGAACCTGGCCTGTGCCTTGTCGGTGGAGGCGGCCGAATTGCTGGAGCATTTCCAGTGGCTGACCGAGGCGCAAAGCTGGGCGCTGGACGAGCCCAAGCGGTCCGAGGTGGCCGCGGAAATGGCCGATGTCTTTCTGTACCTGCTGCAATTGTCGATGCGCCTGGACATCGATCTGGTCGCCGCCGCGCGGCGCAAGATGATCGCGAACGCGAAGAAGTATCCGGTCGAGCATACGAAAGGGCGCATCGCCAAGATCGCCGAGGAATGAGGCGCGCGCGGTCGCGGGCCGCGGACATTTCGGTGAACAACCTCGCCGCTGTTCCCGCTCAATCTTGCGAACGCGGCCCATGAAAAAGCCGCCCTTTTCACGGGGCGGCTTTTCAATGCTTGCGATGGCGATGTATGCCGCGAGGCCTCGCGCCTGCGCGCGCAGCCGTGATCACTCCACCGCCAGGCCTTCGACCTTCTGCCAGCCGCGCGGCAACAAGCCGCCGCGGGTCGCGCGCGCGCCCAGGTAGGGCTCGAGTTCCTTGAACGACAGGCTCATCGTGCGCGCGCCCGACTTGATGCTCAACGTCGTGCCGGGCGCGACCACCGCCACCGCGACCACGCGCTCGGTGCCGAGCTTGGCCTTGGGGATGTCGATGATCTTGTTGCCCTTGCCCTTGTCGAGTTCCGGCAGTTCGTTGACCGGGAACGCGAGCAGGTGGCCGACGTTGGTCACCGCGACCACACGGTCTTGTTCGACATCACCGACCTGCGCCGGTTGCAGCACCTTGGCGTTCGGCGTGAGCGACAGCATCGCCTTGCCGGCCTTGTTGCGGCCGGTGAGGTTTTCGAAGCGGGTGACGAAGCCGTAGCCATGAGAACTGGCCAGAACGAAGCGCATGTCGTTGTCGCCAGCCGCCAGCGTCTGGAATGAAGCCCCCGCGGCAGGCGAAAACCGCCCCGTCAACGGCTCGCCGTTACCGCGCGCCGAAGGCAGGCTGTGGATCAGCGTCGAATACGAACGCCCGGTCGAATCCAGGAACGCGACCTGTTGCGTGCTGCGACCGCGCGCGGCGCCGAGCAGGCTGTCGCCATCGCGATAGCTCAGGGTCGCCGCGTCGATCTCGTGGCCCTTGGCCGCGCGCACCCAGCCCTTTTCGCTGATGACCACGGTCATCGGTTCGCTGGCGACCAGTTCGGTTTCCGACAGCGCCTGCGCGGCGCTGCGCGCGACCAGCGGCGAACGGCGCGCGTCGCCGAACTTCTTGGCGTCGGCGATCAGTTCGTCCTTGATCAGCTTCTTGAGCTTGGCCTTGCTGCCGAGCAGGGCGATCAGGTGTTCGCGTTCTTTCTGCAATTCGTCCTGCTCGCCGCGGATCTTCATTTCCTCCAGGCGCGCGAGCTGGCGCAGCCGGGTTTCCATGATGTAGTCGGTCTGCTCCTCGCTCAGGCCGAAGCGCGCCATCAGCACCGCGCGCGGTTCGTCCTCGGTGCGGATGATGCGGATCACTTCATCCAGGTTGAGGAACGCGACCAGCAAGCCTTCCAACAGGTGCAGGCGGCGCTCGACCTTGTCCAGACGGTGGGTCAGGCGGCGGGTCACGGTGTCGGTGCGGAAGGTCAGCCACTCGCTCAGCAGCGCCTTGAGGCCCTTGACCTGCGGGCGGCCGTCCAGGCCGATGATGTTGATGTTGACCCGGAAGCTCTTCTCCATGTCCGTGGTCGCGAACAGATGGCCCATGAGCTGTTCGACGTCGACCCGGTTGGAGCGCGGCACCAGCACGATCCGGGTCGGATTGGCGTGGTCGGATTCGTCGCGGATGTCTTCCAGCCACGGCAGCTTCTTGGCCCGCATCTGGGTGGCGATCTGTTCGATCACCTTGCCCGGCGAAGCCTGGTAGGGCAGCGCGGTGATGACGATGTTGGCGCCGTCTTTCTCGTAGATGGCGCGGGCGCGCACGCTGCCCAGGCCGGTCTCGTACATCTGCAGCAGGTCGCTGCGCGAGGTGATGATCTCGGCCGGGGTCGGATAGTCCGGGCCGAGCACGTGCTCGCACAGGTCGCGGGTGGTCGCGTCCGGATCGTCGAGCAGGCGCACGCAGGCGCTGACGATTTCGTTGAGGTTGTGCGGCGGCACGTCGGTGGCCATGCCGACCGCGATGCCGGTGGTGCCGTTGAGCAGCAGGTGCGGCAGGCGCGCCGGCATCCAGGTCGGCTCTTCCAGGGTGCCGTCGAAGTTCGGCGTCCAGTCGACCGTGCCGTGGCCGAGTTCGCCCAGCAGCACTTCGGCGATCGGGGTCAGCTTGGATTCGGTGTAGCGCATCGCCGCGAACGATTTGGGATCGTCGCTGGAACCGAAGTTGCCCTGGCCCTCGACCAGCGGATAGCGGTACGAGAACGGCTGCGCCATCAGCACCATCGCCTCGTAGCAGGCGCTGTCGCCGTGCGGATGGAACTTGCCGATCACGTCGCCGACGGTGCGCGCGGATTTCTTCGGCTTGGCCGCGGCGTTGAGGCCGAGCTCGCTCATCGCATAGATGATGCGGCGCTGCACCGGCTTGAGGCCGTCGCCGATGAAGGGCAGGGCGCGGTCCAGGACCACGTACATCGAGTAGTCGAGGTAGGCGCGCTCGGCGTACTCGCGCAAGGGAATCTGTTCGAAGCCGTGGAACACCGGACGTACGGGATCAGTCATGGAACCTTGAGGCGGGTAGGGCAGACCGGGGATTCTACCCGCGGACGCGTTTCACCGGGTGCGACTGGACGGCGACGCAGGCAGGGCAAGGCTTTGGCGGTATCCTCGGCGGCCTGTCGATGGCCGTTGACGGCCGCCAAAGGGAGTTGCCCATGCCCGTGAGCCTGTTGTGGATGCGTTCGCCGGCCGTCGCCGCGGCGATCCTGGCCCTCGCCAGCGCCTGTTCGCAGGGCCCGGCGCAGGCGCGCAGCCATGTCCCGGTCGATTCCTACCGGGTGGTGGCGAGCTATCCGCACGACCCGGGCGCCTTCACCCAGGGGCTGATCTTCAAGGACGGCTTTCTGTACGAGAGCACCGGCCTGTACGGGCAGTCGTCGGTGCGCAAGGTCGAGCTGGACACCGGCCGGGTCGTGCACAAGACCGACCTGCCGGCGGCGGTGTTCGGCGAAGGCATGACCGACCGCGGCCAGCAATTGCTGGTGCTGACCTGGACCTCCGGGGTCGGCTATGTGCTGAACCTGCCCGGTTTCGATCAGGCCGGCACCTTCGCCTACCCGGGCGAGGGCTGGGGCCTGACCCGTTCGGCCGACGCGCTGTACATGAGCGACGGCAGCTCGCAGATCCGCGTGCTCGACCCCACGACGCTGAAGGAGCGCGCGCGCATCGACGTCCGCGACGAGGGCCGCCCGATCGACCAGCTCAACGAGCTGGAGTGGGTCAAGGGCGAGCTGTACGCCAATGTCTGGCAGAGCGACCGGATCGCGCGGATCGATCCCAAGACCGGCCACGTGCTCGGCTGGATCGACCTGAGCGGACTGCTGCGCGAGCACGGCCGCCCGCATCGTGGCGTCGACGTGCTCAACGGCATCGCCTACGACGCCGCGCGCGATCGGTTGTTCGTGACTGGCAAGCTGTGGCCGGATTTGTTCGAGATCCAGCGGGTGCCGGCGGCGAAACCATCCGCCGGACGCTGAGCGCGGCGGCTCGCGCGCAACCCGGCGGGTCGTTGGCGCTGAAGCCCGCGCCAACTGACGAATTTGTCAGCCAGGCGACAGCGTGGCGTGGGCCGGGCGGGTCTAGAGTCGCCCGATGGCCCTGTCCTCCCACAGGCGCCATCGGCGGCGCACCTGCAAGGACGCCGCCCTCTTTTCGGTCCGCCGCCCGGCGCGGTTGTACGATGGCTCAAGCCCGGCCGCCGCCAGGACACCCACGCCGCAATGAAGTCGCCGCAATGAAACTGCTGATCGTCGAGGACGAAGCCAAGACCGCCGACTACCTGCGCGACGGTCTGGCCGAGCAGGGCTGGGCGGTCGATGTCGCGCGCGACGGCACCACCGGCCTGCACCTGGCGCGTGAACTCGACTACGACGTGATCGTGCTCGACGTGATGCTGCCCGGCATGGACGGCTTCGCGGTGCTGCGCGAACTGCGCCTGCGCAAGCAGACCCCGGTGATCATGCTGACCGCGCGCGATCGCATCGACGATCGCGTCCACGGCCTGGGCGCGGGCGCCGACGATTATCTGGTGAAACCCTTTTCCTTCATCGAACTGCTGGCGCGCTTGCAGGCGCTGGTGCGGCGCGGCCGCCAGCAGGAACCGACCGAACTGCAGATCGGCGACCTGCAGATCAATCTGATCGCGCGCCGTGCGTTCCGCGACGCCACCCGGCTCGACCTGACCGGCAAGGAGTTCGCGTTGCTGGCGCTGCTGGCGCAGCGGCGCGGTCAGATCCTGTCCAAGACGGTGATTGCCGCGCAGGTGTGGGACATCAATTTCGACAGCCACACCAACGTGGTCGAAGTGGCGATCAAGCGCCTGCGCGCGAAGATCGACGGCCCGTTTCGCAACAAGCTGCTGCACACCGTGCGCGGCATGGGCTACGTGCTGGAAGCGCGCGAGGGCGACGAAGACGACGACGCGCCGGCCGCGGGACGAAACTCGGCATGAGGCCGGCATGAAGCGCATGCGCGATCTGTCCATCGCCCAGCGTCTGGCGGCGATGTTCGCGCTCGCCGCGCTGCTGGTGTTCGCCCTGGTCGGGGTCGCGCTGTATCACGTGCTGCAGACCCAGATCGTGCGCTACCAGCACGCCGAACTGGCGACCAAGCTGCGTTACGTGGTCGGCAGCGTGGCCTTGTGCGAAACCCGCGAGCGCTGGCTCAAGGTCGAGGACAAGGTGCAGAACCTGATTTCCAGCGACCGCAGCACCAAGGTCTGGGTCTGGAGTTCGAATCCGGATTACCGCATCGGCGACGGCGAACCCAAGATCAGCGGCGCGATCAACCGCCGCGATCTGGGCATGGGCCGGCTGCTGCTGCCCGGCGCCGAATACCCGTATCGCACCTTGCAGGAACGGGTGCCGGCATTGGGCGATCGTCCCGCGGTGCACGTGTCGGTCGCGATCGATTCCAAACCCTATGTGTCGGCGCTGCGCTGGTTCACTCTGATCATGCTGGCGCTGGGCGTGTGCGGCATCGCATTGGTCGCCTTGCTCGGGCACTGGATCGCGCGGGTCGGCCTGCGCCCCTTGCAGCGGTTGTCGAACGAAGCGCAGACCTTGAGCCCGAGCAATCTGTCGCAACGCCTGCAGCCGGCCGAACTGCCGCCCGAACTCGGGCGCCTGACCGGGACGTTCAACGGTGCGCTCGATCGGCTGGAAGCGGCCTACACAAGGCTGGATGCGTTCAATGCCGATGTCGCCCACGAACTGCGCACGCCGCTGACCAATCTGATGGGCCAGACCCAGGTCGCGCTGTCGCGTCCGCGCGAGGTCGCGCAACTCGAAGACGTGCTGCAATCGAATCTGGAAGAGCTCGAACGCATGCGCGGCATCATCAACGACATGCTGTTCCTGTCGCGCGCCGGGCAGGGCGATATCGCCCTGGACCGGGTCTGCGTGCCGCTGGCCGAGGAGGTCGCGAAGACCGGGGAATTTCTCGAGTATTTGCTTGAGGAAGCGGGCATGCAGTTGCGTATCGACGGCGCTGTCGATGCGTGGATCGACACCTCGTTGTTTCGCCGTGCGATGACCAATCTGTTGCATAACGCGGTTCAGCACGCGACTCCGGGTTCGGAAATCGTGGTCGAACTGCGCGACGGCGACGCGGCGCACAGCGATTGCGGCACCGGCGCGCGCGTGGCCGTGCGCAATCACGGCGCGGGTGTGCCGCCGCAGCATCTGGCGCGGATGTTCGATCGCTTCTACCGGGTCGACGCCGCCCGCGAGCATCGCGGCGAGCGGCATCACGGCCTGGGCCTGTCGATCGTCAAGGCGATCGCCTCGCTGCACGGCGGCACGGTGTTCGCCGACAGCCGCGAGGGCCGCACCACAGTCGGTTTCAGTCTGGCGACGCCGCGACCGCATTCGCCGGCCTAGCCGCCTGCGTTATTTCGCGAACGCGGCGAGGTCTCGATGGGAGGGAGTTTCAGCTCCGACTCCCGAAGTATCGTCAGCGTAAGCACGCGCCGCGCCGAAAACCGCGCCCCATGCTCAGCGATGCAGATCGCCCGCCGCCTCGGGCTGATAACGCAATCCCAGCACGCGCAGGCGCGCGCTGCGTCCGCCCGGCAACGGCCAGGCGATATGCGCGCCGACCCGCAGGCCGAGCAATGCGCTGCCGACCGGCGCCAAGATCGAAATACGTTCGGCGCTGCCGTCGGCATCGCGCGGATACACCAGCGCGGCTTCGCGCTCTTCGCCGCTGGCCTCGTCGACGAAACGGATCACCGAATTCATCGTGATCGCATCGGCGGGGACCTGCGCGGGTTCCACTACGTCGGCGCGGTCGAGTTCGCGGCGCAGGCCGGAGACATCGACGCCCGCCGGCAAGGCCTGTTCGAGCAAGGCTTCGAGCCGCTCGCAATCCAGGCGCGAAATCACCAGCGGAGGCGGCAAGCCGGACGGGTGGGGCAGGTGACGGTCGTTCATGGTGGATCTCCAAAGCAAGAACGGGCGACGCACCGTGTACGCCACCCGTGGACTGAGAGTAGCTGCGGACCATAGCCCGCACGCCCGGCTTCATCAAGCCGGCCGCGCCGCGCCGCCGCGCGTTTGCAGCGCGCATCCATCGCCGCGCACCGACCGTATCAATCCGCGTGGGCCGAACCGCGGCCGTTTCGTGAATCGCGATGGATGCCGTCGTCTACAACGCCAACCCGTTCCGCGCCGCGAGTCCGAACGACGACGCGCGGGATTCGCCGATGCGTGCGTGGCGGGCGGCCCGGCCGCCACCGGGCCGGACCGGCCCGGCCGCGCGACCGCGCCCGGGCTGCCAGCAACCGCGCCCTGGCGCACGCTTCGCTCACGCCGGCGTCGGACGTTTGCCGAATCTGTCCCCAGCACGGCTAGTATCCCAGCCTGAGCGTGCTGTTTCGGCACGCATGACCGAGACTCAGATGACCGACTACACGGCCGCGCATCCCGCCGACTTCCCCGGTGGCTCCGATCCGACCAGCGAGTTGCTGACCGCGGTGGGGCGCGGCGATGCGAGCGCGTTCGAGCGCTTGTATCGCGAAACCTCCTCGCGCTTGTTCGGCGTGTGCCTGCGCCTGCTGCCCGAGCGCAGCGAGGCCGAGGACGTGCTGCAGGAGGTCTACGCCACCGTGTGGCGCAAGGCCGGGCAGTTCGACGCCAGCCGCGCCAGCGCGATCACTTGGCTTGCGATGATCGCGCGCAACAAGGCGATCGATCGCCTGCGCGCCGCGCCGTCATCGCTCAAGCGCGCGCCGATCGAACTGATCGAAGAAATCGCCGATTCCGCGCCGAGTCCGTCGGCGCAGGTTGAGAGCGCCGACGAAAATGAACGCCTGCGGCTGTGCATGGAGGAACTCGATGCGCGCCGGCGCCAGCTGATCCGCACCGCGTTCTTCGACGGCGCCACCTACGAAGAACTGGCGCAGCGCAGCGGTTCGCCGTTGGGCAGCATCAAGAGTTGGATCCGGCGCGGCCTGATCCAGCTTCGCGCTTGTCTGGAACGGTGAGGCGCAGCCATGACCATTCGTGAACACGATATCGAGGGCGAGCCGCCGAGCGCGGACGTGCACGCCGGTGAGTACGTGCTGGGCGTATTGAATTTGCGCGAACGCCGATTGGCGGAAGTGCGGATCGAAACCGAGCCGGCGTTCGCGCGGTTGGTGGCCGACTGGGAGCGTCGCCTCGCCGCGCTGCTCGCCGAGATCGATCCCGTCGCCGTGCCCGCGCACCTGTGGCCGCGCTTGCGCACGCGCCTGGGCTGGTCGCCGGTCGACGGCGCCGCGCCGCGCGGGTTGTTCAACAGCGTCGGCTTCTGGCGCGCCACCGCCGCGCTCGCCGCCGCATTGGCCGTGGTCGCGCTGTTCGTCGGTCGCGGACCGGCGCCGGTCGCGCCGCCGCCGCTGGTGCAGCAGCCGCCGACGCAGCCCGACGAAGCTGGGCTGACCCGCC
Source organism: Lysobacter sp. Soil_N_51 (assembly GCF_057655755.1). Classification (NCBI taxonomy): domain Bacteria; kingdom Pseudomonadati; phylum Pseudomonadota; class Gammaproteobacteria; order Lysobacterales; family Lysobacteraceae; genus Lysobacter; species Lysobacter sp. Soil_N_51. Next base: position 182,985 of record NZ_JBDGLR010000001.1, on the reverse strand, counting down.
CGGTCACCCGGCTGGCGCGCGACGACGGCAGCACCGGCTGGCTCGCCACGGTCGACCGCGGTCACGGCAAGGTCCTGATGGTGCCGGTGCCGGGTCCGGCCGATGCGCAGGGCCGGATCGCCGAACTGTGGATCATCCCGAGCGGCGAAGCGCCGCGTTCGCTGGGCGTGGTCTCGACCGAGGTCGCCCATTCGGTCGCGGTTCCGTCCGAACTGATCGCCAAGCTGGTGGCCGGCGCGACCCTGGCCATCACCCTGGAACCGTCGGCCGGCGTGCCGCACGCCGCGCCGACCGGTCCGATCGTCGCCAAGGGCGGAATCTCGTTGTAATTCGTCGTAAGAGGCGTCAATCCGCGGCGCCGGGCCTTGGGCCGGCGCCACGGACGGCGCAGCGAGGCGGGGCGGTCGTTGCGGGTTCTGGCGATCGAGTGAAAAAGTTGTGACACAACCGTTGACAGCCGCGCCGCCGCAACGCAACATACGCCCCTCGCAGCGGCGACGGTTCATCGAAACCGCAGCGATTGGCCCAGGTGGCGGAATTGGTAGACGCACTAGTTTCAGGTACTAGCGGGTAAAACCGTGGAGGTTCGAGTCCTCTCCTGGGCACCACTACATCGGTCATCGCCACGGCGATGATCCAACGAGAAACCCCGCTCACGCGGGGTTTTTTGTTGCCCGCGATCGACCCGTTCGCATCGGATCCGCGAGTCGCCCACGGATGTTTTCCGAACAAGCAGCGCGCCATCCAGGGTCGTGGCTTGCCCGACTTTCAGCTGAAGACCGCGATGCGCGGGCGGCGCGGGCCGCGTCGCCGCGGACAATAATCGGGCGAACCACGCCTCGACAACGGCCCCGGCGATCACCGACGATCGTGCCGACGGGTCGGCGGCGTACCGCGAGCGCGCTCCGCCCATGACCGACATCCTGCTGATCGAAGACGACGAACGCCTCGGCGCGCTGGTCGCGCATTACCTGGGCAAGCACGGCTATCGCGTCGCGGTCGAGGCCGACGGCGCGCGCGCGGTGCAGGCGATCCTCGAACGCGCGCCGGCGCTGGTGCTGCTGGATATTTCCCTGCCCGGGCAGGACGGCTTCGAGATCTGCCGCGCGGTGCGCGCGCGCTACGCCGGGATCATCTGCATGCTGACCGCGCGCACCGACGACATCGATCAGGTGCTGGGTCTGGAACTGGGCGCCGACGATTACATCGGCAAGCCGATCGAGCCGCGCGTGCTGCTGGCGCGCCTGCGCGCGCATCTGCGCCGCGACAACGCCACGCGCCAGGGCGGCAACCTGCTGTGCTTCGGCCAACTGCGCATCGATCGCGGCACCCGCGAAGCGACGTTGCATGCGCGGCGCATCGAGTTGACCACCGCCGAATTCGACCTGCTGGTGCTGCTGGCCGATCGCGCCGGCCACATCCTCAGCCGCGACGATCTGCTGCAGTCGCTGCGCGGCATCAATTTCGACGGCCTGGACCGTTCGATCGACGCGCGCATCTCGCGGCTGCGGCGCAAGCTCGGCGATCTGGCCGAAGAGCCCGAACGCATCAAGACCGTGCGCGGCAAGGGCTATCTGTTCAACCGGGCCGCGTGGGAGTGAGCGCGGAGCGCGGCTTCGCCTGGAGCGATCGCGCCCGACGCTGGTTCGGCCCCGCGTCGCCGCTGCGCCGCGCGTTCACCGCCGACGGCGCGGGCGCGGGCGGCAAGTCCCGGCACGGCCATTTCAGCCTGTTCGTGCGCTATTACCTGACCGTGTTGTTGATCTACGCCGCGGTCATCATCGGCGGCGTGTCGGCCTGGATCTACATCACCGACGAAAACAGCCGCGACTACTCGCAAGCGCAGATGCGCGGCACCCATTATCTGATCGAACAACGTTATCTGCACACCGACCCGGCGCAGTGGCCGGCGTTGACCGACGAACTGCGCGCGCACTTCGCCTATCCGCTGAATCTGGTCGCGCTCGACTCGCTGCAAGGCGTCCTGACCGCGGCCGAATGGCAGCGCCTGCGACGCGGCGCGTTGGTGATGGACAGCGAGAACGAGGCCTACACCTATCAGCGCCTGCCGGGCACCGACCGAGTGGTGGCGTTGGGCGATTTCGACGAGGTAATCGTGCAGGGCGTGCCCTGGCGCGATCTCGATTTCGTCGATTCGCTGGTGATGCTGGCGATGTACTTCCTCGCGATCGCCTTGCCCTTGTACTTCCTGGTCTACCGATTCTGGCGCGACCTGCGCAAGCTGCGCGCGACCGCCGAAGCGCTGAGCGCCGGCGACCTGGAGGCGCGCGCGCCCGAGGTGGTCACGCGCTTGGTCAATCCGCTCGGTCACGCGCTCAACCGGATGGCCGTGCAGGTGCAGCAGGTGCTGGAAAGCCAGCGCATCCTCGCCCAGGCGGTCGCGCACGAGATCCGCACCCCGCTCACGCGCATGCGCTTCGCCCTGGAAATGCTGGAGTCGGCCGACGACGAGCGCGAGCGCGCGAATCTGCAGCACGGACTGGAAACCGACATCCGGCGCCTGGAGCATCTGGCCGCGAACAGCGTCACTTACGCGCGGATCGGCCGCATGGTCGGAATCGAGCGCGTCGAGATCGACCTGCGCGCGCTGTTCGCCGACCTGGCCGATATCTTCGCGCCGTCGGCGTCGCAGCACCTGCGTTTCGACCGCGGCGGCGTCGACAGCGTCCAGGCCAATCGCGAAGCGCTGGAGCTGGCCTTGCGCAATCTCATTGCCAATGCGCTGCGGCACGCGCGCTCGGCGATCGAGATCAGCGTCGTGCAGGAGGGCGACAGCACCGTGTTCCGCGTCGACGACGACGGCGAGGGCGTGCACGAGGAGCTGAGCCAGCAGGTCTTCCTGCCGTTCACCCAACTGCGCAAGAACCCCGACGGCTTCGGCCTGGGCCTGGCGCTGGTGCGGGTGGTCGCGGAGAAACACGGCGGCCGCGCCGCGGTGGTGCCATCGTCGCTGGGCGGCGCGAGTTTCCGGATCGAACTTCCGACTCATCCCTCGCATCCCGCTACGTCCTGCTGAGTCGTCCGATCACCGGTTGACTGCGCGGGCCGTTGCGCGAGTGGCCGAGGCCTTGCTCGAGGAATTACGACTGCGCTGCGAGGGCCTGTTCTATAGCTGTGGCGTTCCGCACGCTGTGCGGCCAATTTCTCGGCTACCAGCGCATGACATACACCTTGTGGGTCGTGCTGATGGTCCAGGACTGGTTGCAGCGTTGCCAGTCCGCGCTGATCGTAGTGCCGTTGCCGATCGGGTCACGTATTGAGGTCGCACCAACGCGGCTCGGATCGATTTGCCCGAGTCGACGCCGCCTGGGCGGATGCATCAGCCGGCGTCAGTACTCAGCCCCACAATTGATGTTTCGCCTCCGTCCCTGGCGGGAATCTGGCTTTATGTGGCAGGAATTATGCCTAGGCCGGGAGGCTGCGATTAGTGTCACATTCGCTTTGCGCCAAGGCTGGCTTTATGAACGTGGCAGTTATTCGGTTATGAATGGCAGGAATGCCGCCAAGACGTGTTCGCGGGCATGAAAATATGGATGCGGAGCAACTTGAAGTCGCGCTCTGTGAGCCGCGCACCCTTTAATCTGGTGGCATTGTGCCGTAAACGTGTCCCGGGTGGGCTTCCGTCTTTTGTGTGCTTGATCACATCGTAATGGAGTGGGAGTAGCACCTAATCTGTGCGGAAATTTGCTTGTTTGCTCGAATCGGATGCGTATTTTTGACGTGCTTATTCGGGTTAGTACGTATTGGCTATGTGCTGTATCAGTAAATGTTGCACAGAATTTCAGGATGTTTAATGCAGGGAGCTTGTCAGAGGCGCGAACAAGGATTGTGGACTCGGTTAGCCCGGTGCTAGCCTGATTTTCATTGGGGGATTTGACGGGCGATCCGTATCGCGCTCGGACGAATGGCCCCGTCGCCCGTCCGGGCAGTTCGAATGCGCATGAAAGCAGTTTCGATGATTTCGAACCTTGCCACGCATCACGGCCGCTCAGACAAGCGCTACATTCAATAAGGAGATGGAATGAGCGGGATCAACATCAATGGCGCACGCGCGGCCATGCTCGCGCTTGGCAACGCCGCAGTGCTCGTCTGCGGCCTTAGCGCAGGCCAGGCATTCGCGCAGAACAGTTGGGAAGTCAACGACAGCCAGGCCGGCAAGTACCTGGAGGAAATCCGCAACGGCCTCGGCAAGGAAGGAGCGACCGACAAGGACAACGTCAACGGCAAGTTGAACAACATCATGAAGATCGGCAGCGCCAAGAAGAGCGGCGAAGCCGCGCCCGAGCCGACCGAGAAGATGGAGAAGGACAAGCCCAGCCAGGTCGCCAAGACGATCCAGGAGCGCTGCCCCTCGAACCAGGGCAGCTCCGATCAGTCGATGAAGGACTTGCACACGATCTGCGAGGAGCTGGTCAAGACCGAAACCGCGCAATACAACTATTCGTTGGCGATGTACGAGATCTTCAAGAAGCGCAAGGAGCGCCTGGACGAGATCGAAAGCAATCGCAGCAACCTCAGCAGCACCGACCAGGGCAAGCTGCAGGACAACACCAATGCCTTGCTCGCGCTGATGGCGCGAATGGAATTGGACATGAACCAGTACCGCTTCTACATGGAAGCCTACGCCGCGCGCACGACGTACCTGAAGACCGTGCGCGACAACGTGAGCAACCAGGTGGTCAACGGCCAGAGCAAGGACAAGAGCTCGCTCGGTTCTATCGGTCGTGAAGTCTTCGGCGCGGGTGTGCTGAAGGGCGCGATGGATGCGATGAAGACCAACCGAATCGAATCCCCCTGGAAATCTCGAGACTGAATATGGATATCTTGCATGTCGCGGGAGGGATCCCAGGTGCGCTGGCGGCCACCGGTTTCGAACAAGTAGGCGAGTGGGCGTTCTTCAAGCTCATCTTCGAATTCATCGACTCTGAAATCGCCGTTCTGCAGGACAACATGCTGACCCGGTTGGCGTTCTGGATCGGTTCGATCGGCGTGATGCTGATGACGTTGTGGATCATCTTCAACGGCTTCCGCATCCTGACCGGCCAGTCGCGCGACTCGATGATGGCGCTGGTCGTCAACTCGTTGCGTGCGACCCTGATCCTGGTCGCCGCATCGACGCTGTCGTTCGGCAACGCCAACATCTATGGCCTGCTGACCACCGGGCTCCAGGAAGAAGTGTCCTACATGGTGACCGGCAATCGCGATTCGCCGGCGGAGCGGATCGACAGCAACCTCACCAAGATGCAGTTGACGATGGCGGCGATCGAGACTTTGCCGACGTTGGAAAACCAGAGCATCAAGCAGGACGTCGACAAGGCCGTGCTGATGACCGGCATCGGCGTGGCCGGTCCGGCGGTCGTCGGCGGCGCCTTGCTGTTGATGTACAAGGTCGCGCTGGCCTTGTTCGTCGGTCTTGGGCCGCTATTCATCCTCAGCCTTCTGTTCGAGCAGACCAAGAGCATGTTCAGCCGATGGCTGTTCTACGGCATAGGCACCATGTTCTCGATGGCCGTGCTCAGCTTCATGGTGTCGATCGCGATGAAGATCGTCGGCGCGGTCGCGGCGCAGACCGCGGCGAAGTACGCGGCCGCATTGGCCTTGAACAATTTCGGCGTGTCCGTGGACATGCCCAGCGTGAGCAGCCTGGCCATGCAGCAGGGCGGCCTGGGTTTGGTGCTCACCGTGCTTCTGATCACGATTCCGCCGATGGCGGCTTCGTTCTTCCAGGGTGCATTGGGTCAGTTTGGTGCTTACTCGGCGTTTGGTGCGGTTGGGCGTGGGCAGGATGGGTCGGCGCAGCAGCCTGGGGCGCGGCCGGGAAATGGAAATAACGGCGCTCCTGGATCGAATGGAAGTGTTAAGGACGGCACTGTGGAGCAACGTACCCTGCCCAATATGGGTTTGAATTCTCAGGCTGCAAATCACTCAGACACAGTTAAAAAGACAGTGAACCAACAAAAGTCGGACGCGCTATTGGAGTCCTCTAACTCGGAGGTTGCAGTCAACACGGGGAAAAAAGTGCCGCCACCCTGATAGATCAATGAACGGGTAGGGTCTGTTTGGTCTGCTCATTGATGACGAATGGTAAATTCCAGATCAATTGAGCGATCGCTCGCGGGGAGGTGGCTAATGAAGTTTTCTATTTTTCTTGCTCTTATGTGTTTTAACGGGGCTGTGTTCGCTCAGTGTCCAGCAGGGATACCTTCGGCTGGCAATCCCGGATGTATTCCTCCTGATCAATCCAATTCACCTTACTATCAGCCCGGCTCTAATTCGTCGGCTACATCGTCCGTGCGCTGGGCTGATCGTTGGGGCGCGATAGCACTCGACGATCGTGACAATGGAATTGGCCTCGGCGTGGCTCAAATGGCTGGTAGCGAGCGCAAAGCAAAAAAAACTGCCTTAGATGATTGCCGAGCGAAAGGCGGGCTGAGCTGCAAAGTTATCCTTGCCTATTACAACCAATGCGGCGTGGTGGTTGCTGGTGACAGTGGACTGAACTCGACGAGTGCGGCATCGGTTGATGAGGCGGCAAAGCGTGGTTTTGAAAAGTGTGAGCGAGATGGCTTTAAGGGCTGCAAGGTTTACTACTCCAATTGCAGCTTCAACGAACGAGTTAGGTGACTCGGCCTATGCTAGGTCCTTGTCTCAGACTGGCCGATTTGTTTTGCGTTGATCTTTCCGCTAGGGCGGGTAAGTGGCTCTTGGTAGTAGCGTCTGGGTTTTGTGGCAATGTTCTTGCTCAGGGTTGTCCCGTGGGTATTTCTTCCGCGGGCAATCCGGGCTGTATACCGCCAGATCAGTCGAACTCCCCCTACCATCAAGCCGGCGGGTCTTCTGGGGCCGCACCCGCTGGTCGATGGGAAAAACGCTGGGGAGCATTTGTCATTGACGATAAAGTTGGGTTGGGTGTGTCCAAAAACATGCCTAACAAGCAGATGGCTCAGACTGCGGCGATGGATGATTGCGTCCAAAAAGGAGGGACGCAGTGCAAGATCCAGTTGGTGTATTCCAATCAGTGTGGTGTGATCATTGAGGGTGACAAAACTTACAATGCTGCGCGGGCGCCTACGGTTGAGAAAGCCAAAGAAATTGGTTTGGATGTTTGTAGGCGATCGGATAAGAATTGCCAGGTGTATTTTTCCGATTGCAGTTATCCAGCGCTTGTTAGGTGAGAGGCTGTACTTGTCTGGCACTTGAGTAAGCGATGGAAGGTTCGCAATGAGAGTCTTGTTTTTAGCTGGGTTGATGATGGTTGTGGCGCCGGTATTTGCGCAGTGTCCGGCAGGAATTCCCGCGGGAAACAACCCGTCGTGCATTCCGCCGGACAATCCCAACTCTCCCTACTATCAGCCTGATTCTGATGCTCCCAGCACACCCGGTGTTCCAGCTCAAAAATGGGCTGATCGTTGGGGTGCCATCGCAATGGATACTGCGCGAGACAGTGTGGGTATTGGTGTCGCGGAAATGATGGCTAGCGAGCGTAAGGCCAAAAATACGGCCATGCAGAACTGTCAAAAGAAAGGTGGTAAGCAATGCAAGGTCGCATTGTCTTTCTACAATCAGTGCGGTGTGCTGGTGTGGGCGGAGTCTGGTTACAACACGATGCGTGCCGGCACTGTCGAGCAGGCAACCAAAATGGGTATGGAAAAATGCAGTAGCGATGGACTGAAAGATTGCAAAGTGTATTACTCAAGCTGTAGCTACCCCGTGCGAGTCAGGTGAGATAGGTGTATTGGATGTTGGTTGCCGCAGGGATGTTGAGCTTGAGTGGGTTGGCGGCTGCGCAAGGTTGTCCGGCAGGAGTTCCATCAGCTGGCAATCCGGGATGCATTCCGTCGGATCAATCCAACTCGCCCTACTATCAATCCGGCTCTTCTGGTCAGAGTGCCCCAGCAGCTCGTTGGGAAGATCGCTGGGGCGCGATCGCCATTGATGATCGAGATGGTGGCGTTGGTCTTGGGACCGCTCAAATGATGGCCACCGAACGGAAGGCAAAAAAGACCGCGTTGGGCGAGTGCAGAGCAAAAGGCGGAACTAGTTGCCGCGTGATCCTGGCTTATTACAACCAGTGCGGTGTTGTGGTTGCTGGTGATGCTGGGTGGAACTCGACCAGCGCGGGGTCTGTCGATGAGGCTACGAAGCGAAGTTTTGAGAAGTGTGAAAAAAGCGGCTTAAAGAACTGCAAGGTGTACTACTCAAATTGCAGTCTCGCTGAGCGAGTTAGGTGATCGGTTTTTTGCTGCGCTGTTGTTAGAAGAAGAGCCTTGCTTGATTTCTAGACTTGTCTGTGGGGTGGGGATGTACAGGATGTTGCTTCTGTCGGGATGCTTGTTTGTGAGCGTAGCCGCATCGGCGCAGGCATGCCCTAACGGAATTCCCTCAGCTGGTAATCCTGGATGCATTCCTCCCGACCAGTCGAACTCGCCTTACTACCAACAAGACGGAGCTGCAACGACTCAGTCTCGGGCTGTATGGGCCGATCGATGGGGCGCAATTGCTGTAGACAAAAGTAAGCAGAGCGTTGGTATTGGTGTCGCTGAAATGATGGTCAGCGAACGCAAGGCTAAGGCGGGTGCTATAGGTGACTGTCGGGCTAAGGGTGGAACACAGTGCAAAGTCGTCTTGGCTTACTACAACCAATGTGGTGTGTTGGTTGCCGGCGATGCGGGATATACCTCGATGGGCTCCAGTACCGCTGAGGCAGCCGCAAAGCTCGGAATGGAGCAATGTACTAAGACCGGGCTAAGCAATTGCAGGGTTTATTACTCGGCATGCAGCTTTCCCGAAAGAGTTCGGTGAAATAGATGTATCGATCGTTGGCTCTGGTATGGGCGCTCAGCTTGAGTGGAATAGCGGTGGCGCAGAGTTGCCCATCTGGGATTCCTTCCGCGGGAAACCCCGGATGCATTCCGCCCGGCCAGTCCAACTCTCCTTACTACCAATCTGGCGGTGCAAGCGTTTCGACAACAGCCGTGAAGTGGGAGACCCGTTGGGGTGCCTTCGCGATCGACATGAAGACCGGGCTCGGTACGTCAAAAGGAATGCGTAGTAAAAGGGCGGCGCAGAACGCAGCCATCTCCGCCTGTAGGAATAAAGGTGGACAGAGCTGCAAGATCCAACTTGCGTACTTCAACCAATGTGGCGTGATCGTTCAAGGCGAAGCTGGATTCAACGTTGCATCCGCTGAAACACTCGAACGAGCAACTGAAATTGGAATGAAGGGTTGTGGCGCAGCTGGGGATCGCAATTGCACGGTCTACTTTTCCGAATGCAGTCCGGCTGAGCTAGTGAGGTAACGCTGCAACATTGAGGGTGCGAGCGGAGCTTGGCAAATGAGGCGATGCTTCAGCAAGGCGCGCGCGATGTGGGCTTGTCGTCCAATGAAGAGATGGACGAATTTGCTCTCAACCTTTCATCAAGTGCAGATTTTGTGCAATGACTGAAGTGAGCATCCCGCGTCGGGCTTGATTCCCGATTTGCAGCGAATCATTTAAGTCGAAGAGTAGCTTCAAAGAACGTGCTATTCGGTGTTCGTGTTCAAGATCAGGCGTGGTATTCACAAGGAGAGTTACATGAAACGTTCAATCGTGGCGTTCGGTCTGGTGGCGTTGTTCGCGGTCGCGCCGGCGATGGCGCAGGGCAAGCGCGGTGTGTACGAGGAAGTGCCGTACAACAACAACCCGGACAAGTTCTGCAAGATCGGGTACCCGGCGCATAACTGGATGGCCATCAACGGCAAGATGGGGCTGTGGACCGTCATCAACCCGTATTACGCCGTGAATTATCAGTACATCAACACCTTCATGTACGTCTGCATGGCCGGCGGCCGGCCGATGGTGCCCAGCCATGGCGCGGGCAAGAAGGGCGGCGGATCGTCGGACCCGGCAGCCACCTTCTGATGGCCGCGCGATTCCACGGATGGGAGCGCGTCGATTGGTCCGGAACCGTACGACGGATTCGCTGGACGGCCGCAATGGCCTTCTGCGCGATGATGTCGGCGTTCGTGCTGGCGGTGTACTGGATGAAGACCGGCATCGGCAGCTTGCTGATGCTGGCTCAGGCCGCGGCCGCATTGGCCGCGCTGCTTAGGCTGCGCGAGGCGGTGCTTGAAGCGGGGCTGGTGTTCAAGGCGTGGCGTTACGTCAAAGACTCCTGGGGCGGTGTGCGGCGCGAGGACATCCGTCAGCTGCGCAGCTATGTGCTCAGGTCGATCGTGCCGGCGCTCGGCGCCTGGCCGGTCGTGGCCGGCATGGCCTGCCTGCCGTTTCTGATGCACCTGCCGGTCGTGGTCCCCGGCGGTGAAGAAGTGTTCGCGATGGCCACCTTGCTGTTCGTGATGCATTTCGCCGCGGCCGAAGTGAGCTATCGGCGTCTGGCGGGTGCGGTGGTCGATAGTCTCGATTCGCGCTACGTCTGCGCTGTAAGAGTCTGAGGCGACGACACCGGGTCGTCGCCTCCGGCCTCGGTAGCCAATACGCGCCGCGGCCTCATCATGGCGCTCCTACAAATGCTGGAGCGCCTCAAGAATCGGCTTGTTCCGATGAGCGACTTTTTGCCATTCGGGGCGAGAGCGTGTCCTGCATACCGCGCTGCTCATTGAGCACGGCGTCCCGATCCTCGGGTTGATCGCCCTGGACGAACTGATACGCGAATGTCTCTATGAATTCGCCTTCATCGGTAGGCCGCTGAACGTCCTTGGAGTCGAACTGCTTGCGGATGGGCCTGCCATGGCGCAGAGCCATGTCTTGATCGAGCATCGCGGTCCCGGCGCAGGGTGTGATGGCGATCGGGGGCGGCGCAAGCGGGCGCAAGCAGCGTGCGTGCGCATCGGCGCTCGCGGTCTGGACGCGACGCGAATGAAGCGGTTTCGCCGCATTGCGCGCGACAGCGGCATCGATTCGCGCCCGACAGGGCAGAGGCGGGCAACAAAAAAGCCGACGATTGCTCGTCGGCTTGTTCGCATGAAGTGGTGGAGCGGAGGGGGATCGAACCCCTGACCTTCGCGATGCGAACGCGACGCTCTCCCAGCTGAGCTACCGCCCCACATACTTCAAGAAGACGAAGTTTAGCGGGATGAAACCGCTCGCGCTAGCCCCGGCTGCTCGATGCGTCCGCGGGCGCGGTCAGCAACGGTGCGAGATCGGGTTCCAGCGCGGCGCGGCGCCAGCCGGACAGGGCGTCGGGCCAGGCGCCGTGATCGAGCAGGGCTTCGAGCCAGCGCCGCGAGGCGAGCACGCCGTCGGGCAGGCCGAGCGCGGCGCTGCGGCTGGCGACGGCGTCTTGCAACAGGCGCAGGCGCTGTTTGTCGCGGGTTTCGGCGACGCCGGCGTCGGGGGTCTGGTCTTCGTCGGGCTGGACCGCGGTCAGCGCGGCCCAGATCGTCTCGCCGAGCTTGCGTGGCGCTTTGGGATGGGCGTCGAGCTGGCGCTGCAGCGCGTCCAGGTCGGCCGGCGCCTGCCGCGCGATCGCCACCGCCAGTTCGTTGTCGAGGATCCAACTGCGCGGCTTGTCGCTGTCGCGCGCGTACACGTCGCGCCAGCGCAGCAGCCGCACCAGCCGCCGCTGCGCCGCCTGATCGAGAAACTGGGCGCTGCGCATCGACAGGTGCGGCCAGCGCTCGGGGCCTTCGTTCTCGGCGTTGATCACGGTGCGGGCGGCGTCCTCGGCCAGCCATTCGCGGCGGCCGAGCTGGCCGAGCATGCCGTCGAGCGCGTCGTGCATCGCGAACAGGTGCAGCACGTCGTCGGCGGCGTATTCCAGTTGCGACGGCGACAGCGGCCGGCGCATCCAGTCCGAGCGGGTTTCGCCCTTGGCCAGGGCCACGCCGGTCAGCTGTTCGACCAGTTTCTGATAACCCAGCCCGCTGCCGATGCCGGCCAGAGCCGCGGCTTGCTGGGTGTCGAACAAGGGCTTGGGCACCACGCCGCAGGCGTGCTTGAACGCGACCAGGTCTTCGCTCGGGCTGTGCACGATCTTGAGGATGTCGGTGTCGGCCAGGATCGGCGCCAGCGCGGCGGCGATGCCCGGACGCAGCGGGTCGACCAGCAGAATCGTCGGTTCGGCCTCGCCCTCGCGTTCGATCGCGATCTGCACCAGCGCCAATTGCGGCCAGTAAGTGCGTTCACGGATGAATTCGGTATCCAGCCCGATGCGCGCGGGCTTGACCTCGAAATGCGCTTGCAGCGCGGCGGGCGTGGTGATCCAGTCGGGCATGTTCCGATTCTTTCCGGTCGCGGCCGTTAGCGGGGCCGGGCGGGCGACAATAGCTTAAAGGGCCGGGATTGGGGATTCGGGATTAGGGATTGGCAACCGCCGATGCCTCGAAACCCGCGCCGCGCGGCCTTTACCAATCCCGAATCCCCAATCCCGAATCCCGGCCCTTAAGCGATATGCTGCATCAATCGCTCAATTCATCCGGGAGAGGTTGCGGTTTGCGCGCACTGATGTGGACCAGCATCGTGGCCCTGGGGCTGTTGACCGGTTGCGGCGACCGCGCCGGCAAGGCGGCCTCGACCGAGGTGGCCGCGCGCAAACCGATCGTGACCGTCAGCGCCGATCAGGCGGTGTCGCCGGTGCCGCCGTGGCGCGCGCCGGCGATCGCGGTGACTTCGGACAACGCCGAGGACCTGCGCAAGCGCGCCGAGGCCGCGTTGAAGGCGGGCAAGCTGTACGCCGATGCCGATTCGGCGATCCCGCTGTTCGTGGCCTTGCGCGGTTTCGCGCCCAACGACCGCCGCATCGCCGCCGGCCTGGATCGGGCGATCGCGCTGCTGCTGATCGAGGGCGACGCCGCGCTGAAAAAGATCGACGACGAGCCGCTGTCGCTGCGCGATGCGCATCAGGTGGCGGCGGTGGCGCGCGCGGTCGCGCCGGAGCATCGCAAGGTCGAGGCCTATCTGGAACGCGTGGATCGCGCCGATCAGGCGCAGGAGGCCGATCGCCTGGGCGAGGAGGATCTCAACGCCGGACGGATCGGCGAGGGCGCCCAGGCCGGCCAGAACGGCGCGCTGGCGCGATTCCGCGAGGCGCTGGAACTGCGGCCGGGCGACGTGCGCGCGCTGCAGGGCATCGCCGCGGCCGAGAGTGCGCTGATCCGCCGCGCCGAGATCGCCGCCGACCGCGACGATTACGCCGGCGCCGAGCGCTGGCTGGCCAAGGCCGCGCTGGTGCGGCCCAAGCTGTCGACCGCGTCGGATGCGCAGGGCCGGATCGCCGAGCAGCGACGTGCGCGGATCGGCAGCCTGCGCGATCAGGGCATCGCCGCGCTGCCCAAGCTGCGCGGCATCGACGAGGCTCGCGGCCTGCTGGCGACCCTGCTGCGGATCGCGCCGGCCGGCGACCCGGCCGCGGCCGAACTGCGCGAACGGATCGAACTGGCGACCCATTACGGCCTGTTCCGCCCCGGCCAGGTATTCACCGACGCGATGAACCTCGGCGGCCGCGGCCCGGCGATGGTGGTGATTCCGCACGGCGCGTTCGCGATGGGCGCGCCGGTCGGCGAGGCCGACTCCAGCGACGCCGAGCGGCCGCTGCGCACGATCCGTTTCGAGCGCGGCCTGGCGGTATCGCGTTACGAAATCACCGTCGGCGAGTTCCGCCGCTTCATGAATTCCAGCAAGCACCGCGCGCGCGCCACCCGCCGCGGCTATTCGACCGCTTACGACGAACGCAGCGGCAATCTGGTCCGGCGCGGCGGGGTCGACTGGCAGTCCGACTACGCCGGCCAGCCGGCGGCCGACAATCTGCCGGTGGTCCACGTCAGCGCCAAGGACGCGGCGGCGTACGTGGAGTGGCTGTCGGCGATCACCGGCCAGCGCTACCGCCTGCCGAGCGAGGCCGAGTACGAATACGCGTTGCGCGCGGGCAAGCAGGGTCGCTATCCGTGGGGCGACGGCGCGCCGAGCAACAAGATCGGCAATCTGACCGGCAGCCTCGACGTTTCGCCCAGCGGCCGGCATTGGCGCAACGCGTTCCAGGGCTACGGCGACGGCGCCTGGGGACCGATGCCGGTCGGCAGTTATCGGCCCAATGCATTCGGTCTTCACGACATGGGCGGCAATGTCAGCGAATGGGTAGCCGATTGCTGGCACGACAATTACCGTCGCGCGCCGCGCGATGGCGCGGCCTGGTTCAATCCGGGCTGCCGCACGCGGGTGTTTCGCGGCGGTTCGTGGTCGAGCTCGCCCGCGCAGTCACGCGCGGCGTGGCGTCAGGGCACCAGTGCCGACACCACCAACGGGCGCCTGGGTTTTCGCGTGGTGCGGGATATTTGAGATCGGCGGCCAGCGGTCCATGATGGACCGCCCGCGGCGGGTCGGCGGCAAGGCGGGGCAGGTGGGCGAAGCGAGGGCGGTGTGGTTCGCGCAGGCGAACGCGGCGCCCGATGGCAGGGCGATTGACGTCCGCGAGCAGGATTCGGGAGTGTGCAGATGAGTGTCTACGGCAACCAGGTGCAGGGCGGGCGGCGCGGTTTCGGCATCGGCGGCGGATTCCGCTGGCTGATCCTGCTGGCGTTCGGCATCTACGCGCTGGTGTCCTGGTTCGGCGGCGCCAAGACCGATCCCTACACCGGCGAGAAGGCGCACTACGGCGCCAGCGCCGACGAAGAGGTGCAGCTCGGCGCGCAGGCGTTCGAGCAGGTGCTCGGCGACGCCAGGGCGCAGCGCGCGTTGCTGCCGTCGAATTCGCCGCAGAGCCAGGACGTCAGCGAGATCGCCCAGCGCCTGATCGACAAGGTGCCGCAGGTCACCCAGACTCTGGCGCAGCAGAACCAGCAGGCCGCGCCGGAGGACTACAAGAGCTTCCAGTGGAGCGTGGCGGTGATCAATTCGCAGGAGGCCAATGCCTTCTGCCTGCCCGGCGGCAAGATGGCGGTGTACACCGGCCTGCTGCCGGTGACCCAGAACGACGATGCGCTGGCGGTGGTGATGGGCCACGAAATCGCCCACGCGCTGTTGCGTCATGGTTCGCAGCGCATGGCCCAGCAGAAGCTGGTGCAGATGGGCCAGATGGCCGCGGGCGTGGCGATGGGCGGGATGGACCCGCAACAACAGCAGATGATCATGGGCGCGCTCGGTGCCGGCGCGCAGTACGGGTTGGTGCTGCCGTACGGCCGCAACCACGAGACCCAGGCCGACAAGGTCGGTCTGATGCTGGCGGCGGCGGCCTGCTACGACCCGCGTCAGGCGATTCCGTTGTGGGAGCGCATGTCGCAGCTCGGCGGCGGCCAGCGTCCGCCCGAGTTCGCCTCGACCCATCCCGATCCGGCCAACCGCATCCAGACCCTTCAGGCGTTGATGCCGGCGGCGATGCAGTTCTACCAGGCCAATTGTGCGAACAAGCCGCTGGCGACGCGATAAGCGCATAGCCACGTTTCCGACTGTAGGAGCGGCGCAAGCCGCGACCGCGACCCCACGCTGACGACGCAATTGAGGATTCGCGGTCGCGGCTTGCGCCGCTCCTACAGTTGCAAGCGCGACCTGCGAGGCGAATACGAAAAACCCGCCGAAAGGCGGGTTTCTTGCTGTTGTTGCCTTAGCCTCGCACCGAATCCCGAATCCCGAATCCCGAATCCCGATTCCCGATTCCCGATTCCCGATTCCCGATTCCCGCCTCAAAAACTCATGAACAACCCACCATTCACCGGAATATTCGCCCCGGTGATGAACCCCGCATCGTCGGCGGTCAGGAACTCCACCGTGCGCGCGATCTCGCTGGGCTGGCCGAGCCGGCCGACCGGCACCGAGTCGATGATCTTGCTGCGGATCTCCTCGGGCACCGCCATCACCAGCGCGGTCTCGCAGTAACCCGGCGACACCGAGTTGACGGTGACGCCCTTGCGCGCGACTTCGCGCGCCAGCGCCATGGTGAAGCCGTGCATGCCGGCCTTGGCCGCCGAGTAATTGGTCTGGCCGAACTGGCCGGTCTGGCCGTTGACCGAGCTGATGTTGACGATGCGGCCGAAGCCGCGTTCGGCCATGCCGTCGACCGCGTGCCGGCACAGGTTGAACACGCCGTCGAGGTTGACGCTGAGTACCTCGTCCCAGGCGCGCTTTTCCATCTTGCGCAGACTGCCGTCGCGGGTGATGCCGGCGGCGTTGACCAGGATGTCGATCGCGCCGTCGGCGCCGACGATGCGCTCGATCGCCGCGCCGCAATCGTCGAAGTCGGCGACATTGGCCGCTTCGAAGCGGATGTCGAAATCGCCCGTGAGTTGCGCGAATTCGGCGATGCGTTCGGCGCGCGTGCCCAGGTCCAGCGCGATCACGCGGCGGCCGGCGCGGGCCAGGGACTTGCAGATCTCGGTGCCGAGACCGCCGATGCCGCCGCTGACCACGGCGATGCGTTTGCTCATGGAATCGTGCCCCTGCCTGGATCGCGCTGATGCGATCGTGTCGATTGGATCGAAATATTGGTTCGTGGCCTGCGAAGCGGCGCGGTCGATGCACGCGCCGCGAACCGTCCCCACGGTTCGTCGACCAGATTTCGCCCGTCGCGCGCCGTTTCGGGCACGCAAGAAAAAAGCGCGGTTCAACCGCGCTTGTCGGGCTCGCGCTTGTCCGGTTCGCGCTTGTCGCTCTTGGGCTTGGGCGTGGTCGGCTGACCCACGCTGCCGGACAGGTTCTGCTGGAATTCCTTCCACAGGGTCATGTTGCGCTCGGTGAGCTGATTCATCATCGCCCACGGCGTCTGCCCGAGCATGCCGCCCATCTGGTTGCGGAACTGCTGTTGCTGGTCGAGAAAGACCTGCATCGAGCGTTCCAGGTAGTTGCCCATGAAGCCCTGCAGCGAATCGCCGTAGAAACGGATGATCTGGCTGAGCAACTGGGTCGAGAGCACCGGTTCGCCGTCTTGTTCGTGCTCGGCGATGATCTGCAGAAGCACCTGACGGGTGAGGTCGTCGCCGGAGCGCGCATCGCGGACTTCGAACTCCTCGCCGTCGACGATGAGCTGACGTACGTCCTCGATGGTGATGTAGCTGGAGATCTCGGTGTCGTAGAGACGACGGTTCGGGTACTTCTTGATGATGCGGGTCGAGGCCATGGAGCTTTGGCTCTAAAACGTGGTGCCTTGCAGCATGGCGCAGGCCGTGAGGGCTTGCAACTGGGGCGTGTCGCGGGACGTGAGCGTCGTGCCGCGCGCGTCCGCAGGTAGCGGACGAAGCGATCCGGCGCGAGCGCCGGCGATCGCGCGATATCGCGAAAAATCGGCGCAAAAGCGCGGGTAATCGAAGCGCGCGGCACGATCGATGCGCGGCGTGGAAGCGGCGGCGAGGGCGCGGTCGAAGCGTGAACCGGTCAGTGTCGGATCGGGCCGCGCGGGACGGTCGCGGCCGCCGATGCGCGAACGCCGGAGACCTGAACAGGCCTCCGGCGCAGCGAGTGCCGGGTTTACCAGCCCATGTACTGGCCGCCGTTGGCGGACAGGTTGGCGCCGGTGATCCAGCCGGCTTCGTCGGGCACGAAGAAGCTAACCGCGTAGGCGATTTCTTCCGGCGTGCCCAGGCGTCCGGTCGGGATCTGGGCGACGATCTTGTTGCGCACGTCCTCGGGCACGGCCATGACCATGTCGGTGGCGATATAGCCCGGCGACACGGTGTTGACGGTGATCCCGAACTTGGCGTTTTCCTGCGCCAGCGAAATGGTGAAGCCGTGCATGCCGGCCTTGGCTGCGGCGTAGTTGGCCTGGCCGTACTGGCCTTTCTGGCCGTTGATCGAACTGATCTGCACGATCCGGCCCCACTTGCGCTCGCGCATGCCCTCGATCACCGGACGGGTGACGTTGAAGCAGGAGTTGAGGTTGGTGCCGATGACGTCGCTCCACTGCTCCGAGGTCATGCGGTGGAAGGTCGAATCGCGGGTGATGCCGGCGTTGTTGACCAGGATGTCGACCGGGCCGATCTGGCGTTCGATGTCGCGGATCAGCGTTTCGGCGTGTTCGGCCGAGGACACGTCGCCGTGAGCGATGGTCACGTCGATGCCTTGTTCCTTCAACTGCGCCTGCCAGGCGCGCCCCTTGGCTTCGTCCCGATAGTTGGTCGCGACCTTGTGTCCCATCTGGGCCAGGCGCTTGACGATCGAGGTGCCGATGCCACCGGTACCGCCGGTGACGAGTGCAACGCGTGACTGCATGCTGAGCTCTCCTTGACCGCGGGGGGCGGTCTCGGCCCGATTCTAGACAGCATTTGCGCCAGGGTCGTTGTGCATCGCGGCGAGACTGGAAAGGTGGTTCGGAATCTGTGCCGGACTGAACGAAACGCGTGCGGCATCCAACGCTTCGGTGACAGTCGCTACCGCATCGAGTGCGTGCGCCGACTGGCCCAGCGCGAGCCACGCGGCGCGCAGCGCGGGCAGCGGCTCGGCCGGGTCGAGCGGGCGCGCCGCATCGGACTTGGACAGCTTGCGGCCGTGCGCATCCAGCAATAGCGGCAGATGCGCATACGCCGGCGTCGGCAGGCCGAGCGCGCGTTGCAGCAGAATCTGGCGGCCGGTCGAATCGAGCAGGTCGGCGCCGCGGACCACATTGGTGATGCCCTGTTCGGCGTCGTCGACCACCACCGCGAGTTGGTAGGCCCAGTAACCGTCGGCGCGGCGTAGCACGAAATCGCCGACCTCGCGGGCGAGGTCCTGCGCTTGCGGGCCCTGGATCGCATCATCGAACTGGACGATGTCGCCGTCGTTCACGCGCAGCCTGATCGCCGCTTGCGGCGCCGCGGATTTGTGCGCGGTCGATGTCGTGGCCACGCAGCGACGATGGATGCCGCCGACCGCGGCGAGGTCGCTGCGGCTGCAGCGGCAGACGAAGGCGCGGCCTTGTTCGATCAGGTGGTCCAGCGCGTGTTGATACAGCGCGTGGCGCCGGCTCTGCCTGACCACGGCTTCGTCGCTGTCCAGGCCGAACGCGGCCAGCGCGCGCAACTGCCGTTCAGCCGCGCCCGGAACTTCGCGCGGCGGGTCGAGGTCTTCGATACGCACCAGCCAGTCGCCGCCGTGGTGACGCGCCAGCAGCCAGCTGCCGAATGCGGCCAGCAGCGAGCCGGCGTGCAGATCGCCGGTCGGCGAGGGCGCGAAACGGCCGCGGTAGCGGCGGGTGGCGGCGGCAGCATGTCCGGACAATGAACGAAGGCTCGGTCGGCGGTGCGGGTGTCGGCGATTCTCGTTGAATTAACGGCCGGTTCGCCACATTTACCGATAACGACGGCGGCGAGTACGCCGCCACGGGACACGCAATACCGGACACGGATGTTCGCCTGAAGCCGCGCGCGGTGCGCGGCACCATAAGCAAGCCACGACCATGTTCAAACGCATAGCGCTTTTCCTCGCCACCAACCTGGCCGTGCTGATCCTGCTCGGCATCGTGATGTCGGTGCTGCAGAACGTCTTCGGCATCCGCCTGGGCAACAACGGCGCGATCCTGGTGATGGCCGCGGTGTTCGGTTTCGGCGGCTCGCTGATTTCGCTGCTGAGCTCCAAGTGGATCGCCAAGCGCACCACCGGCGCCTACGTCATCACCCAACCGCGCAACGCCGACGAGCAATGGTTGCTCGCGACCGTGCGCGCGCAGGCGCAGGCCGCCGGCATCGGCATGCCCGAGGTCGCGATCTACGACGCGCCGGAAATCAACGCCTTCGCCACCGGCGCCAATCGCAACAACTCGCTGGTCGCGGTGTCGACCGGGCTGATACGCGCGATGACCCGGGACGAGGCCGAAGCGGTGCTCGCGCACGAGGTCAGTCACGTCGCCAACGGCGACATGGTGACCATGGCGCTGATCCAGGGCGTGCTCAACACCTTCGTGCTGGTCGCCGCGCGCGTGGTCGGCGGCTGGATCGACGCGATGATGAGCGGCGGACGCGAATCGCGCGGCCCGGGCTTGTTCTACTTCGTGACCGTGTTCGTGCTCGACATCGTGTTCGGCCTGCTCGCGAGCATGATCGCGATGGCGTTCTCGCGTTATCGCGAGTTCCGTGCCGACGCGGGCGGTGCGCGCCTGGCCGGGCGGCCGAAGATGATCGCGGCGTTGAAGCGCCTGGCCCAGACGTATGGCGAAAGCACCTTGCCCAAACAGGTGCAGGCGTTCGGCATCAGCGGCGCGGTCGGGCATGGCCTGTCGCGTCTGATGCGCAGCCATCCGCCGTTGGAGGAGCGTATCGCGGCGTTGCAAAATGCGGTCGATGAGCCGGTGCGTGGTTCGGGGCGCGTGGTTATGCGTTGAGGCGAGAGCAAAAGCAAACGCCGAGGCAAGAGCAAAAGCGAATCCCCCCTGGCCCCCCTTTTGCAAAGGGGGGGCGGCAAAAGCAGGGGCGTAACAAGAAAAAACCCGCCAGATGGCGGGTTTTTTCGTTACCGAGGTTTTAGCCTTTCCCGATTCCCGATTCCCGATTCCCGATTCCCGATTCCCGATTCCCGATTCCCGATTCCCGATTCCCGGCTGTGCCCCGAATCACGAATCCCCAATCACGAATCCCGGCCTCACTGGAAGTCGTAATCCATCTCCGGCCCCGCCGCGGCCAGGAAGTGACCCTGGGCGTAGTCGATGCCGGCGGCGAACAGCAGGCTCATGCTGGCCGCGTCCTGGACGAATTCGGCCACGGTCTGGCGGCCCAGTTCGCGGGCTTTTTCGGCGATCTCGCGCACGCGCTGCTGATGGTCGGGGTTGGAGGTCAGGTCTTCCATGTAGCTGCGGTCGATCTTGAGGAAGGCCGCATCGAAATGGGTCAGCAACTGGAACGAGTTGAGGCCGGCGCCGAACTGCTCCAGGCCGACGCGTACGCCATAGTGGTAGACGCGCGACTGGAACTCCTGCGCCGCGCGCAGGTTGGTGAATACCTTGGATTCGGACAACTGCAGCACCAGCAGCTTGCCGTCGGCGCCGTGCTTGGCCAGTTGCTCGACGATGTGCTGCTGCAGGCTTTCGTCCTGCAGCGAGGCCTGGGTGATCTTGACCAGCAAGGTGGTCTGACGGCCCTGGCGCATGCGCTCGCCGATCACCTGGATCGCCTTGCCCACCACCCAGCGGTCGATTTCCCACAACAGGCCGTGTTCTTCGGCGATCTGCAGGAACGACAGCGGCTGCACCAGTTCGCTGCTGTCGTCCGGGCCCAGGCTCTGCATGCGCAGGTAGGCCTCGTACATCTCGATCGGCTCGCCGTGCAGGTTGATCAACGGCTGGTAGTTCATGACGAAACGATCGGCGTCGAGCGCGTCGCGGATGCGCGCGACCCAGGCGGCGATGCGCTCTTCCTCGGCGCGATCGACCGCGCCGGGGTCGAACAATTCGGTGCGGTTGCCGCCGATGTCGCTGGCCGACTGCAGGCACTGGCTGGCCTTGCCGAGCACCGCGGTGACGCTGGCGATCTTCTCGCCGATCTGCACGCCGCCGACGCTGGCGGTGGCGCTGAGCGAGAGGTGGTCGGTTTCCAGCACCCGTCCGGCGAAGGCTTCGCGCAGCTTGTCGGCCAGCTCGGAGGTGTGGGAATGATCGCTGTGCAGGGTCAGCACCGCGAATTGGTGTTCGCCGAAGCGCGCGGCGATGTCGTCCGGGCCGATCGCCTCGCGCAGGCGCTCGCCGCAGGCCTTGATCAGCTGGTCGGCCTGGTCCAGGCCGATTTCCTGCAGCAACTGGTTGTAATGATCGGGCTCGATCAGCAGCAGGCCGTGATGGGCCGAGTTCTGCGCCGCATCGGCGACCGCGTCTTCGAGTGAGCGCAGAAAGGTCGCGCGGTTGAACAAGCCGGTGACCTGATCGCGCTGGCGCATCGCTTCGACTTCGCGCGCCAGTTCCGGATCGATCTCCTGGCGGCGCAGCACCACCTGCAGGCATTGCTCGCCCTCGTAGGTGGCTGCCGTAAATTCCATGACCGCCGGGAAGGCGTTCCCGTCGAGCGCGCGGGCCTGGGTCTCATAGCTCGGCGGCGGCGCGTCGCCCTTGCTGAGCTGCTTGAGCAATTGCTTGAAGCCGTCGACCTGGCCGGGCGCGACCAGGTCGAGCAGGGACATGCCCTCGATGTCCTCGAACGATTCGAAGCCGAAGATCTCCAGGTACGCGGCATTGGCGCGGATGTGCATGCCCTCGTGGATGTAGGCGATCGGATCGCGCGAGGAATCGATCAGCGCGTCGCAGCGGCGCTCGGTCTCGCGCACCTGCGCTTCCAGGCGGCGCAGCGAGCGGCGCGCTTCCAGGTCGGCCCATTCGGCGCGGACCACGTTCTGCAGATGCACGATGTTGGAGCGCAGGACCACGCCGCGCGCGCCGATCTCCATCACCGCGAGCAGGGCGGCTTCGTCGACGGTTTCCATCAGCACCAGCACCGGCAGGTCCTTGCCGCTGGCGTCGACGCTCTGCATCAGCTTGTGCATCGAGACGTTGCGCGAATTGCGCGCGGCCAGGACCAGATCGGGCGGATGCTGCAGGATCAGCGCGGTCAGTTCCTGTTCGTTTTCCGGCCGCGTGGGCCGCACCGCGATGCCGCTGTTGCGCAGCGCGCTGACGATGGCTTCGGCCGCCTCGACGCTGTCGTCGACGATCAGCAAGCGCAACACCATGTCTTTGCCGAATTGCATTGACCACCTCCGTGGGCCGGTTTTATGACACGAAGCGCCGGCCTCGTCCATGTAAGGACGAAAATGTGTGACCCGTTGTTGGGTTCGATCACGCGGTCGATGCGCTTTGCCGGCGCATGTGCTTGCGCCCGCGTGCGGTCATCGGACCACGCCCCCGATCGAACTCAAAGCATCAAACCCCAGACAGATTACAACCTTACAACGGACGCTTGCCCGGGTCGCCTGCCACTTCTCGCACCAGCTTGGGCACGAGGTAGCCGGAGATGCGCGCGGCGAGCCGGCGATGCAGCTCGCGCGCGGCGGCGTCGTCGATTTCGAAATGGGCCGAGCCCTGCACGCGATCGAGCTGATGCAGGTAGTAGGGCAGCACGCCGGCGGCGTAACTGCGCTCGCTCAGCGCGGCCAGCGCCTCGACGCTGTCGTTGACCCCGCGCAGCAGCACCGCCTGATTGAGCAAAGTGGCACCGCTCGCGCGCAGGCGCTGCATCGCGGCGTCGACGTCGGCGTCGAATTCGTTGGCGTGATTGGCATGCAGCACGATCGCCACCGGCCAGGGCAGGGCGCGCAGCCATTGGGTCAGGGCGGTGTCGACCCGCTCGGGCAGCACCACCGGCAGACGGGTGTGGATGCGCAGGCGCTTGATGTGGCCGACCTGGGCCAGGGCCTCGCTGAGTTCGGCCAGCTTGGGGGTGGCGAGCGACCACGGGTCGCCTCCGGACAGGATCACCTCGTCGATGTCCGGATCGGCGGCGATCGCCGCCACCGCCTCGCGCCAGCCGGCCGCGGCGGCGGTTTCCTCGGCATAGGGAAAGTGACGGCGGAAGCAGTAGCGGCAATGGACCGCGCAGCTGCCGGTCGCGATCAGCAGGGCGCGGCCTCGGTATTTGCGGATCACCCCGGCGCCGGCCTTGGCCGCGCCGTCGCCGACCGCGTCCAGGCTGAAGCCCGGCATCGGCCGCATCTCGTCGTCCAGCGGCAGGACCTGGCGCAGCAGCGGGTCGTTCGGATCGCCGTGGCGCATGCGCGCGACGAAGCCGCGCGGCACCCGCAGCGGGAACTGGGCCGCGGCGGCGTCGCTGATCGCCAGGCCGGCCTCGCCCAGGCCGAGCAGGGCCAGCAGCTCGCGCGGGTCGCGGATCGCATCGCGCCACAGCGCCTGCCAGCGCGCGGGTGCGGCGGCCGTGGGGGCTGGGTGTAAGGCGAGTGGTGCAGCAGGTATCATGCAGGGCTAGCCTTCAGGGTTCCGAATGCCGTCATGGGTTTCGGTGCCCGGGTCCCGACCACGCGGTGTACCGCTGCGGACGGGGCCGGCGCAGCCCGACATTCTAGCCTTCCGTCGCCGCACCGGCGGTCCGGGCGAGCCCGACCCCGGCGCTCCACCGACCCCGTCGCCGCCGCAGGCCGGTCCGGGTGCGCGCCGCCACGACGGCCAGCGGCAGCCTGCGGACCCCACGGTCGCGGACCACCGGCACCCTCATCGCCTCTACTTTCATTTCGCAGGAGTTTCAGCATGGCCAGCCTAGGCATGAACGACGTCAAGACCGGACAGAAGATCCTGGTCAACAACGACCCGTGCATCATCACCGAGACTGAGTACGTCAAGCCGGGCAAGGGCCAGGCGTTCACCCGCATCAAGTACCGCAGCATCAAGTCCGGCCGCGTGGTCGAAATGACCATGAAGGCCACCGACAACGTCGAGCAGGCCGACGTGGTCGACACCGACATGCAGTACCTGTACTCCGACGGCGAGTACTGGCATTTCATGAACCAGGAATCGTTCGAGCAGGTCCAGTCCGACAAGGCCGGCATGGGCGGCGCGGAGAAGTGGCTCAAGGGCGAGGAAGAGTGCGTGGTGACGCTGTGGAACGGCGTGCCGATCGCGGTCCAGCCGCCGAACTTCGTCGAGCTCAAGATCACCGAGACCGACCCGGGCGTGCGCGGCGATACCTCGGGCGGCGGCGGCAAGCCGGCGACCCTGGAAACCGGCGCGGTCGTACGCGTGCCGCTGTTCGTCGGCCAGGACGAGACCATCAAGGTCGACACCCGTTCGGGCGAGTACGTCAGCCGGGTGAAGTGACCTGAGGTTGATGGCGATGCAATCCGTGGCCGCATTGCGCGGCCACGGCGTTGCCGATACGTCAAAGGCTGTCGGGGCGCCTCAGAAATGCTCGCCACTGTCGTTGCGCTGATTTTCGCAACGGCCCCGTTCGGCAAGGCGGACGGAAATACAGCGACGGCAGAATGGACCGCGGCCCTGGGCCGCAACCGCCGACGCACTACCGTAGAAAGCTACCTACCAACGCGGCCGCAACACCCGGGTCGCGGTCTTCGTACACCCGGCCGGCCCGGCATCGGGCGGCCCGGCTACCAGAGCGAGCGCAGATGACCACCGACACCCAAGCCACTTCCTGCGACCTGTTGATCGAAGCAGCCTGGGTAGTCCCGGTCGAACCCCACGCCGTCGTCCTCGAAGACCACGCCGTCGCGGTCAAGGCCGGCGTCATCGTCGACATCCTGCCGATCGCCGACGCCCGCGCGCGCTACGCCGCCGCGGAAACCGTCAGCCGCCCCGAATCGGCGCTGATTCCGGGCCTGGTCAACGCCCACACCCACAACCCGATGACCCTGCTGCGCGGGATCGCCGACGATCTGCCGCTGATGCAGTGGCTGCAAGGTCACATCTGGCCGGTCGAAGCGGCGGTGATCGGGCCGCAGTTCGTCGAGGACGGCATCACCCTGGCGATCGCCGAGATGCTGCGCGGCGGCACCACCTGCGCCAACGAAAACTATTTCTTCCCCGACGTGCAGGCCGCGGTCTACAAACGCCACGGCTTCCGCGCCCGGGTCGGCCTGCCGGTGATCGATTTCCCGACCGCCTGGGCCAAGACCTCCGACGAATACTTCGACCGCGCCGGCGAGGTCCACGACCTGTGGCGCGACGACGCGCTGGTCGCGACCGCGTTCGCGCCGCATGCGCCGTACACGGTCAGCGACGCCAATTTCGAACGCGTGCGCATGCTGGCCGATCAGCTCGACCTGCCGGTGCATCTGCACACCCACGAGACCGCGCAGGAAGTCGCCGATTCGATCAAGCAGCACGGCCAGCGCCCGCTGGCGCGGCTGGACCGCTTGGGCCTGGTCACCGACCGCCTGATCGCGGTGCACATGACCCAGCTCACCGACGCCGAGATCGAGTTGTGCGCGCAGCGCGGGGTGAGCGTGGTGCATTGCCCCGAATCCAACCTCAAGCTGGCCTCGGGCTTCTGCCCGGCCTGCAAGCTGCACCACGCCGGAGTCAATCTGGCGATCGGCACCGACGGCTGCGCCAGCAACAACGACCTGGACATGTTCGGCGAGACCCGCACCGCGGCGATCCTGGCCAAGGCCGTCGCCGACGACGCCTCGGCGCTGGACGCGTTCACTTCGCTGCGCGCGGCGACCCTCGGCGGCGCCAAGGCGCTGGGCTTCGACACCAAGGTCGGCTCGATCGAGATCGGTAAGCAGGCCGACCTGGTCTGCGTCGACCTGGGCCAGATCGAGACCCAGCCGGTGCATCACGTGGTCTCGCAGCTGATCTACGCGACCGGCCGGCATCAGGTCGGCGACGTGTGGATCGCCGGCCGCGCCAGGCTGCGCGAGCGCCGGCTGGTCGACATGGACACCGCCGCGCTGATCGCCAACGCGCGCCAGTGGCGCGAGCGGATCGCCGCGATCAAGCGTTGAGCGCGGGCCGCGAAAAATCACGCGAAACACGACGACAAACACGTATCGCGCGGCATCATCGCGTCGCGTTAACACCGCCGCCGATGCGCTTGCCTCACACTATCGGCCCCACCTCGACGCCGTGCGCGACCCGTGCGCAGGCGCTCGACGGACACCACGAGCAGGACTCATGAGCGCAGCCAGCAACGCATCGACTTCCTCCGGCGATTCGTCCGGCACCGGCGCGAGCCACGACAATTTCAGCCAGGCCGAACTCGACAAGTTCGGCGCCCTGGCCAACCGCTGGTGGGACCCGCAAGGGCCGCAAAAACCGCTGCACGCGCTCAATCCGGTGCGTCTGGACTACGTCGCCCAGCGCGCCGCGTTGCGCGGCGCGCAGGTGCTCGACGTCGGTTGCGGCGGCGGACTGCTCAGCGAGGCGCTGGCCGGCGCCGGCGCGCAGGTCAGCGCGATCGATCTGGCGCCCGAGCTGATCAAGGTCGCCAAGCTGCATCGGCTGGAGACCGGCGTGGCGGTGGATTACCGGCTGCAATCGGTCGAATCACTGGCCGAAGAACGGCCGGAAAGTTTCGACGCGATCACGTGCATGGAAATGCTCGAACACGTGCCCGACCCGGCCGCGATCGTGCGCGCCTGCGCCAGGCTGCTCAAGCCCGGCGGCCGCCTGTTCGTGTCGACCCTCAACCGCACCCCGGCCGCGTTCGCGCTGGCGATCGTCGGCGCCGAGTACCTGACCCGGCTGGTGCCGAAGGGAACGCATCAGTACCGCGATTTCATCAAGCCGTCCGAACTCGCGGCGTGGTTTCGCGATACCGGCCTGCAACTGGAAGACGTCAGCGGTCTGATGTACGAGCCCTGGCGCAACACCGCGCGGATCACGTCGCGCACCGAGATCAACTATCTGGCCTGCGCGTTCAAGCCGGACGTCAAGCCGGAATCGGGCGCATGAGCGCGGCGGTTGCAGCCGACGCCGCCGCCCAGCCGGCACCGGCGTTTCCCAAGGCGGTGCTGTTCGACCTGGACGGCACCTTGCTCGACAGCGCGCCGGACATGCTCGCGGTCGCCAACCTCATGCGCGCGCAGCACGGGCTCGAACCGATGCCGCTCGACGACTTGCGCGCGCACGTGTCGAAGGGTTCGCGGGCGATGCTCGGCGCGGCCTTCCCGCACGTCGATGCGAGCGAGCGCGACGGCTGGGTACAGGAGTTTCTCGATCTGTACGAACGCGAGCTCGGCTTGCACGGCGCGCCGTTCGATGGCGTCGAACCGATGCTCGCGGCGCTGGAAGCCGCCGGCCGGCCGTGGGGCATCGTCACCAACAAGCCCGAATACTTGGCGCGCAAACTGATGCCGCTGCTGGGTTGGGAAACCCGCTGCGCGGTGCTGATCGGCGGCGACACCCTGGCGGTGCGCAAGCCCGATCCGCTGCCGTTGACCGTCGCCGCGCAGCAGATCGGCATCGATCCGGCCGATTGCGTCTACGTCGGCGACGACGAACGCGACATTATTGCCGCGCGCGGCGCCGGCATGGCCTCGGTGGTTGCGCTGTGGGGCTATCGGCTGGCCGAGGACGATCCGATCGCGTGGCAGGGCGATGTCCTGATCGATGCGCCCTCGGACCTGATCGAGGCAGGCGCATGGCCGGCGACGCGATGAGCGCGGCCGTGGCGCCCGCCGGGGACGAGCAGGCGCTGCACGATTTCGCCGGCAAATGGCGCGCGCGCTGGCCGGAATGGTCGGTGGCCGAAGTGTTCGTGCCGCGCGCCCAGCGTGCGACCGCGGTGGCCTGGGCGGCGTTGCAGCAGGAACTGACCGATGCCGCCTGGGGCGGCAGCGACGCCTTGCCCGGCGAAGCCAAGCTGGGCTGGTGGATGGAAGAGCTGCAAGGCTGGCGCCAGGGCCGCCGGCGTCACCCTCTGGGGCTGGCGCTGCAACGTCAGGCCGCGCCGTGGCAGGCATTGGCCGCCGCGCTGCCGGCGCTGCGCGACAGCCGCGAGCGTCCCGGCGATCGCGGCGAAGCCTTCGATCATCTGTTGCCGGTGGCCGAGGCGATCACCGCGATCGACGCGGCCCTGTTCGAACCGGTGCCCGGGCAACTGGCCGAAGCGGCGGTGCCGGCGATCCAGTCGTCGCTGCTCGAGGCCCGGCTGGTGCTGCAAGGCGACGCGGCGGTGCCGCTGAGCGTGGTCGCGCGGGCGATGGCGCGGCCGGGCGAGGGCGCGGCAGCCGAATGGTGCCGCGAGCTGCTGGCGCAATGGCCCGATCGCGGCGGCGCGACCGTGCCGCGGCGGCTGTGGACCGCGCTGGCGCATACCCGCCTGCAGCGCGGCGACGCGGCGCGGCCGCTGTCGCCCTGGACCGCGCTGCTGGCGGCCTGGCGCGGCGCCCGCAACTGACCGTTGCAGGGCCGGGCAGGGGCCCGCCGGCCCCGGCCGCTAGAATGGCCTTCGTTGCGTATCCCCCACGCGCCCCCATCTTCGTCGCCGTGACTACATCTCATCTGCCCAACCGCTCGACCCTTCCCGACGTCGCCTTCGACGCCGCCGCCGCCGCGCGTCCGCTGGACTGGGTCGGCATGGCCAATATCGCGCTGCCGTTGCGCATCGCCACGGCCGACGGCGGCGCGATCCAGGTCGCGGCCTCGGTCGACGTGTCGGTCGACCTGCGCGACGCCAATGCGCGCGGCATCCATATGTCGCGCATGTACCTGCAACTGCAGAACGCATTCGCCAGCGAAAGCCTGACCCCGGCCGGCCTGCGCCGCGTGCTGCAGGGGCTGGTCGACGGCCAGGGCGGCATTTCCAGCGCCGCGCGGCTGGTCCTGCGTTACGAACAAATGCTGCTGCGTCCGGCCCTGGCCAGCCAGAACGCCGGCTGGAAACGCTACCCGGTCGAGATCGACGCGCGCCTGATCGACGGCCACCTGCAACTGGGCCTGCGCTTCTCGGTCGAGTACTCCAGCACCTGTCCGGCCTCGGCGGCGCTGTCGCGCCAGCTCAACGCCGAACGCTTCGCCGCCGACTTCGCCGCGCTGCATCCGCTGTCGACCGCGGTGGTCAGCGACTGGCTCGCCTCCGAGCGCGGCCTGGCCGCGACCCCGCACGCGCAGCGCAGCCGCGCCGACGTGCGCGTCGAGCTGCGTCCGGCCTTCGACGAACTGCCGCTGACCGCGTTGATCGATGCGATCGAGCAGGCGCTCGGCACGCCGGTGCAGACCGCGGTCAAGCGCGAGGACGAGCAGGCCTTCGCCCGTCTCAACGCCGAGAACCTGATGTTCTGCGAAGACGCCGCGCGCCGCGTCGCCGCCGCGTTGGCGCGCGATCCGCGGATCGAACGTTTCGACGCGCAGGTCTCGCACTTCGAAAGCCTGCACGCGCACGATGCGGTGGCACGGGTCACCGGCGAGGGCGCGCGCGACTGATCCGCGTGTCCGGCGATGCGCGCCGGCGGTTCTAGTTCTAGCCACAGCCACTGCCACGGATCGGGCCGGGACCGCCGGCAGCGATCCGTGTGTCTCGCATCGACTTTGCATGGTCGGCCGGTTGGCTCGGCGCAACGTCCGCGATTGAGCGAAAAGCCACGCGGCGGCGATGTGAGGCGGTAGCCGGCGATGCCGCGCGAATGCGGCAAGGCACGCAACCTGGCGCGAAGGCGCAGACCCAACACCTAAAGCGTGACGGCCCCCTCCATCGGAATGCGCGGCCCTTGGGCTATGCTCGGGTCAGCAGACTTAATGACCGGAAGGGGCATGGGGAAACCCTGGCGTCGTGGCTGGCAGACCCTATTGGTTCTGCTGGGAATGTGGGTGGTGGCGGCGATCGCGTCGGCGCAGGCCGTAAGCCTGTCTTCGGTGGCTCAATCCGCATCGCAAACCGCACCCACCGGTCACCTTCCGTACGATCCCTCCGGTTACCGTCCCCCGTCGCTGAGTCTGGCGCGGCTGGGGCAGGACCCGGTGCCCGCGCGCGTGCTCGGCGGTGAGTTCGACAGCCGCTTCGAAGCAGTGTCGGGTCACGAAATCTGGGCGCCCAAGCGTCAGCCGGTGTGGTGGCGGGTCACTCTCAATGAGGACGTGGCCGCGGTCGATTCGCCCCAGTTGACCATCAACCGGCCGTACCGGCGCGAGATCGAGTTGTGGCGCCCCGGTGACGGCGTGCCGTTGCGCCGTTCGATCTACGGCCCCGACACCGATTTCAACCATTCCACCCGGATGATCGTGTTCCCGTTGCCGCACGGGCTGCGCAAGGGCGATTCGCTGTACCTGCGCGTGCTGGCCACCGACGTGCTGCCGTCGGACGTGCTGATCCAGCCGCTGGCCAAGGTCCAGCGCGAGGACATGCTGCACGTCGGCCTGCGCAGCGTGGTGCTGACCGCGATGGGCGTGGTCGCGGTGCTCGCGTTCGGTTTCTGGGTCGGCCTGCGCGAACGCGGCTATGCCTACCTGGGCCTGACCCTGGTGCTGCAGATCCTCACCCTCACCGCCGACGGCGGCGAGATGCGGGTGATCCCATGGCTCAACCAGATCGCGCCCGACAGCCGCACCAACATCGTGCTCAACACCGCCGCGGTGCTCGCCAGCATCCGCTTCCTGGTGTTCTTCCTCGGCCTGCGCACGACCCAGCCGAAGGTCGCGCAGATCCTCGACTGGCTCAGCGTCTCGCTCGGCGGCCTGCTGCTGGTGTCGCTGTTCCGCACCTGGAAGTACAGCGCGCTGTACGGCAACCTCAACCTGCTGATGGTGATCGCGCTGGTGCTGTACTGCGCCGCGGTCGCGGTGTGGCGGCGCCAGCGCGAAGCCTATTTCCTGCTGCTGGCGTGGTTGCCGCTGATGTCGCTGCTGGTCGCCCTGGTCGGCGCGCACCATCAGTGGTGGCCGGAGTATCACTGGCTCGAATACGCGTTCCCGGTCGGCCTGGCGTTCGGCGGCCTGGGCCTGCTGCTCGGTCTGACCTCGAAGCTGCAGCAACTGCGTCGCGACCGCGACACCGCCAACCGCCTGGCCACCTACGACAGCCTGACCGGCGCGATGACCCGCGCGGCGATTTCGCAAAGCCTGCGCAGCGCGGTCGAGAGCGCGCAGCGCTCGCGCCGGCCGTTGTCGGTGGTGTTCTTCGATATCGATCACTTCAAGCGCATCAACGACGAACACGGCCATCGCGTCGGCGACGAAACCCTGCGTATCGTTTCGCTGCGCACGCGCAACCGCCTGCGCGCCTACGACCTGTTCGGCCGTTACGGCGGCGACGAGGTGCTGGTGGTGCTGGCCGACACCTTCCTGCGCGATGCGGTGCGGGTCGCCGAGCATCTGCGCGAATCGGTCAGCGGCAGTCCTTTGTCGATCGACGGCCGCCTGTTGCCGGTCAGCCTGAGCCTGGGCGTGGCCGAACTGCTGCCCGGCGAAACCCCCGAGCAACTGCTCGAACGCGCCGACGCGGCCTTGTATGCCAGCAAGTCGGCCGGCCGCGACCGGGTCACCGGGCACAGCCCGGACACCGTGCGCGAGGTGGTGACGTGACCCCCGACGGCGCCGGATCGGTCGCGGTCGCCGCGGCGCAACTGCGCACCGGCGATCTGCTGCTGATCCGCCGCCGCGGCGATCTGGCGGCGTTGACCGCGTGGTTCGGCGACAGCGATTACGACCATGTCGCCTTGATCGGCCGCGCCGGCTGCGTGCTCGAATTCGCCGCCGACGGCGTCACCGAGCCGGGCTTGAACGATTACCTGCGCGCATCCGACCTGCTCGTGGTCGACGCGCGCCGGCCGCTGGCGGCGAATGGCGAGGTGTTGCAGGACAACGATCGCATCGCCGTGCTCGCGCATGCGCTATCGCTGCGGCGGCCGCATTTCGCCGGCGATCCCTTGCGCGCGCTCGGCGTGCTCGCGGCCTTGCGCGAGCGCGAACTGCCGCCGCAGCCGCCGTTGCGGCGGGTGCTGCACGAAGCCTTGCTGCGGGTCGCGCGCGGCGGCGCGGAGGCGATGACCGCCAGTGAGTTCGTCTACCGCTGCTTCGCCGAAAGCCCGGTGCAGCCGCGCGGGCGGCTGGCGCCGCAACTGCTGCCGTCTTCGCCGCGCGCGCTGGAGTTTCCGTCGATCGACTGGACGGCGTTGTGGTTGCAGATCGCGTCGTGGTTGCCCGAGGAGCGGCGTGAGGTGCCGGATTTCGAAGGCGATGCGCCGATCGATGCGGCCGCGCTCGAACAGGCCTTGATCGCGGCGCGTTCGCGCCTGGGCCTGTTGTCGCGCGGCGCGGGCTTGCTGGCCGCGGCGCCGCGCGCGGCGAGTCCGAAATGGCTGCGCTTGCGCGAGCTGGAGTTGTCGCCTTCGCAGCAGCCGTTGGGGCGGTTGTTCCAGGCGGGGCAATCGACGGGTTGAGTCGCCGAACGGACTGAGCTGCAGATCGCGTGGCTTTGGCGGCAGGTAACAGCGCCTGCTGGCTGTGGTTTCACGCGACGGGTTTCAGCGCCGGCACGCAACTTCAACCGTCCGCGTAAATGCGAAGTCGCTGCGTCATTGCGACCGCGGCGATCCGCCGAGACGCCGACTCAAGGCGCGTTCTTGCCCGCCTGCGTCGCCTGCGCGCGTTCCAGCATCAGCAGCGGATCGATCCGCACATCGAACCAGTTCATGCCCCAATGCAGATGCGGCCCGGTCGCGCGGCCGGTCGCGCCGACCGCGCCGACCACCTGACCCTGCGTGACCCGATCGCCGACCTTCACGTCGATCCGCGACATGTGCAGGAAGTTCGAACTGACCCCGTGGCCGTGATCGAGCAACACCGTGCCGCCGGTCAGGTACAGGTCCGGGCCGACGAAGGTGATCACGCCCGCGGCCGGGGCCTTGATCGCGGTGCCGGTGGGCGCGGCGATGTCCATGCCCGAATGGCCGGAGCCTTTCTGGCCGTTGTAGACGCGCTGGTTGCCGAAGCGGCCGCTGATGCGGCCCTGCACCGGCCAGATGAACGCCTGGGCGAAATCGGCGCGGTCGTCGTCGCGCGCGCGCGCGGCCACCACCTGCGCCTGTTCGCGTTCGATCCGCGCGGCGATCTCCGGCGGCGGATTGACCGTCTTGGGCGGAACGCCGTTGATGTATTCGGTCGGGAAGTCGCGCTTGGTGACCGCGATGCTCGCGGTCTGCACGCGGCCCGGCGCGATCTCGACCTGCACGCTCAGCGGCCCGGTCGCATCGCGACCCACGCCGAACACCACCGTGCCGTAAGCGGTAGTGCGCAACTGGCGTTCGCCGTAACGCACCACGCTGCCCGGCGGCACCTTGCCGATGACTAGCCCGCCTTGCGATACCGCCGAAGGAAACACGATTCGCGTATCGGCCGGCGCCGCGAGCGGCGACGGTGCTTGAGCAAATACGGGATGGGCCGGCGACAGCAGCATCGTCGCGGCCAGCGCCGCGAACGCGGTAAAACCCAACCTCATCGAGCGAACGCCAGTCGCTGTCCGTTGGGCGCGCCGACCAGCGACATGCCGTCCCACGCCAGCACGCCGTTGACCCAGGTCGAAGCGATGCGGCTGTGGAAGGTGCGGCCCTCGAACGGCGACCAGCCGCACTTGGACAGCACGTCCTCGCGCTGCACGGTGTACGGCGTGTCGTCGATCAGCACCAGGTCGGCGGCATAGCCTTCGCGCAGGAAGCCGCGGTTTTCCACGTCGAACAGCTTGGCCGGCGCGTGCGCGAACTTGTCGACCACCTGGGCGGTGGTCAGGCGGCCTTCGTGGACCAGCTCCAGCGCGGCGTTGAGGGCGAACTGCACCAGCGGCAGGCCGCTGGGCGCCGAGGTGTAGGGGCGGGCCTTTTCTTCCAGGGTATGCGGCGCGTGGTCGGTGGCGAGCACGTCGATCACGTCCTCGGCGACCGCGCGGATCAGCGCCTCGCGGTCGGCCGGGTCCTTGATCGCCGGATTGCACTTGATCAGATGGCCGAGGGTTTCGTAGTCCTCGCGATCGAAGCGCAGGAAGTGGATGCAGGTCTCGGCGGTGATGCGCTTGCCTTCGATCGGGCCGGCCTGGAACAGCGCCAGTTCGTCGGCGGTGCTGATGTGCAGCACGTGCAGGCGGGTGTTGTGCCTGCGCGCCAGCGAGATCGCCAGTTCGGTCGATTTCTTGCACGCCTCGCGCGAGCGGATATCGGGATGGAAGCGCGCCGGGATATCGTCGCCGTACTTCGCCTTGTAGATGGCGAGTTCGGCGTCGATCATCGGCGTGTCTTCGCAATGGGTGATGATCGGCGTGGGCACGTCGCGGAAGATCGCATCCAGCGTGACCGGATCGTCGACCAGCATGTTGCCGGTCGAAGCGCCCATGAACACCTTCACGCCCGGCGCGGTGCGCGGGTCCAGCGACTGGATCGCGGCGAGGTTGTCGTTGCTGGCGCCCAGGTAGAAGCCGAAGTTGCCCCAGGCGCGTCCGCTCGCGCGGCGGTACTTGTCTTCCAGCGCGGCGGCGTCGAGCGTCGGCGGGCTGGTGTTGGGCATGTCCATGAACGTGGTCAGGCCGCCGGCCACCGCCGCGGCCGACTCGGTCGCCATGTCGGCCTTGTACTCCAGGCCGGGTTCGCGGAAATGCACCTGGTCGTCGATCATCCCCGGCAGCAACCGGCGGCCGCGCGCGTCGACCACGGTTTCGCCGCCGCGCGCGGACAGGCCGGCGCCGATCTGGCCGATGCGGCCGTCCTCGATGCGCAGGTCGCCGTCGTATTCGCGCCCTTCGTTGACCAGGCGGGCGTTGACGATCAGTGTCGATGACATGAGTGGTTTCCTGGCTCGGGGGAGGGCGGGTCGGCGGAAGGGTCGAGCGGCGGCACCGGATCAAAGCCGCCCGGATGCAGAGGATGACAGCGTCCCAGACGCTTGAGCGTGAGCCAGCTGCCCTTGAGCGCGCCAAAGCGCCCGATCGCCTCCATCGAATAAGCCGAACAGCTCGGATGGAAGCGGCAACGTTGGCCGAGCAGCGGGCTGATCCAGCGTTTGTAGCCGCGAAGCAGGGCGATGAGCAGGCGGTCGATCACGTTTCCTTAATGCCGGCATCGGTAGTGACGGATGCGGGGAGTCGATGTCGCAAGCCCCGTTGCAGCCGCTATTTTACGCCGCGATCGACCGGTTGTCGGTGTGGTTGCCGCAGGTGTCGCAGCAGGGTATAACAGCGCGCTTTCCCCAAACAAGGCAAGTGCAAGACGAAGGTCCGCAGCGGCTTGGACGCCAAGCTGCCGTGCTGCGCGGACCGGGCGAAAACCGGCGATCGGCCGGATTTCACTTGCGGTCATCGAACGCATGTGCATTTGATGGCCGGGTGGGTCATGCTTGACCCGCGATGCTTCCGGATCGCATCCGGAGGCGCCCTCAGGGAATAGAAGGACAAGCCGCTCGTGGCAGTGAAAAAACCTGCGAAGAAGGCCGCCAAGGCCGCCAAGAAGACCGCCAAGCCGGCTGCGAAGAAGGCGACCGCGCCTGCGGCCAAGCCCGCGCCGAAGAAGGTTGTCTCCAACAAGCCGGTGGCGAAGAAGGTGGCGGCCAAGCCGGCCCCCGCCAGCAAGGCCACGACGAGCAAGACGGCGGCCAAGCCGGCGCCGGCGGCAAAGAAAGTCGCCCCGGCGCCCGCCAAGGCGGCCGCGGTGAAGAAACCGGCGGCGGCGCCCGCGGCGAAGAAGGCGGCGCCCGCGCCGTCCAAGCCGGCGGCGGCGAACAAACCCACGGCGAGCAAGGCCAGCGGAACAAAGAAGCCCGAGCTTAAAAAAGTTGAAGTGAAAAAGCCCGAAGCTGTGAAGCCCGCAGCCAAGCCTGCCGACAAACAGCCCGCCCCGCCCAAGCCCGCCAAGGCGGCTTCGACGGGACCGGCCGACAGCATCATCTCCGACCAAAGCAAGAACACAGTGACCCAACCAGTATCCAGCAAGACACCCGCGGCCAAGCCCGCGACAACGACCCCCGCCCAGGCCACGCGCCCGGCCGGCAAGGTCGCCGTGGCCATTACGGCCAAGACCCAGCAGACGCCCGCGCCCAAGACCAAGGTCAAGGTCGTGGCCTACAAGAACGATCCCGCGACCGGTCGTCCGATCGTGCCGGACGGTTACAAGCCGGCCTCGGACGAGGAGTACATGAGCCCGTTGCAGCTCGAGTACTTCCGTCAACGCCTGCTGCAATGGCGTACCGACCTGGTCGAGGAATCCAAGCAGACCATCGAGAACCTCAAGGACGAAGTGCGCGACGTCGGCGACGAAGCCGAACGCGCGACGCGTGAGACGGAGAACTCGCTCGAACTGCGTACCCGCGACCGCTATCGCAAGCTGATCAGCAAGATCGACAGCACGCTCAAGCGGGTGGATTCGGGCGATTACGGTTTCTGCGTCGACACCGGCGAAGAAATCGGCCTGGAGCGCCTGGAAGCGCGCCTGACCGCTGAACGCACCATCGACGCGCAGGAGCGTTGGGAGCATTTGCAGAAGCAGATGGGCGATTGATCCCTCGCTTCGGTTCGTAATCCGGATCGATGCCTATGAAGAGCCCCGCGCAAGCGGGGCTTTTTTGTTTCTTGGGGTGAGCGAAAAGCAAATCCCCCTCGGTCCCCCTTTTACAAAGGGGGAAGACAAGCAGGCGGGCGTCAAGACTCGGACCAACAATTTGCAAGCCCGCATGCGAACCGAAGCCGCGCGCGCCGATCTCGAAACCTCGGAACCAAAGTCCCTTTTGAACCGCCCGAAGCATCCCCCTTTGCAAAAGGGGGGGCAGGGGATTTGCTTCTGCGCGCCCGCCCTATAGCGTAGCCACACCCCTCTCGCTCGAACCCACCATGGAAGGCTTCCTGCTGCTCCTCATCCCGATCCTGGCGATCGGCCTCAACCTCGGCCTTTGGCGGTTGTCGCGCGACTACACCCGGTTCGCCGGCGCGGCGATGTTCGTGCTGTTGAGCGGATTGATCGCCTCGCCGCTGATCGGCGTGCTGTGCTGGCAGGCGAGTCAGCTCGAACGCAGCTTCGGCAATACCCAGGGCGATGCGCTGGTGTCGGTCGCCGCGGGCGCGTTCAACGCCGCGCTGGCCTTGATCGGCGCGGTCGCCGCGGCCGTGCGCAAACCGGTTGCGCCGAAGCAGGTGTCGAACGATGAACGCGTCAGGTTGCGCAGCGACTGAGTCGCGGATCGTCGACGCGGCGACGCGGCTCACGCGAGTCGAAGCGAGCGGCGGGCAAGTTGAAGATCGCGCGCGGATCGGCGCGCAGCGATCGTCCGACCGCCCGGATCAAGCCAGGGCCCACGCTGCTACTGCAAATCGCGCAAGTCCAGCCGCCGCAGCTTCGGCGCGAGTTTAGCGGTCGCGCCGACCACGGCCAAGGTCATGCAGCCGCCGAAGATCACCGACGGCACCAGTCCCATCAGCCGGGCCGCCAGGCCCGATTCGAACGCGCCGAGCTCGTTCGACGAACCGATGAATATGCCGTTGATCGACGACACCCGCCCGCGCATTTCGTCCGGCGTGGACAGTTGCAGGATGGTCGAGCGCAGCACCACCGACACGCCGTCGCACATGCCCGACAGCATCAGCATCGCCGCCGACAGCCAGAAGTCGCGAGACAGCGCGAAACCGATGATGCACAGGCCGAACCCGGCCACCGCGTACAGCAGCAGGCGGCCGGCGTTCTTCTGCGGCGGCCGCCGCGCCAGCCACAGGCCCATCAGCACCGCGCCGGCGGCCGGCGCCGCGCGCAGCACGCCGAGCGCTTCGGGCCCGTAATGCAGGACGTCGTGGATGAACGCCGGCAGCAACGCGACCGCGCCGCCGAACAGCACCGAGAACATGTCCAGCGCCTGCGCGCCGAGCACGACCTGATTGTTGAACACGAAGCGCAGGCCTTCGCCGATGCTCTTGAACACCGGTGAGCGCTCGGCCTGCGGCGCCGGCTCGCTGACCCTCAGGGTGATGATCGCGATCGCCGCGGCCAGCGCGAACCCGGCCGCGACCAGATAGGCCGAGGTCTTGCCGCCCCAGGCGATCAGCGCGCCGCCGAGCGCCGGCCCCAGCACCAGTCCGGTCTGCATGACCACGCTGCTGACTCCGGCGCCGCGCGCGAAATGCTCGCGCTTGAGCACCCGCGCGAACAGCGACATGTACACCGGCGACAGGAACGCGCGGACCACGCCGTTGACCGCGATCGCCACGTAGATGGTCAAGGTGTCGAAACCGAAGCCGCCGGTCGGCAACACGCCGCTGGCGACGCCGGCCAGCACCAGCGTCGTCACCAGCAAGCCGTTGCAGGCGAACATGCCGAGCTTGCGCCGCGGCAGGTGATCGACCGCGTAGCCGGCGAACAGGGCGAAACAGAAATACGGAATAACCTCGGTCAGGCCGATCAGGCCCAGCGCGAACGGGTCGCGGGTCAGTTCGTAGATGTGCCAGCCGACCGTGACCGCGACGATCTGGTACGACAGCATCGCCAGCAACCGGTACACCAGCAGCCCGGCGAAGCCGGGGTTGCGCAGCAGGCGCAGGGCGCTGATCGGTGGTGGGTTGGTGGCGATCGTGCCGTCGGTGCCGGTTTCGCTGGTGCCGTCGTTGCTCACAGCCGGCGCTGCGCTTGCTCGCGAATGAAGGCCAGCAGCGAGGCCAGGCCGTTGCTGCGGGTCGGCGACAGGTGCTTGGCCAGGCCGATGTCGGCGATGTAGTCGGCCGGGCTGGCGACGATCTCGGTCGCGCTGCGGCCCGAGTACACGCGCAAGGCCAGGTAGATCAGGCCCGAGACGATGGCCGAATCGCTGATCGCGTGGAAGGTCAGCCGCTCGGCGTCGCCTTCGACCACGATCCAGACCATCGACTGGCAGCCGAGCAGGCGATGCTCTTCGGTCTTCCACTGCGCCGGCAGGTCGGGCAGCTTGCGGCCGAGATCGATCAGGTACTGATAGCGCTCGGACCAATCGCCGAAGAATTCGAATTCCTCGCGGATCGCGGCCTGGGCCTCGGCGGCGGTGGCTTCGATCGGGAACGGCGAGGTGATCGTGACCTCGCTCATCGCGAACGCTTCCAGCGCACCCCGGCCGGGGTGTCTTCCAGCAGGATGCCTTCGTCGGCGAGCTGCTGGCGGATCGCGTCGGCGCGGGCGAAGTCGCGGTCTTTCTTGGCTTGGTTGCGTTCGTCGACCAAGGCCTGGATGCGGGTGTCGTCGCCGTCTTCGCTGGCGCCGGCGAACCAGGCGGCGGGGTCTTGCTGCAACAGGCCCAATGCGAGGCCTGCGCCGAGCAATTCGTTCTTGAGCCGCGCCTGTTCGGACGGATCGGTCGCCTTGCGCGCTTCGCCGGCGATGCGCGCCAACTCGGCCAGCGCACGCGGGGTGTTGAGGTCGTCCTCGAGCGCGGATTCGACGCTGTGGGGGATCGCGATCGCGCCCGCGTCCACGCTCGCCAGATCGCGCAGCGTGCCGTACAGCCGTTCCAGCGTGCGCTTGCTCTGCTCGATCAACCCGTCCGACCACTCCAGCGGCTGCCGGTAATGCGCCGACAGCAGGGCGTAGCGCAAGGCTTCGGGCGAATGCTCGGCGACCAGATCGTGGATCTTCTGGATGTTGCCGATCGACTTCGACATCTTGCCGCCGTCGAAGTTGAGCATGCCGTTATGCAGCCACCAGCGCGCGAACACCTTGCCGCCGTGCGCGCATTCGCTCTGCGCGATCTCGTTCTCGTGATGCGGGAACTGCAGGTCGACGCCGCCGGCATGGATGTCGATGGTCTCGCCCAGGTGCGCGGCGGCCATCGCCGAGCACTCGATGTGCCAGCCCGGGCGGCCGCGGCCCCAGGGCGAATCCCAGCCCGGCAGGTCGCCGGTGGAGGGTTTCCACAGCACGAAGTCGCCCGGATCGCGCTTGTACGGCGCGACCTCGACCCGCGCGCCGGCGCGCATGTCGTCGATATCGCGGCGCGAGAGCTTGCCGTAGTCGGCATAGCTGCCGATCGAAAACAGGACGTGGTTGGCGGCTTCGTAGGCGTGACCGCTGTCGATCAAACGTTCGATCATCGCCACGATCTGGCCGATATGCCCGGTTGCGGTCGGTTCCAGGTCGGGCGCGCGCACGCCGAGCGCCGCCATGTCCTCGCGGTAGGCGGCGGCGAAGCGGTCGGTGATCGCCGCGATCGGCACGCCCTGTTCGGCGGCCGCGGCATTGATCTTGTCGTCCACGTCGGTGATGTTGCGCGCGTAGGCCAGGGCGCCATAACGTCGCCGCAGCAGGTCGGCGAGCACGCCGAACACCACCGGACCGCGCGCGTTGCCGATATGCACGTAGTTGTAGACCGTGGGGCCGCAGACATACATCGTCGGACGTGCCGGATCCAGCGGGACGAAGGCTTCGACCTGTCGCGACAGGCTGTTATAGAGATGCAGGCTCATGGATAGGCGGCTTGGGGTCGGGTTCATTCTAACGGGCCGCGCGGGCCCGCGTCCGCGATCGCGCGGCCGCGACGGCCGATCCGCGCAATGCGGCCGCTGATTCGCCATGGCCGGCAACGCCCGAAGCCCGATCGAAGTCGCGGTCGCGACCGGGCGAAACCGCGCAAGCGCGCGCGAAAGCCGAGCGCGCGGTCGCAATCACCCACGATCGGGGTGCTTGCAAGGCCCGCGCGGACGGGGCCTAAAGGCGGGATTCAGGCCATTAGCGGACACTGCTCTTACACTTTATTCACGAATCCACTCCGCGAGCCCGATGAACCGAACCGTCCTGCAGGTCTCGATCCTGGTGCTGGTCAGCGCCGCGGCCTCGCTGTGGACGGTGCCGGCGGCGGCGCAGCAGCACACCACCGTGCTGCAGGCCGAGAACGTGCGGTTCGACTACGCCCAGGTGCTGCGGGTGACCCCGGTCTACCAGACTCTGCGCGCGACCACGGTCGAGCAGCAATGCGAACCCGAGCCGGCCGACAAGGCCGATTCGCGACTGTCGCGGGTGGTCGGCGCGGTGCGCGAGGCGCTGGGCCGCGAGCGCGATCCCAAGCCCAGCACCGGCGAAAACTGCAAGCCGGTGCCTGTGGAGCGCGAATTCCGCCGCCCGATCGCCTACGACGTGGACTACGTCTACAAGGGCAGCCGGTTCCGCTCGCGCCTGCCCGAGGACCCGGGCAACAAGCTCAAGGTCCGGGTCGCGGTGACCCCGGTGATCACCCCGATCAGCACCTCGCGTTGAGCGCCCGGCCGCATCCGCGCCCCGGCCCAGGTCGCGTTTCCCGAATTTGCGGCTTGCGCCGTGCCCCCGCCCATGCGAGCATTCGCGGCCTCATGAACCCGAACTACGCCGACGCCGACGTGTTGACCTCTGCCTACATGGCGGCGGGAATGACCTCGCGTGCTCGTCGACCGTTGCCCTGCCAATCCGCTGGGTGACGGCGCGCGCCGTCGTTCGTGTAACAAGCCGCACACACGAAAAGCCCAGCCTAGCGCTGGGCTTTTTTGTTTTTACCGCCGGGATTCGGGATTGGGGATTCGAGATTCGTAAAGCAGCACTACGACTCCTGATCGTCCATCGCGCTTCCCACCCTCGCGTTCCAACGCTGTTGCGTATCCCTAATCCCCAATCTCGAATCCCGGACATGCCCAAACACTTCCTCAACACCCAAGACTGGTCGCGCGCCGACCTCGACGCGCTGCTGGCGCAGGCCGCCGCGTTCAAGCGCAACAAGCTCGGCGATCAGTTGAAAGGCAAGTCGATCGCGCTGGTGTTCTTCAACCCGTCGATGCGCACTCGCACCAGTTTCGAACTGGGCGCGTTCCAGCTCGGCGGGCATGCGGTGGTGTTGCAGCCGGGCAAGGACGCGTGGCCGATCGAGTTCGAGCTCGGCACAGTGATGGACGGCGACACCGAGGAGCACATCGCCGAAGTGGCCAAGGTGCTGGGCCGCTACGTCGATCTGATCGGCGTGCGCGCGTTCCCGAAGTTCGTCGACTGGGCCAACGACCGCCAGGACAAGGTGCTCGCCAGCTTCGCCAAGTACTCGCCGGTGCCGGTCATCAACATGGAGACCATCACCCATCCCTGCCAGGAACTGGCGCATGCGCTGGCCCTGCAGGAGCACTTCGGCACCAGCGACCTGCGCGGCAAGAAGTACGTGCTGACCTGGACCTACCACCCCAAGCCGCTCAACACCGCGGTCGCCAATTCGGCGCTGACCATCGCCACGCGCATGGGCATGGACGTGACCCTGCTGTGCCCGACGCCCGAGTACATCCTCGATGAACGCTACATGGGCTGGGCCGAGCAGAACGTCGCCGAGAGCGGCGGTTCGCTCAAGGTCAGCCACGATATCGAAAGCGCCTACGCCGGCGCCGACGTGGTCTACGCCAAGAGCTGGGGCGCGTTGCCGTATTTCGGCAACTGGGGCCCGGAAAAGCCGATCCGCGATCAGTACCAGCACTTCATCGTCGACGAAGCCAAGATGGCGCTGACCAACAACGGCGTCTTCAGCCACTGCCTGCCGCTGCGCCGCAACGTCAAGGCCACCGACGGCGTGATGGACTCGCCGCAGTGCATCGCCATCGACGAGGCCGAGAACCGGCTGCATGTGCAGAAGGCGATCATGGCTGCCTTGATCTAGGAACGAGTGGAGAGGAGTGAGGAGTGAGTAAAGCAACAGCGCCTCTCCAACCTCTCCATCGTCCAGCTCTTACTCATTCCTCACTCCTCTCCACTCATTTCTCCCCGGAATCCCCCATGACCGAGCGCAATATCGTCCTAGCCTTCTCCGGCGGCCTCGACACCAGCTTCTGCGTGCCTTACCTGCAAGAGCGCGGCTGGGCCGTGCATACCGTGTTCGCCGACACCGGCGGCGTCGACGCGGAAGAACGCGACTTCATCGAACAGCGCGCGGCCGAACTCGGCGTCGCCAGCCACGTCACCGTCGATGGCGGTCCGGCGATCTGGTCGGGCTTCGTCAAGCCCTTCGTCTGGGCCGGCGAGGGCTATCAAGGCCAGTACCCGCTGCTGGTGTCGGACCGTTACCTGATCGTCGAGGCCGCGCTCAAGCGCGCCGACGAGCTGGGCTGCAAGGTGATCGCGCACGGCTGCACCGGCATGGGCAACGATCAGGTGCGGTTCGACCTGGCGGTCAAGGCGCTGGGCGACTACGACATCGTCGCGCCGATCCGCGAAATCCAGAAAGAACACACCGAAGTCCGCGCGTACGAGCAGAAGTACCTGGAAGAACGCGGCTTCGGCGTGCGCGCCAAGCAAAAGGCCTACACCATCAACGAGAACCTGCTCGGCCTGACCATGTCCGGCGGCGAGATCGATCGTTGGCAGGCGCCGGGCGAGGGCGCGGTGGGCTGGTGCAAGCCGCGCGCGCAGTGGCCGAGCGAAGCGCTCAAGGTCACGATCGCGTTCGAGAACGGCGAAGCGGTCGCGCTCGATGGCGAAAAGATCGAAGGACACACGATGTTGGCCAAGCTCAACGGCCTGTTCGCGCAGTATGGCGTGGGCCGCGGCCTGTACACCGGCGACACCACCATCGGTCTGAAGGGCCGCATCATCTATGAAGCGCCGGGCCTGTTCGCATTGCTGACTGCGCACCGCGCGCTGGAAGAAGCGGTGCTGAGCAAGCACCAGAACCGCTTCAAGCCCGAGGTCGCGCGCAAGTGGGTGGAGCTGGTGTACGAAGGCTTCTTCCACGATCCGCTCAAGACCGACCTGGAAGCCTTCCTGGCCAGTTCACAGTCCACCGTCAACGGCGAAGTGGTGCTGGAAACCCATGGCGGCGTGGTCAACGCGGTCGCGATCAGCTCGCCGCACATCCTCAACGCCAAGGGCGCGACCTACGCGCAGGCGGCGGACTGGGGCGTGGAAGAGGCCGAGGGCTTCATCAAGCTGTTCGGAATGAGCAGCACGTTGTGGGCGGAGATCAATCGGAAAAGCTGAGAGCTAAGAGCTAAGGAGTGAGTGGAGAGGAGTGAGGAGTGAGTTAGTCAACAGCTCGCGTCCCCAACC
Organism: Lysobacter sp. Soil_N_51; assembly: GCF_057655755.1. Lineage (NCBI taxonomy): Bacteria > Pseudomonadati > Pseudomonadota > Gammaproteobacteria > Lysobacterales > Lysobacteraceae > Lysobacter > Lysobacter sp. Soil_N_51. The sequence continues at coordinate 138,721 of NZ_JBDGLR010000001.1, read as the reverse complement.
TCTCCGCGCTCCCGCTCTTACTCACTCCTCTGTACTCGTTCCTCCCCTTCCTCCCTCTCTCCTGGCACCAGCCCCCATGCTCCCCGACGTCCTCAACCACCTGCAGGCCCTGGTGTCCTACGACACCCGCAACCCGCCGCGCGAGATCGGCACCGGCGGTATCTTCGATTACCTGCGCAGCCAGCTCGACGGTTTCCGCATCGAAGTGACCGATCACGGCGCCGGCGCGGTGTCGATGCTCGCCGTGCGCGGCAACCCGCGCCGCTTGTTCAACGTGCATCTGGACACCGTGCCATCCTCGGAAGCCTGGAGCGCCGACCCGCACACGCTGCGCGTCACCGACGATCGCGCGATCGGCCTGGGCGCCTGCGACATCAAGGGCGCCGCGGCCGGACTGTTGGCCGCCGCCGCGGTGACCAGCGGCGATGCCGCGTTCTTGTTCAGCACCGACGAAGAAGCCAACGATGCGCGCTGCATCGACGGTTTTCTCGCCACCGAGCACGGTTTTCTCGAAGCCATCGTCGCCGAGCCGACGATGTGCGAGGCGGTGCTCGCGCATCGCGGCATCAGCTCGGTGCAGTTGCGTTTTCGCGGCGTAGCCGGCCATGCCTCCGGCGCGAACGCGATGCAGGCCAGCGCGCTGCATCAGGCGATGCGCTGGGGCGGCAAGGCCTTGGACTACGTCGAGTCGCAGTCGCACCAGCGTTTCGGCGGCCTGACTGGGCTGCGTTTCAACATCGGCCGGGTCGAAGGCGGGATCAAGGCGAACATGATCGCGTCCAGCGCCGAGGTGCGTTTCGGTTTCCGTCCGCTGCCGTCGCAGTCGATCGATGCGCTGCATGAACTGTTCGGAACGCTCAGCGAGGCCGGAGTGATCGAGCGTTACGAAGAAACCTTCCGCGGCCTGTCGTTGCCGGCCGGGAACGTCGCCGACGCCGAGCATCGTCGCCTGGAAGCGCGCGATCTGGCCGACGCGCTGGACCTGCCGATCGGCAACGCCGTGGATTTCTGGACCGAGGCCTCGCTGTTCTCGGCTGGCGGCTTGACCGCGATCGTGTACGGCCCCGGCGACATCGCGCAAGCGCACACCGCCGACGAATGGGTCGCACTGGAACAACTGCAGCGCTACGCCGACAGTGTCGCGCGCATCATGGGGAGCAACGGGTAATGAGCGTTTCGATGGACAATCATCTGCAAACGCGCCAGACCATCGTGCGGCTGCTGTCGAGCATGGCCAGCGCCAAGGAGATTTCGCAGTACCTCAAGCGCTTTTCCCAACTCGATTCCAAGCGCTTCGCGGTGGTCAAGGTCGGCGGCGCGGTATTGCGCGACGATCTGGCCGCGCTGACCTCGTCGCTGGCGTTCCTGCAGGACGTGGGCCTGACCCCGATCGTGATCCACGGCGCCGGCCCGCAGCTCGACGAGGAATTGTCGGCCGCCGGCATCGTCAAGCAGACCGTCAACGGCCTGCGCGTGACCTCGCCCGAGGCGCTGGCGATCGTGCGTCGGGTGTTCCAGTCGCAGAACCTCAAGCTGGTCGAAGCGCTGCAGTCCGGCGACGGCCGCGCGACCTCGATCATCTCCGGCGTGTTCGAAGCCGATTATCTGGACCGCGACACCTACGGTCTGGTCGGCGAGGTCAAGAAGGTCAACCTCGCGCCGATCGAAGCCAGCCTGCAGGCCGGTTCGATCCCGGTGATCGCCAGCCTCGGCGAAACCGCGGGCGGGCAGATCCTCAACGTCAACGCCGACTTCGCCGCCAACGAACTGGTGCAGGTGTTGCAGCCGTACAAGATCGTGTTCCTGACAGGCACCGGCGGCCTGCTCGACGACAACGGCAAGGTGATCGATTCGATCAACCTGTCGACCGAGTACGAGCACCTGATCGAGCAGCCGTGGATCAACGGCGGCATGCGGGTCAAGATCGAGCAGATCAAGGATTTGCTCGACAAGTTGCCGCTGACCTCGTCGGTGTCGATCACCAAGCCGGCCGAGCTGGCCAAGGAACTGTTCACCCACAAGGGCTCGGGCACTTTGGTGCGGCGCGGTGAACGCGTATTGCAGGCGCAACGTTGGGATCAACTGGACCTGGTGCGGCTGCGTTCGCTGATCGAATCGGCGTTCGGCCGCAAGCTGGTCGACGACTACTTCGAGCGCACCACGCTCAAGCAGGCCTACGTCAGCGAGAACTATCGCGCGGCGGTGATCCTGATCGAAGCCGAAGGCCGCACGTACCTGGACAAGTTCGCGGTGCTCGACGATGCCCAGGGCGAAGGCCTGGGGCGCGCAGTGTGGCAGGTGATGCGCGAGCAGAACCCGAGCGTATTCTGGCGTTCGCGCCACGGCAATTCGGTCAATCCGTTCTATTACTCCGAATCCGATGGTTGCCTCAAGCAGGAGAAGTGGAAGGTGTTCTGGTACGGCATGGACGGTTTCGACGAGATCGCCGCCTGCGTCGACTATTCCAGCCGCCGCGCGCCGACCCTGGAGGACTGAGATGAGCGAGCAGGGCAGCAGCGCCTGGAACGCACAACCTCGGTTGAGCGGTGAACACGTCGCGCTGGAACCGTTGACGCGCGCCCACGCCGGCGGCCTGCGCGCCGCGGTGGCCGATGGCGCGCTCGCGCGGCTGTGGTACACCAACGCGCCCGATGCCGACGGCGTGGACGCGTATGTCGAATCGGCGCTGGCGATGCAGGCCCGCGGCGTGGCCTGGGCGTTCGCGGTGCTCGACGCGCACGGCGAGGTGGTCGGCAGCACCCGTTATTACGACATGGATGCGAGCGTTCCGCGCGTGCAGATCGGCTACACCTTCTATGCGCCGCGGGTTCAACGCACCGGCCTCAATACCCAGGCCAAGTTGCTGTTGCTGAGCCATGCGTTCGAACAATTGAGCTGCATCAGCGTCGGCTTCGAAACCAGTTGGTTCAATCTGGCCTCGCGCGCGGCGATCGCGCGCCTTGGCGCCAAGCAGGAAGGCATCATCCGCAACCATCGCCGCCATGCCGACGGCAGTCCACGCGACACCGTCGCGTTTTCGATCATCGATGGCGAATGGCCGGCGGTAAAGCGTAATCTTCACTACAAGCTGCAACAGCATGGAGCCGGACAAGATGGCTGAGAGCATAGGCATCGTAGGCGCGCGCGGACACGTCGGCGCCGACCTGATCCGCCTGATCGCCGCGCATCCGCGGTTCGAGCTGGCGTTCGTGTCCTCGCGCGAACTGGCCGGTCAGAAGCTGGCCGATCACATTCCGCAGTACGCGGCCAAGAATCCCGATCTTCGCTACAGCTCGCCGAGCCACGAGGAACTGCCGGGTTTGGGCGCGGACGCGGTGGTGTTGGCGTTGCCCAACGGCAAGGCCGCCGATTGCGTGGCTGCGTTCGATGCGGCCGGCGCCGATCCGGTGCTGATCGATCTGTCAGCGGACTATCGCTTCGACGATCACTGGTACTACGGCCTGCCGGAACTGACCCGCGCCGGTTATCACGGCCAGCGCAGGATCAGCAATCCGGGCTGCTACGCCAGCGCGATGCAGCTGGCGATCGCGCCGCTGCTCAACGTGCTCGAAGGCCCGGTGCAATGCTTCGGCGTGTCGGGTTATTCGGGCGCGGGCACCAGCCCGTCGGACAAGAACGATCCCGAAAAACTGCGCGACAATCTGATGCCGTATGCGCTGACCGGGCATATGCACGAGCGCGAAGTCACTCGCCACCTCGGTCATCCGGTCGAATTCATGCCGCATGTGGCTGCGCATTTCCGTGGGCTGACCATCACCTCCAACCTGCATCTGTCGCGGCGTTTCGATCGTGAGGAGCTGGTCGAGCACTATCACCGTCATTACGACGGCGAACCGATGGTGCGGGTGCTGGACGAAGCGCCGTGGGTCAGCAGAATCGCCGGCAAGCACCATGTCGATATCGGCGGCTTCACGATGTCGGAAGACGGGCGCCGGGTGGTGGTGGTGTCGACCCTGGACAATCTGCTCAAGGGCGCGGCGACGCAGGCGTTGCAGAATTTGAATGTGGCGTTCGGGTTCGATGAGCTGGCCGGGATCGAGATCGATCCGGCTTGAGTGATTTTTTCTGTTGCTCTATCGGACTGTTGCCGTTGCTTTTGCCCCCTTTGGAAAAGGGGGCGAACGGCCGCGAAGCGGACGTGGGGGATTCGCTTTTGCTGTTGCTTTGTGGACCAGCAAAAGCAAAAGCGAATCCCCCCTAACCCCCCTTTTACAAAGGGGGGAACTGCTACGCGGCGAATGGGTAGTGCGCAGGTAAATCGAAAATCGAGGAAAGTCATGCGTCTGTCGCGGTATCTGTTGCCGACTCTCAAGGAAAACCCCGCCGACGCGCAGATCGCCTCGCATCGCCTGATGCTGCGCGCCGGGCTGATCCGCCAGGAAGCCGCCGGCATCTATTCCTGGCTGCCGGCCGGTCTGCGCGTGCTGCGCAAGATCGAGGCGATCGTGCGCGACGAGATGAACCGCGCCGGCGCGCTCGAACTGCTGATGCCGACCCTGCAGTTGGCCGACCTGTGGCGCGAAAGCGGCCGTTACGACGCCTACGGCCCGGAGATGCTGCGGATCAAGGACCGGCACGAGCGCGAACTGCTGTACGGGCCGACCAACGAGGACATGATCACCGCGATCTTCCGCAACAACGTCAAGTCGTACCGCGCGCTGCCGATGAATCTCTACCACGTGCAGTGGAAGTTCCGCGACGAGCAGCGTCCGCGTTTCGGGGTGATGCGCGGCCGCGAGTTCCTGATGAAGGACGCGTACTCCTTCGACCTGGACGAAGCCGCCGCGCGCCGCTCTTACCAGCGCATGTTCGTCGCCTACCTGCGCACCTTCGCGCGCATGGGCATCCGCGCGATCCCGATGCGCGCCGAGACCGGCCCGATCGGCGGCGATCTGTCGCACGAGTTCCTGGTGCTGGCCCAGACCGGCGAATCGGCGGTGTATTGCGACCGCGCCGTGCTCGACCTGCCGATTCCCGCCGCCGACACCGATTACGACGGCGATCTGAGCCCCATCGTGCGGCAATGGACCACGCCGTACGCCGCCACCGAAGACGTCCACGACTTCGAGCGTTTCGAACGCGAAGTGCCGGCCGAGCAACGCATGCAGACCCGCGGCATCGAAGTCGGCCAGGTGTTCTACTTCGGCACCAAGTACTCCGCGCCGATGAAGGCGCTGGTGACCACGCCCGAAGGCGAGGAACGGCCGATCCACGGCGGCTCCTACGGCATCGGCCTGTCGCGCCTGCTCGGCGCGATCATCGAAGCCAGCCATGACGAGGCCGGCATCGTCTGGCCCGACGCGGTGGCGCCGTTCAACGTGGGCATCGTCAACCTCGATCCACTCGACGCCGAGATCGACAAGGTCTGCATCGACCTGCAAACCGAATTGCAAGCCCGAGGCCTCGACGCATTGCACGACGACACCGACGAACGCGCCGGGGTCAAGTTCGCGCGCATGGACCTGATCGGCCTGCCGTGGCAGATCGTGGTCGGCAAGCGCGGCCTGAGCCGCGGCGTGGTCGAACTCAAGCGCCGCGCGAGCGGCGAACGCCTGGAGCTGTCGCCGGCCGATGCGTTGGCTCGTGTCCTTGCGCCTTAAGGCGTAAAAACGAGTGCAGAGGAGTGAGGAGTGAGTAATAAGTCTATAAACGAGTGCAGAGAAGTGAGGAGTGAGTAAAGGCCAAACGGAAGCGACCGCTCTTACTCACTCCTCACTCCTCTGAACTATTTCCTTCTCCTCCGAGCCCGCCCCCATGTCCGATCTGCTTTGGCAAAAACCCGGCGTCAAGGTCGACGCGCGCATCCAGAATTTTCTCGCCGGCGAGGATGTGATCCTCGACCGCGAGTTCTTCGTGTTCGATATCCAGGCCAGCCGCGCGCATGCGCAGGGTCTGCAGCAGATCGGCATTCTGACCAGCGAAGAGCTTGATGGCCTGTCGCGCGAACTGGACGTGTTAGCCGACGACTTCACCGCCGGCCGCTTCGTCCTCGATGAGCGCTTCGAAGACGGCCACTCGGCGATCGAAGGCCGCTTGATCGAACGCCTGGGCGATGCCGGTCGCAAGATCCACACCGGTCGCAGCCGCAACGACCAGATCCTGGTCGCCACGCGCCTGTGGCTGAAGGATCGTCTGGCGAAGCTGTACGCGCTGTGCCGCGAGACCGCCGAAGTCGCGCTCGCACGCGCCGACGCCGAGCGCGCGTTGCCGCTGCCGGGTTACACCCATCTGCAGCGCGCGGTCGTGTCCAGCGCCGGCATGTGGTGGGCGGCCTGGGCCGAAGGCTTCATCGACAACGCCGTGCGCGCGCGCCAGACCCTGGACTGGGTCGATGCCAATCCGCTCGGCAGCGCCGCCGGTTACGGCGTCAACCTGCCGCTGGCGCGCGATCACACCACCGCCGCGCTCGGCTTTGGCCGCATGCAAGTGTCGGCGGCGTACGCGCAGTTGTCGCGCGGCAAGTTCGAACTCGGCGCGATCGACGCGCTGTCGACCGCGGTGCTCGACCTGCGCCGGCTGGCCTGGGACCTGAGCCTGTTCACCAGCGCCGAATTCGGCTTCGTCGCCTTGCCGGCCGAGTACACCACCGGCAGTTCGATCATGCCGAACAAGCGCAACCCCGACGTGATCGAATTGATGCGCGCCAGTTACGCCAGCATTGCCGCCGGCCGCAGCGAGATCGAGCATCTGCTGTCGCTGCCGTCGGGCTATCACCGCGACCTGCAATTCTCCAAGGGCGCGATCTTCCACGCCTTCGGCCGCGGCCTGGGCGCGCTGGAACTGCTGCCGGACCTGCTGCGCAATCTGGAATGGAAGCCGGAAAAACTGCGCGCCGCGCTCGATCCGTCGATGTACTCGACCGATCTCGCCGTCGATCTCGCGCGTCAGGGCCTGCCGTTCCGCGACGCCTACAAGCAGGCCGCCGATCCGGCGCGCTGGGCGCAGGGCGATCCCGAAGCCAGTCTGGCCGCGCGCGTGTCGCCCGGCGCGGCCGCGGATCTGCGTCTGGACGAGTTGCAACGACGACTGCAGGACCTGACATGACGGACGCTGATACGCATGCCGCGGCAGAGGATTTTCCGGCGCAAGCTTTGCCCGCATGGCGCCGCGCCGTGCTCAAGGTCGGCAGCAGTCTGCTGGCTGGATTCGCCGATCAAAGCGGCGGCGGCCTGGACCCGCGTTATGCCGCCGGGCTGGCGCGCTTCATCGCCGATGCGCGCGCGCAGCAGCGTGAAGTGGTGCTGGTGTCGTCCGGCGCGGTCGCGGCCGGTCGCAGCCGCATCGAAGCCGGCGGCAACGGCATCGTGTTGCGGCAGGCGCTGGCGTCGCTCGGTCAGGCTTCGCTGATCGCGTTCTGGCAGGGCTTGTCGCCGGTACCGGTCGCGCAGGTGCTGCTGACCCACGACGATCTGCGCAATCGCCGCCGTTATCTCAATGCACGCGCCTCGCTGCGCGAACTGTTGCGATTGGGCGCGCTGCCGGTCATCAACGAAAACGACACCGTCGCGGTCGATGAGCTCAAGCTCGGCGACAACGACAATCTTGCTGCCGCGGTGGCGTCGTTGGTCGATGCCGATCTGCTGCTGATCGCGACCGACATCGGCGGCCTCTACAGCGGCCACCCGCAGCGTGATCCGAACGCGCGGCCGATTTCGCAAGTCGCCGCGGTCACGCCCGAATTGCTGCTCGCCGCCAGCGGCGGCGCCGGTACGCTCGGCACCGGCGGCATGCGCACCAAGCTCGAAGCCGCGGCGAAAGCCGCGACCGCCGGCGTCGCCACCGCCTTGTTCTGCGGCCGCGATGCGCAGGTGGTGGCCGCGCTCAGTGAAGGCCGTTTGCACGGCACCCTGGTCGCTGCGCGCACCGATCGTCTGCGCGCGCGCAAGCAGTGGCTCCGGCATGCGCCGGCCAATGGTTGTCTGCGCATCGACGCGGGCGCGGTCGCCGCGCTGCACGAGCGCGGCGCCTCGCTGCTGCCCGGCGGTGTGGTCGCGGTCGAAGGCGAATTTCGCCGTGGCGACGTGGTTGAACTGCGCGCGGCGAGCGAGGGCAGCGCGGTGCTGGCGCGCGGTCTGGTGCAATACAACTCGGTCGAGGTCGGCCGGCTCAAGGGCCGGCACAGCCGCGATATCGAGGCGCTGATCGGATTCCGCTACGGCGAATCGCTGGTCCATCGCGACGATCTGGTGCTGCTCGAGCGCGGCGACACGGCGGCGGCTTCGCCCGGACCGACTCAACCCTTCGACGACGACGCATCGGATGCGCGGATCGCACCGTCACAGGAGTTATCGCAATGAGCGGCTACGTACGAGCGTTGGCGGAACGCGCGCGCGCCGCCTCGGCCGTGCTGGCGTCGGTGGACGGCGCGACGCGCCGCCGCCTGATCGAGGCGATGGCCGCGCAGCTCGATGCCTCAAGCGAACGCGTGCTAGCGGCCAATGCCGAGGACCTGCGCCGCGGTGTCGAGTCGAATCTCAGCGACGCGATGCTAGATCGGCTCAAGCTCGATCCGGCGCGGCTGAGCGCGATCGCCAACGCCCTGCGCGAAGTCGCCGCGCAGCCCGATCCGCTCGGCGAAGTGACCCGTCGCGAGCAACGGCCGAATGGCCTGGTGATCGAACGCCAGCGTGTGCCGCTGGGCCTGATCGCGATGATCTACGAAGCCCGCCCCAACGTCACCGCCGACGCTGCGGCGCTGTGCCTCAAGGCCGGCAACGCGGTGTTGCTGCGCGGCGGTTCGGAGGCGCGCGCCAGCAACGCCGCGATCGCCGCTTGCCTGCATGCGGCCCTGCGCGAACACGACTTGCCCGAAGCGGCCGTGTCGCTGATCGAAGACACCGCGCGCGAGCATGTGCTGGAACTACTGCAGCTGTCCGACTTGATCGACCTGGCGATCCCGCGCGGCGGCGAAAGCCTGATCCGTTTCGTCGCCGAGCATGCGCGGGTGCCGGTGATCAAGCATTACAAGGGCGTGTGCCATCTGTATGTGGACCGCGCCGCCGACCCCGAACTGGCCTTGAATCTGCTGGTCGACGGCAAGGCCTCGCGCCCGGGCGTGTGCAACGCGCTGGAAACGCTGCTGGTGCATCGCGATATCGCTGAAACGTTTCTGCCGCGCGCATTGGCGGCGCTGACCGCGCGCGGTGTCGAGGTGCGCGGTTGTGAGCGCACGCGCGCGCTCGCAGGCACGGCGTCCGCTGCTATCGGCGCGGCCGACGAAGCCGATTACGCCGCCGAGTACCTGGACCTGATCATCGCCGTGCGCGTGGTCGACGATATGGAGCAAGCGCTGGCGCATATCGCCCGTTTCGGTTCCGACCACACCGAAGTGATCGCCACCGCCGATGCCGAAACCGCCGAAAGTTTCGTGCGTCGCACCCGCAGTTCGGCGGTGATGGTCAATGCTTCATCGCGCTTCAACGACGGCGGCCAGCTCGGCCTCGGCGCCGAGATCGGCATCTCGACCACGCGTCTGCACGCCTACGGCCCGATGGGCGTGGAATCGCTGACCATCGAGCGCTTCGTCGTGCGCGGGGAAGGGCAGGTGCGGCATGCGGAGTCGTTGACCGGTCGCGATTGACCCGCGGCGAGCGGTTTCCAATCGCGGTGTTCCCGCCGTCGTTCGCGCGAACGCAGGCGGGTTTGCTGCGGTGAGAAGGCGTCGCCCCCGAGGTCGACAGCAGGCCGTGGAAGACGCGCTGGGCGTGCTCGCCACAAACCACTTCATGGATACGGCTGCCGTCATCGCCGCGGCGATCGGCGCACTGGAAGCCGAATCGACCGATGTCGCCATCGATCAGATCGACCAGAGCATCGCCAAGTACGCCGAGTTGCTGCGCACGCACCGGACTGAGCGGTCAAAGTCCCGCTACGAGTTTTTTGCCGGAACAGTCGGCACGGTGGGATGTCGATAACCGTCGTCGCCGGCATTCTTCGCGGATGGCGGGCAAGTCCGCTTTCAGCCATAAGCAGACATCCAGACACTCGATCGCACAGGCCCCGCCGGCGCCACCCGCAAAGGACTAGGTATTGAGCTGAGGGATCTTCGCGAACTCTTCGGTAATGAAGTCCATGAAGACAATGGCTCTCTTCGAGATCAACCGGTTGGCTGCGTACACGATCTGCATGGGCACCGGCGGAGCGGAGAACTCATCAAGAATGATCTGGAGATCACCAGACCTGAGCCCGTCTTCGAATAGCCAGGCTGGGCCTTGGCCTATGCCAAGACCCGCGCGGACCGACTCGCGTGATGCCTCGGGTGAGTTGACGCGAATTCGGCCCGAGACCGGAATCTCCTCATCCTTGAAGCGCCATGTAGCCCCTGATGCAAGCAAGGTGTAGATGACGCAGTCATGATGTTTCAGGTCAGACGGCACCTGCGGTGTCCCTCGCTTTTCCAGGTAGCCCGTGCTGGCCACGCATGCGCGCTTGAAAGACCCGATACGTCGCGCGCGCAGTGAGCTGCTGTCCAGATGCCCGATGCGGATGGCCAGCTCCGCGCCTTCGTCCAGCAAATTGACGAAGCGGTCGCTGATCTGAAGATCGAGCTCCAGATCGGGATACCGCTGCAGGAAACCGGGCACCAACGGCATGACGTACATGTGGGACAGCGCCGTCGGACATGCCACCCGCAGCAGCCCCGACGGCATGACGTTTTCCCGTAGCGACATCTCCGATTCGGAGACCGCGTCGAGTATGCGACGGACCTCCGCGTAGTAGCGCTCACCTTCGGGGGTCAACACGAGCTTGCGCGTGGAGCGATTGAGCAAGCGTGTCTGGAGATGATCTTCCAGTGCAGCCACATAGCGACTGACGTTGGGCTGCCCAATGCCGATGTCGCGGGCCGCAGCAGAGAAGCTGCCGGTTTCGACCGCGCGCGCGAAGCAGGTCATAAGCACAAACCGATCCATCTACTCCTCCGAGCTATGCGCCATTCGCATAAATGCTATGCGATAACCGGGTCTTATGACGATTGAAGCATGGGTGCATGCTTTCCGCCAACGAAGGTCCGCCACTCTGGCGGGCCTCATCCCGGACCCCAAGGAGCATCCCCATGTCCCGTCTTGCAGGCAAACGCACTCTCATCACCGGCGGCACCAGCGGCATCGGCCTGGAAACCGCCAAGCAATTCTTGGCCGAAGGCGCACGCGTCATCGTCACCGGAGTGAATCCGGACTCGATCACCCAGGCGAAGGCGACCCTCGGGAGCGACGTTCTGGTACTGCGGGCCGACTCCCGCAGCGTCGCCGCACAGCAAGAACTGGCCCAGGCCGTACAGGCCCATTTCGGCCAACTGGACGTCGCGTTCTTGAATGCGGGGGTCGCGGTCTGGGCGCCGATCGAACAATGGAGCGAGCAGGCGTTCCAGGCGTCCTTTGACATCAACGTCAAGGGACCGTTCTTCCTCATGCAGTCACTGCTGCCGGTCTTCTCGACGCCTGCCTCGGTCGTGCTCAACACCTCCGTCAGCGCCCATGTGGGCGCCGCCCAGTCCTCCGTCTACGCCGCGACCAAGGCCGCGTTTCTTAGCATGGCCAGGACGCTCTCAAGCGAGCTGTTGGGACGTGGCATCCGCATCAATGCCGTCAGTCCCGGCCCGGTCCAGACGCCGCTCTACGACAAACTCGGCGTCCCCGATGCCTACCGCGCGCAGCTCGATCAGGACATCGCAGCGAGCGTTCCGCTTGGGCGTTTCGGCACGCCTGAGGAAGTCGCCAAGGCGGTGGTGTACTTGGCCTGTGATGAGTCGAATTGGACCGTCGGCGCGGAAATCGTCGTCGATGGCGGACGCATGCTCAACGGCTGAGTGCGTCCTGCCCACAGGAGGCGGCCAGAACAGGCCGCCAGAACAGGCCGCCTGTGAACCTGGCGCCAAGCGACGCAAATGGCGGGCGTTTCGACTCACGCGGGCCTTGGCGAGCCCTGCGGTCTGAGCTGCGACTCGACGCTGACCGCATCTGATCCATCCAAGCCATCACCCTTTGGTGCATATCGCCATGTCCGAATCCATGTTGAAGCTCATCAGCCATCCCCTTTGTCCCTTCGTGCAGCGCGCAGCCATCGTCCTGCTCGAAAAGGGCGTCGCGTTTGAGCGGATCCACGTGGACCTGGCGGCCAAGCCCGACTGGTTCCTGGCTCTGTCTCCCACGGGCAAAGTTCCGCTGCTATTGGTCGGCAAGCCCGATGGCAGTGAAGTTGTCATCTTCGAGAGCATGGTGATTTGCGAGTACCTCGAGGAAACCCAGAGCGGCGCACCGATGTACCCCCAAGACGCACTGTCGCGTGCTCGCCAGCGGAGCTGGATCGAGTTTGCCGGCTCGACGCTGTCTGATGCCTGGCGGTTTCTTCACGCAACCGATCGCATCACGGCGGAGACGAGGCAGGCCGCACTCAGGACGAAACTGGAGCGGCTGGAGATCGAGCTTGGCGCTGGTCCGTACTTCGACGGCGCCGTGTTCGGCATGGTCGATGCCGTTTTCGCGCCGGTATTCCGGTATTTCGCAGTGCTCGATCCCGCCATATCCCGCTCCGTCTTCGACAAGCTGCCTCGCATTGACGCGTGGCGATCTGCGCTGGCGGCCCGATCCAGCGTGATCCATGCCGTCGGTGCGGACTACGCATCGAGGCTTCGCGAGTACCTTCACCAGCACGGTTCCTTGCACATCGCCTGATCCACCGACACTACGCGGCAGCACTACAGTCAACGCCAAATAGGCCGTTCGGGCATTAGACGATGTCTGCGCAGGGTCGCAAGCGGCTATGCAGGGCGAAGTAGCGGTCTGGTACTCCCTGTGTAAACCCCTGACGCCCGCGGAAGGGCCTGTCCTAGGTAAGCCGTTTATCCGATAGCTGCGCCAAGATCTGCGCCCGGCAGACATCCAGGATTTCGTCCGCGAGCGGCGCATCGTCGGGGCAGGACCTCGACAACACCACCGCGCCGATGGCCTGCGCCATCAGGGCGATCCGGCGCGCGCGCACCTTGTCGCTTGTGTTGTCGGCCGGCCGCCCCTCGTGGTGCGCCGGACCCGCCAGTTGACGCTCGATCCCGGCGGCGAAGGCCGCCTTGACCGATTCCGGCTGACGCGCGGCATCCGCGCATAGCGCAGCCATCGTGCAACCGTCGCCCGGCTTGTCCCGATGCGCTCGGGAGAGGTAGTGCTTCACGAAGTCCGCCAGATCGACGCCCGTCGCGGCGTCCGCGGACTGCGCCAGACCGCAGCTTGCCGCTTCCGCCATCAGGTCGGTCTTGGAGCCGAAATGTTTGTAGAAGCCGCCGTGGGTAAAGCCGGCGGCCGCCATCAGGTCCGCGACGCCCACGCCGTCGTAACCGCGCTCCCTGAACAGAGTCGACGCGGTTTCGACGATGTGCGCCCGATTTGCCTGCGCCTGTGCCTTGGTGACCTTCATAGCCGATCTCTCGCGATGTCCCGCCTGCCAGCGGAAGCCTGGGATCTTACAGCATAGATGATGTTCATAATCAAACCATTGACTTCAAAGATTATGATCGTCATCATTATTGCCGTTACCAAAACACGGCGGCCGGGAACGAGCGCTCCCTCGGCTCATCGACGATCACCATCTCTGACACGACATGACCAACACGACGCTTTTCCAGCCCTGCACACTCGGCCAGTTGACCCTCGCGAACCGCATCGTGATGGCGCCGCTGACGCGCAACCGCGCCGGCGCCGGCCTGGTGCCCAGCGCGCTGGCCGCTACCTATTACGCTCAGCGCGCCTCGGCCGGTCTGATCATCACCGAGGCGACGCAGGTCTCCGCCCAGGCGCAGGGCTACCAGGACACTCCCGGCCTGTACACGCAGGAACAGGTCGATGGCTGGCGCAAGGTCACCGATGCCGTCCACGCCCGCGGCGGGCGCATCTTCGCGCAGTTGTGGCATGTCGGCCGCGTCTCGCATGTCGATCTCCACGGTGGCATCGCGCCGGTGGCCCCTTCGGCCATCCGCGCCCACACCAAGACCTTCGTCAACAACGCTTTCGCCGATGTCTCCGAGCCGCGAGCGTTGGAAATCTATGAGCTGCCGGGCATCGTCGACGACTTCCGCCGGGCCGCCGCCAACGCCATCGCGGCCGGTTTCGATGGGGTGGAAATTCATGGCGCCAACGGCTATCTGCTCGAACAGTTCATCAAGGACGGCGCCAATCAGCGCACCGATGCCTACGGCGGCTCCATCGAGAACCGCGCACGCTTGTTGCTGGAGGTCACCGCCGCGGTGGTCGAGCAAATCGGTGCCGACCGCACCGGCGTGCGCATCTCGCCGGTATCGCCGGCCGGGGCCATTTCCAGCAGCGACCCGCAACCGCAGTACGACTACCTCGTCGAACAACTCGATGCGCTGGGCATCGTCTACCTGCATGTGGTGGAAGGCGCCACAGGCGGCCCGCGCGACGTGGCGCCGTTCGACTTCGATGGCTTGCGCCGTCGCTTCACGCGCACTTACTTGGTCAACAACGGCTACGACCTGGAACTGGCCAGCGCCCGCCTGGCCGAGGGCAAGGCAGATCTGTTCGCGTTTGGCCGGGCCTTCATCAGCAACCCCGATCTGGTCGAACGCTTGAAGACCGGCGCGCCGCTTGCGGCCTTGAATCCGGCGACGTTGTACGGCGGCGGCGCCGAGGGCTACATCGACTACCCGGCCTTGACCGACGCCCGCGCACAGTAAGCCTGCTCGCGAGACCGCGATGAAGGCGCTTCGCTCGGCGCCTTCCCAGTTCGACGCCACGCCACCGTACTTCGTCCAGGCCGCACAACCCACCCACAGGCGCATCCTCATGAAAGCCTTCATCATCGATCGGTACGGCAAGAAAGAAACCGGCCGCATCGGCGACATGCCCGAGCCGGATCTGCGGGACGATGACGTCCTGATCCAGATCCACGCCGCGGGCGTCAACCCGCTGGACTCCAAGATCAGCAGCGGCGAGTTCAAGCTGATCCTTCCGTATCGCTTGCCGCTGATTCTGGGCAACGAAGTCGCCGGCACGGTAGTGCGCGTTGGCGCGCGCGTGGATCGATTCAAGCCGGGCGACGAAGTCTATGCACGCCCCGACGATGATCGCATCGGCGGCTTCGCCGAGTTCATCGCCATCAAGGCATCGTCGCTGGCGCTCAAACCCACGAACCTCAGCATGATCGAGGCCGCCGCGCTTCCCATGGCGGCCCTGACGTCCTGGCAGGTGCTGGTCGAAACCGCCAAGCTGAAAAGAGGACAGAAAGTGCTGATTCATGCCGGTTCTGGCGGCGTCGGCAGCATTGCCATCCAGCTCGCCAAGCACCTCGGCGCTTTTGTCGCCACGACCACCAGCACGGCCAACATCGCCTGGGTGAAAGCCTTGGGCGCGGACGTCGTAATAGATTACAAGCAGCAGGATTTCGCCACGGTGCTTCGTGACTACGACGTGGTGTTGAACAGTCTGGGCAACGACGAACTGAACAAATCCCTGCAGATCCTCAAGCCCGGCGGCCATCTCATTTCCATCTCCGGGCCGCCCACCCCGGCGTTCGCAGCCGCGCGAGGACTGGCTTGGCCGCTCAAGCTGGTGTTGCGCCTGTTGAGCCGTGGCATCCGCACGAAGGCCAAGCAGAAGAATGTCGAATACACCTTCGTCTTCATGCGCGCCGACGGCGCGCAGTTGAGTGAGATCACTCGCCTCGTAGAATCAGGCGTGATCCACCCGGTCGTCGACAGAGTATTCCCGTTCAAGGATACCCACGAAGCTCTGGCCTACGCAGACGGTGGCCGCGCCAAAGGCAAGGTGCTGGTGCAAATCAGGTAGCTCGTATGCATGTCGGCGCGCAGGCCTTGCAGGCCTCGGGATTGCCTGGCCGTTCCAGTCGGCAGCGCAGCGACGTGAGTGCATACAAAGGTGTCCACGTCGGCAAGCGTGCGCTGGCGACCGGCGCATCCAGTGGCGTGGGCTCGGCGGGTTTCCACTAGCCGCCTGGCTTCACTTCGCCTTATCTTGATCATGTCGTCGACCTCGGCGCTTTTGCGATCGGTCGCCCCCGTTCCTATTCACGTCGGCAAGGTTGCGGCGTTCAAGCGAACAGCGGCCTAAGCGAACGCCGGCGACCGGTCCAAGCAGAAGCCGAACAAGTGACGCTACGGCGGTTCGTAAGCGGGGAAGACACCCGGCGACCAGCGGCGCTTGTTCGTCCCGCGCTCTATCGATCAGCAGTCTTGCTCGACGCTCGCCGAGCGTGGGCAGGCATTGCGCGAACGCCTGCCGGCCGCGCTCGAACACGATCCGATTCACGCGCCAGCCCTTGCGGCGTTGAATGAAGGTGCGCGCGACAGCAGGCGTCGACCATCGTACTCACGGTTTGCCTGTCTTCGCCGCGCACTTCGTCGATAGCCATCCGGGTCGCTGGAGAGCGCCATGAACCGAGCCATCTCGTCGCAGGCGTGGAAGCTGATCGCGAAAACGCTGGGCGTGGATGAAGCCAGCCTGAGAGCGGTCGCGGAAGTCGAGTCGTCCGGCGGCGGGTTCATGCGCTCGCCTTCGCAACTGCCCAAGATCCTTTTCGAGGGCCACGTATTCCATCGCCGGACCAAGGGACGCTTCGGCGTCAGCCATCCCGGGCTGAGCTATCCGCGCTGGGACCGAAGCAAGTATTCCGGATCGGTGGCGGGCGAATGGAAGCGGCTCGACGCCGCCATCGCGCTGGATCGCGTCGCCGCGCTGGAATCCGCGAGTTGGGGCGCGTTCCAGATCATGGGCTTCAACTACGCCACATGCGGATTCGACGATGTCGAGGCCTTCGTTGCCGCGCACAGGGAAAGCGCGGACGCGCAGTTGGCCGCGTTCGCGCGCTTCATCTCGCGTCCGAGATTCCTCAACGCATTGCGCGGCCGGAATTGGCAAGGCTTCGCGGCGGCGTACAACGGACCGGGCTTCGCGAAGAATCGCTATGACACCAAGCTCGCGAATGCCTATGCGCGGTTCGCCAACCCGAACCAATGACCGAATAGCCCTGGTTGCCATTGGGCCGGGATGCCAGTGAAGTCTCCTTCAAGAATTGGTCTGGACAACGATCATGTCGAACCGGATTTCAACTCAGCTTGTTTTTCCGTCTTTGCTGGCGCTGGCATTCGTTTTCGCGACATTCCATCCGGCGTGCGCGCAGGTTTCCGCTGCGCGCGACACCACGACATCCGCCGGCGCGGGCGTCGCCGCTGCAGAATACCCAAGTCCGGCTGATCCGACCACGGCGCCGATAGCGATCCCGAAAGTGACCGGCGTCGACGAAATCATCGAGCTCAACGATATCGCCAGGGTCACGGTGGCGAACTTGAAAGAGTGGTCGGCCACCAACGACCCGGCCAAGCTCGTTCCTTTCATCGACGGAAGGGCGGTCCGCGGCAACTACGCGGAGGAAATCCACCCGCGTAGCGGCCGTCTGTTTTTTCATCTGAAGATCAAGCCCGAAAACACCGAACTGTGGACGGATCTGCTCGGCGCGCCGCAGAGCATCCAGCGACCGGTCAGATTCAGCGTTGGGCTGGAGGATCGTTCGCCGTTCGAAACCGTCTACGACGAGCGCAATCCGATCCAGATGGTGGTCATCTCTCCGGTGTACGGCGTGATCGCGGCGATCGTCGCCTTGCTCACTGTGGTCCTGTTCGTCCGGCTGGCGCGCAAGACCAGCATCATTCGCGACCCGGGCCCCGATCCAGCCTGCGGACGGGCCAAGGCCTACAACCTGGGCCGCACCCAGATGGCGTTCTGGTTCTTTCTTATCTACGTCTCCTACCTGGTGATCTGGCTGGTCACCGACCGGCTCGACACGATCACGGCATCGCTGCTCGGACTGATGGGGATCAGCGCCGGCACGGCCTTGAGCGAAGCGCTGATCGATTCCGGCAAGAGCACCGCACGCTCGGAGCAGCGAAGGGGACTGGCGGCGGAACGACAGGCGCTGGAGCAGACCGTCGCCGACTTGCAGTCACGCCGCGCCGCGCTGGATCTGGCGACCCCGGTGTCGTCCGACAACCTGGCCCACCGCGACAACCTCGACAAGCAGATTCAACAGGCGCGAATGCGGATCGCACAGACCGAGCAGCAGCTGCCATCGCTCGAATCGACGAAATCGGCGCGCGCGACGCGCGGATTTCTTCGCGACGTGATGGCCGATCGCCATGGCTATTCCTTCCATCGCTTCCAGATTTTCGCCTGGACGATCGTGCTTGGAATCATGTTCATGTCCTCGGTCTACAACAACCTGAGCATGCCCGAATTCAGCGCCACGCTGTTGGGGCTGATGGGCCTGAGCTCGGGTACCTATATCGGATTCAAGTTTCCCGAGAAGCACGAATAGCGGTCGGGCCGCGGCGGGCGCGAACCCAGGCCGAAGCAGGCCGAGTGGATTCCAGCCGGACGGTCGTGAAACCACGCGCGTCCCGTTCTGTTTCGAGCGACAACATCCGTTGCGATTTCACATCGGCGCGGTCGCGACGTTCAACCGAAGAGCGGCTCAAGCCGGGATGCAGTGAGGCGGCCGCCACGTCGACGTGCGAGCGATCGCACGAATCCAAGCCTGACGAAGCGTCGCATCGGGCCGCGGCGCGATCAGGCGCGCCAGGCACGCAGTGCCGACATGGCCGCGAACACAGCCGAACAGATCACGCCGGTGCGCGGCGCCTCTTGTGCGCCGCGAGCGAGCCGCGCGCTCATTTACCACGAAGGAGACAGGCAATGGGATGGGAAAACGTTTATCCGAGCAACGCCAAGGGAAAGACTCCGTTGCGGAATTTCAGCATCAAGGCCCTGGTATACGACAACCTCAAGCGGGTCCAGGACATCCCCGCCGACCAGTGGACGGCGCAGATCAACACCTCCGTTCAGCAGACCCTGCAACAGTCCTACATGAACAACATGCAGAAGTGCGCCAAGTGCGTCGCTCTGGTCTGGGGCGTGTACGGTCAGATGCATGCGCAAAAGGAGTCGATGGGGGAACTGGTCAAAGCGATGACCGCCTTCGTTCCGACCTCGGGCCCCGCCAGCGTCGGCGACCTGATCTCGATGGCGGCGGAAGTCGCGAAGGATTACATCGGAAGCTACCGCAATGCGGTCAACTCACAGATCCAGGCCCGCGCGTTGTCGCAGGAGCAGCTGGCCATCCTCGCACTTCTCAATCCCGCGTCATGGAGGCAGGACGAAACCCTCGCGCAGTGGGCGGAGCAGTTGCTGGATATCGGCGAGTACGGGATACGGTTCGTGCAGTCGGGTGATAACGCAGGCAGCATCGATCAGGTCAATGTCGACGCGATGGAGGAATACGTGCGGGTCGTGCGTCCGATGCTTTATCTGTATCGCCAGAAGTACGGCACGCTCAAGTTGACGTCCGTGGTGTGACGCGGTCCGGACATACCGCTGGGTTCGGAATCACGTTCCAGCGCGGACAGGCCATTTCCGGCCATCTCGGCGCCCAAGGAACTGCGCAAGCTGCGACTGCGTAGCGTCCGGATCGCTTCGTCGCGGTTCGTGTTGTCGCGGTCGCGGCTTGCGCCGCTCCTACAGTCGGAAATGGTGCTTCGAATGCTCGCTGTAGGAGCTGCGCAAGCTGCGACTGCGTAGCATCCGGACCGCTTCGTCGCGGTTCGTGGTGTCGTGGTCGCGGCTTGCGCCGCTCCTACAGTCGGAAATGGTGCTTCGAATGCTCGCTGTAGGAGCTGCGCGAGCTGCGACTGCGTAGCGTCCGGATCGCTTCGTCGCGAGTCGTGGTGTCGCGGTCGCGGCTTACGCCGCTCCTACAGTCGGGAATGGTGCTCGCTGACTACTTGCCTGAAATCGAGGGGCGGCGATCAGCATCGCGCAGTTGCCGCGCGACCATCCCGCACTCGCTATGCCAGCCTCAGGACGAGTCCGTGCGTCCGCGAGTTGTCGCTTGCCCGATGTCGCACCGTCCGCGGGCGGTTTCGCTCCGGTTATCGCCGGCTCCGTCGCATCGGCCCCTCCCGAATACTCCGACCCGCAAGTTCGTATCGCGGCCATGCGACCATTTGCCCCGTTCGCTCATCCATGGCAATACGGCCGCCCTTCGCGGCCAGGGGAGAAAGGGATGCTTCGCGCTGTCGCGGTTTGTTTCGTAGTGCTGTCTTTGCTGTCCGGCCCGGCGTTCGCCGTCTCGGACTATCCGTTCCCCGCCGCCGCGATCGACGACCGAGCCGAGCTGGATCGGGCCATGCCCAAGCTCGCCGGGCAGGTACTGGCCGATTACACCGACGCCGACCGGGTTCGTTATCTGGGCAATGCCGCGCGCTTGCAGATCGTCGCCGGGCAGTACCCGCAGGCGCTGGCGTCGATCGAGGAACTGCGCCGGTTGTCGCCGCTCGGCGGGCCGCCGCAGCAGCGCGCGACGATGGCGCAGTACGAGATCTACGCCGCCAGCAAGCAACTGCAGGCGCGCGAACGGATCGATTTCGACACGGCGTTCCGGCGTAGTTTCGAGACGGCGTTCGGGGCGATGGACGATCGCGCCGCGGCCATCGCGATACGCGGGTTCGGCGGCGATCAGTTCGACCTGGCCTCGGAGCAGCAGGCAGTGGACGCCGCGCTGTCGGCGCAGAAGGGCAAGCCGCGGATCGATCAGGCGGCCGCGCTGGCGCTGGTTCGCCGCTATATGATCGCCACGGCCTATCGCGAGTTCAAAGCGCAGGCCGCCGAGCTGTTGGCGGCCGACGACGCGCGGCGGTATCTGATCCAGCGCGATGTCGCGGTGCGCACGCCCGAGGGCGCGACCGTGTGCGCGCTGATCGTGCGCCAGCGCTCGGCGCCGGCCAAGCTGCCGACGCTGCTCAACTTCACCATCTACGCCAATCCGGCGACGATGCTCAACGAAGCGCGTCGCAGCGCGGCGAACGGCTATGCGGGCGTGACCGGGCTCAGTCGCGGCAAGGGCTGCAGCCCCGATACGCCGGTGCCGTACGAGCACGACGGCGCCGATGCGGCGGCGTTGATCGACTGGATCGCGGCGCAGGACTGGAGCGACGGGCGGGTCGGCATGTTCGGCGGCAGCTACGAGGGCTTTACCCAATGGGCGACGGCCAAGCATCGGCCGAAGGCGCTCAAGGCGATGATGCCGTCGGTGACCGGCGCGCCCGGGATCGACGTGCCGATGGAGGGCGGCATCTTCTACGGTTTCCAGCATTACTGGCCGTTCTATGTCGCCAATAACAAGACCTTGGACAACGCGCCGTTTGAAGACAACGCGCGCTGGCGGCGCATGTTCCGGCAATGGTATGTGGAGGGCGGCGCCTATCGCGAGCGCGACAAGATCGACGGAACCACCAACGTGCTGTATCGGCGCTGGATGGATCATCCCGACTACGACGCCTATTGGCAGAGCATGATCCCGTATCGCCAGGAGTACGGCGCGATCGATATTCCAGTGCTGACCACCACCGGTTACTTCGACGGCGCCCAGATCGGCGCGCTGCATCATCTGCGCGAGCATTACCGCTATCGGCCCCAGGCCGAGCATTACCTGGTGGTCGGTCCCTACGATCATTTCAGCGGCCAGCGCGGCACTGTGGTGGCCGGCAACAGCGTGCGCGGTTATACCGTCGATCCGGTCGCGCACATCGACATCGGCCAGTTGCGTTACCAGTGGTTCGATTACGTGTTCAAGGGCGCCCCCAAGCCGGCGTTGCTGAAGGATCGGATCAACTACCAGGTGATGGGCGCGAATGTCTGGAAGCACGCGCCGTCGTTGGCGGCGATGGGGCCGCGCCGGCTGCGTCTGCATTTCGGCGCGGCGCGCGAGGACGGCACCTGGACGCTGAGCGAGAAGGCGGGCAAAGACGTGGCGCCGATCGTGCAGACCTTGAATCTGGCCGAGCGCGGCGATGTCGACCGGATCAGTCCGGGCGGCAATGCGGTCGACACGGCCATCGACACGGTCGGCAGCGTGGTGCTGGTCAGCGAGCCGTTCGCGCAGGCGGTCGAATACAGCGGCTTGTTCGGCGGGCATCTGGAACTCAAGACCAACAAGCGCGATCTTGACCTGCATGTGGATCTGTACGAACTCACCGCGAAAGGCGAATACGTCGAGTTGGCGCGGTATCAATCGCGGCTGAGTTATCAGGGCCATCCCGAATACCGCCGCCTGCTCACGCCGGGCCGCCGCGAGCGCTTCGATTTCAGCGCGGGACGGCTGGGCAGCCGCCAATTCCAGCCCGGCAGTCGGGTGGTGGCGCTGCTGTGGCCGGGCAAATCGCCGCAGGACCAGATCAATTACGGCAGCGGCAAGGATGTCAGCGATGAGACGTTGGCGGATGCGGGGGAGCCGTTGCGGATCGAGTGGTTGGGTGGGAGTTGGTTGGAGGTGCCGCTGGCGGAATAGAGGTTGTATCGCCTGATCGCGAGACCCCGCGGCTTGACATGGAAAGTCTCATTCTCTGAGGCATGCAGGGAGCAAAGTCGTGCATGTCGATTCCGTCGACGGCAATGACGCCTAACAGGAGAGTGAGCAATGACCACGAATCTATTCGCCGAGTCCGATTCACCGGGCTCGGCGCAACAAAGCCTTAGCCTGGACGGCGACGGAGTGTCCGTTTCCGTGCTGGATTTTATTCCCGTGGCGCTTCATGCCGGCATTCGCGCGGCCACCAATACGACCCCATTGCGGGACTACATCGAGGACGCCATCGCCTCGCGTGCCGGCGATGTGTCGATGGAACTGGTGTTCCCGCCGGGCAGCTACTACCTCGGCTCCAACCCGATTCGCGTCAACCGCAGCAATATCGGTATTGTCGGCCGTTCCGCCGGCCTGTCCTCGGATTCGGCCACTGCGAACCACATCGAGATCGGCGACGGCGTCAATGCGCGGGCGAACATCAACGTACGCGGACTGACGTTCGAGAAAACGGTGGTTTCCACCAGCGGCTATGCGGTCAGCATGAACCTGGTGACCAACGCCAGGGTCGAGCGCTGCGTCTTCTACGGCAACAACAAGCTCTACGGCGGGGTGAAGTGCCGCCGCACCATTCGCGTCAAGATCATCAACAACGACGGCGAAAACTTCGCGCCGAACGGCAAGGGCGTGCTCTGGACCGGTACCGCGGCCAGTCACAGCATCGATCTGCATGTCCGCGACAACGAGTTCTATACCATCCCGTCCGGCATCGGCCTGGATGTTCAGGATTATTGCGAAGGGCTGTATTGCCGCCAGAACACGTTCTTCGCTTGCGGCGCGGCCGGCGTTTCCATTGCCGGCGCGTCCGAGGCGTCGACGTTGCTGTCGTACAAGATCGACCTCAACGATCTGGATTCTTGCGGGTTCGGCATCTACAGCAACTACGCCGACAATATGTCCATCGGCGTCAACTGGTTCTCGGCCAATACCTCGACCAGCATCCGCCTCGACAGCGGGTGCGCCGGCGTGGTGGTGACCGGCAATCAGATTTATGGCAACGGACACGTCGGCATCCAATGCGAGGCGGACGACGTGAACATCGTCGGCAACCTGATCACCGCATGCACGGACGGCGTGGTGTTGGGTGCGGCCTGTGTCGGGGCCACGCTCAGCGGCAACAGCATCAACGGCAACGCAGGGTATGGCGTCAATCTGCTGTCCAACCCGAACAGTGTCACCGCGGTGGGCAATACCGTCCGGTCCAACATCATCGCCAATATCAGCGGCGGCGGTACTAACTTGAATGTGGTTAGCAATCTGACGGCTTGAAGAAGAGGGGCGAAATTATCGCCCCTCTTTTTTCCGCATTTAGCGAGGCTACGGGTGGAAAATCCCGGCATCTTCGGGTGGTCTGGTGGTTGGATTTATGTTCAGTCCCGTGGCTTGAACTCCACCGGCACGATCACCACCGCGGCGATCGCCTTGCCGTTGCGCACAGCGGGCGCGAAACGCCAGGTTCGCACGGTATTGATCGCGGCGCGGTCGAGCTCGCGATGACCGCTGCGCTTGAGCAGATCGACCTTGAGCGCGCGTCCGGCGGCCGAGACCTGCACCTTCAATTTCACCAGGCCGCCTTCGCGATGACGCTGGGCTTCCAGCGGGTACGGCGGTTTCGGGCTGAATCCGGGCAGCGGGCGCGGCTTGGCGTTGGTGGCGAGGGGCTTGGCGTTCGCGCGGGTTTTCGTGCGCGAGCGTTCGGTCTCGGCCTTGACCCGCTCGGCTTCGGCTTTCTCCACCGCCGCGGCGATCGCCCTGGCGAGCTTGATCGGTTCGTCGGACAGGCGCGCGACCATCGCTTGCGTCTGCTCGGCGAGTTGTTCGGCGCTCAACGCGGGCCGATCCATGCCGGGCGTGCCTTCGACGCTGCGCATCGGCGCGCTGCTCTCGATCTGCCGATACGCCTGCGACACCAGCAACAACACGCCGACCACCAGCGCGATCGTGGCCAATGCCAGCACCACCATCCAGCCGTTGCCGGGCGCGGCCTGGCGGGTGAAGCGCGGCATCGGCGCGGTCGGCGGAAACGGCTGCGCGGGCAGGGTCGGCGTCACCGCGGTGACCGACAGCGGCAGCGCGTGGTTCGGGTCCATATGCAGCACGCTGACGCGGCCGGCGTTGAGCGCCTGCGCCACCTGCGCGTCGGCGCCGAGCCCGCGCGCGACTTCGTCCAGGCCGACTTCACGCTGTTGCCCGCGCCGTTCGCTGCTCTTGGACGCGAAGCGCCAACGGTTGTACTCGGCCCAGATCAGCAGCAGCGCGACCACCACGCCAGCGGTGGCGGGCAGGGCGAGCATCAGGAACGGGTCGACCTCGTGCTCACGCAGGTACAACTCCGAGGCGACGCTGCGGATGCCGAGCAGCCACATCACCAGGGTCACCACCGGCGTCCACAGATACAGATACGCCAGCCAGAACGCGCCGGTGATCACGCCCCACATCGTGCGCGGCAACGCGCGCTGCGCGCCGGGTTTCTGGATCAGGCGCGAGTCGTGCTTGTGCGCGTTCGGATTGATTTTGACCGGCCGACCGCTGCCGGTGCCGCCTGCGTCGGCGGCATTGCGAACATCCGTATTCATCGAATTCCCCGATCCGGGCTGACCCAGGTCGCGCGGGTGCCGCGGCGCTTGAGCAACGCCTTGGGCACGGCGGTGACCGTGGTCGCGAAGCTCAACAACCAGTACGCCATCGGGTACCAGATCATCCAGTAGTAGTTGCGGCCGACCCCGGTTTCGTAGCGGCGGTCGATGATGATGCTGGCGGCGAACTGCAGCAGGCAGATCAGCGCCAGGATCACGCCGTGCCACGACGGCAGCAGCGTGGTCACGCGCAACTGCACAGGCAGTTCGACGAACAGTCCGATCGCCCACAACGCGATGATCAAGGCCATGGTGTAAGCCCAGATCACGCTGAGCACATACTCGGCCAGCACCACCCACATGCGGCGCTTGCGCCACGAGAACAGATCGCGGGTGTGGCGCATCAACACCTCGACGCCGCCCTGGGCCCAGCGCAAACGCTGTTTCCACAAGCCCTTGAGGGTTTCGGGCATCAGGATGAAGCACATCGCGTTGGGTTCGTAGCGGATGTCCCAGTGGTCCATCTGCAGGCGCCAGCTGATGTCGATGTCCTCGGTGACCATGCTGTCGGACCAGTAACCGATCCGGTGCAGGGCGCTGCGCCGGAACGCGCAGATCACCCCGGACACGGTGAAGATGCGGCCGTACACGCGCTGGGCGCGCTTGATCATGCCGATGATCGAGGAGAACTCGCCGACCTGCAGGCGGCCCAGCAAGGTCGAGCGATTGCGGATGCGCGGATTGCCGGTGACCGCGCCGACCCGCGCGCCCTGGCACAGGTGCCAGACCATCCAGTGGGTCGCGTATTCGTCGAGCAGGGCGTCGCCGTCGATGCAGACCAGATACTCCGAACGCGCGGCGAGCGCGCCCATGCGCATCGCATTGGCCTTGCCGAGGTTGCGGTCCAGATGGACCACGCGCAGTTGCGGATGCTGGGCGGCGAGGCGGTTGAGCTTGTCGCCGGTGTCGTCGCGGCTACCGTCGTTGATCGCGATCACTTCGAACTGCGGATAGCGCTGGGCCAGCGCGGCGGCGATGGTTTCGTGGACGTGGTCGCCTTCGTTGTGGCACGGGATCAGGATCGACACGAACGGTGCGTCGTCCATCGCCGGCGGCGTGGTCCGCGGCAGCGAACCGCGTTCGCGGCGGAAGTAGTAGTACAGCCCGCCGGAAATCCAGAAGAACGACATCACGATCGGATAGAAGAACGCGAACTGGAACAGCAAGGCGAGCAGCGGACTGGCGGCTTGATTCATGACGGTCTCGGGACGATCGTTCCGATGCGCTGGGCGGCGGGTGGCCGCTCAGCGCTCGAGGTAAGGGAAGCCGCGCGCGGACATGATTTCGCGCGCGTCGCGGGTCGAGGGCTGATCGTCGATGAAGTTGTCCGGGTACCAGGCCAGGTGGCGCGCGCCGTCGGCCTGCAGGCGATGGGCCATGGCTTTCAGACGCGCCGCAGGAATAGGGCATGTCGACCGGCCCTGCCGGTCAGGCTTATCGCACTGTCGCCAGTCGACGGTCTGCAATTCGAAGATCGTGCGCGCCAGGCCGCGCGGCGACTTTTTGACCTGCGCGACCAGATGATCCATCCACGCCTGCGGGTCGCGGCTGTTCTCCATCCACGGCATCGCCATCACCGCGGTGTAGTCGTAGGCGCGGTTGAACGCGGCCAGGTCCTGGGCGAACCAGGCCTCGCTCTTGGGATCGAGCACGGGCGCGGCGAACAGGTTGCGCACGGTGATCAGCTTCGGCCGCCATTTGCCGGCGGCGCGCGCGAGTTCTTGGGTGAAGTCGATCAGCGCGGCGGTGCGCGCGGCCGGATCGGCCGGCGCCTGGCCGCGCAGTTCGTCGTCGCGCAGCAAGGCGTCGTCGTGGAACAGCAGGCCTTCGGTGTAGCCGCTGATCGCGAGGTCTTCGTAGATGTCGGCGACGATGCGGCGGGTGTCGGGCGCGAACGGATTGAGGCGGAAGGTTTCCTTCGGGTTGCTGGCCTTGATCGCCAGACGCTCGCGCAGGGCCGCGTCGGGCAATTCGTAGCCGAGCACCGGCAACCATGCGAACACCTTGACGTGGGCGCGGGTCTTGAGCTGCCAGGCGACGCGGTTGTACAGGTCGGCGCGCATCGGCATGTGCCGGTTCGGGAAGTACAGCGCGTCGGCCGAGCCGTTGCCGTCGGGATCGGCGAAGGCCTGCAGGAAGATGTGGCTCGGGCCGATCTGCTTGACCCGCTCGATCAGCTTGTCGAGATTGCGCGCCTGCTGGGCCGGGTCGGCGTCGTAGACGTAGTCCAGGTCGATCTGCAGCGCGCGCACGCCGTCGAGTTCTTCGTCGTGGCGCAGTTCATAGGCCAGATCGTTGACGGTCGGGTTGTCGAACATCAGCAGACGCGCCAGCCCGTGCAGGTCGGCGCCGATCTTCTGGTGGCGGCCTTCAAGGTCGAAGGTCACGGTCATGCCGAGCTGGTCGGCGATCGCGTTGGTCTGGCTGTTGTAGGCCGCGTACGGCCACACCACCGATTGCGGCGCGACGCCGAGCTCGCGCTTGATCTTGGTGGCGCTGTCGGTGAGGTCCTTGCGCACCCGCGCCAGGTACTGCGCTTCGGTTTCGTAACGCTGCGATTGCGTGTTCCATTCGCGGGTGATCGCCGCGGGCATGGTGTTGCCCTGCGGGTTGGAGGTCACGCCGCGGTGCAGGTTGTCGCTGTGCGAGGCGATCTCGATCAGGCCCGAGGCCTGCATTTCGCGCAACTGGTCCCAGGTGACGAAGTCGTCGTGGGTGAACATGCGCGGGCCGTAGTCGACCTGCTGCTCGCGCGGCAGATCGACCCAGCCGGTCACCACCGCCATCAGCGCCGGATAGCGATAGGCGCGCAGCAGCGGGAACACTTGGGTGTAGATGCTGCGCAGGCCGTCGTCGAAGGTCAGCAGCACGGCCTTGGGCGGCAACGGCTTGCCGCCGCGCGAGGCGGCGATGACGTCGCTGAGCGGCACCGGGCGATAGCCGTGGCCGGACAGCCAGTCCAGGTGCGCGGCGAAGTTCTGGGTGCTGACCGCGTAGGCGTCGGGGTCGCCCTTGCGCGCGACGTCGTCGCGGATGTCGTGGTAGCTCAGCACCAGCAGTTCGCCGTTGCCTACGTCGACCCGGGTCATGTCCGGCGCTTGCGCGGCGGTGTTGGCATCCGCGGCCCAGGCCGAACCCACGCTCGCCATCGCCAGCATCAACACGAAAATCATCCAGCGCCGCATCGCGCCGCCCATCAAACCGCTCATTGCTCACCCCAACGGAAAGTCATATCGAAGCCCAGCCGGTCTTCGCGCACGCCGTCGTAGACGGGGCGCGACCAGTTGATGCCGTAGTCGAGCGTGCGGCCGGTGGCGAAACGCCATTCGTGTTCGTAACGCAGCTGCGGCACCCAGTAACTGCCGTAGCCTTGCTGCCAGTACGGGCCGGCCTGCACGGTCAGGCGCTGGCGGAAGTGGCGCTCGTAGCGGCGCCAAGCCAAGTGATCGATGCGCAGGCCCAGATTCAAGGACGCGTCGCGACTGGGATTGAAGTAGGGCACCTCGGCGTCGCGGCGGCTGGCGCGGCTGGTCGCCAGATCGGCTAGGCCGTCGATCAACAGATGCGGCTGGGTGTACAGACGCTGCGCGCCGCTCAGGCCGAACGCGGTGCGGGTGTTGTCGTCGCTGTAGCGCAGTTGCTGCGCGCTCGCGCTCAGCGAAGTGCGTTCGCTCGGCGTGTAGCGCAGGCCCAGGCTGAAGGCATCGGCGTTGATGCCGGCGCGGCGCGCCTGCAACGAAGCTTCGGGCGTGCCGCGATACCACGACGCGGTACCGCGCCACAGATCGTTGAAACGCCAGCCGGCATCGAGGTAATAGCCGGTGCGGTCGCTGCTGTCGAGCCAGCGATCGTTGGCGCGATCGACGCCGAAACCGACGGTCAGGCGATCGTAGGCGTACAGGCCGCCGACGCCGCTGCGACGGTCGTGGACGCGATCGGTGCCGAGATCGCCGTTGGGGTAATCGGCCCAGGCGTCACGCGCATGCGCGGTCAGTCGCCAACGGTCGTGGATCAGCGGGCTCATGATTTCGAAGCGGTGTTCGGCATCGCGCGAGCCCAGCGGCGACGCGGTCGCGCCGCCGCCGCGCGCCTCGCTGCGGCCGCCGGCGGTGCCGATCAACCATTGCCAGCCCAGGCGCCGATCCCAGGATTCGGCCATCTGCTTGACCTGCACGTCGCGCGCGCGATTGGCCAGCAATTCGTCGTGGATCGGACGGGCGAGATCGACCCGTTCGTGTTCCAGATACGCACCGATCTGGCCGATGCGCGCGCCGACGTTGGTCGGCTCCAGGGTGTTGGCCATCTGGAAACGTTCCAGCGCGCGATCGATCCAGCCGCGCTTTTGATAGGTCACGCCCAGATCGCTCTGCAGGCCGGCGTTGTTCGGTCCGATCGCGGCCATTTCCTCCAGGCGCCGCTGCGCGCCGACCGTGTCTTCGCCGTACAGGCGGATCATGGTCTGGTGGCTGTCGGCGTCGTAGTGGCGCCAGTTCTCGTGGCTTTCCTTGGCGCCCTTGACCCGCACGAACGCCGGCTCGGCGGCCTTGATCTTGTCGAGTTGCGCGTAGGCGTCGTCGAAGCGCTCGCTTTCGGAATAGGCGTAGGCCAGTTGCAGCTGCGAGTCGTTGTCCTCGGGCCACTCGCGCACAACGTGCTCGAGCACGCTCGCGGCTTCCTGCGGATGCTTGTCGGCGAGCAGCGATGCGCCGACCTTGGCCAATGCGTACATCGGCAGTTGCACGTTCTCGGCCTGCAGCGCGCGGTAGCGCTGCACGACCTCGGCGTGGCGCTCGAGATGGTTGAGCATCACCAGTTCGTCGAACCGCGTGCGCAGTTCGGCCTGCTGTTGCGCCGGGGTCTGGTTGGCGCGGTGTTGTTCGAGGATGCCGCGGGCGTCGCGCATCTCGGTCAGGCGCTGCGCTTCGTTCTCCGGAAACAGGGTGCCCCACAGCACCCGGCGCGCCAGGCGGTCCGAGCTCAGGCGCTGGCGTTCGGCATCGCTGAACAATGCCGGCCGCGCCTCGGCGAGGGCCCAGGCGCGCTCGGCGCCGCCCAGGTCGGCCAGGGTGAGCACCTGCAGCCGGTACAGTTGCTCGTCGTCCGGACGCTGTACTTGTGCACGTTCGATGCGCGCAAGCGCGGCCAGCCACTGCCGGTCGGAGCGCAGGCGCTCGATTTCGGGCAGGGGGTCGGAGGCGGTTTGTTGACGCGTAACGGCAAAAGCTGACGTAGCAGGACAAGTTGCGGCTGCGGTCGCCAAGGCGATGGAGAGGGCAAGACGATGCTGTATCGGCATGGGCAACCGAGATCCGTATGGCGGGGGAGATTTCAGAGGGTGAAGCAGTTCCGAATGAAATGTGATTTGCATCACATTGCGAAGTATTGACGCAAAAGCTGTGCCAAAGCTCTGTGAATACGGCGCGGATCGCGTGTCACAAGTGCTTGTCTGAATTGGTTTTTTTGCAGAGTGAAGCGGTCATCGGATGCTGCGTCGCGGTTTGACAAGCCCGATTTAGATCGATTCAAATCGGGGTATAAGGGGCGCTGGCAACGTTTTCAGTGTTGCGGCGAATCACGGGCGACAGGCCCGCGTGAACGGGAGCGGGCATGTCGGCAATCAGCAGCAATCGCCGGGGCGGCAGCGCGGGCAACGGCGCCTGGATCTCGGCTCTGGTCGGTTTGATCGGCGTGTGCATGGCTCAGGGCGCGCTCGCCAAGCCCGCGCGGACCTTCTGGACCTCGTTCGAAGCGGCCGATCCGCCGCTCGCGCTCGGCCCGGCCGACAGCCCGCGCTTGAGCGCCGACGGCGGCCCGCCCGCGGCCGCGGCCTTGACCGCCAAGCCGGAGGTCGGTTTCAGCGGGCTGCGTTCGCTGCGTTATGAAGGCATCAGCGGCGGCGAACAGCAGGCGCAGGTGTTCAATGTCGACATCGCGGTCGGCAAGGACAGCGAACTGTCCTACAAGGTGTTCCCGCTGTCGGCCGCCAATCAGCCGGTCGTGCCCGGACAGCCCGCGGTGTCGCCGCTCGACAATCTGCGCAACGCCTCGACCTATGTAGCGATCGACCTGCTGTTCGACGACGGCAGCCGCCTGTCGCAGCGCGCGCCGCTGGATCGCCATGGCTTCGCCTTGAGCGCGCGCGGCCAGGGCCAGGCGCGGCTGCTGTATCCGGATCAATGGAACGCGGTCGCCAGCCGCATCGGCGAAGTCGCGGCCGGGCGGCGCATCCGCCAGATCCTGGTCGTGCACGACGGCGATCGCGGCCTGGCCTATCGCGGTTATCTCGACGATCTGCGCATCGGTCCGGTGAACACCGCGCCGGTGTCGGACGCGCAGGCCGCGCAGCATCCCAGCGACTACGTCGACACGCGTCGCGGCAGCAATTCCAACAGCCGTTATTCGCGTGGCAATACCTTTCCCGCGGTCGCGCTGCCGCACGGTTTCAACTTCTGGACACCGACCACCAACGCCGGTTCCCACTGGATTTACCAGTACCAAGAGCGCAACGGCGACGACAACCGGCCGCGCATCGAAGCCTTCGCGCTGTCGCACGAGCCCAGCCCGTGGATGGGCGACCGCCAGAGTTTCCACATCCTGCCGGCGCTCGGCGGCGGCGCGGTCGAACTCGATCGCGGCAAGCGCGCGCTGAGTTTCGGCCACGATCAGGAAACCGCGCGCCCGGATTACTACAAGGTGCGGTTCGACAATGGCCTGATCGCCGAACTGACCCCGACCGACCACGCCGCGATCCTGCGTTTCACCTATCCCGACGCGCAGGCGCGATTGCTGTTCGATCAGCGCGACGAGCACGGCGACATCGTTGCGCATGCGGACGGCCGCGGCCTGAGCGGCTGGACCGAAAGCAAGAGCAAGCTGTCGACCGGCGCGAGCCGGCTGTATCTGTACGCGCGTTTCGATCAGCCCGCGCGCGAGGGCAAGCGCGAGGCGCCAAGCGCCGGCCGCGAGCGCGTCTCGGCCTGGTTCGATTTCGATCTGGCGCGGGTGCGCGAACGTCAGGTCAGCCTGCGCATCGCGACCTCGCTGATCTCGGTCGAGCAGGCGCAGCGCAATCTGGAACTGGAAATCGCCGCGGACGACAGTTTCGACACGGTGCGCGAACGCGCGCGCGCCGCCTGGGACGCGAAGCTGGGCATCGTCCGCATCGACGGCGCGCCGGAACACGAACGCGCGACCTTGTATTCGAATCTGTACCGACTGTTCCTGTACCCCAACAGCGGCTACGAGAACACCGGCAGCGCGCAAAGCCCGCGTTATCAGTATGCCAGCCCGTTCTCGCCGGCCGCCGGCGCGAGTAACGGCGAACGCACCGGCGCTGCGATCGTCGACGGCAAGGTCTACGTCAACAACGGTTTCTGGGACACCTACCGCACCGCGTGGCCGGCCTACGTGCTGCTCACGCCGACCGCAGCCGGCGAGATGATCGACGGCTTCGTCCAGCAGTACCGCGACGGCGGCTGGATCGCGCGCTGGTCTTCGCCGGGCTATGCCGACCTGATGGTGGGCACCAGTTCCGATGTCGCCTTCGCCGATGCCTGGCTCAAGGGCGTGCGCAATTTCGATGTGCGTTCGTTCTATCAATCGGCGATCCGCAACGCCTCCAGCGTCAGCACGGTGCCGGGCGCGGGGCGCAAGGGCATCGAACGCGCGATCTTCAGCGGTTATGCCGACAGCACGGTCGACGAAGGCCTGTCCTGGTCGATGGACGGCTACATCAACGACTTCGCGATCGGCCGGCTGGCTTCGGCCTTGTCGCGCGAACCGGCCGGCGACGATCCGTACCGCGCGCATTACGCCGACGACGCGGTGTACTACCGCAATCGCGCGCTGGGCTACGTCAATCTGTTCAATCCGGCCGTGGGTTTCTTCGTCGGCCGCCATCGCGACGGCCGCTGGCGCTACACCGCCAGCGAATTCGACCCGACCCGCTGGGGCGGCGACTACACCGAGACCAACGCCTGGAACATGGCCTTCCACGCGCCGCAGGACGGCGCCGGTCTGGCCGCGCTGTACGGCGGTCGCACCGCGCTGGGCAACAAGCTCGATCAGTTCTTCGCCACGCCGGGCACGTTCGAAGTCGGAAGCTACGGCGGAGTGATCCACGAAATGATCGAAGCGCGCGACGTGCGGATGGGCCAGTACGGCCACAGCAATCAGCCCTCGCACCATATTGCGTACATGTACGCGGCGGCCGGGCAGCCGTGGCGGATCCAGGAAAAGGTGCGCGATATTCTCGATCGCCTGTACGTCGGCGGCGAGATCGGTCAGGGCTATCCGGGCGACGAGGACAACGGCGAGATGTCGGCGTGGTGGTTGTTCAGCGCGGCTGGGTTCTATCCCTTGCGCATGGGCTCGCCCGAGTACGTGATCGGCGCGCCGCGCTTCGAGCACATGAGCATCCGCCTGGAAAACGGCAAGGAACTGCGGATCAACGCGCCCAAGGTGAGCGAGCGCAATCGCTATGTGCAGTCGTTGAAGGTCAACGGCCAGCCCTGGGATCGGCTGAGCCTGCCGCACGAGCTGTTGGCGCAGGGCGCGGTGCTGGATTTCCGCATGGGTCCGTCGCCGTCGAACTGGGCCAGCACGCCGCAGGCGCTGCCCGAATCGCTGAGCGCCGACGGCGAAACGCCGGCGCCGCTGCGCGATCTGAGCCGTCGCGACAATGCGAGCGTGGCCGGGCTCAACGCCAAGCAGGCGGCGGGCTTGTTCGATAACGATGCGACCACCGCGGTGCGGCTCAACGCGCCGATGCCGCTGCTGAGCTGGAGTTTCAAGACCGCCGCCACGGTGCGCGTGTACACGCTGACTTCGTCGAACAAGCGTAGCGATCCGCAGGCTTGGGCCTTGCAGGGTTCCAACGACGGTGCGCAATGGGTGACGCTGGACGAGCGCCGCGACCAGGCGTTCGCCTGGCGCCGGCAAACGCGTGCGTTCGCGATACGCGAACCGGCGGCGTATGCGCGGTATCGATTGCGCCTGGTCAACGATGGCGAGGGGCCGGGCGGAATCGAGTTGGCCGAGGTGGAGTTGCTGGGCGAGGCGAATTGATTCGGGTTCCCGCCTGAGCGTGTCGTGGCTTCGGGCTGGCCTTGTAGGAGCGGCGCGAGCCGCGACCGCGGCAACGCAACTACGGCGTAGGTTTCGCCACAGGCGTGATTTCGCGGCCGCGACTCACCTCGCTCCTACAGGGGCGCATCGTGGCTTCGGGCTGGCCCTGTAGGAGTTGCGTAAGCTGCGACCACGACAACGCAGCCACGGCGAGGGTTTCGTCGCAGGCGTGATCCCGCGGTCGCGACTCACGTCGCTCCTACAGGACGCATCGTGGTTTCGGGCTCGCTCTGTAGGAACTGCGTAAGCTGCGACCACGACAACGCAGCCACGGCGAGGGTTTCGTCGCAGGCGCGATTTCGCGGTCGCGACTTGCGTCGCTCCTACAGGGGCGCATCGTGGCTTCGGGCTCGCCCTGTAGGAGTTGCGTAAGCTGCGACCACGACAACGCAGCCACGGCGAGGGTTTCGTCGCAGGCGTGATTTCGCGGTCGCGACTCGCGTCGCTCCTACACGGGCGCATCGTGGCTTCGGGCTCGCCCTGTAGGAGCTGCGTAAGCTGCGACCACGACAACGCAGCCACGGCGAGGGTTTCGTCGCAGGCGTGATCCCGCGGTCGCGACTCACGTCGCTCCTACACGGGCGCATCGTGGTTTCGGGCTCGCCCTGTAGGAGCTGCGTAAGCTGCGACCGCGGCAACGCAGCCACGGCGTTGGTTTCGTCGCAGGCGTAATCCCGCGGTCGCGACTCACGTCGCTCCTACACGGGCGCATCGTGGCTTCGGGCTCGCGTGATGCGTCGTCGTGAATCGACGGGCGACAACGCAGCGCCGTCGATCGGAAAGCCGCGCAAGATGAATCGCGATCGGCCGATGCGCTCATTCCGACTGTGACGCGCCGAACGTTTTTACGAAAACCTCATGCCGATGTCGCAAATCGCGCCGGCCGCTGGCGCGAATCGTTCCCGTTGTGTCCCGGTATCGCCCCTGAATCGTCCTCGGAACCCGCTTCCGCGCGCGCTAGCTTCGGCGATGCAGTCGACCCATCCACGCAGAACGATTCTGCAAAGAGGCTCACCATGGAACTGGAAAGCAAAGGACCTGGCGTTGCGGCGTTGAGGCGCTGCGCCGCGGTGCTGGTATCGGGCTTGTTGCTCGCCGCGCCGATGGCGCAGGCGCAGAACTACGAGGGTTATTACGGCAATACCGAGTGGCGCGATATCGGCGAAGACGTGAAGACGGTGAAGTACTGCCCCGGCAACGGCTCAATCGCCGTGGGCACGCGCCGCAACAGCGACACCGATCAGGTGTTGGTCACCCGCGTCACCGATACCGGCGTGACCGACAACGTGCTGCCCAACACCTGGCAGCGGGCGTACTACATCGGCGGCGGCAAGCACTCCGCCGGCTACGGCATCATCGAACTCAGCGGCGGCGCGGGCTTCGCCGTGACCGGCGGTCTGCGCACCGACCAGGGCAGTTACGCCTTCGTCATGCGCCTGGATTGCGAGGGCAATCCGGTGTGGACCACCTTGCTCGACAACCGCGAGCCGGCCAATCGCGCCACCGGTTACGACCTGATCCAGAGCGGATCGGTGATGCCCAGCAGGGCCGCCGCGGGCGGCGACATCGTCATGGTCGGCGAGGAAATCCAGAACGG
This sequence comes from Lysobacter sp. Soil_N_51, assembly GCF_057655755.1. NCBI lineage: Bacteria > Pseudomonadati > Pseudomonadota > Gammaproteobacteria > Lysobacterales > Lysobacteraceae > Lysobacter > Lysobacter sp. Soil_N_51. The sequence continues at coordinate 102,907 of NZ_JBDGLR010000001.1, read as the reverse complement.
CCGCACCGTCGGCCGCATCGCGCGCGTCGACCTGGCCGGTAACGTGGTCTGGGACCACCAGTACGATGGCCACGAATGGCCGTCGCTGCAGTTCCGCGCGGTCACCGAAAACCTCGCCAATACCGGCGCGTGGACCGACCTGGTGATCGCCGGCACGGCTACTTCGGCCAACGGCGTTCGCAACGCGCTGATGTTCCGCGCCACCGGCGCCGGAGCGCCGGTGTGCAGCACGACTTTGGGCGATGAAAAGGATCATCGCGACTTCCATGGATTGACCCCGTTGCTCGGGCGCAACTTCATGGGCGAGACCGTACTGGTCGGCGCGGCGACGGGCTTCAGCGAAGGCGCGCCGTCGCAACCGTACCTGGTGCGTTACTCGCGCGCGAGTTGCAGCCCGAAAGTGCAGGCGGTCTGGAACGATCGCGAGAAGCTCAGCTTCACCGCCTACGACGTGGTCGAGGCGACGATGTTGGACGGCCTCAACGGCGCGCTCGCGGTCGCCGGCACGGTCGGCGCCAGCCAGGGCTTCGTGCTCGCCGCCGACCCGGCGACGCTGCGCGAATACGGCGCGCTGACTCAGCGCCGCTACGGCGACAACTTCCGCGAAAGCCTGTATGCGATCGACCGCAAGGCCGACCGCTTCATCATGGCCGGCACCACCGGCGCCGACTGGGCCGGCAACGGCGATCCGCAGGATCTGTACCTGGTGCAGGTGGATGCGGCGCTGCATACCCAGTGCGCGGACCTGTGGTATCCGCAGGCCGTCAACGTCGATCTGCCGCCCAAGGACCTGTGGCCGCAGTACCAGCGGGTCGACAAGTTCTTCGCCACCCAGACGCCGTTGGACAAGGCCAGCGAATGGGGCTATGCCTGCGAACTCGATCCGCCCGAAGGCTGTCCGGGCGTGATCGACAACGGCACGGTCATGCTCGGCGTGCATCCGACCGCGTACTTGAACATCGAGTGCCCGGCGATTCCGATGTCCAGCGGCCTGTACGGCACCACCCTGGTCGGCTTGCGTTTTCTGCCCACCAATGGCGAAGCCTCCGCGCCGGGCGCGCCCTGCGAAGGCTGGGGCGTCGCCAATGCCGACCCGGCCGCGCCGATCAGCGGGCATACCTCGCGCTGCAACGGCACGGTCAACATGGTGGTGAATTCGTTCACCACGCCGACCTCGCCGCCGATCGACACGGCCAATTCGGTGGTCACCGTCGCCAACACCTTCCGGGTCACGCACCGGTTCACGCCGGCCCCGCAGACGCCTTACCTGTATCGCGTGGACGTGTCGATCCAGAACGTCGGCAGCAAGGCGATCAAGGATCTGCGTTATACCCGCGGTATCGACTACGACGTACCGCCGAATACCTTCTCCGAGTACATCACCCTGGCCGGCAGTTCGCCCTTGCTGTTCGCATGGAACACCAACGGCTTCACCTCGCTCGACCCGTTGGCGATCCATCCCAGCAGCGGCGCGGTGACCGACAGCGGTCCGAGCGATCGCGGCTCGCACATGGACTTCCGGCTGGGTTCGCTGGCGGTGGGGGCGACCCGTTCGTTCGTGACTTACTACGGTGCGGCGCCGAACGAGCCCGCTGCCTTGGGTGCGTTGGGCGCGGTGGGGGCGGGGCTGTATTCGCTCGGTCAGGCCAACTGGGACGGAATCAGTCTGTGGACCGCGCCATTGCCGGGCATCGACGGCCGCGACAACGGCCGGCCGGGCACCTTCATGTACGGCTTGCAGACGCGTTAATCGTCGATCGTCATCGATGAGGGCATCGGACCGCGCAGGCCATCGGCCTGCGCGGTTCGCGCATCGGTTCGACAGCGCCGCAACCACAGGTGGATCGCGCCCGCGAACGCCGCGGCCACGATCAGCACGGCCAGCCACTTCGCGGCTGGCATCCGGCCTTCGCGTTCGATCAGCCAGCCGGCGATCACCGTCGCCAGCGGCATCGCGCCCATGGTCGCCGCCGAAAACCAGGTCATCTCGCGGCCCATGCGGCTCGCCTCGGCGTTGCGTTGCAGCCACGACAGCGATTGGATGCCGTAGAAATTGGATGCGCCCGCGAGCAGGCAGAATGCGAGCAGAGTCGCCGCGAGGTTCGCGTTCCAGGCCAGCAGGCCGTAGGCGAGGGCGGCCAGGCTCCAGCAGGCGAGGATCTTGCGCAGCACGCCGTGCATGGCCGCGCCGACGGTCGACGCCAGGCCGGCGGCGATCGCGATGCCGATGAACTGGCCGACGTAGATCAGGAAATAGCGCGGGTCCTGGCGTTCGACCAGCAGCACCGGCAACAGGATCTGCACCGGTCCGAACACCAGCACGGTGCTGATCAACAGGTACAGGTAATAGCTGCGCGGAATCTGCGTGGCTTTGATGAAATCGCTATCGCTCGCGACCGTCTCGACCGACACCTCGCGCCGCCGCACCGGCCCGCGCCGTCGCACCGCGGCGATCAGCAGCAACGACACAGCGACGCTGACGGTATCGATCGCGAACGCGAGCGCCAGCCCATGGTCGCCGCTGGACGCGAGGATCAGGCTGCCGGCCAGCATCGGCAAGGCCATCGTCGCCAGACTGGAGGCGACCGCGAACACCGCATTGCCCGCGGCCAACAGGCCCTTGCGGATGTACAGGCCGAACGCCGCGCGGCCGGCCGGATAGGCCACCGCCCACACCAGGCCGCCGATCAGCGCGAGCAGATAGATCAGCTCGATGCTGATCCAGCCGAACCAGGTGGTGATCGCGAGCGCGGCATTGATCGCGACGTAAAGCGCGCGGCACCACCACAGCACCCGCGCCGGATCGGCGCGGTCGAGCGCGCCGCGAAAGAAGAACAGCAGCAACAGGCTCGGCAGCGCTTCGATCGCCGCGGTCAGACCGAGGTCGAGCGCGCTGCCGGTCAGGCGCATCACCAGGAACGGCAGTGCGATCAAGGTGAAGCTCGCGCCGAAGGTGGTGATCAGATTGTCGAGCAGCAGCCACCCGAAGCGTCGATCGCGCAGGCTGATACGGCCGATCCGCAGCAGCGTGCGCAGGCGCGCGGACACAACCGTGCGCGACGCGCTCAGCACGGTAACCGACACCGACACGCGTGAATCTTCGCAGCGCCCTGGAAAATCAGGATCGCGCGGCCGCCGCGGCACCCTGCGCGCGTCGCAGGAAGAACAATTCGTCCTGGCGTTCGACCGCCAGGCCGTAGGCGCTGGCGATCGCGCGCAGCTTGCCCGCGTCCAGGCGCCACACCGGCTCGACATCGTCCACGCCGATGTCGAGCGTCCATTGCATGCCCAGCCAATGGGTCAGCACGAAGCCGTCGGGCTTGAGCAGCCGCACCAGGGTTTCGAAATAACGCTCCACATGGCGCTGGCAGCAGCCGAAACTGGCCAGGTTGTTGTCGAGGATGACGTCGAAACTCGCCGTTTCGAATTGTTCGGCGAAGGCCTGACTGTGTTTGTTCAACAGATGGACGCGGTAATCCTGAAGGTTCAAGGCGTTGCCGTGTTGCCATTCGTTGCGCGCCACCGTGACCGACTCGATCCGCCGCGCGCTGCCGGCGAGCAGGCGCGCGACCGAGGAATTGCCGGTGCCCACGTGCAGGATGTCGCGGCCGCGCAGATCGGTCGAGGCCAACCAGCGGTTGATCGCGGCCTGATCGTCGGTCGGCTCGCATTCGGAATAGTCCAGCACCGGCCAGGTCGCATGCCGGTCGGCGGCCTCGTGGGTGTCGACCCACGGCTCGTGGCCGCAGTCGATGCGCGCCGCGCCGATATCGAAGCGCGGCCGGAACGAGAGCGAGGCGGAATGGGCTGCGGCGCTGGCCGCGGCAGCGGTCGCGGAATCGTTCATGGGGGAGGGCATCCAGGGCGTGGCGCGGGAAAGAGTCGAACGCGATCGTGCGTGTTCGATTCTTCAACGATCGTCGAGCAAGTGTCGAGCGATGCGACGCATGACGATCGCGGAACTGCTTGGCGTCGTCACAGAATAAATCCGTCCCGGCTTTCATTCTTTCTTGCGAAAACGCGACTATGCATCGTGTTTCGTCGTTCGACGGTTTCGCAAGCAACCTTATCCAAGCAGACGTTCCACCCGTTCTCTCCCCCAATCAAGCACCTGGCGTGCGGGCCCGCGTGATGCGCGGCGACCCGTATCGACGCGTCCGGTCTGCCAATCAGACCCAGCGATTCGCGGCAACGCATCGGCTTGCGCCGGGCGTGCGCGTGTCGCGCTGCCGGATGCGCGTCCCTCATGCTGAGCCAGTTCGTCCTGACCCTGGTCGTCGGTTTTTCGACCCTCGTATTGCTGTGCTGCCTGCTGTTCCTCGCCGGCTGGGCGTTCTATCGGATGCTGCGGCGGCCTTCGTCGCCGACGCTCGCGGACTATCCCTTCGTCTCGATCCTGGTGCCGTTCTACAACGAGCCCGAAGCCTCGTTTCGTACCACGCTGGAAGCGATCGAATGCAGCGACTATCCCGGCCGCATCGAAGTGCTGCTGGTCGACGACGGTTCGACCAACACCACCGCGGCGAGCGTGGTCGAATGGCTGGCGCAACCGCGGCGCAAGCACTACCGCCTGCTGTCGATCGAGCGCAACGGCGGCGCCAAGGGGCTCGCGCTGGATGCCGCGCTGCCGTGGCTGGCGGCCGATTCGGACGTGGTCACGGTGATCGACAGCGACACGGTGATCGCGCCGTGTGCGCTGCGCCGCGCGGTCGAGGCGCTGTATTCCTCGCCGCGCCACGCCGCCGCCTGCGGGCTGATCGTTCCGGCCGGTCGTCACGATTCGTGGCTGCATCGTCTGCAGTTCTACGAGCATGTCGGCGCGCTGGCGGCGATTCGCTACGTGCAGAGCAAGATCGGCGTGGTCAACGTGGTGGCCGGCGCGTTCTCCTTGCATCGCACGTCGGTGATCCGCGAACTCGGCGGCTGGGGCGAATGGCTGGTCGAGGACATCGCCTGGACCTGGCGCGCGCTCGCCCACGGCTATTCGATCGCCTACGCGCCCGACGCGGTCGCCTACACGATCTGTCCGACCACCTTGACCGGACTGTTTCGGCAACGGCGCCGCTGGGCACGCGGGCGACTGGAATCGTTCCGCGTCGCCTGGCGCATCTCCTGGCCGCGCACGATGAAGATGTTGCCGTGGTGGTTGCTGTGGGCGCAGTCGGCCTTGGTGCCGACCTTGCTGCTGCTGATCGCCGGCGCGTTGCTGTATCGCAGCCACGCCTTGCTCGGCGTCGCCGCGTTGAACTGGCTGCTGATGGCGACGCTCAACTTCATCGCCGTGCTGCATGCGCGCATCCGTCTGCAACTGGGGCCGCTGGATCTGGTGCTGGTGTCGATCTGCAACACCGTGATCGACGTGCTTCTGCTGCCGGCGAACGTGATCGGCCTGCTCGACGAATTGCGCGGACAGCGCAAGACCTGGATGACGCGCTGAGGACGGGCATGGACTGGCATCGATTCCTGCAAACCACGCCACAGGCCTATCTAGGCCGTGGCGCAACCGACCGGCGCGCGCTGGCGCTGACCTTCGACGATGGTCCCGGACAGGCGACGCCGGCATTGCTCGAGCTGCTGCGCGAGTTGGAGGTCGGCGCCAGTTTCTTCTGCACCGGCGAAGCGGCGCGCGCGCATCCGCACTTGATCGAGCGCATGCAGCGCGAAGGCCACGAGATCGGCAATCACTCGCTCACCCATGCCGACGCGCGCGGCTTCACCGCGCAGGACTGGCTGGCGCGCGAAGTGCTTCCGGCGGCGGTCGCCTTACGCGAGGCGGGACTGGCGCAGGCGCCGAACCTGTTTCGTCCCGCCTATGGCGAGATCGACGAAGCGCAGTTCCAGGCGCTGGCGGGCGAGGGTTACGCCGTGGTCGGCTGGTCGGTCGATCCGCGCGACTGGCTGGAGCCGCAGGCGCCCGGCTATGTGTCGTGCGTGGTCGAGTCGGTGCTGGCGCGCATCCATCCGGGCGCGATCGTGTTGCTGCACGACGGCGACGACGAACAGGGCCGGGCGCGCGACGGCATCGTCGAGATCGTGCGCCGGCTGGTGCCGGCGTTGCGCGGGCAGGGTTACGAGTTCGTCACCGCGGGGCGGTTTGTTCGCGCCGACTAAGGTTCAAGCCGCGGCGCAGTGTTGGTCACAATTGCTCGAAGTAGCGCTGATAGCAGATCCAGGCGGACGCGGCCGCCGCCACAAACGGCAAGCTCAGCGCCTTGAGTTCCCACGGCCGGCGCAACGCGTGGTCGGTCCAGTACAAGAGCGCGCAGTGCAGCCCGTACAGCACGACCACGACGACGCTTGCTGCGGGGAAGTAGTGGCCGACGATATGGGGCATATACAAATCGTAGGTCGACGACAGGAAGATGCTTTCCAGCGCGCAGAAACAGGCCATCGCCAGATTCAGCCGGAACATCAGCCGTGAGCTTGCCGGGTCGTGCCACATTGCGTTCATCGCGACCTTCTTGTTGTGACGATGCAGCGAACGGCTTTGCGGGATCAATCCTTGCGCACGCAGGCCTTGCAGGCTTGCGCATAGACCCGGGTCAACCCGCGTTTGAGTTCCGCCTGCGCTTGCGCGACTTCGGCGGCTCGTAGCTGCTGCGCGCTCAAGGGCGCGTGCGGGGCTTCGTGTCGAGGCCGCAGCGGTCCGGTTTGGGACGGATCGTGCTTGGGCAATTCCTGGAAAGAGGCCGGTCGCCGTGTCATGCGCCTGTCCATCTGGGAGGTAAGGGCGAATCTAGCACTGCGCGCGGATAGGCCCAAAATGCATGGCTTGCGCTTGGTTGGCGGCGACTTTGCCAGAATCGGCGGGTTTGCCGATGCATCGCCGGAAGCGGCGAGTAGCGGGCGGATGAGTCGCCTCGGTGCCGGGCGTGAACCCGAACAACAAAAAAGCCGGCGCAAGGCCGGCTTTTTGCTTTCAACGATTGGTCGGGGAGACAGGATTCGAACCTGCGACCTCTACGTCCCGAACGTAGCGCTCTACCAGACTGAGCTACACCCCGACTTCGTGAGCCGCAAATTCTAGCGGCGACCCCGGGGCCGGCGCAAGGGGTCGATGCGAATAAAATCGAAGTCGGTGGCCCGAGGGCCGTCGTGGCTGGGTTTGCGAGCCCTGAGCGGGACGCGATCCAAGCCAGGAGGCGGGGGCGGGCGCTAGACTATGACCATCGGTAACGACCCGCGCGTTACCCGTGTTTACCATCGCTGACGCCGCCCCGGCCGCAATCGCCGCACGTAACTGGAGTTTTGCTTGATCAAGCCTCGCACCCCACCCGGGGTCATGGAGCTGCTGCCCCGTGACCAGATCGCGTTCCAGCGCATGCTCGATACGATCCGCCGCAATTTCGAGCGTTTCGGCTTCCTGCCGGTGGAAACCCCGGTCATGGAGCTGACCGAGGTGCTGCTGACCAAAAGCGGCGGCGAGACCGAGCGCGAGGTGTATTTCGTCGAATCCACCGGTTCGCGCGCGAAGAACAACAAGGCCGAGGAGCGCGCCACGCCCGAGTTGGCGCTGCGTTTCGACCTGACCGTGCCGCTGGCGCGCTATGTGGCCGAGCACGAGCACGATCTGGCGTTTCCGTTCCGCCGGTATCAGATGCAGCGCGTGTATCGCGGCGAGCGCCAGCAGGCCGGCCGTTATCGCGAGTTTTACCAGTGCGATATCGACGTGGTCGGCAAGGATTCGCTCAGTGTGCGCTACGACGCCGAGCTGCCGGCGACGATCTACGCGGTGTTCTCCGAACTCGACATCGGCGCGTTCACCATCCAGCTCAACAACCGTAAGCTGCTGCGCGGCTTCTTCCAGGCCCAGGGCGTGGCCGAGGGCGAGTTGCAGGCGCTGGTGCTGCGCGAGGTCGACAAGCTCGACAAGCGCGGCGCCGACTACGTGCGCGAGACGCTCACCGGGCCGGACTTCGGCCTCAGTGCCGAGGCGGTCACGACGATCCTGGACTTCGTCGGCGTGCGTTCGACCTCGCACGCCGATGCGCTGGCGCGGCTGGACGCGCTGGGCGAGGGCAACGACACCTTGCGCGAAGGCGTGGCCGAGCTGCGCGAAGTGCTGGAACTGATCCGCGCGCTGGGCGTGCCGGAGCAGAACTACGCGCTGAACTTCTCGATCGCGCGTGGCCTGGACTATTACACCGGCACCGTCTACGAGACCACGCTCAACGATTACCCGGGCCTGGGCTCGATCTGCTCGGGCGGCCGTTACGAAAACCTCGCCAGCAACTACACCAAGTCCAGGCTGCCGGGCGTCGGCATCTCGATCGGCCTGACCCGCTTGTTCTATCAGTTGCAAAAGGCCGGCATCGTCAGCACCGCCGAAAGCACGGTGCAGGTGTTGATCACCCAGATGGAAGACGCGCACCTGCCGCATTGCCTGGCGCTGGCCAACGAACTGCGTCACGGCGGCCTCAACACCGAAGTGGTGATGGAGGCGTCCAAGCTGAAGCAGCAGTTCAAGTACGCCGACCGCGCCGGCATCCGTTTCGTGGTGGTGCTCGGCGAGAACGAAATCGCCAAGGGCACGGCCACGGTCAAGGACCTGCGTCGCGAAGACCAGTTCGAAGTGCCGCGCGGCGAGTTGGCGCGGACGCTGCGGATCGAGCTGGAGCAGTCGCGGGTGATGCCGCGGGCCGCGGCGGAGTGAGCATGCCGCGCGCGAACAGCATCGGCGGCGCGGATCGTTCGATCCCGCTGCCGGCCGTTCGCGCGCATGGATCGCGGGCCGGGCGCGGGAGTCTGCGCCCGGAGTCCGCTACACGGTTCGCCACTCGCCGGAGCGGAATCCGGAGTCATGGCGAACCGCTTTCACCCCGCGACGCGCATCCGCCGTTGCGGTTCTCAATGTGGCATTGACGCACCGACTCCCGAGTACGCTCGGCCGGGTTTGACCGTTCGCGGTTAAGCCCGCCGTTCAGATGATCGCCAGGGTGCGAGGCGAGGTTACAACTTGAACAAGATCCAACTCGATGGCCGTTCGCTCACGCGGTCGCAGCTCGTTGCCGTGGCTTACGGCGCACAGGTCGAACTGGCCGCGGCGCAATTGCCGGCGGTGGCCCGCGCGGCCGATTTCCTGGCCGAACAGGTCCGCCGCGAAGAACCGATCTACGGCGTATCCACCGGTTTTGGCAGCAACGCCGACCGTCTGCTCGGTGCGCATCATCTGCGCGACCAGTTGCCCGGCGCGAAGCCCGCGACCGAAACCCTGCACGAGGAATTGCAGCGCAATCTGATCGTCACCCATGCGGTCTGCGTCGGCGAGCCGTTCGCGCCGGAGATCGTGCGCGCGATGCTGTGCATCCGCATCAACACCCTGATGCGCGGGCATTCGGGCATCCGCGTGCAGACCCTGCAGGCGCTGGCGCAGATGCTCAACGCCGGGATCGTGCCGGTGGTGCCGCAACTGGGTTCAGTCGGCGCCAGCGGCGACCTGGCGCCGTTGTCGCATCTGGCGATCGTGCTGCTCGGCGGCGGCGAAGCCTTTTTCGAAGGCGAGCGCATGCCGGGCGCGCAGGCGCTTGAACGCGCCGGCCTGCAACCGGTCAAGCTGTCGTACAAGGAAGGCCTGGCGCTCAATAACGGCACCGCGCAGATGCTGGCCTGCGGTGTGCTCGCGCTGGCCAAGCTCGAGGACCTGGCCGACACCGCCGATCTGGCCGCGGCGATGACCATCGACGCCTTCGCCGGCCGTCTGGGCGCGTTCGCGCAGGAAGTGCATGCGCTGCGTCCGCACCCGGGGCAAGTCGAAGTGGCCGCGAATCTGCGCCGCCTGCTCGACGGTTCGACCCTGGCCGATATTCCGTATCACCTCGTGCCGCGGTTCCGCCCGTGGTTGCCGCAGAGTTGGGATACGCCAGCCGCGCAGCAGCTCAGCTTCGACATCGGCTGGGACTGGGTGCCGTTCACCCAGCGTCACGGCCGCGAGAAGTTCTACCAGCGCTTCCGTCCGTTCCGCGGCGGCAAGAAGCATCAGCCGCAGGACAGTTATTCGCTGCGCTGCATTCCGCAGGTGCATGGCGCGGTGCGCGACGCGATCGCGCAGGCCGCACGGGTGTTCGAGGTCGAACTCAATTCGCTGACCGACAATCCGATCGTGTTCCCGGATGCGCAGGCCGAACACGTCGAGCAGCAGGTGATCTCGGCCGGTCATTTCCACGGCATGCCGCTGGCGCTGGCGATGAGCTACGTCAAGGCGGCGATCCCGGTGCTCGCGAGCATTTCCGAGCGTCGCCTCAACAAGCTGGTCGATCCGGCCACCAACGATGGCCTGCCGGGGTTCCTGATCGGCAACGAGGACGCGACCGAGTCGGGTCACATGATCGTGCAGTACACCGCCGCGGCGATCGTCAACGATCTGGCCAGCCGCGCGCATCCGGCGTCGGTGTATTCGATTCCGACCAGCGCCAACGCCGAGGATCACGTGTCGATGGGCGCCAACGAGGCGCGTCACGTGCTGGCGATGGCCGACGATCTGGGCAAGGTGCTGGCGCTGGAGTTGTACACCGCCGCCCAGGCGCTGGACCTGCGTCGCGACATGATCAACGCCGCGCGCGATCTGGCCGATCGCACCGATGCGAAGGTGCTGGCCGGCAAGGTGTTCGGCGGCCCGGTCGCGGATGCGGCCGACCATGCCGGTTTCATCGCCGAGGTCGAGGGCTTGCGCGCCGAGCTGTCGGCGGCGCAGGAGTTCCGTCCGGGCCGCGCGGTCGCGATCGCGCACGCCAAACTGCGCGAGTCGATCCCGTTCCTGGATCGCGATCGCGCGCTCGACGGCGAAGTGGCGACGGCGGTGATGCTGGTGCGCGACGGCATTGTGCTGTCGGCGGTGCGTTCGGGTCTGCAGGACTGAGTGCAACACTGAGTGCGACATCTTTCTGCGCGCGCGGCCCAGCCCGCCGCGCAGACCAAAGCCCCTCTCCCGCCCGCGGGAGAGGGGTTGGGGTGAGGGCCGCCGCGGAGCTGCCCATGCCAACGGCGACGGTTTCCAATACGCTGGCGCGGTGTGCTTCCAGCCAACCACCGCCATGAACCTGATTGCCCATTCCGATCGCGCGTTCACTGTGCAGGCCATGCTGTCGCCGGCCGAATGCGAGACCTTGATTGCGCTGGCCGAACACAACGGCTTCGAATCCGCGGGCGTGCGCACCGCCGCCGGCGCGCAAAAAGCCATGCCGCATGTGCGCAACAACGAGCGGGTGGTGTTCGAGTCGGTCGAGTGGGTCGATCGGCTGTGGCAACGCCTGGCCCAGGTCGATCTGCCCGAACTGGACGGCCAGATCCCCGTCGGCCTGCCGCGCCTGCTGCGTTTCTACAAATACTGGCCGGGCCAGCGCTTTCGCATGCACAAGGACGGCCCCTGGCTCGAAGACGGGCTGAGCAGCAAGCTGACCTTGCTGGTCTATCTCAACGACGGCTTCGTCGGCGGCGATACCGATTTCCGCCAGTTCCGGGTGACCCCGAAAACCGGCGACGCCTTGCTGTTCGTGCACGACACCTGGCACGAGGGCGCGGCGGTGGAAGAGGGCGTCAAGTACGCGCTGCGCTCGGACGTGATGTACGCGCCGCGAGGCTGATCGGCCCGCGCCTAGGCGACCGCGCCGGTCGCCGCGGCCCCCCACACCCGCACGCAATCGCGCCCCTCGGCCTTGGCCAGGTACAGCGCCTGATCGGCGAACTGCAGCGCCGCTTCCACGCCCATGTCCGAGTCCGGGGTGATTTCATGGACGCCGATGCTGGCGGTGACCGGGATGTCGTGGCTGCGGCTAGGGCAGGGCTGCGAACTCAGGCGCGCACGCAGTTCCTCGGCGACGCGCGCGCCGCTGCTCAGATCATGATCGGGCAGCACGGCGACGAATTCCTCGCCGCCGAACCGCGCCAGCAGCGCGTGCTGCGGGATCAGGCATTGAGCGATCAGCCCCGCCGCCCAGCGCAGGCATTCGTCGCCGACCAGATGGCCATGGTGATCGTTGATCTGCTTGAAGTGATCCAGGTCGATCATCATCAGCACCAGCGGCCGGCTCTGCCGGCGCGAGCGATGCAACAGCGCCTCGAAGGCTTCGCGGAAATGGCTGCGGTTGTGCAGGCCGGTCAGGCCGTCGCGCTGCGCGGTTTCGCGCAGGCGCGCATGCACCTCCTCGAGCTGGGCCAGCGCGCTGCGCAGTTCGGTGGTGCGCTGTTCGACCTTGTGTTCGAGCTGATCCTTGGCTTCGCGCACCACCCGCTCGTTCTCGTTGCGCAGCGCCGCGTAGCGATAGCCCAGCGCGACCGAGAGCAGCAGCATTTCCAGGGCCGAGCCGATCTGCACGCCGTATTCGGTGATGAAGATCTTCGGCAGCAGGTCGAACGCGATCGCCGCGAACATGCCGGTGCCCAGCAGGAACGCCGACCACGCCAGCAGGAACAGCCGCGCCGGCTTGTAGCCGCGACGCAGCACGACGATGGTTTCCACCGCGATCCAGGCGATGCTGACGAACACCGCCGCCGAGGCGATCGGGGTGGCGATGCGGTACGGCGCCTGGGTCGCGATGATGCCGAGCACGACGAAGAACCCGATCATCGCCAAGCCGACCCGGTCGCCGAATCGCCAGCGCTGTTGCAGGCCCAGGAAGTTGCGCGCGAACTGTTGCATGCCGACCTGGGCCAGACAGATCGACAGCGGCACCGAGTGGTCGGCCAGCCACGGCGAGCGCGGCCACAGGTATTCGAAGCCCAGGCCGTTGAGGGTCAGCAGCACCAGACCGAACGCGCAGATATGGAACAGGTACCAGAAATAACTGGCGTCGCGCAGGGTCAGCCACAGCACCAGGTTGTAGAAGAACAGCGCCAGCAGGATGCCGTAGTACAGGCCGATGCCGAGCTGGGCATCGCGCGCCAGCTCGGTGAACGCGGTCGGCGTGTACAACGTCAGCGGCACCTGCATCGAGCTTTCGCTGCGCACGCGCATGTAGATGTCCACCGGCTCGCCCTGCGGCAGATCGATCCAGAAATTCGGGTGTCGGTAGCGGATCGCGCGCGCGCTGAACGGCTGGCTGTCGCCGCCGACCTGATGGGTCGGCGCGCCGCCGTTGCGCGGCTGGGTGTAGACATCGAGCCGGTCGCTGAGCGCGAACCCCTGCACCAACAACCAGCGCGGCACCTCGGCGCTGTGGTTGACGGTGGTGATGTGGAACCAGAACGCGCCGGGCTGGAAGCCGAACGAGCTGTTGCCGTTGGGCACCGGCCGGAACCCGCCCTGCGCCTGCAGCCGGCGGGCGGCGTCCAGGTCGAGCTTGCCGTCGCGGTCGTGGTAGTAGGCGGTGAACGGCGCCAGCGCGACCTCGCGGCTGGCGCCGTCCAGTTCCAGCGTGCTCTGCGCCGTGGCCGGCCAGGCGAGCGCGCCCAGCGCGACCCACATGAGCAGCAACAGGCAGCGCCAGCGATCGCGCAGGGTGGGGCGTGGCCGCGGCGGGGCGGCGTCGGTCGGGCGCGGGGCGCGGCAGGGCTTCGTATTCATCTTCCGTGGCGATAACGGACGCAGGCCATTGCGTCGCGGCAAGGAGGGGGAGGGCGATGGGGCGGGGCGCAGGGCGAGAGGCATGCCTGACTTCTTAACGCAAATTCGGTCCCGCTCAGGCCGGCTTGACGACCGTTCGGCGGATCGTTAATGTATTAACGCGTTAGTACATTAACGCACTCATTCAGCTTTCGCGGCCGGGCAGGTGCCTGGACGACGACGATCACTACGCACAAAGGCACAGGTTTTCCACGATGAAGCGCCGTTCCACCGACACCGACCACAGCGAAGACGCGCTCGCCGACCTGGCCACCGCGCTCGCCGGCCTGCGCACGGCCGAGCAGGTCCGCGCCTTCCTCGAAGACCTGTGCACGCCGGCCGAGCTGGAAGCCATGAGCGACCGCTGGCGGGTCGTGCCCTTGCTCAGCGAGGGCGTGCCGTACCGCGAAATCCACGACCGCACCCAGGTCAGCGTGACCACGATCGGGCGGGTCGCGCGGGTGTTCGAACGCGGCGCCGGCGGCTACGCGGCGGCGCTGCAGCGGCGCGCGGCGCGACATCGCTGATTCCGCCATCGCCTGTCCGGCCCCCCGACACAGACACCGATTCTCCCTGCGGACGCCGCGACCGGCCCACCGCACCGCCATCGCCCCGCACCGACTTCCTTTCGAGACCTTCTTCATGAGCCCTCCCGCCAGCGCCGCCGCGCGTGACCGCTTGCGCATCGCGATCCAGAAATCCGGCCGTCTCGCCGAGCCGGCGCGCGCGCTGCTGGCCGCCTGCGGCTTGAGCTGGCGCGAAAGCCGCGACCGCCTGTTCTGCTACGGCGAAACCCTGCCGGTCGATCTGCTGCTGGTGCGCGACGACGACATCCCCGGCCTGATCGCCGACGGCGTCTGCGACCTGGGCGTGGTCGGTCGCAATGTATTGCTAGAACAGGACGGCGATCGCCGGGGCCGCGGCCACGCGCCTGCGTTCCGCGAGTGGCGTTCGCTCGGCTTCGGCGGTTGCCGGCTGGCGCTGGCGGTGCCCGACGCGTGGCAATGGGACGGCCCGCAGCAACTGGCCGGCAAGCGCATCGCCACCAGCTACCCGGCGCTGCTGTCGCAATGGCTGGCCGAGCAGGGCGTCGATGCGCAGGTGGTGTTGCTGTCGGGTTCGGTCGAGATCGCGCCGCGGCTGGGCCAGGCCGAGGCGATCTGCGATCTGGTGTCCAGCGGCGCGACCCTGGTCGCCAACCAGCTCAAGCCGGTGCAGACCCTGATCGAAAGCGAAGCGGTGCTGGCCGGGCCGGTCGACAAGTTCGACGACGTGCGCGGTGAATTGGCCGACCTGCTGCTGCGCCGCCTCGACGGCGCGATGCGGGTGCGCAACAGCAAGCTGCTGATGTTCCAGGCGCCGCGCGCGCTGCTCGCCGAATTGCTGCCGATGCTGCCCGATGCCGAGGCGCCGACGGTGATGCGTCTGGACAACGGCGACGACATCGCCCTGCAGGCGCTGTGCCACGGCGCGGTGACCTGGCAGCGGCTGGAGGAACTCAAGCGCGCCGGCGCGCGCGGGCTGATGGTGCTGCCGGTGGAGGGCATGCTGGCATGAGCGCGTTGATGCAGCGCTACGACTGGAGCGCGCTGGACGAAGGCGAGCGCGAGCGCATCCTGCGCCGGCCCGCGCAGGAGACCCGTCAGTCCACCGCCGACACGGTCGCCGAGATCCTGGCCACGGTGCGGCGCGATGGTGATGCGGCGTTGCGTGTTTACGCCGAACGCTTCGATGGCCGCGTACCCGAGGCGTTCGCGGTCGGCATCGAAGAATTCGACGCCGCGCAGCGCGACCTTACGCCCGCGTTGCGCGCGGCGATCGACGAAGCGGCCGAACGCATCGCCGCGTTTCACCGCGCCGGCATGACCCCGGCGTATGCGCTCGACACCGCCGATGGCGTGCGCTGCGAACGTATCCTGCGGCCGATCCAGCGGGTCGGCCTGTACGTGCCGGCCGGCTCGGCGCCGCTGCCGTCGACCGCGTTGATGCTCGGCGTGCCGGCGCAACTGGCCGGTTGCCGCGAAATCATCCTGTGCACGCCGCCGCGCCGCGACGGCAGCGCCGATCCGGCGGTGCTGTACGCCGCGCGCCGCTGCGGCATCGAGCGGGTGTTCAAGCTCGGCGGCGCCCAGGCGATCGCGGCGATGGCCTTCGGCAGCGCCAGCATCGGCAAGTGCGACAAGTTGTTCGGGCCGGGCAATGCCTACGTCACCGAGGCCAAGCGCCAGGTCGCGCTGATCGAAGGCGGCGCGGCGATCGACATGCCGGCCGGGCCGTCGGAGGTGCTGGTGATCGCCGACCGCGGCGCGCGCGCCGATTTCGTCGCCGCCGATCTGCTGTCGCAGGCCGAACACGGCGCCGATTCGCAGGTGATCCTGCTCAGCGACGACAGCGCGCTGCTCGATGCGGTCGATCGCGAACTCGAACGCCAACTGGCCGATCTGTCGCGCGCGCCGACCGCGCGCAGCGCCTTGCAGTCGTCGCGTTCGATCCGGGTCGGTTCGATCGATGAAGCCCTGCAAGTCAGCAATCGCTACGCGCCCGAGCACCTGATCCTGGCCTTGCGCGACGCGCGCGCGGCGTTGCCGGCGGTGGACGCGGCCGGGTCGGTGTTTCTCGGCGACTGGGCGCCCGAAGCGCTGGGCGACTATTGCAGCGGCACCAATCATGTTCTGCCCACCAGCGGCGCGGCGCGTTATGCCGGCGGGCTCAACGTGGCGAGTTTCCAGATCGCGATCACGGTGCAGGAAGTGACCCCGCAAGGGTTGCAGGCGATCGGCCCGTGCGCGGTCGAACTGGCCAGCGCCGAAGGGCTGGACGCGCATCGCCAGGCGGTGCAGATCCGCCAGCGCGCGCTGGCCTCGCACCCGCCCATTCAGAACGCGCCGTCGCAATCCGTGTGATCGTCGCGTCCGACTATTCCCACCGCAGCCCGAGCATCGTGCAGCAACCCGCAGGCAGGACGAGCAAGACCATGATCGACGACAACCCCATGCAACTGCTGCGCGAGGATCTGCGCGATTTCGCCGGTTACAGTTCGGCGCGCAGCGAAAAACGCGCCGGGCGGGTCTGGCTGAACGCCAACGAGGCCGCCTGGCCCAGCGTCGCCGACGGCGAGGGCGCGGTGCGCCGCTATCCCGATCCGCAGCCGCAGCGCCTGCGCGAAGCACTGGCCGAGCTGTACGGCTGCGCGCCCGAGCAGTTGCTGGCCGGACGCGGCAGCGACGAAGCGATCGATCTGCTGGTGCGCGCGTTCTGCCGTCCCGGCGGCGACGCGATCGTGATCACCCCGCCGACCTTCGGCATGTACGCGGTCAATGCGCGCCTGCACGGCACCCGCACGGTCGAGGTCGCCTTGCGCGATACGCCGGCCGGTTTCGTCTGCGATTTCGCCGCGGTCGCGCAGGCCGCGGAAAGCGAGGGCGCCAAGCTGGTGTTCCTGTGTTCGCCGGGCAATCCTTCCGGCACGCTGTTGCCCTTGTCCGAAATCGAAGCGTTGGCCGAACGCCTGCGCGGGCGCGCCCTGGTCGTGGTCGACGAAGCCTATATCGAGTACGCCGACGGCGAATCGGCGACGAGCCTGCTCGCGCGCCGACGCAATATCGCGGTGCTGCGCACCTTGTCGAAAGCGCACGCGCTGGCGGCGGCGCGGATCGGCAGCGTGATCGCCGACGCCGGCCTGATCGCGGTGTTGCAACGCTGCCAGGCGCCGTATCCGCTGCCGACCCCGTGCGTGCAGCTGGCCCTGCGCGCCTTGGCCGAGGTACCGCGCAACACCACCAAGGCGCGGGTCACCACCGCGCGCAGCGAGCGCGAGAAATTGTTCGAAGCGCTGCGTGTATTGCCGGGGCTGCGCCAGGTCTATCCCTCGCAGGCCAACTTCCTGCTCGCGCGTTTCGAGGATGCGCAGGCCGCGTTCGACGGATTGCTGGACGCCGGCGTGGTGGTGCGCGATTTCCGCGCCGCGCCGCGGCTGGGCGACGCGTTGCGGATCAGCCTGGGCACGCCGGAACAGAACGCCGCGGTGATCGAGGTATTGACCCGGCTGGCGCGGGTGCGCGGAGTCGCAGCATGAGCGCGCTCACCCCGATTCTGTTCGTCGATCGCGACGGCACATTGATCGAGGAGCCGGCCGATTTCCAGATCGACAGCTTCGCCAAGCTGCGCTTCGTCGCCGGGGTGATCCCGGCGATGCTGAAGCTGCGCGACGCCGGCTATCAGTTCGTGATGGTCACCAATCAGGACGGCCTGGGCACCGATGCGTATCCGCGTTGGAGTTTCGACGGCCCGCATCAGTTGATGATGCAGGTGTTCGAAAGCCAGGGCATCGTATTCCGCGATGTGTTGATCGATACCAGTTTCCCGGCGGAAAACCTGCCTACGCGCAAGCCGGGCATCGGCCTGGCCCTGCCGCTGTTGAAGGATCGGAGTATCGATTGGGAACGCTCGGCGATGGTCGGCGATCGCGAGACCGACAACGGCTTCGCCGCCAACCTCGGCATTCGCGCGTTCCAGTTGCGCACGCCGCAGTTCGGCGGCGAGTGGGATTGGGCCGGGATCGCGCATGCCCTGGCCGATCGGCCGCGCACCGCGCGCGTGCAGCGCACTACCCGCGAGACCCGGATCGAGGTCGTGGTCGATCTGGACCGCGCCGGCGAGCCGCAGGTCCACACCGGGCTGGGGTTTTTCGATCACATGCTCGAGCAGATCGGCAAGCACGGCGGTTTCGCGCTGCAGCTGCGTTGCGAGGGCGATCTGCATATCGATGAGCACCACACCATCGAGGACAGCGCGCTGGCGCTGGGGCAGGCGTTGCGTGAGGCGCTGGGCGACAAGCGTGGGATCGGGCGGTATGGGTTTGATCCGCGGGTGGGCTTGGGTGATGAAACGGTAGAAGCAGGAGCGAAAAGCGAATCCCCCCTGGCCCCCCTTTTGCAAAGGGGGGAACCCGATCGGGTGGATTCGTCCGCAAGCGATTCATCCGCCCTGAATTCCGCCGCGGCGGTTTCATCCACGCAGGCTACGCACGACGAGGTTTCGTCGGCGCACGAATTCGTCCTGCCGATGGACGAAACCCTCGCGCGCGCCGCGCTGGATTTCTCCGGGCGTCCGTACTTCGTGTTCAACGGCAGTTTCGCGCGCGAACGGGTCGGCGACTTCCCGACCGAACTGGTGCCGCATTTCTTCCGCTCGCTGTGCGAAACCGCGGGCCTGAATCTGAATCTGAACGTGGAAGGTGATAACGATCACCACAAAATCGAGGCGTGTTTCAAATCGGTGGCGCGCGCACTGCGT
This sequence comes from Lysobacter sp. Soil_N_51, assembly GCF_057655755.1. Classification (NCBI taxonomy): domain Bacteria; kingdom Pseudomonadati; phylum Pseudomonadota; class Gammaproteobacteria; order Lysobacterales; family Lysobacteraceae; genus Lysobacter; species Lysobacter sp. Soil_N_51. The sequence goes on along the minus strand of NZ_JBDGLR010000001.1, from coordinate 84,075 downwards.
CAGGCCATCGCCCGTCAAGGCCGGGAACTGCCGAGTACCAAAGGAGTTTTGTGATGACGGTTGTAGCTGTCATCGATTCGGGTGGGGGGAACATCGGCTCGGTGCGTTATGCACTGGAGCGGCTGGGTGCGCGTTCGATCCTGAGCGTGGACCCTGCAACGATCGCCTCCGCCGATCGCGTGATCCTGCCGGGCGTGGGCGCCGCCGCCCCCGCGATGGCGCGATTGCACGCGCTGGGACTGGTCGATCCGATCCGCCGCTTGCGGCAACCGTTGCTCGGGATCTGCCTGGGCATGCAGTTGCTGTACGAATCCTCGGAAGAAGGCGAGGTCGAATGCCTCGGACTTCTGCCGGGCCGGATCACCCGATTGCAACCAGCGCCAGGAGTACGTGTGCCTCATATGGGATGGAATCTCCTTCAGAAGCATGAATCGCAGGCCGGCAGCGAGCCGCTGCTGGCCGGCATCGGCGAACGCGATCACGCCTACTTCGTCCACAGCTACGCCGCGCCGCTGACCGAACACACCCTGGCCAGCGCCGTGCATGGCGCGCGCTTCACCGCCGTGGCGGGGCGCGGACGCTGTTTCGGCGCCCAGTTCCACCCCGAGCGCTCGGCCGCCGTCGGCTCGCGCCTGCTCGCCAATTTCCTGGCGCTGGAGGCGTGAACATGGGCAACAGCACGCTGTACCCCGCGATCGACGTTCGCGACGGCCGGGTCGTGCGCCTGCACCAGGGCGACTACACCCAGGAAACCCGCTACGAGACCGAACCGCTGGCGTTGGCCACGCGCTACGCCGAGGCCGGGGCCAAGTGGCTGCACCTGATCGACCTGGACGCCGCGCGTTACGGCGGCTACACCCTGGCGCCGCTGCTGCGCGCGATCACCACCTCCAGCTGGATGCGCGTGCAGACCGGCGGCGGCGTGCGCAGCGAGGCCGATGTCGAGGCGATCCTCGATGCCGGCGCCGACCGGGTCGTGGTCGGTTCGCTCGCGGTCAAGGACCCGGACCTGGTGATCGGCTGGCTCAAGCGTTTCGGCTCCGAGCGTATCACCATCGCCCTGGACGTGCGCCAGACCGCCGACGGCGCCTGGGAACTGCCGGTCGCCGGCTGGACCGAGGACAGCGGCGTGCGCCTGGAAACCCTGCTCGAACGCTACGCCCAGGCCGGCCTGCGCCATCTGCTGTGCACCGACGTCTCGCGCGACGGCACCATGACCGGGCCGAACCTCGATCTTTACCGGCATATCCATTCGATCGCCCCGGACGTGCAGTTGCAGGCCTCCGGCGGCATCCGCGACATCGCCGACATCGTCGCCGCCGACAGCGTGGGCTGCAGCGGCGCGGTGCTCGGCAAGGCGCTGATCGAAGGCCGTTTCCAATTGACCGATGCACTCAAACAGGTACGTCGATGTTGAATGCTGCAAACACTGACGCGGTCGGCGGCTCGCAGCTGAGCCGCCGGATCGTGCCGTGCCTGGACGTGCGCGACGGCCGGGTGGTGAAGGGCGTGCGTTTTCGCGATCACGTCGACATGGGCGACATCGTCGAACTGGCCTTGCGCTATCGCGACGACGGCGCCGACGAGCTGGTGTTCTACGACATCACCGCCAGCCCGCAGGGCCGCAGCGTCGACCGCGGCTGGGTCGAGCGGGTCTCGCGAGCGATCGACATTCCGTTCTGCGTGGCCGGCGGCATCCGTTCGGTGGACGATGCGCGCGGCGTGCTCAACGCCGGCGCCGACAAGATTTCGATCAATACCCCGGCGCTGGAACGGCCCGAGCTGATCGGCGAGATCGCCGCCGAGTTCGGCGTGCAATGCGTGGTGGTCGGCATCGACAGCCTGCGCGACCCCGACGGCGAATGGCGCGTGCGCCAGTACACCGGCGATCCTTCGCGCACCCAGGCCCTGGCCAAGCGCACCCTGGATTGGGTGGTCGAGGCGCAGCAACTCGGCGCCGGCGAAATCGTGCTCAATTGCATGGGCAGCGACGGCGTGCGCAGCGGCTACGACATCGAACAACTGCGCGCGGTGCGGGCGATCTGCGAGGTGCCGCTGGTGGCGTCCGGCGGCGCCGGCGCGATCGAGCATTTCGGCGCGGTGTTCCGCGACGCCGACGTCGACGCGGCGTTGGCGGCGAGCGTGTTCCACTCCGGCAGCATCCGCATTCCGGTCCTCAAGGCAGCCTTGCGAGAACACGGTGTCAGCGTCCGCGAACTCCACTGATCAGACCGTTCCTACGACGATCCCCGCGAGCGCGTCGTTGACGCCGCAGCAGATCGACGCCCTGGACTGGGACAAGCAGGACGGGCTGATCCCGGCCGTGGTCCAGGACGCGGCCTCGTTGCGCGTGCTGATGCTCGGCTACATGGATCGCGCCGCGCTGCGGGCGACCCTGGACAGCGGCCACGTCACCTTCTACAGCCGCAGCAAGCAGCGACTTTGGACCAAGGGCGAAACATCGGGGAATTTCTTGGACCTGGTATCGATCGAAACCGACTGCGACCGCGACACCTTGCTGGTCAGCGCGCAGCCGCACGGCCCGACCTGCCACCTCGGCCGCGACAGCTGTTTTCCCAGCGCGGCCGGCGTGTCTGAATCGTCTGACGCGTCCAACGACGCGCTGGCGTTCCTGGGCGAACTCGACGCGCTGATCGCGACGCGCGAACGTGAGCGGCCGCAGGGTAGCTACACCACCGCGCTGTTCGACAAGGGCGTGCGCTCGATTGCGCAGAAGGTCGGCGAAGAGGGCGTGGAAACCGCGCTGGCCGCGGTCGCCCAGGACGACGCGGCCCTGTGCGGCGAAGCCGCCGACCTGCTGTTCCACCTGCAGGTCCTGCTGCGCGCACGCGGCCTGTCGCTGAGCGACGCGGTCGCGGTGTTGCGCGAACGCCATGGCAAACCGCATCGGGGATCGCAGCCGGCGGGTTGACCCGTGCATTGGCGCCACGCCGCCGCTAGCCCCGTGGGCAAACTGTAGGAGCGGCGTAAGCCGCGACCGCGACACCGCGGCTACGACGCACCTCCCATCCGGGCGATCAAGGTTTCGCCGTAGCCGCCATTGCGCGGTCGCGACTCACGTCGCTCCTACAGCCTGAAACGTCAGATCGCGAAGAGAATGGGGCGCCCCCCGTAGGAGCGGCGTAAGCCGCGACCGCGAAACCGCAGTTATGACGCAACTCCTATCCGAGCGAAACAAGATTTTGTCGTTGTCGCTATGGCGCGGTCGCGACTCACGTCGCTCCTACAGTCTGAAACGTCAGATCGCGACGGCAATGGGGCGCCCCCTGTAGGAGCGGCGCAAGCCGCGACCGCGACACCGCATCCACGGCGGAACTCCCATGGACAACAACGCGCGCCGCCCGCCCACCTGTGCACACCCGTGCAAGCACGCGATACACACAGCCACCGCATAATGGCCCCGACCCACGGAGCCCGCCATGCGCCCATTCGCATCCGCCGCCTTGCTGCTGACCCTGATCGCCCCGGCCGTCGCGGCCCAGACCGCCGCGCCGTCCTGCGAGGGCAGGGTGTTCGAGGACCGCAACGGCAACGGCCGCCTCGATGCCGGCGAGCCGGGCCTGGCGAATCAACGCGTGTCCGACGGCGAACGCATCGTCACGACCGATGCGCAGGGCCGCTATCGCTTGCCGGCGGCCGACAAAACCAGTCAGTTCCTGATCAAGCCGGCCGGGTACACGACGCCGTCGCGGATCGACAGCGGCCTGCCGGATTACTGGCTCAACCTGCGCACCGCCGACGGCCTGGCGCGCGATACCGCGAAACTGAAATACGGCGGCATGCCGGAGGGTTCGACCACCTGCCGCGACTACCCGCTGGCGATCGACCGCAAACCGCGCGAGACCGATCTCGACGTATTGGTCTTCGCCGATCCGCAGACCAAGAGCGCGATGGATGTCGAGTACTACCGCCGCGACATCGTCGATCCCTTGCGCGCCGCAAGCCGCGGCAAGGGCATCGCCGACCTGGGCCTGAGCCTGGGCGACATCACCCACGACGACCTGTCGCTGTACGCGAAGCTCAACCAGGTGACCGCGCGCCTGGGCGTGCCGTGGCTGCATGCGCCCGGCAATCACGATCTCGACTTCGATGCCACCAGCGATCAGGACTCGCTACTGAGCTTTCGCCATGTCTACGGCCCCGACACCTTCGCCTGGGAAGAACCGCAGGCGAATTTCGTGGTGCTCGACGACGTGGTCTATCAGCCCGGCGGCAAGCCCGATTACATCGGCGGTCTGCGCGCCGATCAGTTCGCGTTTCTCGAGCGTTACTTGGCCGGCGCCGACAAGCGCCGGCTGCTGGTGCTGGCGATGCACATCCCGCTGTTCGACGCCGCGCCGGGGCGCGAAACCTTCCGCCACGCCGATCGCGATCGGCTGTTCGCGCTGCTGCGCGAGTTCCCGCACGTGCTGGTGCTGAGTGGACACAGCCACACGCAGCGCCATGTCCATCACGATGCCGCCGACGGCTGGCACGGTGCGACGCCCTTGCACGAATACAACGTAGGCGCGGCCTGCGGCGCGTTCTGGTCCGGGGTCAAGGACGCGCAGGGCCTGCCCGATAGCACCATGAGTGACGGCACGCCGAACGGCTACGCGCGCCTGTCGGTGCGGGCGAACGCCGAGTACGCGTTGAGCTGGCATCCGGCGCCGAGCGCGGGCAAGGCGCTGGAATCCAGCGCGGTCGCCAATCAATACCTGCGTTTGTACGCGCCGAAGACCCTGCGCCGCGGTTCGTATCCGATCCGCGGCATCTACGCCAATGTCTTCATGGGCGCCGACGACAGTCGGGTCGAGTACCGTTTGGACGACGGCGAATGGAAGCCGATGAAGCGGGTCGAACAGCCCGACCCGGCGCTGCTTGCCGAAAACGCGCGCGACGACGCCGCCGAGCGGTTGCGCGGCTACGATCGCGCCGCGATCGCCACGCCGACGCCGCATCTGTGGAACGCGCCGCTGCCGACCGATGCGGCCGCCGGCGAGCATGCGATCGAAGTGCGGGTGTTCGACCGCTGGCACGGCGAGCAGCGTCTGCGCAGCTCGTATCGGTTGCTGGAGGCCGCGCCGTGAGCGCGAAGCCAAAGGGCGGAGTAAGTGGGACCTCCAAGGGCGATGTGAGCGCGAAGGCCAAGAACGCTGTCACGCCATCGTCCATGAGAGGTAACAGCGCGACGCTCAAAGAAGTTATTAGCGCGAAGCCGAAGGGCGGTACCAGTGCGACACCCAAGGGCGCCGCGGACGATCTGCCGGTGATCGTGTTCGAAGACGCCGCCGCGTTCGAACGCTGGATACTCGCTCACCCCGAGGCCAAGGGCGTGTGGGCCAAGATCGCCAAGAAAGGCCAGGCCGTCGCCAGCATGAGCAACGATCAGGCGATCGAGGTGGCCTTGTGCACGGGCTGGATCGACGGCCAGCGCCGCGGTTTCGACGACTGCTATTTCCTGCAGCGCTACACGCCGCGCCGGCCGAAGGGGCTGTGGTCGAAGATCAACATCGGCAAGGTCGAGCGGCTGACCGCCGAAGGCCGCATGCGCGAGGGCGGCCTGCGCGAGGTCGCCGCGGCGCAGGCCGACGGTCGCTGGGACGCCGCTTACGACCCGGCCTCGACCGCGGAAATTCCCGAAGACTTGGCCGCGGCCCTGGCAGCGCGGCCCGAGGCGCGCGCGTTCTTCGAACAGATCGATCGCACCAATCGCTATGCGGTGCTGTGGCGGGTGATGACCGCGAAAACGCCCAAGACCCGCGCGGCGCGGATCGAGAAGCTGGTGGCGATGCTGGCGCGCGGGGAAAAGGTTCACGCTTGATCGATGGGGCAAGGGCTGAATGTCCTTGCCAGCGACTGGCGCGGTTTCGGGCTTGTCATGGATCCGCGGCGATCGGGCGGCCCTCACCCGCGCCTTTGGCGCGACCTCTCCCGCGAGCGGGAGAGGTGTTCTGATTTTGCCGATTATCGAAGCATCGAAGCATCGAAGCATTGAAGCATTGAAGCATTGAAGCATCGAAGCATCGAAGCATTGAAGCATTGAAGCATTGAAGCATCGAAGCATTGAAGCATCGAAGCATCGAAGCATCGAAGCATCGAGTTATGTCGTGGCAGAGGTTCCAATCCTGGCGCTTTCGACTCGGATATTGAGGCTTTCGAACCCACACGCGCACGGCGATCGCAAACAAAGCATCGGACCCGAAGCTTTTCCCCAAAGAGCCCCCGACGACGGAGCCGATCGGAATACCTCTCCCGCTAGCGGGAGAGGTCGCGCCGAAGGCGCGGGTGAGGGCCTCTGGCCGCAGCTCACGACCACAACCATACGAACACCCTCCACCAGGAATTGACGCAGGCTTTACGCCACCCGCGACCGCGCGAATAGCGCCTTTACGCCCCCGATTCCTACAGTGGCTTCCAGGCGCACCGCTCCGAGTGCGCAGTGAGTCCCGACGTGTCGATCCTGATTGTGCGCGGCCCCAATACCGATGCCGCCGTCGATTCGATGGTCCCCCCGCTGTCCGGCGAAGTGCGCGCCGCGCTGGTCGAACGCGCGGCCAGCGCCGGCAAGGCGATCTGCGTGCGCAGTTGCCGCAACGAAAACGAACTGGTCGAATGCCTGCGCGGCATGCGCGCGGCCAACACCGAACTGCTGTTGCTTGATCCGGGCGATTGCCTGCCCGCGAGCGCCAACCTGCGCGGCGCCCTGGCGCAATTGCCGGTGCCCTACATCGAGGTTCACGACGACGACATGAGCGCACCGGAGCCGTCGATCGCGCCGCATTGCGGCCAGCGCCTGCGTCGGGTGCACGGCTACTCCGCGCAGAGCTACACCCTGGCCCTGGCGATCGCGCTGGAGCACCTGGGCTGCGCCGACAGCGGCAACGACGTCCACGTCGGCACCTGAGCCGCGGCCGCAGCATGAGCGCGCATTATTTTTACTTCGCCGACTACGAAATCCTGGTCGGCGGCCGGTTCATCGTGTGGGGGCAGACCACGCTCGACTACGCGCCGGCCGAGACCGGCGCATTCGATCCGGCCGAACTGTTGAACCTGATCCGCCAGCGCGCCGCGAACGAGCACGGGGTGGAGCGCGATGAAGTGCGGGTGCGGAATTTGAGCCGGTTGTAGCGTTGGCTGTTGGTCGATGGGCGGTTGCGGGTTGCGTTGCCCGCTTGAGTTTGCGCCGTTGTTGAAATGACGCGGTCGCGGCTCGCGCCGCTCCTACATGGCCTACCTGTAGGAGCGGCGCGAGCCGCGACCGCGAAATTTCAAACGTCGGTGAGCGTCGCTCAAACCGAGTGAATCAAACCACGACCTGATCGAACCCCGTCACCCGCACATGCCCATGGGTGGCTTCGCCTTCGCGCGGCTGCGGATAATCGTCGAGACGATCCACCAGCACCGTGCCGACGCCGGCGTCGCGCGCGGCATCGAGTTCCTCGACCACGTCCGACAGGAACACGATCTCGTCCGCCGGCAGGCCGATCGCTTCGACGATGCGCGCGTAACTCGCCGCCTCACGCTTGCCGCCGACTTCGGTGTCGAACCAACCCGAGAACAGCTCGGTCAGATCGCCGGCATCGCTGTGGCCGAACAGCAGCCGCTGCGCCGGCACGCTGCCGGAGGAATACACGTACAGCTTCAGGCCGGCGTCCTTCCACTGGCGCAGCGCGGGCGCCGCGTCGGGGTACATGTGCGAGGTGAAGTCCGCGCTCTTGTAGCCGTCGGCCCAGATCATGCCCTGCAGCGCCTTGAGCGCGGTGTGCTTGCGGTCTTCGTCGATCCAGCCCTGCAGCACCTCGACGATGACCGAGTCCTGGCAGGCGCCGCCGTTCTCCAGCGCGACCGTGTCCAGCCACTTGCGCACCGCCGGCTCGCGTCCGCGCGCGGCGACGAAACCGGGCAGAGCGCGGCGCGCGTACGGGAACAGCACGTCCTTGACGAAGGAAATCGAGCTGGTGGTGCCTTCGATGTCGGTGAGGATGGCGCGGATGGGCATGGGGTCGGGGGACGAGTCGAGGCGGGGACGCCGATTGTCGCCTTTGCGGCGGCGCTCAGGCAAAAAATCGCGCCGGACGACGGCGGACAGGGTTCACGCCATGGCGGCGGCGACGTTGTTGTAGATAAGCGGGCCATTCCGGTCCGATCGGACCATTCGCATGACCCTCGAAGCGCTCGTTCTCATCGCCGACACCCCGGAAAACCACTCCATCAACGAAAACGACGCGATCGAACTGATCGGCAAATACGGGATCGCGCCGGGCAGGGTGCTGATCAAGATCCCGACCGACGACATCATTCCCGAGTTGAAGCTGCACCTGCGCATGAACCGCGACGTGGCGGTCTGGCAACTCAACGATGTGACCAAGCTGCGGCGCTTCGACCCGCTGGTGCTGGCCGACGTGGTCGAGCTCAGACGCCTGGGCGACTGAGCTCAAGCGGCTATCCGGCGCGAGCCAGGCGGCTCAGCCCGCCTGGCCCTTCTCGTAGCGCGGAAATTGCTGGGCGATGTCGGTGCCGGTGAAATGGCCGACCCAGCCGTCCGGCTCGGTGAAGAAACGGATCGCCACGAAGCTCGGTTCCGGGCCCATGTCGAACCAGTGCAGGGTGCTGTCGGGCACTGAGATCAGGTCGCCTTGTTCGCACTTGATCTCGTACACGTTCGGCTCGACGTGCAGGGTGAACAGGCCGGAGCCGGCGACGAAGAAACGCACTTCGTCTTCCTTGTGGTAATGCTCGTCGAGGAACTTGCCGCGCATGGTCTCGCGCTGCGGGTTGTCCGGGGCGATGCTGACCACGTCGACGGTCTTGAAGCCACGCTCGGCGATCAGACGGTCGATGTCGGCGCGGTAGGCGGCCATGATCGTTTCGGAACTGTCGCCAGGCTTCACTGGCTGCGCGGCCTGCCATTGTTCGAAGCCCACGCCGATCTTGGCCAGTTCGCTGGCGATTTCGGCCTGGTCGGAGGTGGTCAGCCGCGGCGTGTCGGTCTGGTCTTCGGCGAAAATGCGCAGACGGCTCATCGCTGCAGTCTCCTGAGTTCGAGTTCGCATCCGAGCAGGAATTCGAACGCCTCCAGATGGCGTCGCGCTTCGGCCATGTCGCGGCCCCAGGCGTACAGGCCATGGCCATCGATCAGATAGCCCCACATCGGCTGCCGGTCGAGGGTGGCGTCGACCTGGGCGGCCAGGGTCGGCATGTCCTGGGTGTTGGGATAGACCGGCAACTCCAGCGCCATTTCGTGGGTGGTGTTGCCGCTGAAGGCTTTCAACAGCTCGTAGCCTTCCAGATGCACGTGGCCGCGGCCGGCGTACAGGCGCGAGGCGACGGTCTGGGTCTGCGAATGGGTGTGCAGGACGCAGCCGACCTGCGGGTAGCGCTTGTACAACTGGGTATGCAGCAAGGTCTCGGCCGAGGGCCGGTGGCTGGTCGCGACCGGCGTGCCGTCGAGGTCGACGACCATGATGTCGGCCTCGGTCAGGCGGCCTTTGTCGCGGCCGGACACGGTGATCGCGACATGGCCGGCGTCGATCCGGGTCGAGAAATTGCTGCTCGTGGCCGGGGTCCAGCCGCGCTGCGCGAGTTCGCGCACGTTGACGATGATTTCCCCGGCGCAGTGCGACAGGCGTTGCGGGTCGTAGGGCAGGGCGCTGTTCATGGGGGCGAGTTTAGCGCCCCGGTGTGTCGCTTGGCAGCCGGGATTGGGGATTGGGGATTCGGGATTGGCAAGCAGCGGCTGGCCGGTGCCCCGTTTATCCCCGAATCCCTAATCCCGAATCACGAATCCCGGCTCTTCCGCAGATTGCTATGCCGCACGCTGTAAGCGAAATAGATCGCAAAACCGACCGCCGTCCACACGCCCATCAGCATCCAGTTGTGCGCGGTCATGGTCGACAGCAGGATCAGGCAGCTGACGATGCCGGCCAGGCAGACCGGCCACACGAAGGGGATCCGGAACGGGCGCGGCAGGTCGGGTTGGGTGCGGCGCAGGATCAGCACGCCCAGGCAGACCGTGGCGAACGCGATCAGGGTGCCCATCGAGGTCATGTCGCCGAGGATGTCGAGGGGGAACAGCGCCGCCAGCAGAGCGATGCCCACGCCGGTGATCACGGTGTTGATGTGCGGGGTGCGGTACTTGGGGTGGATCTTGGTGAACACCGGCGGCAGCAGGCCGTCGCGCGCCATGATCATGAAGATGCGCGGCTGGCCGATGATCATCACCAGCACCACCGACGACAAGCCGACCAATGCGCCGATCTCGACCACCAGGCGCAGCCAGCCCAGCGCCGGATGCGCGGCGATCGCGGTCACTACCGGCTCATCGGTGCCCAGGGTGGTGTACGGCGCCAGCCCGGTCATGACCGCGGCCATGCCGATGTAGAGCACGGTGCAGATCGCCAGCGAGGCGAGCATGCCGATCGGCATGTCCTTCTGCGGCTTGTGCGATTCCTGCGCCGCCACCGATACCGCCTCGAAGCCGATGTAGGCGAAGAACACCATCGAGGCGCCGCGCAGGACGCCTTCCCAGCCGTACTTGCCCGGGCCTTGCGATTCGGGGATGAAGGGCGTCCACAGTTCGGGATTGACGTACTTCCAGCCGACCGCGATCACCAGCACGATCAGGCCCGATTTCAGGATCACCATCGCCATGTTCATGGCCGAGGACTTGCGGATGCCGACGTAACACAGCCAAGTCAGCAGCAACACGATCGCGGCGGCCGGCAGGTTGGCGATCGCGCCGGTCGGACGCAGTTTGGCGTCCAGCGGCGCCTGCACCAGCGCCGCCGGCAGGGTTATGTCGAAATGTTCCAGCAAACTCAGGAAATACCCGGTCCAGCTGACCGCGACCGCCGACGCCGACACGCCGTATTCCAATATCAACATCCAGCCGATGAACCAGGCCGCCAGCTCGCCGAGGGTCGCGTAGGTGTAGGTGTAGGCGCTGCCCGAGACCGGCACCATCGCCGCGAACTCGGCATAGGCCAGCGCGCAGAACGTGCAACAGATCGCGGCCAGAATGAACGACAGCATGATCGCCGGGCCGGCGTGCTCGGCCGCGGCCTTGCCGGTGATCACGAAGATGCCGCCGCCGATCACCGCGCCGATGCCCAGCGCGGTCAGGCCCCACGGGCCGAGCGTGCGGTGCAGGCTCAGGCCCTCGGCCTCGGTATGCGCCGCGTGCGGGTGTTTGGTCGCCCAGAGTTGTCCCAGCATGTGTTTCTTCCTGGTGCTGCTTACGGCCGTGCGGCGACCTTCCGCTCGTCATTCCCGCGAATGCGGGAATCCAGGGCCTTTCATGCGGGACGCTTTGAAGTCGAGCGATCCCCGCGTTCGCGAGGATGACGATCAAACGCCGCCGGGCCTGGTGACTCGAATCCGATCGCCGATGCGATGCGCGTTACATGAAATGGAAAAAGGCCGGCGGAAAACCCCGCCGGCCTTGAGGACTTGCGCGCCGCTCAGGCCGCGTTGGCGGCCTTGCGCAGCTTGCTGTTGCGGTAGCCGTAGCCGAAGTAGATGAGCATGCCGATCACGGTCCAGCCGGTCATCAGGTGCCAATGCTCGGAGAACGGCTTCCAGAACAGGTACAGGCAGGCGATCGCGCCGAGCGGACACACCAGCACGGCCAGCGGCACCCGGAACGGACGCGGCAGGTCCGGGCGGGTGCTGCGCAGGATCAGCACGCCGATGCAGACGGTGGCGAAGGCGAGCAGGGTGCCCATCGACACCAGTTCGCCGAGCAGGCCGATCGGCAGGAAGCCGGCCAGCAGCGCGGCGAAGATGCCGACGATGATGGTGCCGATGTACGGGGTCTGGAACTTCGGATGGACCTTGGCGAAGAACTTCGGCAGCAGGCCGTCCTTCGACATCGAGTAGAAGATGCGCGGCTGGCCCATCAGCATGACCAGGATCACCGAGCTCAGGCCGGCGATCGCGCCGATCTCGACCGCGAACTTCAGCCAGCCCAGCGCCGGGAACGCTTCCAGCGCGGTCGCGACCGGCTTGGGCGTGCTCAGCATGTGGTACGGCACCAGGCCGGTCAGCACGCCGGCGACGATGATGTAGATGATGGTGCAGATCACCAGCGAGCCGAGGATGCCGATCGGCATGTCGCGCTGCGGGTTCTTGGCCTCGCCGGCGGCGGTGGAGACCGCGTCGAAGCCGATGTAGGCGAAGAACACCACCGAGGCGCCGCGGATGATGCCGTCGAAGCCGTACTTGCCCGGACCCTGACTTTCCGGGATGAACGGCACCCAGTTGTCCGGGTTGATGTACTTGGCGGCGAAGGCCACGAACAGGGTGATCACCACGACCTTGATCGCGACGATGATCGAGTTGACGAACGCCGACTGGGTGATGCCGACGTAGCACAGGCCGCTGATCGCCGCGATGATCGCCACCGCCGGCAGATTGATCAGGCCGCCGGTGTAGACGATGCTGCCGTCGACCACGTTCAGCGGCGCGGCCGCGAGCGAGGCGGGCAGGCCCATGCCGAAGGTGGTGAGCAGACTGTTGAGATAGCCCGACCAGCCGACCGCGACGGTCGAGGCGGCGAACAGATACTCCAGCACCAGGTTCCAGCCGATGAACCAGGCGACGAACTCGCCCAGGGTGGCGTAGGAATACGAATAGGCGCTGCCGGAGACCGGCATCATCGCCGAGAACTCGGCGTAGCACAGGCCGGCCAGCGCGCAGGCGATGCCGGCGACGACGAAGCTCAGCACGATCGCCGGGCCGGCATGCTCGGCCGCGGCATGACCGGACAGGACGAAGATACCGGCGCCGATCACCGCGCCGATGCCGAGCATCACCAGTTGAGTCGCGGTCAACGATCGTTTGAGCGTCGCCTCGCCTTCCAGGCCGCCCTCCACGGGTTCGCCGGCGTCCACGTGGCCGGCTGGCGCCACGGGTTTGGTGATGAACAGGCCTCTCGACATCGAACTCCCCTCTCTCTCGTAAGAAGTGATCTACGTGCCCGCCGTTCTGATGACGACGATGACCGACCCCGGAGCGGGGCGGCGGGCCACCTTAACCCAGGGTGGAAATCACCGGCAAGCTCACATCGTCATGGTTCTTGCCGCCATAATCGCGCCCCACACCGCCAGCCACACTGCAGTTTGCACATGCCAGCGAAACATTCCGACGCCATCGGCGAACTTCGTTCCAATCTCATCGAATATGCGCGACGTTGGCCGGCGGAGGCGGAACATACGCAGCCGTTTCTGGACTTGCTCGACGAGGCCGCGCGTGCCGCCGAGGGCGTGCCTGGCACGATCGACCGCGCCGATGACGCAGCGCAGCACGACGCGGCGCCGCCGGCCGACCCGTTTCTGCGCGAGCGCCTGGCCGGCCATTTCACCGGCGGCGCCTGGCTGATCGATCGCGCCGGCCGGCGGGTATTGCTGACCCACCACCGCAAACTCGGCCGCTGGCTGCAACTGGGCGGCCATGCCGACGGCGACCGCGATCTGGCCCAGGTGGCGCTGCGCGAAGCCGAGGAAGAATCCGGCCTGACCGGGCTGTCGGTGGATCCGGAGCTGTTCGACGTGGACCGTCACTGGATCCCCGAGCGCCGCGACGTGCCCGGTCACTGGCATTACGACCTGCGTTACGTGGTGCGCGCAGGCGACAACGAGGACTACGTGATCAGCGAGGAATCGCTGGATCTGGCCTGGCGCGAGATTTCCGAATTGCTCGACGATCCGGGCAGCGATGAGTCGATGCGGCGGATGGCGGGGAAGTGGTTGGCGCGTGGTGGTTCGGGCGGCTGAGCCGGCGGGATGGTTGTCGCGTGAGTACGCCACGCGCGCGCCGTCGTGGCGGTTGCGGGCCCTGTAGGAGCGACGCGAGTCGCGACCGCGGCATGTCGGCCACGTCGAAACTCGCGCCGTAGTTGTATTTTCGCGGTCGCGGCTTGCGCCGCTCCTACAGGTAGGCACGCGGCTTTTGCTCGGGCTTGAAGCCGCGCAGTTCATCCAGCGCTGCGATGCCACGGACTCGCGTTAACAACAGCGCACCCGTGGGGCGGCGCACATCCCTGTGCGCCGCCCCACGGGTGTTCTTTTGCTAACGCTAATCAGCGACTTCTCGGTGCTGGGTGAACTGCGCGACATCAGACTCAAGCAAAAGCTAAATGGCGCCCTTCGGTAATCGAAAGCCGACCTCAGGCGAGAGCCACATGGCCTCCCTGTAGGAGCGGCGCAAGCCGCGACCGCGAAACCACAACTACGGCGCAGGTTCCGACGTGGTCGAAATGCCGCGGTCGCGACTCACGTCGCTCCTACAAGAGCTGCAACGTCGCCACTTTGCCTCTTGGTGCGCGGCGCCCTTCGGGAATCGAAACCCGATCTCAGACTAGAGCCACATGGCCACCCTGTAGGAGCGGCGTAAGCCGCGACCGCGAAACCACAACTGCGGCGCAGGTTTCGACGTGATCGACATGCCGCGGTCGCGACTTACGTCGCTCCTACAGGGACTGTGATGTCGCTACGTCTTCTCGTGCTTCAACGACAACGCGCGGCGTCTACCTCGATCGATGACCGATCGAATTCAAGCCCCGATCGCCGGATCGCTGAAGCTCGCCGCGCCGTTTTCCGCGTGCCCGGCGAAACGCCGCAGGTAACCGGTATCGGTGTCGGAAGTGATGCTCAGGTCGTACCAGTGCTGACTCGCGGCGAGTGGCCAGTGGTCGCTGAGCCGCGCGCCGGGCGCCAGCGCGTACTGACGCGCGGCGGCGGTGCTGTAGCGGTTGGGTTTCAGGGTCAGGCGGCACGCGGCCTTGCCGGTGTTGACGAAGTTCAGGACCAGGCGCTCGCCAGCGGCATCGTGACGCATCGAGATTTCCGGATTGGCGCCGGTCGCGCTCAGCGCCTTGTTGAGATCGCCGCGGAACGCGCGCAGGAACCCGTTCGGCCCGAACGCGGACAGGTCGTAGACGCCGCCGCTGTATTGCCGGGCGCTCCAGTAATCCGACAGTTGGGTGCCGGCGTCGAGCGTGTAATACCACGGCCCGTCGCTGCGATTGCCGGCGTAGACGTTGTAGCAGGCGCCGGCGATGCCGTCGTTGCCGAAGTCCAGCCAGTAGCGCCCGCTCGAAGCCTCGATACGACCGTCCACGCGCAGCTCGTACGGCAGCGCGCGCGCCGGGCGCTGGCCGCGCTCCTGGCGCGGCATGCGCGGCTGCGCCGGCGCGCTGGGCTTGGCGAGTTTGCAGCTGGCATCGGCGTTGGCCATGCTCGATGCGGTGTCCGGCAGCGTCGGCCACGCCGCGTTGGGATTGGCGAAGTCGAACGCGGTGCTCAGATCGCCGGCCACGGTGCGGCGCCAGGCGCTGATGTTGGGCTCGGCGATGCCGAAGCGCGCTTCCAGGAAACGCAGCACCGAGGTGTGATCGAACACCTGCGAATTGACCCAGCCGCCCTTGCTCCACGGCGAAATCACGAACATCGGCACGCGCACGCCCAGGCCGACCGGGATGCCGTTGTAGTTCTCGGTGGCGGTGTCGACCGTGCTCTTGCCCAGGTTGGCGTTGATCGCCGGCAACGGCGGCGGCAGGTGATCGAAGAAGCCGCCGTTCTCGTCGTAGTTGATGATGAACACGGTCTTCGACCACACCTCGGGATTGGCCACCAGCGCTTCCAGCAAGCGCGCGGTCAGCGATTCGCCGTAGGCCGGCGTGGCCTCGGGGTGCTCGCTCATGATGTACGAGGGCACGATCCACGACACCGCGGGCAGGGTGCCTTCGCGCACGTCCTTGGCGAACTCGGCGATCAGGTGCTCGCCGCGCGAGGTCTTGGCGTTGGCTTCGTTGGAGCCCGGGACGATGGCCCGCCCGCGCTTGTACAGCTGCGAATTCGTATCGAGCTTGCGGAAGTTGGCGAAGTAGGCCAGCGAGTTGTCGCCGTAGTTGTCGTGTTCCTGGTACACCCGCCAGGCGATGCCGGCGTTCTGCAGGCGTTCGGCGTAGGTGGTCCATTTGTGCCCGACGAAGGTCGGCTTGTCGCGCGCCATGTCGCCGGTCCAGTTGCCGTCGTCGGCGTTGTTGACCGCCTGCGGCCCCAGATCGCCGACGGTCATGCCGCTGGTGCCGGCGAACAGATGCATGCGATTGGGATTGGTCGGGCCGTGGTGCGAACAGTAGTACGCGTCGCACACGGTGAACGCGTCGGCCAATGCGTAATAGAACGGCATGTCCTCGCGGGTGAAGTGGCCCATGCACATCGGGCCCTTGACCGAGATCCAGGCGTTGTAGTCCTTCCAGCGCGAATACGCGCCTTTCCAGCTGTGGTCGATGTCGGCCAGGCAGTGCGCGGCGGTGCTCGCGGTGTCCAGGTGGAACGGCAGCACCACGTTGTTCGGGTTGGTCGCGGTCTTGGGTTGTTCCCACACGGTCTTGCCGCCGGGCAGCGGGATCGGCCGCGGGTCGTCGAAGCCGCGCACGCCGCGCAAGGCGCCCAGGTAATGATCGAAGGAGCGGTTTTCCTGCATCAGGATCACCACGTGCTGCACGTCCTGGATGGTGCCGGTCACGCGCGCGGCCGGCGTGGCCAGGGCGGCGCGGATCGAGGGCGGAAGCAGGCTCAGCGCGGCGGCGCCGCCGGCGAGTTTGAGGAAGTCGCGACGATTCGAGGAAACCAAGGCCTTGCTCCGAAGCTGGGCGGGCACGGCATCCTGCCGTCGGGAAGCGCATCAGCGTGCGGATCGCAGGTTGCAGGATCATGGCATTGCGGTGAGCGTTGCCAGTCACGCTTTGGAAATTGCGACCTGCGTTGGCGGAGCGATTCGGCGGGATGATCGCCGCGGCGTTGCATTGCGCGTGTGTTGCGTCGCTTGCATGCCTGCATGACTGCAACAGTGAAACGAAACTGTACGGCCGCGAATTCTTTCGTATTCCGGCGCCTGAGTGGTGCGATGAATGCCGATGCAGAAGCGATGTGAGTTGCGATCGTATGGATTAAGCCGATTGAGTAGCGCCGCGGATTTCGCGGTTTACGCACGCGGTTCGAGGTTCGGCGTTCGTGTTGTTTCGTGGTCGCGGCTTGCGCCGCTCCTACAGTGGGATGGCGGGTTTTCGTCGTTCGCTAGGGCGGCGCGGCGGCGATTCGATTCAGGCCTGCAACCACAGCGTCATCAAGCGCCGCGGATGCGCGACATAGCCGGCGCGCTCATAGATGCCGCGCGCGTGCGCGTTGTCGTCGTTGACCTCCAGCCGCAACGCATCCAGGCCTTCGGCCCGGCACAGCGCTTCGACTTCGGCCAGGGCGCGCTTGGCCAGGCCGCCGCCGCGATGCGCCGGCAGCACGAACAATTCGTCGAGCAGGCCGAAGCGGCCGCCGAATTCCAGGCTGAAACAAAAGCCCAGCACGAAGTAACCGGCGATCTCGCCGTCGCGCAGGATCAGGCGCAGGTGCCCGGCGTTGGCATCGGCAACTAGCACCGACAAGGCGCGGCGCAGGGCCGTTTCGTTCCAGGGCAGATGTTCGACTTCGTAGAACGCCCGCAACACCGGGATCAGTCGGTTCAGATCGGACTCGGTCGCGGCGGCGAAAACATAGCCGCCGTTGTCGGCGGTAGCGGGATCGTTGGAGTTCATCGCAGTTGCGTCTCCTCGCCGTAGCGGTCCAGCCACGCGGTCGTGGCCGGGTCGCGCTGATGGCGAGCGCGCAGCTTCGCCCATTGTTCGCGTTCGTGCCGCAGGCGTTGCTCGGCTTCTTGCTGCAGGTGCTGCATCGCTTCGTAGTCGGACGGCTCGCCGCCGGAGAAACCGCGCAGGTCTTCGTGCTCGCTCGCGAACGCGCGCACGTCAGACGGCAGCGCGCACCAGCCGGGGCGATGCATCTGCGGCAGCTGCTCCGGTGTGCGGCACGCCGCGGTCGGGCCGGATGCGGCGTCGTGATCGGGTGCCGATGGCTGGCACCCGATCAGCAGCGCCAGCGCCAGCGTGCAAACGCACGCATTGGCGCCGGCGCCGGTGCGCCGATCAGTCCGCACGGCCGGCGAACTCGCCGGTCGCGGTGTTGACCAGCACGCGTTCGCCGTTGCTGATGTACTCGGGCACCATGATCTCCAGACCGGTCGACAGCTTGGCCGGCTTCGGACGCTTGGTTGCGGTGCCGCCCTTGAGTTCCGGCGGGGTTTCGATCACTTCGATCGCTACGCTGGCCGGCAACTGCAGGGCCACCGGCTGTTCGTCGATGATCTGCACGTAGCAGCCGCTGAGGTCGTCGATGATGTAACCGGCGTCGTCGCCGACCACGTCGGCATCGAGCGTGTACGGCGTGTAGTCCTCGTCGTCGAGGAACACGAACGCATCGCCGTCCTTGTACGAATAGGTCACCTGGCGGCGGCTGAGCTCGACTTCCTTCAACTCGTCGTCGCCGCCGACGCTGAGGTCGTACTTGGTCCCGCCGGGCACCGAGTACATGGTGAAGCGGAACTTGACGTTGCCGCCGCGGCCCTGCGGCGAGCTGCGTTCGATATCGCGCACCTGATACACGGTGTTGTTGTGCTCGATTACGTTACCTTTTTTTACGTCGTAGGCTTTCATGAGTTCGGGATTCGAGATTGGGGATTAGGGATTAGGGATTGGCGACAACATGGGACGGGGTGGGGTGGGCGGCTGTTGCCAATCCCGAATCCCCAATCCCGAATCACTGCTTACTTAGGCGCCAACCGAGTAGCGCCATCCAGGCGGATCGTCTCGCCGTTGAGATAGCGGTTGCCGAGGATGTAGGCGACCAGATCGGCGAATTCTTCCGGCTGGCCCAGGCGCGAGGGGAACGGGATCGAAGCGCTGAGCGACTGCTGCACCGACTCGGGCATGCCGTCGACCATCGGGGTCCAGAAGATGCCCGGCGCGATCGTCATCACCCGGATGCCGAAGCGCGACAGCTCGCGCGCCATCGGCAGGGTCATCGCGACCACGCCGCCTTTCGACGCGGAATACGCGGCCTGGCCGATCTGGCCCTCGTAGGCGGCGACCGAGGCGGTGTTGACGATCACGCCGCGCTCGCCGTCTTCGCCGGCCGGGTTGTGCTGCATCAGGTTGGCCGCGGCCTTGGCGACGTTGAAGCTGCCGATCAGGTTGACCATGACCGTGGTCTGGAACTGCGCCAGCGGCATCGGCGATTCCTTGCCGAGCACGCGGCCGGCGCCGAGGATGCCGGCGCAGTTGATCGCCGCGTTGAGCCCGCCGAGAAATTCCTGCGCGGCGGCGAGGTTGGCGACCACGCCGGCCTCGTCGGTGACGTCGGTCTTGAAATAACGGGCCTGGTCGGCGCCGAGCGCGGCCACGGCCTGCGCGCCCTTGTCGTCGTTGACGTCGAACAGCGCGACCTTGCCGCCGCGGGCGACGAGGTGCTGGGCCACGGCCAGGCCGAGGCCGGAGACGCCGCCGGTGATCACGGCGCGGGCGTTGTCGAGTTGCATGGGCGGTCCTGAAGGCGGAAAAGTCGCCATTCTAAAGGACCGGGCGAATCGAGGGCGGAGCCGATGGCTGGCGGGGGCGATCGCCGCCGGGGCCGGCCACGCTGGCTGCCGCCGGCTGGGTCTTCTGGCGGTCCGGTCGCGATCGCCCCGGCCGCCGTGGCGGCCGGGGCAAGCCCGATCAGCGCGCAGTCGCGCGCTCGAACTGAGGATCGGAGAACAATTGCTGCAACAGCTTCTGCACCGTGGCCGTGTAGTTGTCGAACGCCGCGGGAATGGCGATCGGCCCCATGAACGAGGACGGCCAGTGGTGCTCGGCGGTCAGGGTGCGGTCGTAGACCTGCGAATCGCCGCGCTTGATCACGAAGCGCGCCTGCACGATCGCATGGCCGTCCCCGGCCGCGGCGCCGCCGCCGTTGAGCCGGTTCTGCAGCAGTTCGCCGCCTATCTCGAGTGCGGCGTTGTCGTCCAGGCGCCCAGCGGTCTTGAGTTCGGTGCTCAAGGCATCGCGCAGGTAGGTCGAGAACTTGCCGTCTTCGCCGCCGCTCAGCGTCGAGCCACGCACGTTGAGCGGCTTGCCGTCGAGCTTTGGATCGGCGGAAAACGCGCCGACCCGCAGCGGTGCCGCGCCACTTTGACGGCTCAGCACCTCGGCGTTGGCCATGCCGGGCTGGTACTTGCTCGCGACCATGCTCACGCAGGCGCTTTGCAGCGCAAGCGTGGCGATCAAGGCCATGCGGACTAGTGCGTTCACCGACTTATTCCGCGTCGAACGCATGCTTTTCCGACAACTGCTTGAGGCCGTTCCAGACGATCTGGTCCATGACCTGATGCGCCGCGGCCTGCGGGGCGACCGGGGTCAGGCCGGCCGGGCCGGCCTTGTTGCCGATGGTCGAATGGATGGCGTGACGCACCACGGCTTCGGTGGTCTTGCCGTTGGCGGTGTAGCTGACGGTGGCGTTGTAGCCGTCGGTGACCATCGAGCCGGCCAGGCCGAAGGTCAGGCCGGTGCCGAAGCCCTTGGCGGCGGCGTTGTCGGTGATCGGCACGTTGTCGATCATCACCCGCAACTGGCCGGCGCCGGGCGTGGCCTCGCCGCTGACCTGACTGAACAACCCGGACTCGGTGGCCGCCGCCAGCGCGCGCGGCCGCAATTCGGCGGTGGCGCGGGCATTGGCGTTGCCCTTGGTGCGGAACTCGGCCAGCACCTGCACCGGCCTGGGCGTGGCCGGCGCGGCGATGTCCTTCTTGGCGACCGTCGGCAGCGCCGGATCGACATACATCTTCATGCTCAGGCAGCCGGTCAGCGACATGCTCAGCGTGAGCGCCGCCAGCGCCGCGCGCAGGGCGCGCGGTCGGATCGCGATGGACATTGGTTTGAATCCCCTGTTGATTGTTTGCTTGATTTCCCCGGAACCGCCGTGAGCGGTCCGACGGGCTTTATAGCGTGACGCCGTTCCTTTTCCAATAAGCGAAACGCTACAAATTCGCCGGCGATTCTTGCGATCACGGCGAAGCTCGGCTCAAGGCACCAGTGCGGTGTCCAGGCCGATGGATTTATGTGCTGGCGATCGTGATCGCGGGCTTACAGCGTGCGCAGATACCAGGTATTGCAGCCGCGCAATCCGCCGTAGCCCATCGGCGCTTCCAGCAACTGGAAGCTGTTGCTTTCCAACAGGCGCTGCGCGTCGCTCATGCGGTCCAGGGTTTCGGCATAGCACTGGGCGAAACCGAAGCCGCGTGCGGTCAGCAGGCAGCGTTCCAGCAAGGCCTGGCCCAGGCCCAGTCCGCGCGAGGCCGGTGGCAGGTAGAACTTGCGCAGTTCGCACACCCGGTCTTCACCGCCGAGCAGCGGCGCGATCCCGGCGCCGCCGGCGAGGCGGCCTTCGCGTTCGACCACGTAGTAGGCGCTGCGCGGCAGGCTGTAGGCGCGCTGCATGGCGTCGACTTCGCTATCGGCGACCGCGCCCGCGCCGAACTCGGCCATCACCTGGCGTATCAAGTTGGCGACGGCGGCATCGTCGCGCGCTTGGATCGGACGCAGTACGACGCCGGGCGGCAGGGTCATGGCGGTTTCCTTATCGCGGATGGCGCATCCTCGCTCAAGCCGGCGCGCTTGCGAAGGGCGCCGCTGCATCACCGCGCCGTGATCGAGGCCGGGACTTCGACGGCATTCGCATTCTTCGCGCCGATATGCGGCGCTGGCCGGGGCCGCGTGGTTTTGACGTTCCGACCCGCAAGACGGTTACAGGCCGGGGCGTCTAACCGCCGCAATCAGGGAGCGATGTCCGGCCACGCGCCGGCGTCGCGCATCAACCGCATCACTACAGGGGGATGCTTCGATGATCAGGACACTCACACGCACTGCGTGTCCGTTGTCGGCTGCGTTGCTGTTGCTTATGGCGGGAGGCGCGTCGGCTTACAAACTCTCCACCCATTCCAGCGCGGAAGAACGGCGCCTGAGCGGAATCACCACGGGCAGGTGGGCGATGGTGGAGCGCGAGGCGGCTCGATTTTCGATCAGCACCTTCACCGAGCCGGTGCATGAAGAAATCACCAATCGCAGTTATGGCTGCAATATCGCCTGCGACGGCAGCGAGGCGCTCAACGCGCCCTCGGCGGTGTTGGCGGGCGTGCGATGGAACGACGATCCTCCCTTCGCGATGACCGTCAATCAGGCGCGCGGTATTCGCTGCAACATTCGCGATACGATCCGTTTCGAAACCCAGCCGGTGTGCTGGGTCAAATTGTTTATCGACGCCAACAAGGGCGCGAAGGCGGGCAAAAGCTACGGTCCCGGCGATGCGATGCTGTATCGCACCCATTTCGGCGACCTGCAATTCCTGCATGCGATGGCCGCTCGCAACGGCGAGCCGGCTTTCGTCACCAAGGAGCGGATCATGGGGTGGTCCGAATTCGCATGGCGCGCGTCGCTGGGCGAGTACACCCTGGACACGCGCTTGAAGGAGATCCAGATCCCGGTCATCCAATCGTCGTTCGGCCGCAGCGAGTGGCGAATTCTGGACCTGTACACCCAGGGCGCCGGCGGTGGTCTGCGTCGGGTGTATGAGGATGTCGCCTTCGGCTCGCTGTTGCATACGTTGCAGGACAGCTATGCGGCCGGGCACGCGCAACGCGAAGAGGCCAGTGGGGTCGGGACATGTCCGCTGGCGAGCGGCGCGGTTGCGGCGCCGGGCGCCATTGTCGAATTTCATGCCTACAACCAGCAGAATCACGGCCTGCATGCGGATGCCGACACCGGCGCGGCGTTCGCCCGACACCTGAACAATCCCGGAAATTCAGTCGATATCGGACGCGCGTTGGTCGATGCGCGTCGGCGCAAACTGCCGTGGAGCGAGATGCAACCGTTCTTCGATTGCGTGTTCACCCTGCAACGGCCCGATGCGCCGGCCGGTCCGGGCGATCATTTCGGCGGCGGCGCTTCTTCGAGTTGACGACGGATTTGGCGCGGCCGCGACTGGCCCCATCCGGCCGCTGGACGCGGCGGCGTACCGCGCCTCGCGGCGTTTCGCCCAATTGCCGTTCGGCCGCATCGCCTACATCGAACGCGGCGAGGGCGCGGCCGCGCTGTTCCTGCACGGCGCGCCGCTCAACGGCTACCAATGGCGCGGCGCGATCGATCGCCTGGCCGCGCATCGACGCCGCATCGCCCCGGGCTTCACGGGCCTGGGCTATTCGCAGATTCTCGCCGGGCAATCGCTGGCCGCCGACGGCCAGGCCGCGATGCTCGCCGCGTTGCTGGATTCGTGGGCGATCGACGCGGTCGACCTGATCGCCCGCGACAGCGGCGGTGCGGTCGCGCAGTTGTTCGCGGTGCGTTACCCGCATCGGGTCCGTTCGATGCTGCTGAGCAATTGCGATGTCGAAACCGACAGCCCACCGCCGAAGGTGATGCCGGCCATCGAGATGGCGCGCGGCGGCCGCGCGTGAATCGAAACCTGCGCTTCGTCACGGTTGCCCCGCGCCGTGGCCCCTGGCCGCGCCCGACCGCGTTAGCAGTGGGAACATCAGGTGTCGAAACAGGGGAGTGGACATGAAGACAGCACTGACCGTGGCTGGAATGCTGGTGTGCGTCGTGGCCGCCGCCGCGCCGCTGGACGTCACCAAGCCCGCCGATCAAGGTGCCGAGCTGCAGCGCAAGCTGCTGGCCACGCCGAACCCCGCGCCAGCGCGCTTTCCGAGCTTCGATCCGCACTACCCGCCGCCGCCGGGGACGCCGGATGTGTTCCAGCTCAGCCAGGACTACCCCAAGACCTTCAAGCAAGAAACCTTTCCGTGGATGGCGATCGACTTCAAGGCCTTCCCGACCGAGTACATGGGCGCGGTGCTGAGCTACTGCCTGGAAGGCAATGTCGAGGTCGACTTCAAGGTGCAGGACAACAAGGTGCGCAAGTGGTACCACGCGCCGTGGCTGCACGACGACGGCGATCAATTCGGCGCCGGCCGCGAGTACCACCACGGCTTGACCCGCGAACGCAAGGCGCGCCCGTTCGAACTGCACCGCAGCCAGAGCGCGCCTGGGCAGAACTGGGCGGTCGGCTTCTATAACGACCGCGGCGGCACGGCCCTGGGCAAGGTCTGGCGCACCGCCAGCGGCTACCCCGATCCGTATGCCTCGACCTTCCCCGAGAACAGCGTCGCCTGCAAATTGCTGTTCACCGACGCCAGCGTCGAACAGATCCCGTACCTCGTCGGCAGCAAGACCTGGACCGCCAACATCTACCCCGACACCGCGTACAACAAACCGCGTGTCGACAAACCCATGCGTCTGCTGCAACTGGACGTGGCAGTCAAGGACCCGCGCGTGGCCGACACCACCGGCTGGATCTACGGCACCTTCGTCTACGACGGCGGCGGCGCCGGCAAGACGGTGTGGGACCGCATGGTGCCGGTCGGCCTGAGCTGGGGCGATGACCGTCAGGACCGCACCGACGCCAACCGCGACGGCGTATTCGTCAACACCTCGCTGACCCAGGCCCGCATCACCTCCTCATTGGTCGAACAGACCGGCTGGGACTACGGCAACCGCGCCTACGTCCGCCACCATGGCCTCGGCGGCCGCGTCAACGGCCCGATCGACAGCCCGGTGTCCTCGTGCATCTCCTGTCACGGCCGCGCCGGCACCTACGCCGGCACCAGCATCGGCCCCAAGAGCGGCCAGCCGATGGCGATGGCGTACTTCGCCGCGAGCAAGCCCAGCGATTTCCCGCTGAGCCAGTTCGACGAATTCTTCAAACCCATCCGCGGCGGCGCCCACATCGAAGTGCAGAACAACGAGCGCTTCGTGACCACCGACTACTCGTTGCAACTCACCGGCGGTATCCGCAACTTCTATCAGAACCTGCGCAGCCAGCCGGTCATGAAGACCTTGCATGCGCGCGGGGTGTCGGCGATGGCGGCGAAGGAGCTGCAGGCGGAGGAGCCGTTGCCTAAGGTGGCGCGGGATGCGGATTGAGGGTCGGGGCGCGCAGACGCGGTGTTGTGGTCCACAATGGGCGCTCTGAGTCCTCTCGCCGTCAACCGCACAAGGTGATCCATGGCTATCGTTGATCTGACTGGGGAAGAGATGGCGCTGATTCGCGAGGCGTTGCACTACTCAAAGCGCGCCAAGCGCGACGGCCCCGCGCCGAAAAGCCTGACCGACCAATCCATCCGCACGATAGATACTGTGTTGGCCAAGTTGACGGACGCAAAAGAACAGCAGTAATCCTGCATAAGAAAAAAGCCCCGCTCAGCGGGGCTTTTTTTAGCTTGCCGACCGCGAGCGAGGCCTACGATGCGCTCGGCGCCGAAGCCGGCACTTCCGGCCGCGCCCTATTGAATCGGGCCGACAAGGTCTTGCGCAGGCCTTCCAGCCCTTCGCCCTTGCCGGAAATCTTCAAGAACGCATAGCCCTCCAGCGCATTGCTCATCAGGTCGCTGCCCAGCGCCATGTGGGTGTCGTTGGCGCGCTCGAACAAGCGCGTCAACCGCACCAGCCGCGGCCGCAGCGCATCGAACGCGGCCAGGTCGCGGCGCATCGCCTCCAGGTCGAAATTGCGCGGCAGGATGTTCGGGTTCTGCTGCATCACGTCCACCGCCTGCCGGCAGAACGACTCCGACTTCTCGCCCATCTTGGTCAGCTGCCGGCGTTGGTCCACGTTCAAGCCGATCAACGGCGCCAGTTGCGCTTCCAACTGCGTGAGCGCCGCATCCACGGCGTCCAGTGCCTCGGCGGACAGATTCAAATCGATCAGGTTCTGACTCATCTTCGTTCCTTGATAGTCCATGTCAGTACGCCGGCCGACACGGCCGACGCGCGCAGCCTAGACCGCCGCCCGCGCGCCGAAACCCGACCCGCGCCCGCTCGCGCGCCCGCATTCACGCCCCCGAAAGCTTGCGCACACCGCATGCACCCTTGCGTGCGCAGCGCCGATGCCGGCGCGCAAGCCCGTGAGCATCGCGCGCAAGCCTTCGCGCCCGGTCGCAAGGCTCGCAGGCTTGCGATCGCAGACCTCGATGCTCCGACCGCAAGGCTCGCGATCCCAAACGCAAGGCGCAAAGTCCCGCGCGCAAGCCTTGATGCTCGCGCGCAAGGCTCGGAACCTTGCGATCGCAAGCCTTTTCGCTCCATTCGCAAGGTTCCGAGCCTTGCGGCCGGCTCTCAAAGCCTTGCGGCCCCAGCCGCGAACCTTGCGCCCGCAGCCGCCGACGCGGCGCTTGCGATCCCGACCCGCAACCGCCGCCTATCTCGTGCCATGAATGCAGCCATCAGGCACACGCCTGCGCCGCAGCGCTCCAAACCCAAAACTTTTTCGGCCGACGTCCGGCCCAGACGCCGGACGACCGCAGCGCCACACCCCGAACGCCGCCATTTGCGCGGCACGAGCGCTGCCCCCAACGACGACGGCCGGGCCTGCGAGGCTCGCTAAGCCGGGCGCACCGATTCCAGACTACGGTCGACCTGATCCGCCCAGGTCCGGAACACCGACGCCAGCGCGCGATGCCGCGACTGCTCGTGCGGACGAGTGGAGGGGCAGGGGGACGTAGCCGGATCGAGCGTGCGGGCCGCGCTCAGCAACTGATCCTGAAACTCCCGCAACTCAAAAAACGCATTCAGCGGCAGCGACACACTGAAACTGTCCAGATCGCCGCCGGACGAAGCCTTCGGGGGCATAGGGCACTCCTTCTTCCTAGGACACAACACCAGGGCCCGCGCTGCGCTCAGTCACAGGCGGGAAGTCGGGAGGCTCAAAACCGTACAGAGACGGCGGGCTTATTCCCCTTGCGGGTGTTGTATTCGCCGCCCTCCCGACGCAGGAACGCGCCGAGCTTGTGCCCGAATAGCAGACACAAAAAAACCACCGGATATTTCGGGCGTGGCAACCGCTCTGTAAGGAGTTTTGAGTCTCCGGTCGAAAGCATCGGACTCCACGTTGAGCTAGTCAAGTAGCCGAGATAAAAATTTCTTGTTTCGCTTGGGCGTCCTTACCTAACGCAATGTCACGGATCCTGCTTTGGTCAAAGCTAACTCTTTTAACTGATTTCATCTAAACGGGATTCGATCGCGAAACCGGCCAGTAACAGAAGGGGTGTTTTGGGTGCGGTCATTCTGCCTATAGAGTGCAAATTATGTCTTCGTCGCTATATGCTAAGGCGCGCTTGACAGGGGGCAGAAATGCGTCATTGGGACCATGAATGGGTCCTCCTGTTTCGGATAGGAGATTCACCTTGAAGCCAGCACGAGTCCATATTCATCTGTACAGGGTGTTTAATGCCGTCGAAGACGCGAGATCAGCCACTTCGATGATTAGGCTAATCAGTCAAGAAGCGCTTGGTGAGCGTATCCGCCAAGTCAGTGGCTCCAACGTTCGGCTTGAAATTGCTGAGCAATTCGCGGCAGGAGAAGGATTGCCCCGGAGGTGGAGATTAGACTTTGTAAAGCTTAGAGATACGGCGGGACCCGGGAAAGGTACGCGCCATGATCCTATCGAGGATTTAGATATTGAAGACGATGAGTACTTTGGAGAGGAGTCGGCCGCACTATTTCTGCCGCAGTCTGGGTATATGTTGATCCAATATAATCACTATGGAGTGAGGCCTGGTGCGATTGAAAAATACTTGTCTGGTTATGCTGCGGATGAGGCGAATGACTATGAGCTAAAAGTTGTGCTTGATCAGGATGCAGAAGCCAAATATGAAAGAGTGACTGAAGTTCGAAGGCTGTCGGTAGGAGTTGATCTAAAGCAACTTTCAGCGAATCAGCGTAGACGAGGCGATGCCTTGACGCAGGCGCTTGGTCGCGGGGCCGATATGAATGGTGCGAAGATGAAGATCGAAATTAGCGTAGGTCATGACCGTCAGCAATCACTGGTAGGGGCCAAAGCTTGGCTTAACTCACTACTTCGAAGTCCTGCCGTAGTTGCAGCTGAGGTCGCAGGCCGTGAGACTACTGACGGTAAAATTGAAACGGTTGATCTAATCAAAGAGAAGCTTTTGCATTCTCTTGATATCACACCAAACTCTGGGCGACGACTCGCTGCGGAGGATCGTTTTGTTGCGCTTGAAAGAGCATATAGAAAATGGGCGGATCGAATTCGAAATGGCTGACTCCATTGCTGCGCGAGCGATTCGCGCCTTGGTTGTTGGCGGGTCTCTGTACTCTAGCTGCCGTCATATTTCATGGGCGAGGATGGATAAAGCTTCCAATAAATTCTCCTGATAATTATTTGTCCGCCGTGATATCGCTTGGGGGCGTCTTAACGGGTTTTATGGCGACACTCAAGGCTCTGCTGTACGGGATGGGTGATGAGACCTTTAGGCGCCTTAAGAAAAGCGGATATCTCAAGGACCTTCTTCGTTATCTTCGGGAGGCGCTTTGGGGTAGCGTATTCATGTGTGTGATAGCGTTAGTTGCTTTTTATATTCCTGGTGAAATTTCGTTGCATGCAATGGTGGTTGGCGTATCTGCCTTTGCGCTCTCATCTGTAGCTCGAATAGCAAACATCACATCGCAATTATTGGCCCGGCGCGAAGTAAAAGATGATGATGTCTAACTTATCGTGTGTAGTCGAAAACCAGGGCGGCAGAAGATGGTAGTCGCACACTACCAAGGTGTTGCTACTCATCACGGCCGCACTGACCATTGCCTCTGGCATAGCGACAGCCAAGGAATGCGTGTTGCCGATTGCGGACGGTGGTGGCGTCGAGCCCTGCGGCCTCGTTGATCGGCTATATCGTCCGAGCCGAGCCGAGCCGGGACAGGTCATGGTCAAAGTCGCCGGCAAGTCCAAGCCTGTTCGAATCGTCGTCGCTCCGGATACGGAGCTTTTCACGGTGTACGGAGACGGCATCGATGCCGAGGACCTCGCACCGGGACAGCACGTCCTGGTTTGGTTTGACGGCTGCGTGCTCCCCAAACACGCAGAGCCGAGGGCTGCCGTCCTGCAGGTATGCTCGCTCGCCGCGGAGCCTTGCCCTACATAAGGCGAAAACTGGGGTCAGCAGCGACCGATATCCCAACTAGCGCAGGATGCAACCCCATGCAAATCCACTACCTCGAAATCGTAACCACCGAAGTCGACGCCGTATGCGCCGCCTACGCATCGACCCATGGCGTGCAGTTCGGCGAACCCGACGCGAGCCTCGGCAACGCGCGCACCGCGCCGTTGGCGGGTGGCGGCTTCGTCGGGGTACGCGCGCCGTTGCGCACGACCGAGGCGCCGGTGGTTCGGCCTTATTGGTTGGTGAAAGATATCGAGGCGGCTGTCGCCGCCGTGGTGGAGGCCGGAGGTCAGATCGCGGTTGAGCCGATGCTGATCCCCGGGCACGGAACCTTCGCCATTTACCTGCAGGGCGGCAACGATCACGGCGTATGGCAGCTGTAGTCGAGGATGGGTTCGTTCGTCAGTGACAGGGCGACGAATCTTTGAACTGACTGCGCGCACCGTGTGATTCAACTCGCGTACGAGCCAACGCCGAGGTGCGGCCTGCTACGGCTCAATCCGGACGCACTTGCCGACGATCTCCGACGCCGCGATCCAGCCGTTGATGAAGCCGCGGTTGTTGCCGGTCTGGAATTCCCCGGCGTTGATCGCCTTGACCAGATGCAGGTTGTCGTTGCTGTCGACGCGGCACAGCGCGATGTCGCCGACGCGGAGCGTGACGGTATCGACCGGGGCCACGGTGCACAGTTGCCCGGACTCGATCTTGCCGGTCATGGAGCCGCCGGCGGGACGAAACGTCACGTTCTCGCCGGCCTGCAGTCTGGCGATGTAGTTCTTGGCCCAGCCCACGATCAATCTCCTGCGGCTCGGCGCCGTTATCCCATCCTCTGGCCGCGTCCGTGCTCGGTTGCGGATTGGGTCTCTTGCGCCGCTGTCTGCGAGCGGGCTTGTTCCTGCTTCATTGTGTCCATCTGTTGCAGCGAACGGTCGAGCGGCTGATTTAGCGCTTCGACCGTCGATACCCGGGCGACGGCGTTGCGCACGTCGGTCGGGTCCTGGCCTTGCACGACGAACACGAACGAGCCCGCGGCATGGTGTGTGCCCTGTCGGCTGAGTGCAACGTGGTCGGCCAAGTCGATGCCCTGGGCCTTGGCTGCGACGAACGCGCTCATCGCAAGGCGCTCGCTGCCGGCGTCCGGCGTTCGACCCAGTTGGGCGTCGATGCGATGCACGCCCTGTTCGATCTGCGTGTACAGGCGGTGGTCCGGATGGTCCGCGACGCGCGGATCGGCGGGATGCCGTGCATTGGCGGGCGAGGGCGTAGCGGGCGTTGTGCGCGGCGCGGGAGATGGATCATGGGACGGCTCGGAGGCGTCGCCAGTCGTGGTAGGGCCACGCTTCGCGGTTTGCGCGTGTTGTATCTCTTCAGGCGTGGTCACCGCCGCGATCACATAGGTCTTGCCGTCGGTGTCCAGGCGCAGGCTCGCGATAGGGCTGTCCTGATCGTAGCGGCGGTCGGCGTTAGGCTGCAGTTGCAGGGCCGTGGTGTCTGGGTTTAATCCGTGCGCCGCCCAGGTGATGCGAACCGCTGCCGCACTCGCCTCGATGCGTTCAGCGCTCGGCGAGACGCCGGCATTGGCATACGCGCCCATGACGGTATCGCGTAAACGGGCCTCAGGCGTCGGCGGCGGCGGCGCTTGCACCGCTTGCGGCGGTGGGAGTGTCGCGCGCAGGACTTCGCGGGTGGCGTTCAATTCCTCGCGCAGATTTCCGCTGGCGGTGGAGTCGTAGATCATGCCGTCGCTGACCCATTCGCCGTCGGCGCGGCGCTGGTAGCGGTTGTCGTCGGAGGCGACCAGGGTGTCCACGTTCGTGCGCGCATGGGTCACGGCATCGGGCATGGGGCCGTGGGCCGCCCAGCCATTACGTGCGTAGGCGTCTTCGTAACGCGCTGCGATGGCCGGCGGACTGTTCGCGGCATTGTGCAGCACGGTATTGGCGGCGGCTTGATCCAGCTCTGCGGCGCGCTCCGGGCCGGCGGTCTCGATGCGCTTGGGGCTCATGCCGCGCTCGACGAACGCGATGACGACTTCGCGTCGCCATTCGTTGCTGTCGGCGTCACGGGTCCAGCTTGCCGGCGTGATGCTGGGTGTGTCGCTCGCGTTGGAGGATTGAACGAACGGATCGCGCTGTTTCGGCGGGCCGCCGAGCACCAGTTCGGCCGAGACGCTGGTCGATTTGTAGTTGAGTTCGTTGGCCAGCGCGGGACTGGCTCGCAACTCACTGCGTGCCGGATTGTCGATGCGGTCGTCGCTGGCATCGACCGGCGCCGTTCGCCGCCAGCCGCGATCGGGTTGGTCCGGGTCGTAGTTCCAGGTATTGCCTTGTCCGTCGTCCTGGCGATAGATGCGGCGGTCGTCGGTCCACTGCGCGATCTTGTCGCCCGCGAACACGCCCACGACTCCGCCGATGGCGCCGGTGACCAGCAACCCCGGGCCGGTCTCGACGCCGGCAATAGCGCCGGCCGTCACGCCCAGACCGGCTCCCGCGAAGCCGCCGACGGTGCGGCTGCCGAAATGGATCAGCTCGGAGGCGGCCGCGGTGTCGTTGCCTTCGCCTCGCAGACGATTACTGGTTCGAAGGGTGTCGGCCGCGTCGTAGGCATCGAGCGCCAGACCGGCGATGCCGAGGACCTTGCCTGCATGGATGCGCGTGGGCCGAACCCGGGTGGCATGGTCCACATCCAGCGCCTGCGCCGCGGTGCTGTCGACACGTTCCACCACGCGGTTCGCGCTGCGCTCGACCAGCAGATTTTCGCCGGTGGCCCGGTCGACCTTCGGGTGGGTGGGCAACTTCTCGGGCAGTTCCTGATGCCAGCTCTGCTGTTCTTGCCATGCGTCGCGGAGCGCGCGGGTCAGCACCGGGTCTTTCAGTCGAGCTTCGCGGGCTTGTTCCAGCGCGGCACCCGGCAACTGTGTGCTGGTGCGACTGTCATAGAGTTCGACGCCTTCGCGATTGAAGATCCGGATTGGTGCGTCGGTCTGCGCGTGAACTGTATCCAAGCTGGCGGGCAGCTTGTCGTATATGGCGTCGCGGGCGCCTTCGGGGACGTGGCGGCCGAAGCCGTCTCTATCTAGTTTATGTGTGAATCGGCGGTCGACGCCTAGTTCGCTTTCTAGCCGATGTGCAGCAATTGCACGTACTTCAACCTCGTAGCCCTTACTTTGCAGGTCCTTAATCAGTTCAGATGTCCATTGACCGTTGCTGAGCGTTGTATCGAAGATCAGGTTTTTCTTGGCCGAGACGGTTGCATCCAGTAGTTCATCCGCCCATTGACTTGCATCAGCGTGTGTCCGTCCTGACCACGTGTACGGCGTTTCGCGGCGAAATTCCGTAACGTGGGGGTGTGCGTCACGAAGATTGTCTGGGTCGATGACAATCGCATCGTTTCGCAACTCGCCGCGAACGGTTTCAACGAGTCCGCCTTTTCCCGCTCCGGGCTGGCCACCTAGAATTACGGCCTTGGGATGATTGAGGGATGTCTTGGAGGCAAGATTCGCATCGACAAGAATTTTTTCTTGGAAGGTCTGAGCATGTTCTTGCTCAGAAATCTTGGCATCGGTCGTGTTCATATCACATCCTTGTGTATTGCTGAAAGTACGCCCGCAATTCATGGAGATCCGACATTCCTCCGTTAACGGAATGCGCCCGGAACATCAGGACATCCTTAGCTTTCGCCTTTTCAATCGCTTCAGCATTTCCACTGGCTTCGGCTATTTTTAATTCTTCGCGCGCTTCGGAGATAAAGCTCCCTAAAGTGCCTTCAAGCGACCAGATGGCGCCATCAAATGGCATGACGCGAAAAGGGGCGCGGATGTAATCGTTTAGAGATTCTTGCAGTCGCTCGAGATGATCTGGATAGTCTTTTAGAAGTTCACGCAACCTTGGTGGAATCGGCGGCAAAGATGGCATGGGCATTCCCGTGGCTTTTAATTGGTAGGTGTGCGAGCGTTAAAATATTCTGCCAGTTCGCCGAGGTCGTATTGCGACACCAAGCAGACATGTAGCATCAAGATTTCTTTTTCTTCCGCTCGTGCGATGTCTTGATCATCTCCGGATGCCTTGGCTTGCTTGAGTTCTTTGCGCGCTTCTGACACGAAAGTGTCGAGCCTTCCTTCAAGCGCCCAGATGGCCCCATCAAACGGCAT
This sequence comes from Lysobacter sp. Soil_N_51, assembly GCF_057655755.1. Taxonomy (NCBI): domain Bacteria; kingdom Pseudomonadati; phylum Pseudomonadota; class Gammaproteobacteria; order Lysobacterales; family Lysobacteraceae; genus Lysobacter; species Lysobacter sp. Soil_N_51. The sequence continues at coordinate 50,993 of NZ_JBDGLR010000001.1, read as the reverse complement.
GACACGAAAAGGCTTTTTGGCGTAGTCACTCAAGGCTTCTTGTAGGCGTCGAATGTGATTTGGGTAGTCTATGAGAAGTTCGCGGATTCCCTGCGGAACTGGGGGTGTCGGCAAGGTGGACATTTTCGTGTAGTCCTTATGAGCCCGTAAGTCGGGGTGTTTTCCAACGATATGATAGCGCTGGTAGCGCGTACCAGCATTGCAAGGGGTTAGGTTAAAAGCGCACTAGCAGGGCCGCGGATTGGGCGTGTCTTTCAGGTGCTTTCGGTGGCTGAGCTGAATGACGAGTCATTCGCGATGCCCCGGGTGCCGAGTGTGTTTCGTCCGCTCATCCTGAGTTCCATGTATCGAAGTAAGTTCGAAGTTCGGACAATAGGCCCATGTCGGCTCGTGCCGAACCAAAGGTGGACCTCTTTGCCCTGGCTAGTGCGATAGCTTCCGGGTCGCCGCCGGTCTCGGCATTTCCTATCTCTTGACGCGCTTCGGCGATGAAGGTCTCCAGACTGCCCTCGAGCACCCATATCGCGCCATCGAATGGCATAAGCCGGAACGGCTTTTGGACGTAGCTGTTCAAGGCTTCTTGCAGGCGCTGGATATGGTCCGGGTAGTCCTTGAGCAGTTCGCGCAGTCCCTGCGGAACCGGAGGAGGAGGCAAGGTGGACATTCCCGTTTCTTCCTTTGAGCGCTCGGATCGACCTGGTACTTGGGTGTGAGGATAACGTCGGCCGAACGAGACGAGGTGAAGCAATTGACTCGGTTTGGCGCAAACAATCAACGTGTGCGAACAAATGTGATTCCGTTGCCGTGTATGGCGCAAGCGTTGGGCAGCGGTGTCTGCGCAATCTATCGAGCACCGGAATGGAGCGGGCAGTCCGACCGGTTTAGGAGTTTGACTGGCGTCGCGCAAGTCACTCCGTTACTTTCCCGATATCGGCTCGATGGAGCGCAACCTCAGGACGCATGGCGATATGGAGGTCCCGGAGCATTTGTGGCGGCATCCCACGGCCGCGGCGCTTGAACGGCTTGCCGCTCGGTTCGGATTTGTCGCCCATCCCTCGATGCAGGACCCCGAGGCCGAGTGGGCGGACTGCGGGCGTATCGATGAGTTTCTGGGGTTCTATGAGGCGGGCGAACTCGGTGATGATGAGCGCTTCGTGCTGATGGCGGTGGTGCTGAATTCGTTCGAGTTCGCCGATCGTGCGTTGGCGCATTGGCCGCAATGGCCGCGGACGCTGCATTTGCTGGAGCGCGATATCGCGATTCATATCCACTCGGTGCTGTATTTCGCCGGTCCCGGCGGCGGCGAGCGCAACTGGCGCATCGGGCCGGATCTTTGGGCCATCGCCGCGAGGCATACGGCCGCATTCGGGTATGTTTTGCCTCTCGGGGACGAATCGTCCTGTTCGCCGCCGGATCGTTCTTGAATCGACTGATTGGGGTTGCGATCTCAGATCCCCATGCATGGCCAACAAGCCAGTCGGCCGGCATGCACGGTTGGCGTTGGAACTGACCTATCTGTGCGGGCAACGGGTCGACGATGCGATCGCGCTGGTGGATGAGTTGAATGCGGCGGGTCGACTCGACGACGACGGCGGCTACGCCTTCCTGGTCGCGGCTACAGATGTCTTCAAAGGGCCATCCGCGCAGGCCGCGAAATTCGCCGACGCCTTGCTCGCCACGAACCCGGGCGACGCGGGGTTCAAGGCCCGAATCGTCGAGTTCGGCAAAGCCAGCCGGTCGTAATCGCGGCTTGACCGGCGATGCGCTTCACTGTGCACTTGTGGCCATCCACTCACAGAGCAATCGCGTGAAACGACTCGTACTGGTTTTGTCCTTGGTGTTCGCCACGCACGCCGCGATGGCCGGGCAGACGCGCTGTTCCAGCGACGGGTACGGCAGGACCGATTGCCGCAACAGCGACGGCACGACCACGCGCGCGCGGTCCGACGGGTATGGCAACACCACCTATCGCCGCAGCGACGGCACCAGCACCCGCGCGAGCGCCGATGGGTATGGCAACACCTATCTTCGTCACAGCGACGGCTCGGTCACGCGCGGCCGCTCCGACGGGTACGGCAACACCACCTATCGCCACAGCGACGGCACGACCACGCGCGCGACCACCGACGCTTACGGCAACACGACGTATCGTCATAGCGACGGCAGCACCCGGCGATGCCATACGGACGCTTACGGCAATACCAGTTGCCGTTGAGGGGGCGGGGCAAGGACCTTCTTAAGCCCTGCATCCGCGCGGCGCCCCGAGGCGCATGAGCAGGGCGCCGAATCGTAAGCCCGGCAGCACGACGCACAGTAGACTGTCGCGATGGACTCCCTGATCGCCGCCGCGGGGCGCGCACTGGCCGTCGGCGATGCGCTCGGCGCGCTGGATCGTGTCGCGCTGCGCGACGATCCACCGGCGCTCGCCTTGCGCGGGATCGCGATGGCCCAGTTGGGCGAGTACCCGCGCGCCCGAGAGTTGTTGCGCCGCGCCGCGCGCGGCTTCGGTGCGCGCGAAGCCTTGTCCCGCGCGCGTTGCCTCGTCGCCGAGGCGGAAGTGGCGCTGGCCATGCGCGACCTGGGCGGCTCGCCGCGACCGCTCGCGGAGGCCGCGGCGGTGCTGGAAGCGCGCAACGATCGCGCCAATGCCCTGCAGGCGCGTCTGATCGCGGTGCGCCGACAGCTTCTGCTCGGCCGTCTCGACGAGGCCGCGGTTTCGTTGGCCGGGCTGGATGCATCGGGCTTGCCGCCTTCGTTGGCGGCCGTGGCCGAGTTGGCGGCCGCCGAGTTGGCGTTGCGCTCGTTGCGAACGGCGGTGGCGCGAGCGGCACTGGAGCGCGCGTTCGATGCGGCGCAACGCGCGCGCGTACCGGCCTTGATCGCCGAAGTCGCCGAGGCGCGGGCCGCGCTCGTTCGCAGCGCCGCGCGCACCATTCACGCCGGCCATGAGCAGCCGCTGCGGCTCGATCAGGTCGAAGCATTGCTGGCATCGGACGCGTTGGTGGTGGATGCCTGCCGGCGCGGCCTGCGCGCTGGCGATCGGTGGCGGTCGCTGGCGCGGCGGCCGGTGTTGTTCGCATTGCTGTGCGCGCTCGCCGAAGGCTGGCCCGGCGATGTCGAGCGCAATGGTCTCATCGCCCGCGTGTTCCGCACCAAGCATCCCGACGACACTCACCGCGCGCGTCTGCGGGTCGAGATCGGCCGGCTGCGCGCCTTGATCGCGCCGTTGGCGGCGGTCGAGGCGACCGCGGGCGGTTTCGAACTGGTCCCGCGCGACAGCCGCGCCGTGGTCGTGCTGATGCCGCCGATCGACGGCGATCAGGCCGCGCTACTGGCCTTGCTCGGCGATGGCGCGGCCTGGTCGACCTCGGCGTTGGCGCTGGCCCTGGGCGACAGCCAGCGCACGGTCCAGCGGGCTTTGGTCGAGCTGGAGGCGGCCTCGCAGGTGCGCTCGATCGGGCATGCGCGCGCGCAACGCTGGCTGGCGCCGCCGCTGGTGGGATTCACGACGATCTTGTTACTCCCGGCCGCGCTGCCGCCTGAGTAGATTGATCTCACGGCGCCGCCATGAGCGCCCCAAGGAGACGGATGATGAGCAGCAACGACAGCACCACTCGGCAAGCCCCGACCCGGCAAGTCCCGACCCGCGCGGCAGAAATCGTGCGCGAATACGGCCCGTTCGACGGCGCCGAACGGATTCACGGCGTCACCCACGACGGCGAGCGGGTGTGGGCCGCCACCGAAGCGAACGTGCTCGCGTTCGATCCCGACAGCGGCCAGGTCGTGCGCAAGCTCGATTGCGCCGCGCACGCGGGCACCGCGTTCGACGGCACCCATCTGTATCAGATCGCCGAAACGCGCATCGACAAGATCGATCCGGCCACCGGCGCGGTGGTCGCGTCGATTCCCGCGCCGGGCAACGGCGGCGATTCCGGCCTGACCTGGGCCGAGGGCAGCCTGTGGGTGGGGCAGTACCGCGATCGCAAGATCCATCGGATCGATCCGGCCACCGGCGCGATCCTGCGCACGATCGAATCCAACCGCTTCGTCACCGGCGTGACCTGGGTCGACGGCGAGTTGTGGCATGCGACCTGGGACGGCGACGACAACGAACTGCGCCGCATCGATCCGGCCAACGGCGACGTGCTCGAGCGCCTGGAATTGCCGCACGGCATCGGCGTCAGCGGGCTCGAATCCGACGGCGCGGATCTGTTCTATTGCGGCGGCGGTTCCAGCGGCAAGGTCCGCGCGGTGCGCCGGCCGAAATCGGCGGCGTAATGCCGGCCGAAGCGATGCGCCGCCAGCGCCACGGCGGCCCATCGCGGCGAATGCGCTGAGGCGCGATTCGTCGACGATCCAGCCGCGAACACTCAGCGGCTTTCCAACCGCCACATCCATCCGGTCGATCGGCCGGAGACGGCGACGCCTTGCCCGCGATCGGTCATGGCGTCCCCCAACGAAGGCCCGTCGGGCCGAGGAGCACCGCATGAACACCGCGATAGCCGCAACGAACATCGTCGATCACCCGATCGTGTCCAGGGACCAATGGCTCGCCGCACGCATGACCCTGCTGGCGCGCGAAAAGGAACTGACCCGCCTGCAGGACGAGATCGCGCGCGAGCGCCGCGCGTTGCCGTGGGTGCGGGTCGAGAAGGAGTACCTCTTCGACACCCTCGATGGGCCGCGTCGCCTCGCCGACCTGTTCGACGGACGCAGCCAGTTGCTGGTGCAGCACTTCATGTTCGCGCCGGGTTGGGAGCAGGGCTGCAAGAGCTGCTCGTACATGGCCGATCACAACGACGGCGCCAATCTCCACCTCGCCCAGCGCGATGTCACCTTGCTCGCGGTCTCGCGCGCGCCGCTGGCCGATATCGAACGCTTCCGTCGGCGCATGGGCTGGCGCTTCCCGTGGGTGTCCTCGCACGGCGGCGATTTCAACCGCGATTTCGGCGTGAGCTTCAGCCAGGACGAATTGTCCAGCGGCAAGGTCGACTACAACTACGTGCGCCAGCCGTTTCCGCACGAAGAGGCGCCCGGTATCAGCGTATTTCATCGCGACGAAACCGGCGCGGTCTTCCACACCTACTCGCGTTACGGCCGCGGGGTGGAAGTGATGATGCACGCCTATGCGCTGCTGGAACTCACGCCCAAGGGGCGCGACGAGGACGGGCTGGATTATCCGATGGCGTGGGTGCGCCATCACGATCGCTATGAGCCGGCCGCGAGCGTGAGCACGCCGCCGTCGACGAGCGCGTGTTGCGCGAAGGCATGAACCGGCGATCCCCGGGCGAGGACGGATCATGGACATGGCATGGGCATGGCTGACCATCGCCGGACTCGGCGCCGCGCATGGCGCGAGCCCGGCGAACGGCTGGATGTTCGCCGCCGCCTGCGGCGTGCAGGCGCGCGACGACGCTCAGGCGCGACGCGCGTTGCTGCCGATCGCGATCGGGCATGCGGCATCGGTCGCGATCGTGGTCTGCGCCGTCGCCCAGGGCCTGTTGATGGATCGCGCATGGGTGCAGGGTCTGGGCGGTGCCTTGCTGATCGGCGTGGCGATCCATCGCGGGCTGCGCGGCGCCGAGGCGAGTGCGACACGCTCGGCGCTTGCCGGTCGATTTCGCACACCGGGCGGCCACGTCGGGATCGCGCTGTGGTCGTGCCTGATGGCCACCGCGCACGGCGCCGGCTTGATGCTGGTGCCGGCGCTGGTGCCGATCTGCATGAGCGGCACGCCGGCGCGGGAAATCACCGCGTCGGGTTCGATCGTGCTCGGGTTGGCCGCCGTCGGTGTGCATCTGGCGGCCATGCTGATCACGACCGGCGCCATCGCGACCGGCGTGTGTCGCGGCATCGCGCTGCGTCCGGGCTGGATGAGCGGACGCGTGCCCGCTCGCGCATGGACGGCCGCGCAGGTCGTCACCGGTGTGGTGTTGATGCTGCGAGCGGGTTAGGCGGCCCGCTCGCTGGGGTTCACTCGCTCTTGGTTTTCTTCGCGGCTTTCTTTGTGGCTTTCTTCGCGACTTTCTTCACGACTTTTTTCGCGACTTTCTTCGTGGCGCCGGCAGGGCGGGGCTTGGCGCGCGCCGCGGTATTCAGCGCCACCGCGGCGCGGATCAGCGTCTTCAAGGCTTTTTCGTTGAGCTTGTCGCCTTCGTGGACATCGATGGCGCGGCGGGTATTGCCGTCGAGGCTGGAGTTGAACAGACCGGCCAGATCGTCCAGCGACGCGCCCTTGGCGAAGGTCATCTTCACCGCGGCCTTGTAGGTCTCGCCGGTGCACACGATGCCGTCGTGCGACCACACCGGAACCCCTCGCCATTTCACTTCCTCGACCACATCGGGGTCGGCCTGCTTGATCAGCATGCGGATGCGCGCGAGCGTTTCGCCGCGCCAATCGCCCAGTTCCTGGATTTTCGCGTCTATCTGTTCGGACGCGGAGGTGTTCGCGCTTGCGTCCGCGGCCGGGTCGAGCGTGGTCGTTTTCTTCATGGCGATGGCTTCGTCTGCAGTGGTGTGCGGGGCGATGGGATGGTGCGGCGCGCACATGCTACGCATGCGCCCGGCCGGAGCGGCTCACATTTTCTCACCGGGCAGCCGCCGGGCCTGCTTCACCCAGGCGATGAACTGGGCTTCGTCGATCGGTTCGTCTTCGCGCACGTTGAGGTAGCGCGTGTGCGGGGTCCGGGATTCGCCCGGCGGCATGGGGTCGAGCGAAGCGCCGCGGAAAAACGCCACTTTCACGTAGTGGTTGAAGGTATGCATGCTGAGGAACCAGCCTTCGCCCGCGATGCCGTACAGCGGCGAGTTCCATTTGACCGCCTTGTAGACCTCGGGAACGGCCCGTTCTACCAGGGTATCGATCTGGCGGCCGATCGCGCTTTTCCAGTCTGGCATCGCCGCGATGTAGGCCTGCACGGGGGCGCCGCCGTAGGCTTTGGCTATCTGCGGATTGCCGCCGGACAGCAGGCGCGGCGTGGCGGTCTTTCCGGCTTGCGGTTTCGCTGCCGCCTTGCGCGGCTTGGGCGTCGTGGCGGCGGTTTTCTTCGCGACTTTCTTGCTGGCTTTCTTCGCGACTTTTTTCGCGGCGGGCCTGCTGGCGCTCTTCGCTGGCGGTTTCGATGTCTTGCCGGGCATGGTGTGTGCTCCAACGGACAGGTCCCTGTGCGGGCGATGATACTGATTTGGTCGGTGAATGCGCCGCGGGATGCGGGTGGCGCGGTGGGCGGGGTTGCGATGTCGCGGCTTGCGCCGCTCCTACAGGGGGCTGTGCGGGATCGTCGCAATCGGGATACTTGTCGCCGGGCTCAGGGAGAGGCAGGCATGAAGTACGTTTTGGCATGGCTGGTGATGGGATTCGCCACGGCGGCGTCGGCGACGTCGGTTCCGCAGATACCGCTCGAGGACATCGTTCGCTTGGCCGATCACGTGGTGGTCGCCAACGTCGCCCGCGTCGATATGGTCGATGGGCGCGGGCGACCGGTGACCAATCCGCAGGCGCGTACCGGTCCGGGTTTGAAGAATCAGATCCGGTTGCATCTGCGCGTCAAGCAGGTGCTGTTTTCGCGGGCCGGCGCGGTGCCGCCGACATTGACGGTGCCGCTGTGGACGATGTGGCATTACCAACTGGGCGACATGCAGGAGGTCGTGAGCGAGGAGGACAGCGTCTTCCTGCTCAAGGGCGACGGCTACGAACCCGCGTATCGCAATGGGTTCCAGCGTTCGATCGACGAAAGGGAACAGATCGAGCAGTTGCTGGCGCCTCGATAAGAATCAATGCGGGCCTGCGCCCGCTCACGGAATAAGCGCGATCATGAGTGTGTACTGGAAGGACATCGAAACCGATGCGGGCCGCTGGTTCGGTCTGGCACTGGAATGCCGCGAGGATGATGGCGGTCATCGCAAGCCGGCGTTGCGTCTGGAGAGCGGCCATAACGCCCGCATTCGTCTGGTGCAGGATCGGGCGGGCGGCGGCGAGCCGGTGACTCGCTTGTGGGCCACGCCGCTAAGCGACTATTACGGAGTGCATCTGTTGCGCAGCGATGTGCCGCTGGAGTCGCCGGTGCCTGCATCGGCGCTGGACTCGGCGGTCGTCGAACGGCATGCGGCATTGCCGGAACCGCAGCGGCTGGCGAGTTGGAGCCGCGTGTTCGCGCAGGCGCTGAGCGACGGGCCCGCTTCGTTCCTGCATGCGGGCATGTGGATGTTCATCGGGGTGCGTCCGCGCGCGGACACTTGGCAGTTCGAGGCCGGAAAGCTGCGTTTGAACTACTGGAACTGGCCGGTCAATGGCGTGCGCGATGCGCTGCGCGACGATCCGGTGCTGTTCATCGATTGGGGCGGTCAATACCCCATCGACCAGGTGTTGAACCTGCGCGCGCCGTCGTCGCCCGACGATGGCCGGGTCAAATGGTGGCGCAAGAAGGCTCGCGAAGGCGCGCTGCCGCCGATAGTGCTGTGGCGGCTCGGCTGTCTGCAGGCGTATGTGATCGTCGATGGTCATGATCGTCTGCAGGCAGCGTTGCTGGAAGATCGCCCGCCCGATTTCCTGGTGGCGTGTTCGGCCTACGAACAACCGGTCGAGCGCGATCCGGTGTCCCAGCAGGCGATGATGGCTTCGCTGCAACGGCATGCGAGCGAGTTGGCCGCCAACATGCCCGGCCGCAAGCTCATCGCGACCGACTCGCTCAATACCACCTTGATCTCGGCGTTCGACGACCGTCCCATCGTGACGCCGCGGACCTATGCCTGGGCGAGCCGGCGACCGGAATCGGAATGGCTGGCCGAGGTCGAAGCGCGGCTTGCGGCGCTGGGGCGCAGCGAGTTGTTTTGCGAGTTCGCAGAGCGCCGCTGAGCGGTTGCCGTCGGCGATGCGCCGGCTGGGTGAAGCGCACAGCCGACGGTGCGCGTTCTCGCGCGCACCGTCGGTTCGAAGGAGGGACGCAATCGTCCCTGCTGGCCCGCGTACCCGAACAACATCGATGCATGCCGCGTTATCGTCACGCTCGCCGATCGCGTCGCATCGCGCGGCATCGCATCAGAACGCGATCCACGGCCTCGTCGCACTGCCCGCGGCTTGCTTGCCGGGAACGCAGTAGTGGGTGATGTAGGCCATCGGAATCACGGTGAGGAAGGCCGCTTCCACGCCCGGATCGACCGGGCCGCCGGAAATGCCGAACAGGGTCGAGGTGGCCAGGGTGGCGCCGTCGAAGAACACATTGGCCTTGGTCGCCGAGGCCAGTTGGGTGTCGGCGTTGACCGGCGTCACCGCGCCCTGGCCCAGGGCCTGGACGTTGAGGTTGAAGGTCATCTGATAGATGTAGCCGGTCGAATAACCGCCCGCGTCGATGGTGGTGTCGGTCGACAGGTGGATGGTGCGGCGGGTCTTTTCGGATTTGATGTCGCGCAGCACGTCGATGAGGCTGACGTTCGGCGTGGCCAGCAGCGCCTGCAGGCCGGTCTGGTCGGCCGGTGGCGGCAGCGCGGGGACCGGTCCGCGCGGCGGCAGGCAGCGGTTGATGACTTCGCGTCCCGTCGCCAGCGGCGTGACCACCCAGGGTTGAAAGCCGCCGGCGCCGCGAATGCTGTTGGCCGCGGTGGGGGCCTGGGTGGGGTCGAGCGGATCCGGTGGCCGCGAATCGCCACGGTACAAAGTGATGGGCATGCTGGAACTCCTGATGGATGCGGTGCCCCGCGACGCGCGGGGCGTGGGTGCGGATGCGCAACGCGCGGCGTTGCGAGCGGCTTGGATGGGTCGTGTGCGCGGCCACGGCGTCGCCGATCGCGTCGATCGCACGCGCATTCGTGTCATGCACGACAGTTCAAACGTCGCGATCGCGACGTCGTGAAGTGGGTCGAACGAATTGCGCTGACTGTCGGAGGACCGCGTTCAACCGCGTTCGATGGGGGCGGCGCGGACCGCCGGACTCACGACCGCAGGCGCAACCACGCGCCGAAGGTTTTCGCGTCGTCTGGGCGCAATACCGCTATCGACGATCGGCGCGGCGTGCGCATAGGTGCATGCGATGGTCGGTCATGTCGGCGCAGGCGAGGATCGCGTCCTTGCCGACGAGCGATGCTGAGGCATTGGCCGATGACGCGATCGCCGCCCAGCCCGATCAGAGCAGCTTCTGCGCCCGGCAGTAATCGCGCAGGTCGTCCGGCGCCAGCCCCGGCGCGAACAGAAAGCCCTGGCCGATCAGCACGCCGAGTTCGCGCAGGAACACGCGCTGGCGTTCGGTTTCCACGCCCTCGGCGACCATGCCCAGGCCCAGGCTGCGGGCGATGCCGGTGACGGCCTGGCAGACCGCGACGTCGGACTGGTTGTCGGGCACGCCCTGCACGAACAATTGGCTGAGCTTGAGCCCGTGGATCGGCAAACGGCGCAGATAATTCAGGGCGCTGTAGCCTTCGCCGAAATCGTCGATCGACAGGTTGACCCCGAGTTCGCGCAGGCGGGTGAAGGTGCGCACGGTGTCGGGCGCGTCCTCGATCAGGACCCGCTCGGTGAATTCCAGTTCCAGCGCGCTGCCGGGCAGGCCGTATTCGGCCAGGGCGGCGCCGACGTTGTTGGCCAGGTCGTCGCCGAGGAACTGGCGGTAGGACACGTTGACCGCGACGCGCTCGATATGCAGGCCTTCGTCGCGCCATGCGCGCAACTGCCGGCAGGCTTCGTGCAGGACCCAGCCGCCGATGCCGACGATGTCGCCGGTGGTTTCGGCATGGTCGATGAAACGGTCCGGGCGCATTTCGCCGAGCGAGCGGTTGCGCCAGCGGATCAGCGCTTCGATCGCCACCACCCGGCCGTCGCTGAGATCGACCTGCGGCTGATAGACCAGATGGAATTCGTCGTTGTGGACCGCGCGGCGCAGATGGGTTTCCAGCTGCAGGCGGTGCAGTTGCTGTTCGGCCAGTTCCGGGGTGAACGCCTGCCAGCTGTTGCGGCCGCGGCGCTTGCTGTCGTACATGGCCACATCCGCGCTCTGGATCAGCTGCTGCGCGGTGCGGCCGTCGAGCGGCGCCTGGGCGATGCCGATGCTGGCGGTGATGCTGAATTCCTCGCCGTCGACGCGGAAGCTGTCGCCGAAGATCTCCAGAATGGCATCGGCGAGGCGTTCGCCGCGCAGCGGATCATCGTCGAGCGAGCACACCAGCAGAAATTCGTCGCCGCCGAAACGCGCGATCAGCGCCTGATCGCCGGCGGCCAGGCGGATACGGCGCGCGGCCGAGGCCAGCAGGCGGTCGCCGGCGGCGTGGCCCAGCACGTCGTTGACCACCTTGAAGCGGTCCAGGTCGATATACAGCACCGCCAGCGGCGAGTGCGGGTAGATGTCCAGGCGGCGTTCGAGTTCGGCCTGGACCGCGTCGCGGTTGAGCAGGCCGGTAAGCGGATCGCTGCGCGCCTGGATGCGCAGTTGTTCTTCTTCGTGCTTGCGTTCGGTGATGTCCTGCAGGGTGCCGGTGAGCACTTGCCGAACCGGATCGGCGGCGCTGGCATCGCCGATCGCGCGCACCCAGAAACCGCCGCCGTCCGCGCGCATGCCCTGCAGTTCCATGTCGATGCCGCGGCCGCCGGCGAGGGTGCGTTCGAGCGCGTTGCGCAGGCGGTGGCGATCGAGCGGCAGCAGGCATTCGAGCAGGTCGTCGATCCGCTCCGGCTCGGCTTCGCGGCCGATGATGCGCGCGGCCTCGAAGGTCAGGTACAGGCGATCGCGGCCGGCGTCCCATTCCCAGCCGCCGATGTGGGCCAGCGCCTGGGCGCGGTCGAACAGGGCGCTGTCGCGCTTGAGCGCGGTGACGTTGGAGAACAGCGCGAACACCTGGTGCGGACGGTCGCCGCCGGGCGGGAACTGCGGCACCGCGGTGACCGCGAGCCAGATCAGTTCGCGACGTTCGCGGTGATACAGCCCGAGCACGGTGCTGTCGACCACGCGGCCGGTGGCCAGCGCGATCTGCGAGGGGTATTGGTCGGTGGCCAGTTCGTGGCCGCGTTCGTCGACCAGCAGCCAGTCGCCCGAGCTGAGTTCGTCGGCGATGCTCATGCCGCTGTGCAGCGACAGCAGGCGCATCGCCGCGCTGTTGGCGTAGATGATCCGCAGCGAGTGGTCCTGCACGATCACGCCGCGATCGATCGACTCGACCAGTTCGCGGAAACGCAGTTCGGTGTCGGCGCGGCTGCTGAGGTCGCGCGCGACCGCGATGATCCGGCGCTGGCCCTCGTGGTCGAAGCCGGCCGAATGCACTTCGACCGGGAAGCGGGTGCCGTCGCCGCGCTTGTTGGTGACCTCGATGATGTAGCTGTCGCCACGGTTCAAGGATTCCCATACCGGCGCCAGATGCTCGCGCGGCAGTTCGGGATTGAGCACGTGGATCGGCTGGCCGACGATTTCCTCGCGCACGCGCCGGTGCGCGCGGGTGCCTTCGCGATTGATCTCGATCACCGTGCCGACTTCGTCGAGCACGGTGACCAGGTCGGGAATCGCGTCGAAGGCGGCGCGGTACAGCGAGCCGTCGCTGCGGCGCAGCGCGTCGATCGCCTCCGACAAAGTCGCGCGCAGGCTGTCGCTGAGGCCGGGTTCGTCGAGTGCGCGTTGCAGCGCGGCGATGGTGGCGTCCGTCGTGTCCGTCGCCGCCGCGGAGGCGGGCGGAGCCGGGCGATCGGCGGGCGCGTCGGCGTTCACGCGGCCGCCAGCGCCTTGCCGACCTTGCTGCCGGTCTCGCGTCCGAGCAGCCCGGCGAGCCAGCGGCCGGTGTCGGCCAGTGCGTTCAAGTCGACGCCGGTCTCGATGCCCAGGCCGTGCAGCATGTACACCACGTCCTCGCTGGCGACGTTGCCGCTGGCGCCCTTGGCGTAGGGACAGCCACCGGTGCCGGACACGGCCGAATCGACCACCGCCACGCCTTCTTCCAGGCAGGCGAGGATGTTCGACAGCGCCTGGCCGTAGGTGTCGTGGAAATGCACCGCCAGCGCCGCGACCGGAACTTCGGAGGCGACCGCCCTGAACATTGCGCGCGCCTTGCCCGGCGTGCCCACGCCGATGGTGTCGCCGAGCGAAACCTCATAGCAGCCCATCGCGTGCAGCGCCTTGGCCACCCGCACCACGTCGCTGACCGGCACTTCGCCTTGATAAGGACAGCCGAGCACGGTGGAAACATAACCGCGCACCGCCACGCCGTCGGTCTTGGCCCGCGCCAGCACCGGCGCGAACCGCGCCAGCGATTCGTCGATGCTGGCGTTGATGTTGGTGCGGTTGAACGCTTCGGATGCGGCGGTGAACACCGCGATCTCTTCGACCCCGACCGCGCGCGCGCGCTCGTAGCCTTGTTCGTTGGGCACCAGCACCGGGTAATGCACGCCGGGCCGGCGCGCGATGCCGGCGAAGACTTCGGCCGCGTCGGCCAGTTGCGGCACCCACTTGGGGCTGACGAAACTCGTCGCCTCGATGCTGCGCAGCCCGGTCGCCGACAGACGGTCGATCAACGCAATCTTGTCGGCGGTGGCGATCTGCGATTTCTCGTTCTGCAGTCCGTCGCGCGGACCGACTTCGACGATGCGTACGCAAGCGGGTTGGGTCATCTGGAATCCTTGCTTTCAGAGGCAGCGCTAGCAGGAGCTGTGCTTGCAGAGGCGACGCGTCGCAGCACGATCGCCTCCTTCTGGGTGTCGTACAACACCGCGCCGTGTTGGGTCAGCGCGGTGCGGATGTCCTGCGCCGATCCTTCGATCAGCGCGAATTTCTCGTCGAGTTTACGCCCGCTCAGGGTGCCGGCCGCTATCGCGTCGAGCGCGCGTTGCGAATCCGGAAGCCAGGCCCGGGCCCGGCCGTCGTCGATACGGTACAGGATCAGGAACACCGAACCGGCCGGCGAGCCCTTGACCAGCGCGTCGCCCGGCGCGCCGATCGCGCGCTGGGCGACCGACGGCGGCAGCACGATGTAGCGGTCGCGGCCCAGGACGAAGCCGGTCAGGTCCAGCGCCATGGTCTGCTCACCCATGTTCGGCCAGTCTTCGGTGTGGCAGCGCGCGTCGATGTGGATGGTCTTGGCGACGCCCTCGGCCTTCAGATGCCAGGTGCCGGGCAGGTCGGGGTCGCAGGCGAGTTCGTCGACCGGCGCGCGTTCGAAGGCGACGCAGCCGCTCAGCGCGACCAGCGCCACGGCGAGCGCGGCGCGCAGTAGGTGGGCGCGTGGCCGCCCAGGCCCGCGCGCGAGTCCGGCTGGACCGCGATAGCCCAGGCGAGGGCCGGACGCCGGAACGTGAGGATCGGCGAGGCCGGGGGCGGCGCTGGAGAGGCGGGGATCGGACAGGGTCATGGCAGCCTCTCAGCGCGCAGCAGGGGATATACGTTTGAAACGATAAACCGTGTCGCCATCGGGCAGGGAGAAAAGCTGCGGATTGTCACGCAATAGCTGACGAATCTGCTTGGCGTCGCCGGTGAGCCAGTCCGGGCGATCGGCCTCGGCGCTCGGGGTCTTGGCGTTGCGTTCTTGAACGATGCGCTTGAGCTGATCCGGATTGCCCACGTCGATGCTCAGCGAGTCGGGCCCGGCTTGATAGCGCAGCAGGCTGACCACGTTCGGGTAGTCCTTCGCGGCCTGGTTTCTGGCCGCTTCCGCCTCGCCCTTGCCGCCGGCCAGCAGCATCCAGACATCGGCGAAGTCCAGCCCCAGATAGCGATGGCCGTCGGCTTTGTACACGCGCAACTCGACTTGCCTGGATTCGAATTTCGCCGGCAGGTAGGCGCGGCACTGCGCGTCGATGCGCAGGCGGCGTTCGTCGTCGTCGCTGAATTCGGTGTCCTCGTCGGCGCGGGCGGACGAGCCGAGGATGCCTTCGCCCTTGACCAGTCCCCAGTCGCCGACCAGGGCCGGATCGCAGGCCACCGCGGCCGAGGGCGGATGTTCGACCATCAGGCAGCCGCCTAGCGAGGCGGACAGGACGATGGCCGCGGCTAGCGCGCGCAAACCGGCGATCGGGTGGAAGTGGGCAGGCATTGAGGAAGTCTCCGTAAACAGATGGCGACTGGCGATATGCATTCAAGCCGTATCGCGGTCGTAAACAGGGGATGCGGCGTTGCGCGGATCGTTGCGATCGCGCCAACGGGTTGGGTCGGCGCGCTACGGATTCGCGTTGGGTGCGTTAGCGGTTCGCACGTGGCGCCGGTTTCGTCGCCGCCTTGCGCGGCGGCGCAGGCGAGGCCTTACCGTCGCGTCGCAGGATGGCGCCAGGCGTGGCGAAGAACAGATCCTTGCGCGAGGCCAGCAAGGCATCGACCTGCCGACTGCTGCCTTTCACCGATGCGGCGATCTGCGGCTCGTCGTGGTTCGCCTTCTTTTCGCGCAGCAACGTGTCCAGTTGCTTGGCCGAGGTGATCTTGCCGTCTTCGATCCCGAGCTCGGTGTTCTCGATGCTGCCGGGTAGCGTTCCCGCGGCGATCAGGCGCGCCACGCGTAGCGTGTCGACGCCGTGGATGGCGACCCGATCCGGGGCGACGACATAGCGCAGGATCATGTAACCGTCTTGCCGCGGTTCGCTGTCGTCCTGCGACTCGTCCTGCTGCATGCGCCGGCACGACGCCGGTTGCGTCGCGGGTGTGGCCTGAGTCGCGACGATGTAGCCGCCGGTGGCATCGGGCAAATACGAGAATCGGTAGCCGATCAGGTCGGAAGGACACGCGCCGGTGTCGCGCCGGATCAAGCCGCAATCCTTGGGCAGGATGCTGATCCGCTCGGTGTCTTCATGCCCGCGCCGGGGTTCGTGCGCGCCGTGTTCCACCCATTCGCCGCTGAGCCATTGGCCGACCAGGCGCGGATCGCAGGCGACCTGGGTGCCGCTGGGCGGCGATTCGAACGAGGTGGTGCTGCATCCGCTCAGCAGGGCCAGCGCGAGGCCGGCGGCGAACAGCTTTCGTAGGTGCGACGACAGCGCGCAAAAACGCATGGGATGTCCCTCCATAGAACACACAGACCAGGGGCCGCCGAAGGTTCGGCGGCCGAGGAATCCGGCGCTCCCAGCCGGGATTGAAGCGTTTGCGCGGCCATTATTCGGCGCGGATGGGGGTGGCGGTCAAGCGGGTGGGGTTCGGCCGGTTCTACAAGGCCTTCAGCTGCTTGTTTCGTTCAAGGCCGCCATCCCTTCGTTTCCTTCAATCCGTCATTGCCGCGAAGGCGGGAATCTAGAGACTTTAGCGCCATCGTTCAGTCCGTCATTCCCGCGAAGGCGGGAATCCAGAGACTTCAGCGCGCTCTCTAGATCGTCATTCCCGCGAACGCGGGAATCCAGCGACTTCAAAGGTTCTCGCACGAAAGTCACTGGATTCCCGCCTTCGCGGGAATGACGGTAGGAAAGGACGTGCAGACCGTGAAGGTTCGATCTAAGTCCTTCGTAGTGCCTCCGACAATGCAACCGCGTACGCATACCGCCGCAGCGATCCGCGCACATACACGCACACGCACAAACTCAAACTCAAACTCAAACTCAAACAGTCTCCAACGTCACCAACACCGCATCAGCCTCGACGAAATCCCCAGCCGCCGCGCGCACTTCCGCGATCGTCCCCGCGCGCGGCGCCTTCAGGCTCAGCTCCATCTTCATCGCCTCGATCACCATCACTTCCTGGCCGGCTTCGACGCTGTCGCCGGGCGCGGCCTTGACCACGACCACGCGGCCGGGCATCGGCGCGTTGACGTTGTTACCCGAACCGGCGGCGGCGCTTTGCTGGTGGTGGTACATCGGCACCGCGTCCAGGCGCAGGCGGCGTTCGCCGTCGTGCATGACCACGCGGGTGCCGTCGCCGAGCGCGCTCAGCCGACGCGCGCGGCCGTCGATGCGCAGGCTCAGTTCGCTGCCCTGCAGGCGCGCGCCGTTGACCACGTGGGCGGCCTCCGACTGCGCCGGAATTTCGATCCGGTACTCGCCGCCGCTGCCCTGCGCCTGCAGTTCCAGGCGTTCGTCGCGACGCACGAAGGCGAGGCTGCGGCGGCCGCCGTGGCCCAGGCGCCAACCGTCGGCGATCGCCCACGGCGAACTCGGGTCGTTCGACGCCGAGGCCGCTTCGCGGCTGCGCTGTTCCTGGCTCAGCAGTTCGGCCACGGTCGCGCCGATCAGCAGGTCGCGATCGCCCTCGACGTCGTCGCCGTTCGCCGCCGGCATGAACTCATCGAGATGACGGTCGAGATAGCCGGTGTCGATCGTGCCGCCGACCACCGCCGGATGGCGCGCGAGGCGTTCGAGAAATTCGATATTGGATTTCGGCCCGACGATCTCGCACTGCGCCAGCGCCGCGCGCAAGCGCGCCAAGGCGCGCTGGCGATCGAGATCGAACACGATCAGCTTGGCGATCATCGGGTCGTAGAAGATCGTCACCGTGTCGCCTTCGATCACGCCCGAATCCAGGCGCACGTGCGCATCGGCCCGCGGCAGGCGCAGGCGTTCGAGCTTGCCCGAGCCGGGCAGGAACCCGGCTTCCGGGTCTTCGGCGTACAGCCGCACTTCGATCGCGTGGCCGCGCTGGACGATCGCGTCCTGCGGCTGCGGCAACGGTTCGCCGGCGGCGACGCGCAGTTGCCATTCGACCAGGTCCAGGCCGGTGACCAGTTCGGTGACCGGATGCTCGACCTGCAGGCGCGTGTTGATCTCCATGAAATAGAAACCGCCGTCCTGGCCGACGATGAACTCGACCGTGCCGGCGTTGACGTAGTCGATCGCGTGGCCGGCCATCACCGCCGCCGCGCCCATCTGCGCGCGCTGCTGCGGGCTCAGGAACGGCGAGGGCGATTCCTCCAGCACCTTCTGGTAACGGCGCTGGGCCGAGCATTCGCGCTCGTTGAGGTGGATCACCTGGCCGTTGGCGTCGCCGAAGATCTGGATTTCGATGTGGCGCGGTTGTTCGACGTAACGCTCCAGCAGCACCCGGTCGCGACCGAAGGCGTTGCGCGCTTCGCGCTGGCAGCTTTCAAGGTTGGCGAGGAATTCGCCGCTGTCGCGCACGATCCGCATGCCCTTGCCGCCGCCGCCGTGCGCGGCCTTGATCATCAGCGGATAACCGATGCGATCGGCTTCGCGGTGCAGATGCGCCGGGTCCTGGTCTTCGCCGGTGTAACCGGGCACCACCGGCACGCCGGCGGCCTGCATCAGTTCCTTGGCCCCGGCCTTGCTGCCCATCTTGCGCATCGACGCGGCTTTCGGGCCGATGAAGGCGATGCCCGCGGCTTCGACCGCGTCGGCGAAATCGGCGTTTTCGCTGAGGAAGCCGTAACCGGGATGGATCGCCTGCGCGCCGCTGCGCCGCGCCACGTCGATGATCGCGTCGCCGCGCAGGTAGCTGTCGGCCGGACGCGGCCCGCCGATCGGGTAGGCCTCATCGGCCTGGCGCACGTGCTGGGCATCGGCGTCGGCTTCGGAGTAGACCGCGACAGTGCGGATGCCGAGCTTGCGGCAGGTGCGGATGACGCGACAGGCGATCTCGCCGCGGTTGGCGATCAGGATCTTTTCGAACATGTCAGGTCGGGTCGCAAGTCAGTCGCGCCGGGGCGCGGTGGAAGGAGGTGCGGACCGCGGAACGGCGCGCGCGATAAGCGGATTCTCGCCGAAATCAGCGGGGTTTGTAGCGCGTGGCGGTCGCGGAATCGGGTTGCAGCGTGGCGCGGAGCATTGATCGTGCGTTTTTGGTGCGCATCGTTGCGGACGATCGTGACGAACGACGGCGATGGGGTCAGAGGCACCAGTTGGCTTTGCGCTTGTCGAGGAAGGCCGTCAGACCTTCCTGGCCTTCGGCGGACACGCGCAAGCCGGCGATCAGCGCGGCGTTGTCGGCGTCCAGGCGCGCGCCGTCGCGTTCGCCGGCGACCCGGCGCACCAGCGCCTTGGCCTGCGCGGCCGCGCGCGGGCCGGCCTTGAGCAGCAGGCCGATCTGCCGGTCGATCGCCGCATCGAGCTGATCGGTGGCGACGACGTCGTGCAGCAGTCCGATGCGCAGCGCGGTGGCGGCGTCGAAGATTTCCGCGGTCGCGAACCAGCGGCGCGACTCGCGCGCGCCGATTGCTTCGATCACGTACGGCGAGATCACCGCCGGCAGCAGGCCGAGCTTGCTTTCGGTCAGGCCGAACTTGGCTTCGGGCGCGGCGATGGCGATGTCGCAGCAGGCGACCAGGCCGACCCCGCCGCCGAACGCCGCGCCCTGAACCCGGGCCAGGGTCGGCTTGGGCAGTTCGTTGAGCGTGCGCATCAAGCGGGCCAGCGCCAGCGCGTCCTCGCGATTGGCGTCCTCGCCGGCCTGGGCCATGCCGCGCATCCAGTTCAGATCGGCGCCGGCCGAAAACGAGGCGCCTTCGCCCTCGATCACCACCACCCGCACGCTGTCGTCGGCGGCGACCGCGTCCAGGGCGCCGGTCAGCGCGGCGATCAGGATGGCGTCGAAGGCGTTGTGCAATTCGGGGCGATTCAGGCGCAGGCGGGCGACAGGCCCTTCGCGCAGGCTCAGCAGCGGGTGGCTCATCAGGGCGAGGGAGTTTGTGGGAGTTGGCGAATCATAGCGTTGCGCCCCTCGCATCCGCCCCTGTACGGCGGTCGGTGCTAGAATGAGAACAATTCCCATTTGGGACGCCACCCTTCGTGGAAGCCGCCTCTTGAAGCTGTCCGAACTGCCGCGCCGCACCGCCGCCACGGTCGAGACCGTCGATGACCACACGTCCAACGACACCATCGCAAGACGCCTGCGCGAATTGGGTTTCGTCGCCGGCGAGCGGGTCGAGGTGATGGCGGCCGGGCCGATCTCCGCCGAGCCGCTGCTGGTGCAGATCGGCTACACCCGCTTCGCCCTGCGCCGCAGCGAAGCCGCGCGCGTGCAAGTACGACTGATCGAGGAGTCCGCATGAGCGCCGCCGCACCCGCTGTCGCCGCCGCTTCGAACACCGCCGCGCAGCCGATGCGCGTGGCTCTGGTCGGCAATCCGAATTGCGGCAAGACCGCCTTGTTCAATCTGCTGACCGGCAGCCGGCAGAAGGTCGCCAACTACGCCGGCGTCACCGTCGAGCGCAAGGAAGGCCGGCTGCACGCGCCGTCGGGACGCAGCTACGCGGTGCTGGATCTGCCCGGCGCCTACAGCCTGAGCGCGGCCAGCCTGGACGAAGCGGTGACCCGCGATGTGCTGCGTGGTTTCTATCCCGGCGAACGCGCGCCCGACGTGCTGCTGTGCGTGGTCGATGCGACCAACCTGCGCCTGCATCTGCGCTTCGCTTTGGAATTGCGCGAACTCGGCCGGCCGATGGTGATCGCGGTCAACATGATGGACGCGGCCAAGCGTCGCGGCATCGACATCGACCTGGCCGCGCTGGAGCGCGAACTCGGCGTGCCGGTGGTGGCGACCGTCGCGGTCAAGCGCAACGGCGCGCAGGAACTGGTGGCGATGCTCGACCGCATCGCGATCGCGCCGCGCGAACCGCACGAGCCGACGGTGCAACTG
Organism: Lysobacter sp. Soil_N_51; assembly: GCF_057655755.1. Taxonomy (NCBI): domain Bacteria; kingdom Pseudomonadati; phylum Pseudomonadota; class Gammaproteobacteria; order Lysobacterales; family Lysobacteraceae; genus Lysobacter; species Lysobacter sp. Soil_N_51. The sequence continues at coordinate 30,531 of NZ_JBDGLR010000001.1, read as the reverse complement.
CGCGAAGGCGCCGACCTGCACGCCGAGACCCGGCGCCTGCTCGAACTCACCGTCAGCATGCCGACCCGCACCGCCAAGATCGACGACGCGCTCGATCGCTGGCTGCTGCATCCGGTGCTGGGCTTGGTGTCGCTGGCGCTGGTGATGTTCCTGATCTTCCAGGCGGTGTACGCCTGGGCGACGCCGTTGATGGACGGGATCGAGGCGATCACCGCGTGGGTCGGCGGCTGGGTCGGCGCCAACATGCCCGACGGACCGCTGCGCAGTCTGATGGTCGACGGCATCATCGCCGGCCTCGGCGGGGTGGTGGTGTTCCTGCCGCAGATCCTGATCCTGTTCGCCTTCATCCTGGCGCTGGAGGAATCGGGCTATCTGCCGCGCGCGGCGTTCCTGCTCGACCGGATGATGGCCGGCGCCGGCCTGTCCGGCCGCTCGTTCATTCCGCTGCTGTCGAGTTTCGCCTGCGCGATTCCCGGGATCATGGCCACCCGTTCGATCCAGGACCCGCGCGACCGACTGGCCACGATCATGGTCGCGCCGCTGATGACCTGTTCGGCGCGCTTGCCGGTGTATGCCTTGCTGATCGGCGCGTTCATTCCGCAGCAAAAGGTCTGGGGTCTGCTCAATCTGCAGGGCCTGGTGCTGTTCGCGCTGTACATGGCCGGCATCCTCAGCGCGCTGATGGTGTCGTGGGTGATGAAGAAGTGGCGTCGCGACAAGAGCGAGCACGCATTGCTGCTGGAACTGCCTTCGTACCGCATTCCGCATCCGCGCGATCTGCTGATCGGCCTGTGGGAACGCGCGTGGATCTTCCTGCGCCGGGTCGGCGGCATCATCCTGGCGCTGACCGTGTTGCTGTGGTTCCTGCTGTCGTTCCCGGGCGCGCCCGAGGGCGCGACCTTGCCGGCGATCGATTACAGCTTCGCCGGCCGCATCGGCCATGCCATGACCACGGTGTTCGCGCCGATCGGTTTCAACTGGCAGATATGCATCGCGCTGATCCCGGGACTGGCCGCGCGCGAAGTCGCGGTGGCCTCGCTGGCGACGGTGTATGCGCTGTCGGCGGCCGACGACGAAGCCGCCGCGCAGGCGCTGACCCCGATCATCACCGACGGCTGGTCGCTGGCGACCGCGCTGTCGCTGCTGGTGTGGTTCATCTATGCGCCGCAGTGCATCTCGACCTTGGCCACGATCCGGCGCGAAACCAATTCGTGGAAGCAGGTCGGTATCAGCGCGGGCTATCTGTTCGCGCTGGCCTACCTGGCCTCGCTGCTGACCTATCAGGTCGCGGTCGCGCTGGGCGCGGGCTGATGGCCATGGATGCCGGCCTGTTCGCGCAGTACGTGGTGATCGCGATCGCGGTGCTGGTCAGCGCGATCGTGGTCGCGCGCAAGCAGTTCCCGAGCGGCGTGCGCCGGCTGCGCATCGCCTGCGCCTTGCCGCTGGTGCGCGACGGTCGGCCGCGCTGGATGCGCGAACTGGGCAAGCGCATCGCACCCGCACCGCGCGCGGGCGGGCCGAATTGCGGCGGTTGCGATAATTGCGGGCCGTCGGATTGATACGAAGTCTGGCTGCGCCAAGAGCCTGAGTTCGCCGCGCAGGGCGCGTATTGCACTGTAGGAGCGGCGTGAGCCGCGACCGTCATGCATGAGTTTGCGTCGTAAGCGCGATGTCGCAGTCGCGGCTTACGCCGCTCCTACAGGTAGCCCATGAAAGTGCCGGTCGATTGCGGCAAGTTTGCGGCGCAGGGCGCGTATTGCACTGTAGGAGCGGCGCAAGCCGCGACCGTCATGCAGGAGCTTGCGTCGCAAACTTGATGCCTCAGGCGCGACTCAACCGCCGCGGCTCTGCATGTAACTCAGCGCTTCCTCGAGATACCCCCGCGCCTCCTGCATATGCCGCGGAGCACACGCCTCGTCGAAACGGCTGCGGCCCTGGTCGAGCAGCAGATACGCACTGATCTCGCTGTCGCCCCACAGGTAATCGAAGATCAGCACGAAATCGTCGGCGCTCGCCTCGTTGAACGCCGCCGCGCCGCGCAACGGCGTGAGCAGGCGCAGCATTTCGATGTAGTTCTCCGAGGCCTGCAGCATCGCGATGCGCAAGGTGCGGCGCAGTTCGTCGTATTCGACCGGCGGGGTGCCGGTCCACGGGTCTTCGCGCCAGGCCTTGATCACGTCGGCCACGGTGGCCGCGTCGAGGTCGGTCAGCATGTCCGCGCCGACCCGGCCGTCGCCGGCCATCGAACGACCATCGAACCAGGCCTGCCAATCGTCGAACGACGCCGGACGCGCCGGCGTGGAATTCATGAAGGCTTCGTATTGCTCATGGCTGAGCGTGAATCGCGCATACAACGAAGCGGGTTCCGACATCGAGTGGGGTCCTTTCCTGGCTGGCGGCGCGGCGTGGCTTCAGCGACGCAGCCGTCCTTTGTTCGCGGCCTTGTAGCCGACCGCTTCGAATGCTTCGACCGAGAGGGTGAAGGTGCGTTCGTCGCCGGGGAACAAGGCCCCGACGCCGACCACTTGGCGGGTGATCTCCTCGCCGCGTTCGTTCTTGATCGACAGGACCATCGAATATTCCCAGGCGCCGTCGCTGGGCGGATGGCGGATCGTGCCCTCCACGTGCAGCGGCGAGAATCTCGCCGCCGCGCGCGCGTTCGCATCGGAATCGAAACGCAGATGGTGCCGGCAGGCCGGACAGACGCTCGCTGTTTCCAGGATCGTCGCCTTGCAATGCGGACAAATGCGCGTCGCCCCGGGCATGCCCTGGCGAACGGCGCTCATGAGTCGGCGCTGGTCTCCGTCTTGGCGTTCTTGTCGGACTTGTCCGCCGATTTATCGGACTTGCCGCCGTCGTTGCGCGCGACCGCCTTGCCGCTGTCTTCCCAACCGAACTCGACCTGACCGCGCACGCGCGCGCCGGCCGCGACGGTGACCACGCCGGCCTTGACGTCGCCGATCATTACGCCGCTTTCGAGCAGCTCGACCCGCTGCGCCGCGTCGATGTTGCCTTCCAGTTCGCCCGCGATCACGACCTTGCGCGCGCGCACGCCGCCGTTGAGCTTGGCACCGAGTTCGACGGTGAGATCGCCGTCGACCTGCACGTCGCCCTTGAAACGACCGGCGATGCGGATGTGGCCGGAGCCGTGGATCTTGCCTTCGATGGTCAGGTCGGAGGCGATCAGCGACTCCTTGACCACCGGCTGTTCGGCCTGACGCGGAGCCGGCGTGGGCGTCGGCGCGGGCGCGGCGGCGACCGGCGCCGGCGCGGTGGGCTGGCCGAAGGAGAATTCGTTGAGCGTGTCGGGTTCGCGCTTGAGCGCGGTTTCAGGCTGCGGCGGCGGGACCGGATTGTCGCGCTTGGGCGGGGCGGGCTGGTTGAAGATGGCCATGACGCGGTGTTCCTCAGGTCGGGGGATCAGGTGATGACACGCGTGAACTTTGGAGCCTAACACGCTGATACGAAGCGCCCACTGTGATGAATCTCACCATTCTGAGTTGCGGAAAAAGGCGACTCCGATTCAGTTTTCGCAGGCAACGACGCGAATGCGAAAGCACCCGTAATGACGCGTGTTCAGCCAATCGCGACGGCTTGCCCCATGGCGAAAATAATTCAGAAATTTTTCAGGACGATGAACGGGCCGATTAAGTCGCTGATCGAACCAGCCGTGCTGAGCGAGCTTCGTATGCGTGCGCGGCGCGCGATGCGGCGCTAACCGTTCGCCATCTTGTACAACCCCACCGCGATCGCCACGCCCGACACGCCGATCAGATACCAGTACCAGCCGACCTGCGTGCGTGCCTGCGGCACACTGATGCCGCGGAACCACGCATAAGCCACCGAGTGGATGATATGCAGCGCACCGGTGCCGATCAGCGCGTACGGAATGGTCAGGCGCCACGAACCGGTCGTCAGCAACAGCACGGTGCCGAGCGCCGCGCACATCGCGTAGGTCGCGTATTGGGCCAGGCTTCCGTGGGTCGGGCTGCGTTCGGAACCGGCCAGCAGCGCGACTGTCAGTCCGAGCCCGCTGGCGACGAAAGGATCGATGGGGGCGAGCACCGCGGCGCCGATCAAGGCCACCGTCGAGAACACGGTGCGACGATCCAAGCGCTCGACCAGGACGCTAGGCCACCAGCGCAGGCTCGCGGCCTGCGCGCAGGCCCAGCCCGCCCACGCCGCGAAGGCGATGCCGAGATCGCGCACGGGCGAGGGCGTCAGTGCGTCGATCAACACCGTCATCAGGCCGGTCAAGGCGAGGTAATACACGACGATCCGCATCGACGCGATCGCCAGCCGCGGCGGCGACAGCCGGCGCGGATCGGTCGCGCGCTGCCAGAAGCTCACGCTTTCGTCGTCGAGCCGCGCGGCCGCCTGTTGCGGATCGATCCCTTGCAGGGCCTTGAGCGCGCCGATCAGCCGCATCGGCAGCAACGGCACCAAGGCAATGAACGCGCGTCGCGGCCAATGTCGCGGCCGCGCCAGTTCGCGGACCAGCAACCGGTCGACCGGTTTGACCCGCGGCGACTGCAGCGCTTGCAAGGTGTGGTGGAAACGCTGGTTGGACTCGGAGCGCGCGCGCGCCCTCGCCGCATATTCGTGCAGCCAGGCATCGTGTTCGCCGACCGCGTCGAGCGAAAAGAATTCGAAGATCACCGCGATGGCTTCGATCGGCGGCGGATGTTCGATCTCGGCCAACACCTGCGAGACCGGGGCGCGCAGCGCGAGCTTGAGGTCCAGCGAGTACAGCGGCTCGGATTCGCGCAGCCAGCGCGCCAGGCCGGCGCTGGGTTGACAGGCGGCGCGTTGCAGCAGTTCGTGCATGAACGCGTTGAAGTCGAATTCGCGCAGCGGCGGCGTGAGTTCGTCTGGCTCGTGGTCGGGCTTGCGGTCGGCCTCGTCGTCGGTTCGCGTTTCGCGAGTGCGATCGTCATGGTCCTGCGCTTGCGCGACGACGCCAGCATCGGTTGCGATATTTCCATGTTCGTTTGCGTGGCTCGCGGGCGCGGGATCGTCGGATCCGACCTCGGCGTCCTGCATCGCCTTCCATCGCAGATGCTGCGCATAGCCCAAGCAAGCCTGATAGGCCTCGTGCAGCGCCTGGAAACCGACCGGATCGTCGTCGGGACGCACCTGCCTGAGCCGACGCGCATACGCGCGCTTGATCTCGCGCTCGTCCGCGCCCGGCTCGATGCCCAGATGCTCGAACGGGTTCATGACGTACGCGCCGCGCTGAACATGCGCACGAGCGCCACGGCGAACATCGCCACGATCCAGAACCAGAACCAGCGCACTTCGCCGCTGCGATAACGCCGATGGGCGACCGGGCTGCGATGTTGGCCGCGCAATTCATCGATGACCATGCCGTGGTGCAGCGATTGGCTGCGCAGCACCGCCACGTCTTCGTGCCGGCGCGGGAATCCGGGGTGGATGGCGTCGAGATCGAAGAACCGCAGCAGCGTTTCCAATGCCGCCGGCGGCAACGGCGGTTCGTCCAGCAGATGCTCGACCAGGGCGTTGGCCACGGCCTGCTTGTGTTCGAGCGAGTACAAGTCCGGATGCGCATGCAGCCAACGCTCGATCTCCCGCACCGGGCGACGGCGGGCGAGGTCGACCAATTCGTCGAGCAGTCCGGCGGATGCGAATTCGCCTTGCCAGGCGATGGCAGAGGCTTCGCTCGCGACGGGAATGTCGAGTCGCGGCCAGGCGTCGGGACCGGGCGCGGGCGAGGTCTGCTGGAACTGCCACGGCGCGGCTTGCATCGGTTCGGCGAGATCGGGATCGATCGGCAACGGCGTCGCGGGCGCGGTCACTTCGATCGCGGTGTGGGTGGTTTCGTGCGCGCTTTCGGCTTGCGCAACCCGGTCGAGCATGCGCCGGAATTCGTCTTCGTCCAGGCGAATGCTCAACACGTCCTGGTCGTCGTCATCGTCGCGGTCCGGGTCCGGCGTGCGCCGCGCCCAGGCCAGGCATTGCGAATAGGCATCGTGCAAGGCCTGAAAGCCCTGAGGGTCTTCGTCGGGACGCACGCGTTTGAGTTCGCGCGCGTAGGCGCGCTTGATCTCGCGTTCGTCCGCGTCCGCGGTCAGGCCGAGGCGTTCGAACGGGCTCATCCGTCGTAGGCCGTGCGCATCGTCATTGCGATCGACAGCACCAGCATCGCCAGGAAAAAGCCGATGCCGCCCCACGGAATCGAAATGGGGTGCTCGCCGCGCTTGCTCGGACGCGGATCGCGCTGGAACCTGATTTCGCGAAAATCGCCGCCGCGCGCCTTGGCCCGCGCGCGCAATTCGTCGATCCGCAACTGCGTCGACGAGACGCCCGCGCCCACGGTATCCAGGCCGAAGAATCGCAGCAGTATGTCGAGTTGGGCGATGTACAACGACGGCGCGTAGCTCAGATGGGCGACCAGCTCGCGCGCGACGGCTTGCTGCTGGGTCAGCGAGTACAGTTCCGGGTGACGATCCAGCCAGCGTTGCAGCGTTTCGGGGGCCTTGGTCTGGGCGGCGTGGCTGAGTTCGTCGAGAAACCCGGCCGGATCGAACGCGGGCTCGGCATGCGCGGCCTTTGCCGTCGCCGGCGCGTGCAGGTCGGCCAATAGCGGATCGGGGCCCGTGGCGGTGTGCGCGGATGCATCCGCCGCCGGGTTCGGGCGGGCGAACGGATCGGGCGGAGCGACGATGTGCGGTGACTGGCCGCCATCGGATGCCCGCACGCGCGGTTCGAACGCGATCGGCGTGAACTCGTACGCATCGGCCGCGGCCCAGGCGTCGTCGTCTTGTGCGTCGTCCTCGTAGGCGTGGTGGTGGTCGTGAGCATCGACGCCGACCTCGACCGTCGCGAGCGCTCGCTGCCGCGCCCACGCCAGGCAATGTTGATAGGCCTCATTCAACTGCTGAAAACCCGCCGGATCGTCGTCGGGCCGGGTGATCCGCAGCAATTTGGCGTAAGCGCGCTTGATCTGCGCTTCGTCCGCGTCCGACGACAGCCCCAGCCGGACGAACGGGCTCATGTGTAGCCCTGGGATTCGACCGCGTCGAGGAAGCGCACGAATTCGCCCCGGTGCTCGCTGATCACCGAGCTGTCCTGCAAGTCGAGCACACCGCGGAACTGCACCAGCGCGGCCTGCAGCTGATCGCGCGCCCACAGCAGTTCCTCGTACAGGCGCTCGGCGCGCGCGATCAGGGCGATGTTTTCCTGCTGGTCGCGCGGATGCACCTTGAGCGCGGCCAGCGCGGCCAAGCGTTCGCGAATTTCCTCCTGGCTCAGCACGCCCGGGTTCTTTTCCACCAGCACTTCGTGGCGCAGCCCGGTCGAGGCCAGGGTCGCCTCGACCTGCAGCAGGCCGTTGATGTCGTAGGTGAAACGCACGTCGATCGCGTTCTCGTCGCGGCGCCGTGACGGCAGGTCGATCGAGATCGCGCCCAGGCGCACGTTGTTTTCGACCCGCGGGCTTTCGCCCTGATAAATCTGGATCTCGACCTGACGCTGGCCGTCGTGGGTCGGGTAATAACGTTCGACCCGGCTCACCGGCACGGTGCTGTTGCGATGAATGATCGGCGAGAACACCCCGGAGGTGTAGCCGCCTTGCGATTCGCGGGTGGTGTTCACGCCGAGGGTGTGCGGGCACACATCGGTGAGGATGATTTCTTCCAGCGACTGATCGCGCGCCTTCATCCCGGCGGCGACGCAGGCGCCCAGGCCGATGGCTTCGTCGGGATTGACGTGGCGCAGCGGCAGCCGGCCGAACATGCGCGAGACCAGGCGCGCGCTGAGCTGCATGCGCGAAGCGCCGCCGACCAGGACGATTTCGTCGAGCTGGCCGGGGCTGAGCTTGGCGTCGCGCATCGCGCGTTCCAGCGGCGCGCGCAGGCGCTGCACCAGCGGTTCGCAGACCCGGGCGAAGCCGGCTTCGTCGATCCGCCATTGGCGCGGCTCGCCGGCCAGCGGCAGTTCCAGCGTGGCTTCGTTGCCGCGCGCCAGATCGTGCTTGAGCGTTTCGATCCGGCGTTCCAGTGTCGCCAGTTCGCTCAATGCAAGCTGGCTTGCCGACAGGCCGCTGTCGTTGAGAAACGCATTGAGCAGGGCCTGGGTGAAATCCTCGCCGCCGAGGAAGTTGTCGCCGGCGCTGGCATGCACTTCCATCACGCCTTCGAACAATTCCAGGATCGATACGTCGAAGGTGCCGCCGCCCAGATCGAACACCAGGTAGCGACCGCCGCCGTCGCGTTGCTGCAGGCCGTAGGCCAGCGCCGCCGCGGTGGGTTCGTTGATCAGGCGTTCGACCTTGATCCCGGCCAGCTCGCCGGCGATGCGCGTGGCCTTGCGCTGGCTGTCGGAGAAATACGCCGGCACGCTGATGACGGCTTCGGCGACTTTCTCGCCGAGTTCGGCCTCGGCGTCGGCGATCAGCGATTTGAGGATCAGCGCCGACAGTTCCTCCGGCCGGAACCGGTGCGTGCCCAGCGCGGTGACCCGGTCGGTGCCCATCCAGCGCTTGAACGCGGCGACGCTGCGCTGCGGGTGCGAGACCAGCCGCTCGCGCGCGGCGCGGCCGACGATGACCTTGTCGTCGTCGCCGACGCTGACCACCGACGGGGTCAACAACGCGCCCAGCGCATTGGGGATCAGGCGCGGGCCGTCGGGCCCGTAAACGCCGATCAGCGAATGGGTCGTACCCAGGTCTATCCCGACGATCATGCCAAGCGGTCTCTTGCAGCCGGTTACAGGCGGAACATTACATGCGGAACACGCCAAAGCGGGTGCGGTCCTCGATCGGCGCGTTGAGGCTGGCCGACAAGGCCAGGCCGAGCACGCGGCGGGTGTCGGCCGGATCGATGATGCCGTCGTCCCACAGCCGCGCGCTGGCGTAGTAGGGGTTGCCCTGGCTTTCGTACTGGTCGCGGATCGGCGCCTTGAAGGTTTCTTCTTCGTCCGGCGTCCACACCTTGCCGGCCGCTTCGATGCCGTCGCGGCGCACGGTGGCGAGCACGGACGCGGCCTGTTCGCCGCCCATCACGCTGATGCGCGCGTTCGGCCACATCCACAGGAAGCGCGCGCCGTAAGCGCGGCCGCACATGGCGTAGTTGCCGGCGCCGAAACTGCCGCCGATCACCACGGTGAACTTGGGCACGTGCGAGCAGGCCACCGCGGTGACCATCTTGGCCCCGTCCTTGGCGATGCCGGCGTTCTCGTACTTCTTGCCGACCATGAAGCCGGTGATGTTCTGCAGGAACACCAGCGGGATGCCGCGCTGGTTGCACAGCTCGATGAAGTGCGCGCCCTTGAGCGCGCTTTCGGCGAACAGGATGCCGTTGTTGGCGACGATGCCGACCGGATAGCCGTGGACGTGAGCGAAGCCGGTGATCAGGGTCTTGGCGTAGCGCGCCTTGAATTCCTGCAGGTCGCTGCCGTCGACGATACGCGCGATCACTTCGCGGATGTCGAACGGACGGCGGGTGTCTTTCGGCACGATGCCGTACAGCTCGTTGGCGGCGTACAGCGGTTCGCGCGAGGGCTGCACCGCGACCGGCAGCACCTTGCGCCGGTTGAGGTTGGCGACGATCTCGCGCGCGATCTGCAGCGCGTGGCGATCGTCCTCGGCGAAATGATCGGCCACGCCGGACACGCTGGTATGCACCTCGGCGCCGCCGAGCGCTTCGGCGTCGACCACTTCGCCGGTCGCGGCCTTCACCAGCGGCGGGCCGCCGAGGAAGATCGTGCCTTGTTCCTTGACGATGATCGATTCGTCGCACATCGCCGGCACGTAGGCGCCGCCGGCGGTGCAACTGCCCATGACCACGGCGATCTGCGGGATGTTCTCCGCGCTCAGCCGGGCCTGGTTATAGAAGATCCGGCCGAAGTGTTCCTTGTCCGGGAAGACTTCGTCCTGCAGCGGCAGGAACGCGCCGCCGGAGTCGACCAGGTAGATGCACGGCAGGTGGTTCTCGCGGGCGATCTCCTGCGCGCGCAGATGCTTTTTCACCGTCATCGGGAAGTAGGTGCCGCCCTTGACGGTGGCGTCGTTGGCGACGATCACCACTTCCTGGCCCTGGACCCGGCCGATGCCGGCGACCATGCCGGCGGCCGGCGCGGCGCCGTCGTACATGCCTTCGGCGGCGAGCGGGGCGATTTCCAGGAACGGCGAACCCGGGTCGAGCAGGGCGGCGATGCGGTCGCGCGCCAGCAGCTTGCCGCGTTCGGTGTGCTTGGCGCGGGCCTTGTCGCCGCCGCCGTGCGCGGCGCGCGCCAGCCGCGCGTCGAGTTCTTCGACCAGGGCCTGGTGATAGGCCACGTTGTCGCGGAAATCCTGCGAGCGCGGGTCGAGTTGGGAAGTGATCGCGGGCATTGCGTGACGGCCGGATGCTTGGACGCGGCATCAAAGCATAAAGCGCCGTCGCGGGCCAATCACTTTCGGCTCAGGTTTCGCAACGCACGCGAGCGTATGCGCACGGAAGGTGTATCCGGTGGCGACGAGGCGCGGTGGAGTGGCGTGGGGGCGATCCGTGTTTCGCGATTGGGTGACGGAGTTGATGAAGACGTCGATCGGCCTGAGGCCCTCACCCCAACCCTCTCCCGCAAGCGGGAGAGGGAGCGTATTCACTGTTTGCTGGTTGACCGTGCGCGAGTGGGGTATCGGAACTGCTCATGCAGCGATGACGTTCCCTCTCCCGCTTGCGGGAGAGGGTTAGGGTGAGGGCCTGCAAGCGCCAGCGTCGTCACACGTCATTACAAAGCCACCCAAACAAAAACCCGCTCGCGCGGGCCTGGCATCTGCGACAAAGCCGCACCCACAAAAAGAAAGACCCGCTTGCGCGGGCCTTTCAGTGAACGAAACGCAAGCCGATTAGTGCTTGGCTTCTTCCTTCTTGGCTTCAGCGGCGGCAGCATCGGCCTTGTCGGCGACCTTGTTCGCAGCGTCGGCGGTCGCGTTGGCGGCCTTGGCGGCAGCGTCGGCGGCACCGGCGGCGGCGGAGTCGGCAGCGTCGCTGACGGCGGCGGCGGCCGAATCGGCGGCGTTGCCAGCAGCAGCGGCGGCGTTGTCGGCGGCGGCGCCGGCATTGGCGGCGGCGTCGGACGCGGCGGCGGCGGCGGCGTTGGCGCCTTCGGCGACGGCGGTGCCGGCGGCGTCAGCAGCCTTGGCGGCGGAATCGCCCGCCTGCTCGGCGGCGGCCGAGGCTTCGGCAGCGGCGTCCTTGGCTTCTTCGGACTTCTGGGCGCAAGCCGACAGTGCCAGGACGGCGGCGGCGAGCAGGACGTAGAGATGGGTCTTCATGAGATGTCTCCTGAGGAGTTGTCTGAGATAAAACGTCTAGTGGATCTGTCAGGCAACGCCAGTGCTCGCAGCGGTCCGGTAAGCCGGCTTCGATCGTTCACTGACCTTACGGAAAAAGCCGCCGGATAACCGGCGGCTTTCCCGTTCGACACGAGGTTTTCGCGTCGGAACTAGCAGTATCGCTCGCGCGATATTACTTCTTGGCTTCTTCCTTGGCAGCTTCCGCCGGAGCGGCAGCGTCCTTGGCAGCGTCGGCAGCCTGGCCAGCGGCGTCGGCAGCGTTCTTGGCGGCGTCGGCAGCGGCGTCGGCAGCAGCCGGGGTCGCAGCGTTGGCAGCGGCGTCGGCCGAGGTGGCGGCGGCGTCGGCAGCGGAAGCAGCGGCGTCAGCCGAAGCAGCAGCGGCGTCGGCGGTGGCGGCGTCGCCAGCGGCAGCGGCGGTGTCAGCAGCGGCCTGAGCTTCGGTCGAAGCGGCAGCGGCGTCGGCGGAAGCTTCTTCGGCCTGCTTCTGGTTCGAGCAAGCGGCCAGGGCCAGGCCCAGAGCCAGGGCGATCAGCGCCTTGTTGAAATTCATGATGTCGGATTCCTCGTCGTTTAGTTAGGCAACGCGCAGTTGCGCGCCGATAACATGATGACAAGCCGGTGACGTGTGTCAAGCGGCATGCCGGTTTTTTTTGTGCAACGCGTTTTTAACTTCTTGCTTACAGCAGTTCTTGCTTACAGCAGCTCGATAGCGATCGCGGTCGCTTCGCCGCCGCCGATGCACAGCGACGCGACGCCGCGCTTGCCGCCGCGGATGCGCAGAGCATTGATCAGGGTGACCACCAGGCGGGCGCCGCTGGCGCCGATCGGGTGGCCCAGCGCTACCGCGCCGCCGTGGACGTTGAGCTTGTCGTGGCTGATGCCCAGGTCCTTCATCGGCGCCATGGCGACCACCGAGAACGCCTCGTTGATCTCGAACAGATCGACGTCGGCGACCGTCCAGCCAGCCTTTTCGAGCACGTTGGAAATCGCTTTCACTGGCGCGGTGGTGAACCATTCCGGGGCCTGCGCGTGGCCGGCGTGGGCGACGATCCGGGCCAGCGGCTTGAGCCCGCGCGCGGCGGCTTCGTCGGCCGACATCAGCAGCGTTGCGGCGGCGCCGTCGGAAATCTTCGAGGACGCGGCGGCGGTCAGCACGCCGTCCTTGCCGAACGCCGGACGCAGGGTCGGGATCTTGGCCACGTCGATCTTGGCCGGCTCTTCGTCGGCGTCGACGACCACGTCGCCCTTGCGGCCCTTGACCGTCACCGGAACGATTTCGTCCTTGAAATGGCCGCCATTCTGCGCGGCCTGGGCGCGCTTGACGCTCTCTTCGGAGTAGGCATCGATCGCGGCGCGGTCGAAATCGTACTTGGCGCAGGCGGCGTCGCCGAACACGCCCATGGCCTTGCCGTCGTAGGGATTGGTCAGACCGTCCCAGGCCATGTGGTCGAGCATTTCGGCGCTGCCGTAGCGGATGCCGGTGCGCGAGTTGTTGAGCACGTGCGGGGCATTGGTCATCGACTCCATGCCGCCGGCGACGACCAGCTTGGCCGAGCCGGCCTTGATCAGATCGTGGCCCAGCATGATCGCCTTCATGCCCGAGCCGCAGACCTTGTTGATGGTGGTGCAGCCGGCCGAAACCGGCAGGTTCGCGCCGAGCGCGGCCTGGCGCGCCGGGGCCTGGCCGAGGCCGGCCGGGAGCACGCAGCCCATGATGACTTCGTCGATCTGGTCGGCGGCCACGCCGGCCTGCTCAAGCGCGCCGGTGATCGCGGCGCTGCCCAGGGTCGGGGTCGGGACGCCGGTGAATTGGCCGAGGAAGGAACCGATGGCGGTGCGCTTGGCACCGACGATGACGACATCGCTCATGGCGGAACTCCGAAACTGTGGCGTGAGGGCCGGCCCGCGAGGGTGGTGGCCGGAACCCATCGATTATGCGGCGCCATGCTGCGGTGCCGCAAACATCCGCTGTAGGATGGATTTGGATTAGCGGAAAATTAACGAATGAGGGGTTTGGGGCGGTCGCTAACCGGCGCCCAGCTGAATGGGGAGACTTCCGGGCGATGCCGCGAAACCGATTACAGGGTCGGCGCGCGGCGGCGACAGCCGGATTTTGCGCGGATACGGCGACGGGCCCTCGGTGCGTTTGCCGCCGATTTGCACGCGGATACGGGTTCGGCCAGCCGATCACCGCGGCCCACGTCGTGATCGAACCTCGGCGCTGGCCGGGCAGTCGCGCCGCCTCGGCTGTCCCGCGTGCCGACGCCCGCATCCGAATTCTCCCGGTTCTGCGTAATAAACCGACGAATGGATTGTCGGTTCGCGGTGCTTGGATTAAAACGAATGCGAGATGCGATCGATCCGCTGGGGAGCGGACGAGACGCGTCGCCAGCGGGGTGAGCCATGAAAAGTTACCGATCGGCAGTGCGGCGTAGTTCGCGGTTGACGCTGTGCGTACTCAGCGTCGCCATCCTCAGTGCTTGCGGAGGTGGCGGCGGAGGTGGCGGCGATAACGTCAAACCCACGCCGCCGCCGACCACAACGCCGCCACCGCCACCGCCACCGCCTTCGACCCCGCCGCCGCCGATCGGCGCGCACCTGGACCTCACCAATGCGCGCTCGGCGCAGGCGTTGGGGCTGACCGGGCAGGGCGTGCGCATCGGCGTGGTCGACAGCGGCGTGCGTCGCGACCATCCCGCGCTCAACGGCCGGGTCGGACCGCATCTGCTCTACACCGATCCGCGCAGCAACAACCATCGCATCGACGACGTGCTCGGCCACGGCACCTATGTCTCGCAGATCATCGCCGGCACCCCGGTCGGGGCCTGGCCCGGCGGCATCGCCCAGGGCGCCAGCATCGTCTCCGCGCGCATCCTCAGCGACGTCAGCCCGCCCGACGACGGCTCTGGCCAGGGCAACCAGGCCACCGGTAACGGCGGCCTGGACATCGTCAGCCGCGACCTCATGAACGCCGGCGTGCGGATCATGAACAACTCCTGGGGCGGCCTGTACTGGACCGGCGACAACGTCACCCGCAGTTTCATCGATGCCTACAAGCCCTTCATCGACAACGGCGGGCTGGTGGTGTTCGCCACCGGCAACGAAGCCAAGCCGCAGCCGTCCGACAACGCCTCGCTGCCGAGCCAGGGCGCCGGCGCGAACGTGCTCGAGCGCGGCTGGATCGCGGTGTCGGCGCTGGACACCAACACGCCTACGCAACTGGCGAGTTACTCCAACGCCTGCGGCATCGCCATGAACTATTGCCTGGTGGCGCCGGGCAACGTGCAGGCGACCGGCGTCAACGATGCCGTCGGCAATCCGAGTTACTGGGTCGTCCGCGGCACCTCGTTCGCTGCGCCGCAGGTGTCCGGTGCGGCCGCGCTGATGTGGCAGGCGTTTCCGTACTTCAACAACGACCTGGTGCGGCAGGCACTGCTCGGCAACGCGAGAGACCTGGGCGCGCCCGGTGTCGATCCGGTGTTCGGCCAGGGTCTGCTCGACGTCGGCGCCGCCGTGCGCGGTCTGCGACGGCTGGATTGGGGCGACGTGCGGGTGAGTTTCGACGGTGCATCGACCTGGTCGAACCCGATCAGCGGCGCCGGCGGCCTGATCAAGGACGGCAGCGGCACCCTGCGCCTGGACGCGACCAGCGCGAACACCTACACCGGCGCGACCGATGTCGTCGGCGGCAGCCTGCGCTTGAATGATGGCGGCAGCATCGCGTCGGCGGTGACCATTCGCAATGGCGCGACCTTCGCCGGCGGCAATGGCGCGCGGGTCGGCAATCGCGTCGACAATCAAGGCGCGTTGCGCCTGGATGGCGCGGGTTTGCGCATCGACGGTAGCTACGCGCAGTCCGCCGCCGGCCAGTTGCAATTCTTCATCGGCTCCAAGCTCGACGTGGGCGGCAGCGCCAGCCTCGCCGGCGATGCGCGCGTGCTCGGGCAATTGCCGGGGTATGTGCGTTCCAGCCGCGAAGTGTTTCTCAACGCCGGCAGCGTCAACGGCCAGTTCGGCTCGCTGTCGACCACGCCGGGTGTGTTCCTGACCGCGACCCTGGGCTACAGCGCGACCCAGGCCTGGCTCGACATCTCCGCCCTGAGCATCAGCGCGACCGCGCAGGCGATGGGCGTGCAGGGCGCCGCCGCTTCGGCCGCGGTGCGCGTGGACGACGCCTTGCGCGGGCTCGATCAAGGCGCGGCGCCAGTCGGCGCGCCGGGTGCGTTCGGCGCCGCGGCCGGCGCCTTGCAACAATCGGCGAGCGAACAGATTGCAAAGCAATCGCTGGCCAGCCTGTCGGGCGAATTGCACAGCGCCGACGTCGCCTTCGCGATGATGGCGATCGAAGGCAATCGACATGCATTGGAATCGCGTCTGGATGCGCAATCCCTGCAACCGCGCGACGGCGCCTGGGCCGACCGCATCGACGCTCAGCGCGCGGCGGCGGGTCGTTTCGACCTCGACGCCAAGGGCTGGATCGTCGGTCACGACCGGCGTTTGAATTCGCTGCGCGTCGGCGCGGCGTTGAGCCAGACCGACGGCTACGCCTACACCCGCCTGCGCGGCGATCGCGAACGCAATCGCCAGATCGAAGGCCAGTTCTACGCCAGTTGGGATCGCGCCGGCAGCTATCTGCTGGGCCGCGCCGCGTTCGGCCGCATGGACCGCGACATGCGCCGCGACGTCATGCTGGGCGACAGTCAGTTCGGTACCGGTTCGAACTACGCCGATCGCTATTTCAATGTCGGCGTGCAGGCCGGCCACCGCTTCGAACTGCGCAACGGATTACTGACGCCGTATGTCGGCGTGCAGAGCCTGCGTCTGCAGCGCGGCGGTTTCGCCGAGGACGGCGCGGCCGGGTTCGGCCTGAGCGCGGACGATTCCAGCCTGAGCGCGACCCAACTGCTGGCTGGCGCGCGGGTGCAGCGCGAATGGCTGCTCGGCTCGGCGTCGTTGACGCTGAGTGGCCGCGCCGAATGGCAGCGCACCTTGGCCCAGTCCGGTCGCTATATCGATGCGCGTTTCACCGGGCTGGATGTGTGGTCGCCGATCGCGAGCGATCCGTTCGCGCGCGAGGCCGGGGTGCTGGGCGTGGGGTTCAGTGCGCGGTTTGCGCGCGGCGGGGTGTTGAGCCTGGATCTGGATAATCGTTATGAGTTCGGGCAGCAGTACCCGCGCGCGCTGGCGAATTGGTCGTTTTCGTTTTGAGTTGGGCGAGGGCGAGGGCGAGACGGATTCGTTGAAGCGCGCCGGGTGACGCTGCTTGGCGGTGGGCATTTGTTGGCTGGCATGTTGATACGCAGCGTCGGCAGGCAAAAGCGAATCTCCCCCAACCCCTCTTTTCCAAAGAGGGGAGCTGATCTTGGCGATCGGGGAGGTTCGTCGGCGCGCTTGCGCGCGAGTGAGGTTTTGCTGCGCAAGCGACACGATCGCCGCGAATGCGCTCCCCTCTTTGGAAAAGAGGGGTTGGGGGAGATTCGCTTTTCAAGCGCCGACAAGCTCCAGGCAGAACCCGGAAGCCCCTCGCCCAACACCGCAACCCAGCCCCCAATCCCCAATCCCCAATCCCCAATCCCCAATCCCCAATCCCAAATCCCAAATCCCAAATCCCAAACCAAAAACGCCGCCGCGAAGCCGCGACGGCGTTTCCAGACAACCCAAGCCGAAGAACCCTCAGCTCTTGCCGTCGAACAATTCCCGCCCGATCAACATCCGTCGAATCTCGTTCGTCCCCGCGCCGATCGCATACAACTTCGCGTCGCGCAGAATCCGCCCGGTCGGGTACTCATTGATATAGCCGTTGCCACCCAGAGTCTGGATGGCCTCCAGCGCCACCTGCACCGCCGCATCGGACGCATGCAACAGGCACGCGGCCGAATCGATCCGGCTCTTGTGCCCGGCATCGAAATCGCGACCGACCTGGTACGCGAACGCGCGGCTCGACTGCAGCGCCGTATACATATCGGCGATCTTGCCTTGCATCAGGCTGAAGGTGCCGATCGCGACATCGAACTGCTTGCGCTCGCGCACATAGGGCAGGGCGATGTCCAGCGCCGACTGCATCAGCCCGATCGGGCCGCCGGTCAGCACCAGCCGCTCGGTATTCAAGCCGCTCATCAGCACCTTGACCCCGTGATGCACCTCGCCGAGCACGTTCTCGGCCGGGATCTCGCAGTCCTCGAACACCAGTTCGCAGGTGTTGGAGCCGCGCATGCCCAGCTTGTCGAGCTTCTGCGCCGTGCTGAACCCCTTCATGCCCTTTTCGACGATGAACGCGGTCATGCACTTGCTGCCGGCGTCCTTGCCCGCGGTGCGCATGTACACGATCAGCACGTCGGCCTCGGGGCCGTTGGTGATCCACATCTTGTTGCCGTTGGCGACCCACGCGCCGTCGCGCAGTTCGGCGCGGCAGCTCATCGAGCCGACCACGTCCGAGCCCGCGCCGGGTTCGCTCATCGCCAGCGCGCCCTTCCATTCGCCGCTGCACAGCTTGGGCAGGTACTTTTCGCGCTGCGCCTGATTGCCGTTGGCGTACAGGTTGGACACGCACAGGTTGGAATGCGCGCCGTAGGACAGACCGACCGAACCCGATGCGCGCGAGATTTCCTCCATCGCGACCAGATGCGCCAGATAGCCCATTTCGCTGCCGCCGAATTCGCCCGGCACGGTCATGCCGAGCAGGCCCATCTCGCCCAGCTTGAGCCACAGGTCTTGCGGAAACGCGTTGTCGTGATCGATCTGCTCCGCGCGCGGAGCAATCTGTGCGTCGGCGAAACGGCGCACGGCATCGCGCAGCGCGTCGATCTCTTCACCCAGGGGAAAACTGCGCATATCAGCCCTCGTAACGAATCAGCGGCCGCCCGTTGAGCGGTTGGATGTTGCGGTTGTTGCGGCGGTAGTGGCTCAGGAACGCGTCGATCTGCTTCTTCGACATGGTCACCGGCGCCGGCATCACGTACCACTCGACATTTTCGGTCAAAGGCGGGGTCGTAAGCGAGCCCAGGTAGTGGTAGTAGCCGCGCGATTTCGGCAGCAGGCCTTCGATATCGATCTCGTGCTGGGCCGGCTTGGCTTTTTTCTTCTTCGGCTTGAGGTCGTCGAGCACCTCTTGCGCGACCGGATTGGCCGCGCCGGTGTCGTACATCACCCCGACCACCGCCAGACGTCCGTCCTGGGCCTTGAACACGAAATGGCCTTCGAGCGGGAAATGCTTGCCGTCCAGGGTGTGCTCGCTGGCGGCGTGGAAGTGGAACTGGGCCAGGGTGAAATGGCGGCCGCGGATCGTCGCCTCGGTGGCGTGAGTGTCGACCTGCACCGCGTGGCCGTTGTCTTCGACCGCATCCACCGCGCCGCGGGTGTGCTCGAACTGCAGCGCGCGCGGCTCGTTGTCGGCGGCGTCGACCGCGCTGGAGGTAACGATGTCGATCGGCGACTGCGACTTGTCGTGCGCGGCCTGCCACTGTTCCTGATGTTCGTAATCGATCGCGTCGTGATGAGCCGGCGCGGTCGGTGCGGCTTTTTTAGCCGGCTCGGCTGCATAAGCGGCGAACGCCAGATTCAGTGCCACGAAGGTGGCGAGTGCGTGTTTGCGCATGTCGAATGTCCTCACGTTTGCACAACATTGAGACGTTTATCGCACTACCGCGCGCGGGCCGCGGCGCTCCCGCGCATTCATTTCAACGCAGACCGGCGCGAAAACCCTACGCCGGATACGACGACGGGGCCGATGGCCCCGTCGAAGTGACTCAGTGACCGCCGCGGATTCGCCCGCGGAAGCTCGGGGCCGAACGGCCCATTGGCAGCTTGAGCTTGCCGATCGCGGTGATGCGCTCTTCGGCCAGACGATCGGCCGCGGTGTAGGTCGGGATGCTGTCGCGCTCGGCGATCTCGAAGATGCGGCCGAGGTTGTGGTAGATCGTGCGCATCATGCGCATGGCGCGCTCACGGTTGTAGCCGTCGAGTTCCAGCGCCACGTTCATCACGCCGCCCGCATTCACCGCGTAGTCCGGCGCGTACAGGATGCCGCGCTTGGCCACTTCGTCGCCGATGGCGTTGTTGGCCAGCTGGTTGTTGGCCGCGCCGCAGATGATCTTGGCCTTCAAGCGCGGCAAGGTCTGCTCGTTGACGGTGCCGCCCAGCGCGCACGGCGAGTACACGTCGGCGTTGACGTCGTAGATCTCGTCCAGGCCGACCGCTTCGGCGCCGTACTCGGACACGGCCTTGTCGACCAGGCCCTTGTTGATGTCGGTGACGAAGATCTTCGCGCCGCGCTCCTTGAGCAGCTTCACGAATTCCATGCCGACATGGCCCAGGCCCTGCACGGCGTAACTGTACTTGCCGACTTCCTCGTCGCCGAAACGCTTGTTCAGCGCCGCCATCAGACCCTGCAGGGTGCCGTAGGCGGTGAACGGCGAGGGATCGCCCGAACCGCCGTGGACCTGATGCACGCCGGTGACGTACTCGGTCTCGCGGTACACGTATTCCATGTCGTTGACGTCGATGCCGACGTCCTCGGCGGTGATGTAGCGGCCGCCCAGCGAATCGACGAACTTGCCGAACGCGCGGAACAGCGCCTCGGACTTGTCGGCCGACGGATCGCCGATGATCACCGCCTTGCCGCCGCCGATGTTCAGGCCGGCGACCGCGTTCTTGTAGGTCATGCCGCGGCTCAGGCGCAGCACATCATTGAGCGCGTCCTGCTCGGTCTTGTACGGCCACATGCGCAGGCCGCCCAGCGCCGGGCCGAGCACGGTGTTGTGGATCGCGATGATGGCCTTCAGGCCGGCGTCCTTGTTATGGCAGAAGACGACCTGCTCATGGCCGAAGGTGTCGAGGGTTTCGAAAATCATCGGGTGCTCCGGACCGGGCGGGATTGCGCGGGATTTTCCGCCTGCGCGTCACGCCTGGGTGTGGTTAAGTCGTTGAAAAGAAATGAATTCGCCTGTGCGGCGGCGCCGTGCTGCCCGTCGCAGGGGCGCTAGTCTAAAGCAATCGGGCAATACGGCTAGGTATGCGTGTCGCGGCGGCCGCGCGCGGCATCGGCGGCTTTGCCGGGATGGGCGGTTGCCACGATCCAAAGGGGTGTTGCCGAGGTTCGCCGAGTGGCGTCGAGGGTCGCGGTGGCTTGCGCCGGCTTTGAGCGGCCGACGACTTTTGGAGATCGGCCGCTTGGCGGGAGCCGCGTTGATCGTGCTCCCAGCACAAACGCCTCCAACACAAACATTCACGAACGTCGCGAACGTTAACGTGTCGACACAAACGCCCAAAGACAAACATCCCAACACAGACGTCTGCAGCGCAAACGCCCACAGCGCGAACGTCCGTAACGCAAACGATCGCCCACTTTGAAAAAGGGGGCGCGGCGCCTGCGCAAGTCCGAAGTCCAGCGACTTTGACTGCGCCGGGGGATTTGCTTTCCACGCCAAAGCGCCAAAAGCAAATCCCCCCTTGGCCTCTCTTTTTTAAGCGGGGAACAGCCGCTTTCGCGAAGAGCGCGGGACTTCGAAATCAGAGTCGAAGCGAAGCGGGCAGGGCCGAGGTCACCGCTGTTGGCCGCGACATCCCTTAGATCGCCACCTCATCGCACATAGCCTCAGCCCACCCCACTCAGCCCAACCGCAATCGTCCCAACCTCAACGCCGCCGCCAATGCCCCTCATTGAACCGCCACGCCGGCCCGTGTGGGTTCCAGCGTGGCGCGACATACACATACCCGCGGCGCGCCGGTACGTAATTACCGCCGATCCAGTAGTAACGCCGGCCGTCCCAGCGCCAATGCCCCGGCGTCCACACATAGCCCGGACGCACCCGCACGCGCTCGTAGCGCGGCGGTGGCGGCGCCACCCGCACATCCACGCCTACGTACGTACGCGCCTGCGCTTCGGGCGCATGCACACCCGCCGCGGCCGCCACACCGATGATCGCCGCCAACACCAAAGGACGCATTGCCATGACCCTTCTCCTCGACTCGGCGGCCACCCGCCTGTGTCGATGGCAACGTCGTGGCCGCAACTCTGTTGACGCGGGCGCTGGACGCGTTCATGACCACGCCAGATTGCTGAAGGCCGGCTGCATGGATTGAGGTAGCGAGGCCATAGTGAAACCTCCCAGTCGTCATTCCCGCGAACGCGGGAATCCAGTGACTTTCGCGCCCCATCGACAGCGACGCAAACAAGTTCGGCCTGCGTCAATACCGCCTTTGACTACGGGGATCTTCAGGCCTTCCTTGTGGGCACGTTTGAAGTCACTGGATATTCGGCTACGCCGAAGTAAAGCGGAGCCCGCGTTCGCGGGAATGACGACTTGGGAGATGCGGGCGGCCAACCCCTGTCGCGTCAGAGCCGAAGCCAATCACTAAATGCACCCACCTGCGATCAAAGCGGCCAAGCCACCAAAGGCGACCAAAGCGTCCAACCCACCAACCGCGAACGCAGCAGCGCAAGCACCGACCCCCATCACCGCCAACCCCGCCACGCTTCCACCAACCCCCGCCACCCCAAACCCCATTGACGCCGCCACCCCACCTGCCGTAGCGCAGCCGCCCATCCTGCACCGCACGGCCACCCGCCAAACCGTGCCTGCTTCACGGAGCTACAATACGCACAGCCCGTACTGCGTATCGAGACCGCCATGAGCACGACTGCAGCCAACCTTCCCGCCGCCCAGGCCGACGCCACCCCGTTGCGCTTCGTCACCGCCGCCAGCCTGTTCGACGGCCACGACGCCGCGATCAACATCATGCGTCGCCTGATCCAGGGTCAGGGCGCCGAAGTCGTCCACCTCGGCCACAACCGCTCGGTCGAGGACGTCGTGCGCGCCGCCTTGCAGGAAGACGCCGACGGCATCGCCCTGTCCAGCTACCAGGGCGGCCACGTCGAATACTTCAAGTACATGGTCGACATGCTGCGCGAACGCGGCGCCGGCCACATCCGCGTGTTCGGCGGCGGAGGCGGCACCATCACGCCCGAGGAAATCCGCGAACTGCAGGCCTACGGCGTCGAGCGCATCTACCATCCCAACGACGGCATGCACATGGGCCTGGTGGCGATGATCGAAGACGTCGTGCGCCGCGCCAGCGAAGGCCGCCAGGCCGACACCACGCCCGACAAGCCGGCCGCGATCGACGACGAAATCACCATCGGCAAGATGCTTTCGGCGATCGAAGAAGGCCTGCTCGACGAAAGCCAACTCGCGCACCTGCGCAAGCAATGGCAGCTCGCCGGCGGCAAGACCCCGGTGGTCGGCATCACCGGCACGGGCGGCGCCGGCAAGTCCTCGGTCACCGACGAACTGCTCAACCGCTTCCTCGCCAACTTCCCCGACATGCGCATGGCGGTGATCTCGGTCGACCCGACCCGTCGCCGCACCGGCGGCGCCTTGCTCGGCGACCGCATCCGCATGAACTCGCTGCGCAGCCCGCGCGTGTACATGCGCTCGATGGCCACCCGCCGCCAGCACTCGGCGACCAACACCGTGCTCAAGGACTGCATCGGCTTCCTGCGCGGCCTGGGCTACGACCTGGTGATCGTCGAAACCGCCGGCATCGGCCAGAGCGATTCGGAAATCGTCGACCTCGTCGACTTCCCCATGTACGTCATGACCAGCGACTTCGGCGCGCCGAGCCAGCTGGAAAAGATCGACATGCTCGACTACGCCGAACTGGTCGTGCTCAATAAGTTCGACAAGCGCGGCGCCGAAGACGCCCTGCGCGACGTGCGCAAGCAGTGGAAGCGCAACCGCGTCGCCTTCGCCACGCCCGACGAAGACGTGCCGGTCTACCCGACCATCGCCAGCCAGTTCAACGACCCCGGCATCAGCTGGATGTTCGTCAACCTGTGCCGGTTGCTGCGCGAGAAGCTGTCGCTGCCGGCCGAGAAGTGGACGCCTGAAGTCGATACTTCGTTAAAGGAGCCGCGCGCGACCGTGCTGATTCCTGGCGCGCGTGTGCGGTATCTGGCCGAGATTGCGGAGCAGGGCAGGTCGATCAATCGCCAGATCGAAAGCCAGTCGGAAGTGGCTGATCGCGCGCAGTCCTACTGGCAATCGCTGCACGACCTGAACGATCCGGAGTTGCCGAAGGCGCTGGACCTGTTCGCCGCCGATGCGCTGTTGCCCTCGCACCCTCACCCCAGCCCTCTCCCGCAAGCGGGAGAGGGAGCAGGAGCCGCGTCGAATACCCCAGCTGCGTCGAATACCTCTCCCGCAAGCGGGAGAGGTCGCGCCGAAGGCGCGGGTGAGGGCAGCCCGATCGCCGCAGACCGCACCCTGCTAACCCTGCGCCAGCGCTACAACGACGCCGTCCAGACCCTCTCGTCCGAAGCCCTGAAACTCCTGCGCGACTGGCCCGCCCGCCTGAAATCCATCACCGACGACATCACCGAATACGAAGTCCGCGGCAAAGCCATCCGCGTAGAAAACTACCGCGACTCCCTGAGCCACCAGAAAATCCCGAAGATCGCCGCGCCCACCTACAAGAGCTGGGGCGAACTGCTGACCTTCCTGCAAAAAGAAAACCTGCCCGGCTACTACCCCTACACCGGCGGCGTGTACCCCTACCGTCGCACTGGCGAAGACCCCATCCGCATGTTCGCCGGCGAAGGTACGCCCGAGCGCACCAACCGCCGCTTCCATTACCTCAGCGTCGGCCAACCCGCCGCGCGCCTGTCGACCGCGTTCGACAGTGTCACCCTGTACGGCGAAGACCCCGCCGTGCGCCCGGACATCTTCGGCAAGATCGGCAACTCCGGCGTCAACATCGCGTCCCTGGACGACATGAAGAAGCTGTACTCCGGCTTCGACCTGTGCGCGCCGACCACGTCCGTGTCGATGACCATTAACGGCCCCGCGCCGATGCTGCTGGCGATGTTCATGAACACCGCCATCGACCAGCAAGTCGAGAAATACCTGCGCGAAGACGGCGCCCGCTGGGACGCCGCCCACGACAAGATCGAAGCCATCTTCAAGGATCGCAAACGCCCGCAATACAGTGGCCTGCTGCCCGAAACCAACGACGGCCTCGGCCTGGGTCTGCTCGGCATCACCGGCGACCAGGTCGTCGACGCCGAAACCTATCAGCGCATCAAGGACAAGACCCTCGCCACCGTGCGCGGCACCGTCCAGGCCGACATCCTGAAAGAAGACCAGGCCCAGAACACCTGCATCTTCAGCACCGAATTCGCCCTGCGCATGATGGGCGACATCCAGCAGTACTTCGTCGACAAGAACGTCCGCAACTTCTACTCGGTGTCGATCAGCGGTTACCACATCGCCGAAGCCGGCGCCAACCCGATCAGCCAGCTCGCCTTCACCCTGTCGAACGGCTTCACCATCGTCGAGTACTACCTCGCCCGCGGGATGAAGATCGACGACTTCGCGCCCAACCTGTCGTTCTTCTTCAGCAACGGCATGGACCCGGAATACACCGTCATCGGCCGCGTCGCCCGCCGCATCTGGGCCCGCGCCATGCGCGAGCGCTACGGCGCCGACCCGCGCAGCCAGATGATGAAGTACCACATCCAGACCAGCGGCCGTTCCCTGCACGCGCAGGAAATCCAGTTCAACGACATCCGCACCACCTTGCAGGCCCTGTACGCGCTGTTCGACAACTGCAACAGCCTGCACACCAACGCCTACGACGAAGCCATCACCACCCCGACCGAGGAAAGCGTGCGCCGCGCGGTCGCGATCCAGATGATCATCAACAAGGAACTGGGCCTCAACTTCAACGAAAACCCCTGGCAGGGCAGCTTCGCCGTCGACTACCTCACCGACATCGTCGAAGAAGCCGTGTACAAGGAATTCGAAGCCATCAGCGAGCGCGGCGGCGTGCTCGGCGCCATGGACACCATGTACCAGCGCGGCAAGATCCAGGAAGAAAGCCTCTACTACGAACACAAGAAGCACGACGGCAGCCTGCCGCTGGTCGGCGTTAACACCTTCCTGCCGAAGGACCACGGTGGCGACATCGTCACCGAGATCGAACTGATCCGCTCCACGCCGGAAGAAAAGGGCCAGCAGATCGACAACGTGCTGTCGTACCAGCAGGGCCGCAACGACTACGCCGCCGAAGGCCTGCGCAGCCTGCAGGCCGCCGCGCGCGACCGCAAGAACGTGTTCGCGTCCTTGATGGAAGCAGTGAAGACCCACAGCCTGGGCCAGATCAGCCACGCGCTGTACGACGTGGGTGGCGAATACCGCCGCAACATGTAACCAACCCCGCAACCGTTAAATAAACAGGCCCGCACCCGCGGGCCTTTTTATTGCAATCACGACAGAGCCCCGTACCCGACTGTAGGAGCGGCGCAAGCCGCGACCACGCCCCCGCAACCGCCGGCGCAACCCCGAAAGGCAGCCGCCACAGGAACTCATCTACGGATGGAAGCCCAGCTCGCCTAAAAATCACACGACCCACCCCAGACGCCCCGCCTGGCGCTACCCGATAATCCCCCCATGACCATCATCCTCACCGACTTCGCCCGCGCCCGGCTGTTCCCGCGCGAACCGCGCCGCAACACCATCCAGGACATCACGCCCGAGCAATTCGAGCGCCACCTCAACGGCGTCCCGCCGCTGACCGTCCTCGACGGCTACGCCCCGTTCTGCAAACTGCACGTCCACCGCAACTGGACCAGCACCCGCTGCCTGACCGCGCCGATCACCGACGCCAACCGCCACCTGCTGCGCACCGACTACGAGGCGCGCACCAAGGACGAACTGCCCGTGCTGGTGCGCTGGTTCGAAGGCCTCGACCCGCCCGTGGCCGACTACCTCATCGTCATCCTCTACAGCCGCGAACAATTGGCGAAAGAGGGCACCGACACCACCGCCGACTGGGGCGTGGTCGGCTGCATGTACACCGCCGAGCCGGTCGAGACACCGATGGCGCCGATTACGATGATGCGTAATGCGCTTGGGGTGGAAGAGGGCGGGTCGGGGGTGGGTTTGGATCGGGAGGCTTATCTGCGCAGCGTTGAGTTTTGGCGGACGCATGCCAATTGGCGGGGGTAGGGCGAAACCGGTTCGTTAACGCACCGAATCGATTAACGAATGGCCCTACTTTTTTGGCTGGGTTTTTGCTTTATGCGTAATTCCGTTCGCTCAATCTGCCGAGCCGGCGCAACTCGCACTAGCGGATCTATGCGCACTCACACAACCACGCGCTCTACTTACGAAACCACGAAGGTGTCTCCCTACTTGATGCGTCCCTAGAGCGAGCGCGCGACGCGAACAGCGAACGCCTCGCCGCCAGCTTGACTTTCCTGGCGAAAGCGCGGGGCCTGTCGGGGATCGATCATATCGTGCTGAGCAAGGGGCAGCGCCGGCCTCAAGCCAAGCGAGAGCGTCTTCGTGAGGATACGGCGTATTGGCGTGTATCTATCGACTGACCAAGCGGCGATGACGCCGGTTGAGGCTTCGTATGATCGGCTGCCAGTATTGAATCAGACTCTGGCGGTTGAGCGCACCCAGTAGCAAGCGCGACACTTTGAGATGCCTACGCAAGAAAGTACGGGCCTTTCACAAAAGCCGCTTTCCCCGCTTTTGCGTTAGCACTTGCCTTAATCATCTCTGATGATGTTTCTCCGAATGACCACGAGTAGCTGAAAGAATTTTGCTCGTGGCCGCTTTCGTTTGTGTTTTACGTATGCACGACGCGCTTGCTACGCGTATATTTCTTTTCGTTAAGATACTGCGGAGCCCAGCGAGGAAGCTATTTTGGGGGGGCATTTGTAAGTCTAGGGGGTGCTTGCAACGAGTTATAACTTGATGTGCGCCATCTGGATGGAGCTAGATAGGGTCCGGCAATTTACTCATACGACGCGTTGATACAAAAAGGGGGGGGTATGGTTATTCGAGTGGATGATTCATCTGGTGATAAAGGGGGCTACATTGCGATTGGTATAGCGGCTACGCTCAGCGCCTTCGGCTGGTTCGCGGTTGATCGTTGGTTGCCTTCAAGTGGCGATGGCTCATCAATAATTATTGCTGTCTTGCGAACAATGTTTACTTTATTGCCTGCAGTAGCTGGGTTCATGATTGCTAGCCGCAGGCAGAGAAAAACCCATCGAATGATTTCGGCTAAGCTAGAAAATCTTCGCGGCAGCATGAGTGAATTTCAACGTATAAGAGGGATCGAGCACGAGTTGCATACAATTGATCGTCTGGCAAAAGTTGCAAGAGAGGCTGTTAAAAATACCGCGTCCAGTGCTAAAGAATTGTTTGGCGCTATTGAGGCTGTGGACGATCCGCGTGTCAAAGAGCGGCTCGTAGAAAGATACCGGTATCATACCAATAACGTAGTAACGGTGCTGTCGGCGGTCAGCGAGCAGATGGAGGAAAGTGGTCGCTCAATTCAGCGCGAACTTACGGCAGAAGATTCCGTGCATATTTTAGAGCGTGAAAAAACTAACACGGCGCGAGGCGTGGAGTACGCGCGCGAGATCATGGAGCAGAGGGGTATTTCGGATGGTCTTAAGCAGTTAACTTTTGCAGCGGAGCAGGCATCTCAGCTCCAGCTTGAGCTTTCATCCCTTAAGGCTATTTCGCATGGGGCGGGGGGATCCAATGGGCAAAAGTGATTTTACAAAAACTGGAGTGCAAGTTGAGAGAGAAATTCTAGACTTGATAGACTCAGTGGATCGCTCTCTGGATTCTTCGACTGGCGAATCTGAGCGGAAAGGACAGTTGGTCTTGACGGCATTCTTATCAGTTGCCGTTTTCCTGAGTGTGCTTGCGTTTGAGCACTTGGTTGGGGCCAAACAAAAAATCGCCGACAAAACAATAGCTACTACGTTAGAAAGTGGGAAGATGCTTAGCTCAAG
The DNA here is from genome assembly GCF_057655755.1 of Lysobacter sp. Soil_N_51. Lineage (NCBI taxonomy): Bacteria > Pseudomonadati > Pseudomonadota > Gammaproteobacteria > Lysobacterales > Lysobacteraceae > Lysobacter > Lysobacter sp. Soil_N_51. The sequence continues at coordinate 2,416 of NZ_JBDGLR010000001.1, read as the reverse complement.
AGATACCAATTTAACAGCCTCTTATCTGGATAGAATTGAAATAAATACGCAGGCAGTCCTGGAAACAAAGAATCGAGTTGCTCCATCCATGCCAGTTGATGGGCAGTTAGGCGCCATCAAAAACTCTGTTTCTGACGTGAGAAGTATTTTGGGAATTTCGCCTGAAAATAAGAGTGACTAGGTATTATGTTGGCTGTAAATTTTTATATTAAATTTTCTCTAAATAACTATTGCGGATGGTAGTGATGGCAATCGAAGATCAAATTTCTGAAGCAGCAAAACAGATAGCTACCGACCGGTATTCAATGTCAATCGGTGAGCTGCTTTCATTGTATAAAGATGGCGAAATAGATGTTCATCCGGATTTTCAGCGCTTCTTTCGCTGGACTGACTTTCAAAAATCACGATTGATCGAGTCATTGTTGCTTGGACTTCCTATTCCACCAGTATTCGTGTCTCAGAAGCCAGATGCTAAATGGGAATTGATTGACGGTCTTCAAAGAATTTCAACTTTGCTTGAGCTTTTTGGGGAATTAAAGGGGCGGGATGGGGCGGTAAAGCCGCCTTTAGTGTTGACTGCTACAAAGTATCTCCCTGATCTTGAGGGTATGGTCTGGGACGCGACTAAGAATCCAGGGAAGACTGAGCTTCCGGCTGAGGTGAAGCTACAAATAAGAAGGGCGCGCGTCGATATAAATATCGTTCTTGCCTCAAAAAGTCACAAGGATGGAAAATTTGAGCTATTTGATAGGCTGAACACAGGAGGGACCGTCGCGACTGAACAAGAAGTTCGTAATTGTTTGCTGTTGATGGCCGGTGGTGGGTTTTACGAATGGCTGACAGAACTGGCAAATGAGCAAAATTTTAGTGCGGTCGTGCCTCTAACTGAGCGTCAGAAAACTGAGCAGTATGATCTGGAGCTGGTAGTTAGATACCTAGTTCTCAAGAATCTAAATGCTGCAGATGTTCGGCCCATTAATGATTTGCATAATTATCTGACCGACCGGGTGCTTGAGTTCGCAAAAGATGCAACGTACGACAGAGCGGCGGAGCAAAGGGCATTCAGGCGTACCTTTGAACTTCTTAATGACGCTCTCGGCGAGAATGCATTTCGACGCCTTCGAGTGGATGAAGACCGCAGCGTCGGCCCTTTTTTGCTAGCTGCGTATGAAGTTTTTGCACTCGGTCTTGGTGCCAATATCGCTAATGGCATAGATGTGGGGACTGCAGGAGAAGTTAAAGCCCGTCATGTTCAAATTTGGAGGGATAGTGCTGAGCTAGTAACAAGTGTTGGTAAGCGTGCATCGGCGCGTTTGGCGGAAACGCTTGTGCTGGGTAAGGGGGCCTTTCGTGTATGAAGTTGAGAACCTCGCAGGAAGTTCTTGATGCTATAGATGGTGAGGTTGCTTGGCGCACTAAGGAAATGGCAAACGTGTGCGCTGCTGTACGAGACGCTCGGGACACATTCTCTGGAAATTTGTCGCGAGCCGCATTCCCATTGATCTATGCTCATTGGGAAGGTGGGGTGAAAAGATGCGCGTCCTATTACTTGGAATATGTAGCGCGACAACGTCATAGCTATAGTGAGCTTCGATCTAATTTCATAACTATTTCGTGTGCATCTTCAATTCAGCAAGCTGCGGCGTCTGGGCAGCTTCATGTATATGCTCAGGTTGTTGATTTTCTTTTATTCAATCAATTTGATCGGTACCAGAAGCCGTCGAGCTTTGAAATACAAACTGAGTCAAATTTGTCATCAAAAGTGATGGACAATATATGTTTTAATGTCGGGGTCGCGCTTGGTGATGATTTCGAAATTAATAGAAATTTTATTGACAGGAGCTTAGTTAGTACTAGGAATAAGATAGCTCATGGAATGTTTGAAGAAATATCGGAGAAATTTCTGATAGAGGCAAAGGATAAGGTTTTATTTCTTTTGAGGGTTTTTACTATTGAGCTGCAAAATTCTATAGTTCTAAAAAAATATTTGAGGTAGGAGCGGGGTTGGAGCGCAATTTAGTTATTGAGAGTATTGGATTTTGACCTCTATTTCTGCCTTTGCGGCGCTTTTCGTGCGTGTAGGCCATGTCGTACAGTTGCGCTGACACGAGCAAGTGCCTTGCTGTCGTGCGCGCCTCCGCAGAACAGAAAAAGACAGGGGAGTAGGAGGCGGAGTGCGGTTTGGTCATTTAGAATATTGCGCATTACGGCTATTTCGAGACCTGTGCATTGCTGAGCGTTTTTGCCGTATCGGACAGGCAGGTTTCGTTTCGCGATTTAGAGTCGGAGGGTCAAAAACAGGGGTCAGAGTGCAATTTTTCAGTAGCGAAATTGCACTCTGGACTGCCCCGCCTTTCACAGACACCCGACAATGGGGTCATCCCGGAGGTGTTGAATGACAAGGCAACGGTTTACT